>JAZDJP010000001.1:0-6231 GCA_043803805.1 Planctomycetota bacterium
TGAGGTGCTCGTTGTCCCGACCAACATGAAGGAGCCGGGACTCGTCGCCGCGGCGGAGAAAATCTACAACGAACTCACCGCCGGGGGGCTGGATGTATTGATGGACGATCGCGACCTCCGCGCCGGCGTCAAATTCAAGGACGCGGATCTCATCGGCGTCCCGCTCCAGGTCACGGTGGGGGAGAAGGGCATGAAGGCGGGGACGGTGGAGATCAAGAAGCGCGGGGAGCGGGATCGCGTCGCGGTGCCGGCGGGGGAGGTCGTGGCGAAGGTGATGGCATCCCGAAGTGCTGAGCGCCAAACACATAGTTCTGAGTTCTGAGTGCTGAGTATGGAGTGTGAAGTACGGATGAAAACCGCCTCGCTCTACCGGGAGACGGGAGTGCTGTGCTACCGGCGCCGGGAGGACGGGCCGGAGGGTTTCGGCTTCGTCTCCGTTGGTGCGGGTTTCGCGGCCTCCGGTTTCTCCGGAGGCGCGGGCACGGCCGCGTCCGCCTTCACGGGTGTCTCCGCCGGTTTCTCCCCGGCCGCCGGGACCGGCGGCAGGAAGTCATCCGCTTTTTTCAAGAGGCGCGCCGCGACGTCCCCCGGCAGGAGGAACACCGCCGGGAGCTCGTTCGTCCGGGCGTAGACATCACCCCCGGCGGTCTTCCCGCCGATGGACAGTTTCCGCGGAATGCCGGCCACGTCCACCGCGATCACCAGACGCGGCGCGTCCAGGCCGAAGCCCTTGAGGTCCTTTTCGGCGACCTTGTGGGCGGCGAAGGCGCGGCACTGGAGGTCGCTCACGATATTCAGGTAATCCTTCACGGCCTCGACCTTCGCCAGGGCGTCCCGGGGTTTCGTCATCCGCCAGTCCATGCCCTCCTTCACGATCACGATCTCGTCCGGGCCCGCGGCGAGCCGGAGCGACCGGGCGTCCTTGTCGGAAAAGGAGAAAATCACGCGCGAACGGAGTTCCTCCCGGAATTTCGCCGCCTGGGCGCCGGTGAGCGTGAAGACAAGGGGTTTCCCTTCCACGAGGCCGAAGACGTCATCCCCGTCCTTCCCGCCCAGAAGCAGTTTTTCCGTTTTGGATTCCCCCTCCTTCGCGCCCTTGAGTGTGAGCGTGGCGGTGAGGGCCGGTTTGTCGAGGCCGTATTTTTTGAGTTCTCCAATCCCCTCCGCCACGTAACGCTTCACCCGGAGGTCGGCGAATTCCCCGAGGATCCCCTGGATCGCGTCGTTCCCGGCCGTGGCCGCGACGGGCTCCACCATCTCCCAGAGATCGTCCCGCTTCTCGTCGGGCCGGGAGAGGAGGAATTTTCCGTCCTCCCGTTCGACGCGGAGTTTCAGCGCGAGAGTCTTGTCCGCCTTCACCACGCTACGGTTCCGGTAGGCCAGGGCATCCTGGGCGGCGGTGCGGAGAAATTCAAAACTCACGGCGAACACCGGCGCGGACCGGCTCCGCCGGAGGTAGACGTACTTGCCGGAGGAATCCGGCCGTCCGAGGCTGATCTCGAGAGGCTCCTTGACGTCCCGGACGGTCAGCGTGAGCGTCACCGCGGGCGCGGCCAGCCCGAACTTCGCCAGCGCCGCCGTCGAGGGGGCTTCCTCCGCCGTCTCCGCCGCGTCGAGCGCGATCAACGCATCAAAGAGGCCTTTCACGGCATCCTTTTCCACGTCGACGCCTTCGGGTTTGGTCATCTTCCAGTCCTCCCCCGTCTTCTCGAAGACGATCCGCGAGGCGCCCTTGGCGATCTCCATCTTCTGAACGTCATCGCCCTTGCAGGGCAGAATCTTCCTTGCGCGCAGGTCCGCGACGCCCTTGTCCAGTTTCTCCACGTTGCCCTTCGCCACCACCACCACGGTGTCCCCGCCGCCCCGGAGGGCGTACAGGCGCTCCTTCTGGTCGGGGACGGCGCCGCCCACGAGAATCTGTTTCGCCGCGTCCTTGACCCAGGCGGTCACCTGGAGCGACGGGGCTTTGAGTCCGCGTTTTTCGAGCGTTTCGGCCGCCGGGCCCTCCGCGAATTCCTCCGCGCGGAGATCCTGGAGCGCTCCCAGCAGGTCGGTCACCTTCTGGGCGTCCGCGAAATCCGGCGCCGGCGCGGTGATCGTCCAGCGGTCGCCTTCCTTCACGAGCGTCACCGGGACCTTCCCGGCCCCGGCGATTTCCACCTTGTCCACCTTCTCCTTGTCCAGGGCCACGACCTTCTTGTCGCGGAATTCGTTCAGGGGTTTGTCCACGCGCGACACGAGGTATTGCGAGACGACCAGGATGTCCGGCTGTCCCTCGACGCGGACGTACACGTTGTCGTTGGTGACGTCCTTCTTCCCGACCAGGAGTTTCCGGACGGGCTGGCCCTTCTGGCGGAACGCGATGGACGTCTGGGGCGCGTCGAGGCCGAAGTCCGCGGCGACGAGGGACTTGCCCGGGGCCGGCTCGATCGCGGTGGTCCGCCGCATGTAGTTGAGCTCGGAAAGGACGCCTCCCACGATGCCCGAATCCGCGTCGGCGGCGATGGGCTTGACGAGTTTCCACGCCTTGTCCTCGCGGACGAACGCGAATGTCCCCGTGGAATTGATCACCTCGAGGGACTCGACCTCCTCCTCCTTGAAGTCGGGGAAGACCTTCTCATTGCGTTCCTTGGTCTTCTCGGCCGGCTCGCGCTTGCGCTCCACGAGCCAGACGTAGGCGAAGAACCCGATGGCGACCGCCAGCAGGAGTAGCGTATTGCGGACTTTCATGGGACGAACCTCACATCAAACGATTGCTGTTGACCGACTCGATTTCCAGACTCAGCGACTCCCCGACTCGCTGACTCGCCGACCCATTATTTATTTTCTCCGCACAAACCACACCGCCCCCCCCAGCGCCAGCGCCAGCAGGGGCAACGCCCCGAGCGCGATCCACGCCGTCATCTTGGACCAGACCACTTTCTCCTCCGGGGTGAGGTTGGGCTTGCGCCAGTCAATCTCCTTCGCGGCGATGGAGATGAGTTCCTTGCGCTCCGTGAGCCAGTGGGCCGAATTCAGCACCAGATCCCAGTTCCCGGCCGGCGCGGCGCGGCTGGCCCGGTTCGAAACAAAGTTCCCGTCGCCCACCACCACCAGACGTCCGCCCTTCTGTTCCCCCGTGGAGGCCCGCTCCGCGGTGACGGCGAGCGTCAGAGGCCCCTTGATGTCCTGTCCTTCGTTGAAGCGGACGTTCTTCAGGTCCTGGAGATTCGACTCCCCCCAGGCCTCGACCTCGGCCGGCGTCTTGGCCAGGGCGCGCACCGTGACGTCCTCCGGGGCCTTTTCCAGAGGCGCCACCACGCAGGGGAAGAAGAAACTGACGGAGACGTCCTGCATCTTGCGGGTGATGTCATGATTCTCCAGTTGCGGCAGGCCGAAATTGCTGGTCAGTACCTTCCGTCCCAGCATGTCCATGCCGCTCACGACCGCCAGACGGTCCTCGTTCAGGGCGATGCCCCATTTTTCAAAAAGCCCCTTCAGGTTCGATCCGTTGGAATCCGCGGTGACAGACATCAGGGTCAGGACCCGGCCCCCGGCGTCCATGTAGGCGCTCACGGCGTCCACCACCGGCCCCGGGAAGGCCTTGACGGGGTTCAGCACCATGAGGACGTCGCAATCCTTCGGCGCCGACCGTTCCGTCACGGCATTCCATTTCTTGATCTCGAAGTTCTGCTGTCGGAGGAATTTTCCGAGTTCCGAGAATCCCTGCTCCTCATCGGTATCGTCGAGACTCCCCTCTCCCTGCCCGGCGGTGTAGTAGATGATGCGTTTCTTTTCCTCCTGGAGGAAGAGGATGGCGCCGACGATCGCCTGCTCGCCCTTGAATTTGGGCGGGCCGGGCTCCCGTTGGTAGGGGTTCATGGCCATTTCCTTCATGTCGGTGTACGGGACATGCTTGTAGCGCCCCTTGTACTCCACGACGAGGGAATTGATAAGGGCGCGTTGCTCGCCCGTGACGATGTTGAGCCGCCGCACGAGCGCTTCGATCTCGTTGCGATCCCGGTCCGGATCGAGGTCCGCCACCTTGACGAGCGACGTCACCGTCTTGATTTCCACGAGGAGTTTCTGAAAACGGTCGTAGATGAACCGGGCGTCCGGATCCGCAAGCCGGCCGCCGAGCCGGAAGATGGCGGTGATCTTCACTTCCTCCTTCAGGTTCTGGAGGACGTCCCGCCCCCGTACGGAAAGCGAGAACTGCCCCGTGGCCGTGTAATCCTTCCGGACGTAATGCCGCATGTTGACGTAACTGGCCATGACCAGAAGCGCCATACCCGCGACGACCATGATGGCGACGTTCGTGCCGTACCGGGCCTGCCGGGACACGACCAGAGACAGGTACCACTGCGGGGCGATGACGACGGAAAGGAGAACGGCGGCCCCGCCGCCCGCGGCCGTGACCCAGCAGGCCTTGTGGGCCCAGCCCTGGAACGTTCCGAGGACCGCCGCGGCCAGGAGTGTGGCGACCCCGAAGGCGAGAAGCGCCCTGCCGACCATCACCAGTTTTGATGTACCGTTAGTCATGTCTTCACCTCGTTAATTCTGCGACTCGCGATCCACGAACCACGATCCACGGACTACTTCCACTTCCTCGCCTCCACCACCTTCGTCGTCAGGAACAGAAAGAACACGGAAACGCTGGCGAAGTAGACGACGTCCTTGGTGTCAATCACCCCCTCGACGAAGGAGTTGAAGTGTTCGGACGTCCCTGCGTACTCCAGCACCTGCCGCAGGATCGACCCCTCCTTCATCATCCCGGAGGCCACCTCGCCCGTGATCCACATCACCAGAAGCACGACGAAGGCCAGGATGGCCGCCACGATCTGGTTCCGCGTGAGCGACGACGCGAACATCCCGATGGCGAGGAAGTACGCCGAGAGGCACATGAGGCCCGCGTAGCCCGTCTTGATGGGGCCGGGGTCCGGCCCGCCGATCTGGCCGAGGATCCAGACGTAGACCAGCGTGGGCAGGAGCAGGAACGCGTGGAATCCGAGCGCCGCGAGATACTTGCCGATCACCACCTCGCTGTCGGTGACCGGGGCGGTCATGAGGGGTTCGATGGTCCCGGAACGCTTCTCCTCGGCCAGGAGCCGCATGCTCACCAGCGGCGAGGCGAACAGCATGATGATCGCCACCACCCCGAACGTGTTCTTCATGGAAATGTCCAGATCGTACTGCAGCGCGTAGTTGGTGTTGATGAGGAAAAACACCCCCGATACCGCCAGGAATATCGTCAGGACGATGTACCCCAGCGGCGAGAGGAAGTACGTGCTGAACTCCCGGCGGCAGATGGGCAAAACATTTCTCATGGCAACCTCCCTGTCAGTACAGTCTTGCGAGTCGGCGAGTCGGCGAGTCAGCGAGTCTGGAGTCAACACCTCCGAGTCCCCGACGCGCTGACTATTTTTCCTCCGTCGTGATCTGCACGAAAATATCTTCCAGGCTCATCCCCTCCGGCGACATCTCTAGGAGCGGCCAGTCATTCCGCGCGAGTCTCCGGAAGACCTCTTCGCGGACGTCCGTCACGCCATCCGTCTCGACGGCGAAACGGGCCGTGACGGCGTCGCCGCGGACCGTCACCCGCTTGATGCCGGGGATGCCCTCCAGGATTTCCTTCACCGAGGCCGCGGGCCCCTTCACCTCCAGTTTCAGCGCCGTCCCGCCCTTCAGCCGTCGCATGAGATTGTCCGGGGTGTCCATCGCGACGATCCGGCCCTTGTTGATAATAATCACCCGTCCGCAGACCATCTCCACCTCGGGCAGGATGTGCGTCGAGAGCAGAACCGTGCGGGTCTTCCCGATCTCCTTGATGAGGGCGCGGATCTGACGGATCTGGTTCGGGTCGAGCCCGATGGTGGGCTCGTCGAGGATGAGAATCTTCGGGTCGTGGACGAGGGTGTCCGCCAGGCCCACCCTCTGGCGGTACCCCTTGGAGAGCTGGCCGATGATGCGGTGGCGGACGTCGGCGATGTTGCAGGACTCGAGGCTCTCCGCGATGTTCCGGGCCCGGTCGCGCCGGGGCACGCCCTTCAGTTTCGCGCGGAATTTCAGGTATTCCTCGACGCGCATCTCCGGGTACATCGGGACGTTCTCGGGAAGGTAGCCGATGTCGCGGCGCACGGCCAGAGACTCGGCGAACACGTCATGCCCGGCGATTGAAGCGGTTCCCGACGTGGGCGGGATGAATCCCGTCAGCATCCGCATGGTCGTGGTTTTCCCGGCGCCGTTGGGCCC
>JAZDJP010000002.1:0-4466 GCA_043803805.1 Planctomycetota bacterium
TCGGGAAAATCCGCGTTTCGCCGTTGCGGCGCACCTCGATTTCCGCCGCGGGATGCCTCATGTCGCCGGAGCGTGTCGCGGGAACCTCCGTTTTCCCGGCGAACGGGAATATCCGGTATCGGACGCCGGGGAAACCGGGCATATCCCCCGACTCGGCCGCGAGGGAACGTGTCGCGGCGACCGCGCCGGCGCGGATTTCGAGCACCGACAATGTCTGCATTACCACGACGCCGCCGTCCGCGATCGGCGGGACGGCGGGATGGTAACGATAGGCGAGGCGCGGGAATGACACATCCTCCCCGTGACCGTGGGCCTCGTGGTATTCCGGCATCCGCGCGAAACACCATCGCCGGACCTCCGCGCCGCCCGTCGCCAGGGTCATCGCGATCCAAACCGCCGGATTATTCGGTTGATCGGACCGCGAGAATGTCTTCTTCGTCATCGGATCCATGACGAAATCCGGCAGGAATTCGACCACTTTCCCCTTCCAGCCGCCGGCGGCGAATTCCCCGCCCGGCCGGACGTGAAGGATCTCCTCCGTCCCGCCGTCTCCCGTGAAAACCAATTCATGCCGCTCGGGAAATCCCTTCCGGAATCCCTCGATATCCGCCGGGCCGGGAGCGTCGGGCATGATCCGGAAAAGAACGTTCTTTCCGCCGGCGTGAACCGATTGCCATCCCCCATCCCCATCGAGAAACGCCCGGTGAATTCCTCCGGCCTCGATCTCAACACCCGGCCGGCCCCGGGGCGGCGCCGCCTCCGCCAGACGCGTCTCCGGCGCAAAGTCCGGGTACATCCGCGCGAGACGAAATTCAAACCCGCCCCCGACAGCCTGCCAGGACGATGCCTTCTTCACCGGGAAGGCCTTCGCCACCCGCCAATCGTCCCCCTGCCGGCGGTAGACATAAAAGCGGTATTCCGGGGGTCTGCGTTCGACTTCGAATTTCCGGAGAACGATGGAGAACCCGAGCGGCACGGCGCGGCCGGTTTTCCCGCTGCGACACGTTTCAGGAACGACCGACACCGCCTCGCCCTCGCGGATGTCAAGACGCCCCCGGAATCCGAACCCTCCTCCGATGGCGCCGCCGAGAAGCACCGCCGCCATCCCAAGATGCGCCAACCCATGCCCCCAGAGAGCCGGCCGCCAAGCGCGGTTCCGGACCGGCACGACGACCAGACTGGCCGCCAAGAGCCCCAGAAATCCCGTGTACCACGGCGAATAAAACACATCATTGAGCGAAAACCACCGTTCCACGATCGCCCCACCACCATAAAATCTTCGACATTCTTCAGGAGAAAGTCCTTGGGGCACAAACGTCCCGAGTGCCGTTGCCGCGAGAATCACCGAAAGGAGCGTCACCGCGAACGGCAAAGACGCAAGAACACGGAACACAACTTCCCGTTTCACCCAGAGCGCCAACACCGCCGGCACACCGGCCAGAAACAACGTCAGCCCCGCCCACGCCGGATGCGCCAGCGCCCATCCGCCGAACCGGGGCAGAATCCTCCCCATCCCCTGCGCGGCCGCGCCGAAAAAGAAAATGACGATGAAACAACCGGAAAAACCCATTCCCCTATTGTACCTCATGTTCATCGGCATGTCGCTGGTGGACATCCGTGGTTAGTTACACAAAACAACATTAGGGTCATGTCTTGTGAAAACGTATTTTGTGGATAAGATGCCGCCATGGCTCGGCCATTGAGTATTGGAGAGGAAGGAAAAGTGATATTTCAAGACCTGACCCCATTCTTGCGAGGCATTTATGCGAACAATTTGGATTGTGTCTATATTGTTAATGTCTGGAACCGCAGGGCTGTTTGCTTATCTGCCTGCTGAGTGGAATCTGGAACGATCAAAAGATGATTTGAATAATTCAGACGTTGTTGTCATTGGACGAGTGATTGGTTTAAACGTGATTGAAAAACTGGACGACAACGAATCCAAATCCAGAACATACTATGCAACCATTAGAGTTGGAAAGATCTTAAAAGGAAAGGTTCACATAGGAGAAACTTTTCCTGTTGTTGTTGGGTGTTGTTGTGTTCATTATCCAGACAAGGGAGGAGATGCGGAGCCATCTTCTCTTACTTTGGCAAATACACAGTCCCCACATGATTTCAGGTTAAATGGAGTGTATTTTCTTGCCCTGCAGAGTTATTGGAATCCACACGATAAGAAATATGAATTGGATTTGACTTCGGGAGTATTTAGTATCGGGTGGGTTACAAAAAATGAACAAGAAAAAACTGAAATCAGAATGGGACGATTGGGGGCGAAATGGGAAGACCCGCAAGACTACGGGACATTTCTTAAAGAATGTTTCAATAAATTGGAGGCCACCAGGGAACGTTGAAGCGGCCCGGAGTAGCGGCCCGGCGACCTGTGATGCATAGGTCCGTGACACATTTTGGACTAGGGGACGGGGGCGAAGAAGTCCAGGGTCAGGTCTTGCCGTGACACATTTTGGATTTGTTGGTTCGAAGGATCCATGACGGGGAAATTTCCCCCCTGAACAAAAACCGCACAACTGTAGCGGTCAAGCCGACTGTGACGAAACTCCAGAAGTGATCGGACCCCGGATTTTTTAAAAACCGCCCCATCCGGCAGTGACGGTTTGGAATGGAAGGGTGTTGTCGGGAGCGTGTAGGCACACTATCCCCGTCGGTTTCCCCCGGTTCCCGTTGAATTGTCAAAGAGCGACGCGCCTCAAGCCGCGATGCTTGAAGCGCGGACAACCTGGATTTCGATAACGGGTAGTCCCGGATCCCCCCGGAACCGATGCCTTTTGACTGTGATGGCAGGCTTCATGGGCTCTCTCTCTCGGATAGCGACGGGGGGTGCGAATTCTTTCCCCTGCCAAACATCCTCCGGCGTCCTCCCGCCATGGAGCCACAGGCCCCGTTTCGTGTTGTACCAGTCCCGATAGACGTCAAGCCGATTCTGAATACCCTTCATGGTTCGCGGGAAAAGGAGCAGACGCGACCATATCCGGAACGACCGGAAGAACCGCTCAATCTTGCCGTTCATGAAATATCCGAATCGGATACGACCCCGCACGGGCCGGATGGCGAGTTTTCGCCGCACGGTTTTCCGGAACCGCCCGCAGAATTGCGTGCCGTGGTCGGTGACGAGGAATTTCGGCTTACCGAAGGCGGCGATGGTTTTCTTGAGAAGCCGGAGCATCTGGTTGGAGGTGGGTGCGTCGCGATAGACGGAGAGCGCGAGAATCTTTCGGGAAAATCCATCCAGGATGGTTGCGATATAGAATCGAAGGAAGACGAGTTCCAGGGTGCACAGGTCGAAATGCCACGTTTTGTTGATGGACGTCGGATTCAAGATGGGGTTGGGTTTCCTGTCGGTCAGAAACGTATTGAGAATTGGTTCCGGAGGGCGTTTGGGCTTCTTCTCTTTCAGGATATTCCGGACGGACGAACGCGAAATGGCGATGCCTTCCCGGACAAGCGCGATGGCGACGGATCGCGTGCCGAACTCGGGTTCGGGACAAATGGCGCGGATTTCATGCACCAGCCATCGGACGCCGTCGGCGATGCGGTTCCAGGGCATATTGCCGAAAAACGTGCCGACGTTTTCCTTCCGGTCAAAATCGCGCGCCCATGCCCAGACGGTATTTTTGTGGACGAGGAAATGACGGAATTGTTGTGGATGAGGGCTTCCCGAAATGATGCTACGGCGTGGGACCAGCGCGGTATTCGTTCGAATCAATGCAGGCATCATAGACGGGACGCTCGATGCAAATCCATTCCGTCTTGTTGATGCCGCGTTTGTTGTTGTCGGAGAGATCCGACTTTCTCGCCGAACAGCCCTTTTTGAAGAATGGTCGGGGCGACTGGATTTGAACCAGCGACTTCGTGGTCCCAAACCACGCGCTCTAGCCAGGCTGAGCTACGCCCCGATCTCGCGGCAATTATATGCGGCTTCGGGCCGTCGTCTATCATGAAGTCCGCGGATGCCCGCGCACCCGTCGTCACGCCGCGCCGTGTCAGCCAAGAATGACCGGCATCCGGTAGCCGCCGGGTCCCTCCCGGAGGAGCCGACGGGGGACGTCCATCCGCTCCAGGCGCAGAAAGACCCCCCACGCCGCCCCGCGATTCGTCCCGAGGGCCACGATGATCTCGTGTTCTCCCGTCGCGGCCCGGAACGGCGCGCGCCCCTTGTCCGTCGGCAACGCCGGGTTCGTCCCCTTCGGATCATGAAAAATCCGGCGCCCGTTCACCCACGTCACGACGGGCCCGTCGTACCCGATGAGCGCCCGGAGCGGCATGGGCTCCGGGCAGCGGAACCGAAATGCGAAAAATACAAGATTGTCCTCCGGCGTGCGCGGGCCGATTTCCGTGTGGAGATCGCAGAAATCCCCGATGAACGCGCGCGTCACCAGCCCGAGGGCGCGAAGGTTTTTCGGACAGGCGAGGCGGCCGAGATTCCCGGCCGGGGGCAGAAACCGGCT
>JAZDJP010000003.1:0-10449 GCA_043803805.1 Planctomycetota bacterium
GGGCAAACTCCTCCCCGCTCAAACCAAAGAACCCGGCCTTTTCCACAATCGCGGTGAAGAAACGCTCGTCGTGACCGGGACCGAAGAAACGGCCCTGGTGCGCCACGCCCAGGGCAATCCCCTCGGGAGTCGCCGCGAAAAGGACGTTGTGCTGATATTCATGCAACATCTCATGAATCAGTTCGATCTGATGAATAAACCATCCCATCCCGGGACTGTGCGGATATCGTTCGCCGCGCATCTGCCAGTCAATGTCTTCGAGGTTGCCGGACGCAACAGGCATCAAAATGGTGTTCGCCTCGGGGCGGTATCCGGCGTCGGCATCCCCCTCGGTCACAACCAGCGTGGCCGGCACGACACCAACCTGCCCGGCATACCAACCGGCCCATATCCGATCGTATTCCTTCTGCAATAGCGCGCGGGCATCTTCTATCGTAACCATCGGATTCCCCTCCTTTGTCCGTGGATGAATGTCCTATTTATCGCTTTCATAAAAACTGTGCGCGTCCCATCCCTCGTTACAAATCCGAGGGCAGGAGAAGTGTTCAAAGACGGTCTCCAACCGGTGCCGGGATTTTGGATTGCAGCAGATGCCCCAATCCTCGTTCAGCGGTGCGAAGAAGGCGCAACCGCCGCATTGAAACCCCTCGCGATACTGTTTCCGCACCTCCGGCTCGTCCGGCCATTCTTTCCGATAACGCCACATGGAGCCGGGATTCGAAAATCCGTCCGTGATGATGCGGTTCAGGTTAAGGCGCGGCATGCGGACATCCTCAATTCCGGTTCTGTTTTGACAATCCCCGTTTCATGTATTCCGCCGGACCCCGCGCCCATGGAAACCGTTTCTTCCCGGGGATATGGATCCGCCACCATGCCTCCTCCCATCGAAGCGCCTGGGCGAATTGTTCCGCGACTGGCTTGTACAACCGCTCCGGAATGCATTCCCCCGGCGGGGTGGTTTCCCATAAGGCATGGCAGAGAAATCGACCGAAATATACCGGGAGACGGAGATTCCGCGCCGCAGCCACAAGGCGCCGGGCGTAATCCCCGCGCGCCCGGACCACCGCATGAGGTGCCGACGCCCGATCCCGAAGACGGTAGCGAAGTATCACCGCCCGCCCCGGCGCGACGATGACAACCCGATCGAACTGGGTTCCCGTTGAGTAGACAGCATGGGAATGGATCCGTTTTGTAAGCGTGGGGATGTCCATTTTCATCCCGGGGCGGCGCCGGAATGCCTTTGCGGTTCCCATCGTCGCCGCGTCGCGCGCCAAGTCCAGCACCGCCGGAAGACCGTGCCGTCGGACAAGACATCCGACGGCGATGCGGCTGAAATCGTACCGGGCGGAGCAATAGTCCGGACGGTTCCAGAAACTGGTGCGTTTCCGGTCGAGCGCGGCTAGATCGAGCGTCAGTAATTCAAGGGAAACCGGCGCCCACTCTTCCGTGAGATAGGACGCGATACCTTCGTTCAGCCACCAGGGGATTTCCCCCGGGATGACCGCGTGGAGCATCGCGTGGACGCACTCGTGCGTCACTACCTGACGCAGGACACGGAGACGCTTCGTTTCATCCCCCACACATGTGTGCCTTGCCGCGACGTTTACAAACACTTCATCCTTCCGGCACCAGGAGGGAGGCGTCTTTGCCGGGAACCGAACGGAATAGAAGTAAATCCGCTTTACCCCGAACCGAACGGGCGTTTTCGACGGACGGGTTCCATTGAATACAGCCAACAACCGCCGCCGGACGCGACGGACCATCCCGGGCAGGCGGTCGGCGACCGGGGAAGAGTTAAACAACACCTCCACGCCAGCGACGGTTCGGCGGTGCCGGTAACGCCTGCGTTCAATCCGACGGATGATGCGTTTGGTGGTCATGGCGGTTTATCCGAACAACCCCTCCCCTCCCCCCGACTCGAAATAGGCTGCCGCCTCCGCAAGATCGGAGGTTTCGAATGGTTACTTCAAACGCCCAACCAACCGTTTCAAGCGAATACACAACGCCTGGGCGGTGGGCGCGGTGGCGATCACGTCGCCGCGATCCGTCACGGCCACCCAATTTTGATCCGCATCCCAATGAACCCATACGCCGCTTCTTCCGGGATGCGGGGTGTCGGAGGGAAGATCCTCCTCCGAGACATCCATCAGGTCGGTGAAAGGCGTCGTCATGTCACAATCCCCTCAACTCCGTCAAACCCACGAGAAATCACCATCGTCCTCGCTATATAAGATACGCCCCAGGGACGGACAAGTCGTGTCCGAGGCCTCCCCGAATTTACAAATTGTCGCAAGTCATTCAAAACAAACCGATAATGCCCGGGGAGAATTCTCGATTTCATGAATTTTCCCCCTTCTCCATCGTTTTCAAGGCGGCAATGACGGTTTCCAGATCCGACGCCGGCCCGTCCAGGCACGGCGGGATGGGGAATTCCGGCAGGCCGTCCGAAACATCCTTCCCCTCGGCGTCCACAACCTTCGCTTCCGCAAATTGAATCGAGCGATCGGGGCCGATATGCAGGCCCGGCTTCCGATGCCGGAGGCGATTGAGCAACTTGGTGATGGGCATCCAGACGTCTCTCCAGCAACCGACACGGCCGTTCCAGGCATTGCCGCACCCGGCGCAAACCCCGTGACAGTTGTGGCTCCCGGAGAGCGGGCTTCCCCCGGCGCCCGTGATGTGAATCCGTCCGCCGCAGGACGGGCATTTTTCAATCAGACGCCCCCACTGCCAGAGCAGAAGCAATCCTCCCAGCGGAATCGGACCGCCGGGACCGACAAAGGCGATTGAAAGCCACGCACTCCCAAACGTGCAGTAAAAATAATCCGGCCGGACCAGGATCTCCTCCTGCCGGGACAGGATGAGCGGTAAATTCTCACGGAACAGGCCGTCTTCCCGACGCTTCCGTTCTTGTTCCTCCGACGCCGGTTCGTACCCGCGCGAAACGAGTTTTCCCATGGGTCACCTCCGAAAAAAATCCTCGCCGCAGCTTGGCTAAAGCCGGGCAGGGATGGAGAAACTCCATGAGACCCTGGATCCGCGCTTTAGCCGTATTTCTAACGCGCCCGCAAGCTGCGACCCCGGCCCGCGTGGGACCGGTCCCGTCCGGCACGTACCGCCGTACCGCCACGGGATCAAATCGGCGCTTCAATCAAACTCATTATACGTTACTGGTCGGACAAATAGCGTCCGACGTTAGGGAGATTGCGTTGAGGAATTCGGAATCATTTGTGTAACGTTGTTGCGCACAACCTGCGCGCTTTTCGGTTTCATCTCGTAAGGTTGATGCAATTTAGGGACACCACCCGTCGAGTTTCAACCTCATGCGTCCCGCAGTCCAGCATACAAAATCGACGACCTTCGTGTCCGGGACCGCCTCAGCAGAGACCGAGTATGTGTGTCGGAACAAATCGAACACCTCGCTCATCGTGCCCGACTTGATGATCCCATCGTAGGAACTACGGAGCCAGTCATGAAACCTCATCAGACGATCGAGGCGAGTACCTACGTCAATGCCGCTCAACGGCGGGCGAAAACCGAAGAGTGCAGCCACCAACGAATCGTAGATGGGACACGTCGGATCAACGATGTTCGCCAACTTTGTGACGAACGAAAACTGTAGGCTCTGCTGGCCCTTGCGGTTCCGAAACTCGAACAGTTCCATCGCGATCGCCCCAAGATCCAGAGCGTCGGCGCGAGCAGCATCCATAAGATCAAAGTACCGAGTCTTGAACTCAGGGGTGAGGCCAGCGTTGTTCAAACGGTAGAACAACTGAAAGTCGTGTCGAAAACGGTTTTCATGAACATCGCCTTGAAGGTATTGAGCACGGATCTGGACATAAAGTGCAACGGACTTCGTGCCGATGGCAGCGACGATCTTGGGGGCGTCCGATGCTAGCGGCTGGACGTTCGGCGCTTCACTCATGGAAATTCCTTGGACTTAATCTCCAGTCGTATCTTCCTATTACAGTCTCCCCATCTTGTCCGCCGCCGAACGACCAAGTTCGGCGACTTGTTAGATCAGGTTACGCCCATCACATTAAGGAGAGCACGCAACTGCTGCTCCGCGTCGGGCATGAGTTCGCCATAATCGTTCCACGTTGACGGATGCGGGACAACAGGAACATACAATTTATCCAACGGCGGAAATGACTGACTCCCGGTTGCCTCAATGATTGCGGTCTTGCCTTCGAGCGAGATCTCCCACGCGCCGTATCGATAACCCTGACGTAGAAATCTCATGCTGCCGCCGCGTCGTTCAATGATATCGCGCAGTTTTCCGTACGCGCGTTTCTTGGGACTCATACATTCTCCTAGCCTAACGAATTCATTCATCGCATTCGAATGCAGGCAGCCGAATCCTACCACCCCCCTCGGTGATCATCAACTTGAATCACCACTTTCGACCTTCGAATCCGGCAACGTCCCCTTCCGCAGCCGACACTCATATGAGTTCTCTTTCTTGCACCGGTTGACAATGATCGTTTCCTCGATCGGCGCCCCCATCGTCCAGTACACCATCCCGTCCTCGTCGAAATACGTGATGGCTTTCCGATAAAATTTCCCCTCGTATCCGTACGTTCGGATATGCCGGACAAGTTGGACAAACAGATCTTTGTCAACGCGGTCGCGAACGATGTATTCGTGGGGCCAGGTGGGTGCATAGGTTTTGGCGAAGGTCCACGTTGACGATTCGATGAATTTCCGAAGGTCGTCTGGTAATGCCGCCATGGTCACTCCCGAACAAGGCTACCTGATCCGGGCGGATAAGTAGCGTCCCTCTCGAAATATCTTAATTCTTCCGGCGGAAACGCCCGCGTACCGGAATCTGGACCATCTGCGGCAAATTATGGTTGAAGTCACGCGTTTCCACGATTTGGGATATCCGAGCCGCCAACGCCATGGCATTGTAGGCCCCCGGCCCCACCCAGATCAGACCGTAATGGTACGTCTTCATGCCGTCCCGGAATCGTCGGCCGTGCCGGGTGATGAAAATATGACCGCCAAGATGCCGTTTCAACTCGTCCTCGTTCCAATCCGTCGAACGCACCGACGACATCATGTAATGGCGCTGGCATAGTTCCGCTTCGAGATCCCTCATCGGATCATCCACCGCGAGAATGCGCCCGCTCACCGCCATGTTGGCAAGCATCGAAACCGCTTCTTCCATGGGAGTTTCGCCCCGGGAGACCTTCGTCACGATCTCCCGGATTTCCCGCACGATAGACTTTTCAAAGTTCTTCACGATAACACGCCTCCCGGTGCGGAACGTTCATATCAGTGCAATTATCTTACCCGCCCCGAACGGACAAATGGCGTCCGACTTCCGGAAGATCGCTTGTATTCATCATTTTTATTGCACGGACATCATTTGTCCGACCATGTATGGCATTCTTATTAGAAGAGAGGGAAACGATACCATGGGAACGGTGAATGAATTTCTCAAGAAAGCCCTGTATCGGAAGAGCGGGGTGGAACGGATCGGAATGCGGGGCGGATTTCCCATTCGGGAGGAGATGGTCGAATACGCGGCGAGGATCCTGCGACGGTGCGAACACACGGAGCTCGTGCTGAAGTTCGCCGTCGCCCATCTGGATCGCGCGGGCGCCCTCCGGCTGGCGGATTTCGCATCCCGGGAGCTCGATCCAAAAGCGGACAAACCAGGCAAATTGACGCGGGAAAAACTGCGCCGGATGAGCCCGTGGGAGTTGGGGGACGCCCTCTGGGAACAGTGTAAAGGAGGAACCTTGGCGGTCAGCATCCGTGAAATCTCCGGGTTCGCCGCGGACCTGCTCGAAGCGAAGGCCCACCGGACGGCGCGGCAGCGGAACGTTGCCCTGCGGACGGGTCTGGCCGAATTCCGGAAGATGTTCCGACTCTCGGAGGATGAGATTCGTCTTGTGGTGTTTTTCTACGCCGTCTCCCAGTCGCCGAAACTTGAGAATTGTTGCACGACCATAACGCTGAACCGTTTTTTTGAATACCCTGCGGTTGCACTCGATCGACCGAGGGCTGTGATCCAGAAACTTCTTTCGGCCGACGGGCGCCTGGCGCGGAGTGGCATCATCCGACGGACCCCTTCCGAGCACCCTCCGATCTGCCTCGCGGAAGGGATTGTGGACTACCTTGCTGGCGGCGGCGGGTTGCGTCTGGCGGAGCGTTACTTCCGGGAGGGACGCGGGCGATGCTTTCCCGTTTCGAGCTTCGGCCTTCCCGCGCGCACCATCGGGGTGGTGAAGGCCCTTCTGGCCGCGCCGGGACCGGGGCATATATTGTTTCACGGCGTGGCGGGGAGCGGGAAAACCGAATTCGCCCGGACCATTGCGGCGGCGGCGGGCCGCCGGGCGTATTACGTCACATTCGGGAAGGACGGCGGGATCCGCGATCGCCAGGCCGCGATCGAGGTGGCGGCCAACGCCGTACCCGTGGGGGAGGGGGTGGTCGTGGTGGACGAGGCGGACGGCATTCTTAACAACCAATTCGCGTTTTTCGGGGTGGAGGCGGTGGGGAAAGGGTGGCTCAATGATTTCCTGGATCGCGGCCCGGCGAAAATGATATGGATCTCGAACGAAACCAACTGGATGGACGAGTCCATCCGGCGGCGTTTCGCGATGAGCGTCCGGTTCGAGCGTTTCGGCCGACGGGAACGGGAGCGCGTCTGGGGCGAGATCGCCCGGAAAAGCCCGTTCCGGCGTCATCTCCAGGAGGATATTCTCCGGGATCTCGCGGGACGGTTCAAGGTCGGCGTCGGCGGCGTGGCGGCCGCGGTAAAGGCGCTTCTGGACGTGGTGGGAGGGCAGGCCACTTCCGGGGAGCGCGTCCGGGAGGCGCTGGAAGAACTCCTTGGCCAGCACGAGCGTCTCACGCGGGGAAATGAGGTCAAATTACTGGCTCCGCTCGTGAACCGGTACGATCCGGAGATTCTCCACCTGGACGGGGATTTGCCGGACATCATCCGGGCCGTAACGGCGGCCGGGAAACGGACTCCCGGGGACTGGGACACGGTCGGCGGCGGGTTGAATCTGCTGTTATGGGGGGTGTCCGGGACGGGGAAGACCGAATTCGCGAAATACCTTGCGCGAGAGGCCGGGATGGACATCGTGATCCGGCGGGCGTCCGACCTGCTGAACAAGTACGTCGGGGGAACCGAGAAGAATATCCGCGAGGCGTTCGACGAGGCACGCCGGGATCGGGCGATCCTTCTGGTGGACGAGGCGGATACGTTCTTCATTGACCGGCGGTTTGCCCGGATGTCTTGGGAATCAAGTCAGACGAACGAATTCCTCGCCCAGATGGAAGGGCACGGAGGGGTACTCGTCTGTGCGACCAACCTGATTGATCGTCTGGACCCGGCGTCGCTCCGGAGGTTCCACTGGAAGGTGGCGTTCCGGCCGCCGACCCGGGAGGGGCGTCTCGCGCTGTATCGGAAGTATTTTTCCGGTCCGGGAAAGTCGGCAGATCCGGAGGCGGAGGAACGCATCGCCGCGATGGAAAACATCACCCCCGGCGATTTCGAGGCCGTCCGGCGAAAATTCTCATTCCTCGCGGGGAAGCCACCCGATCCCGACGTGATTCTGGATGCCCTGGAGAGCGAGTTGAAATACCGCGAAGACGGTTGCCGGCACAGGATGGGATTCGGAGGATGAGGGAAACGACTTATCCTTGGACACTCCAGTTGCCTTCGATAACCTCAATTTTCCCATCATCAAGATTGTCTGTAATGGCCAAACAAATCCGAGCATTCTTCTTTTTAAGTTCCGATAATAACTTGATCGAACATTCCCAACTTTTATTTCCGTCTCGCTTGCACCGTTCATAATACTTCCTTGGAGCCAGCACCATCCCCCATGCACCATTTGCCTTATCCAAGCCAATTTCCGATAAAAATGCATTCATGTTTGTTTCGTTGGCCCGAAGCATTCGTATTTGGCGAAGATTTTCGACAATCGCGTACCAGACATTTTGATTGGTGTCTTTAACCTCAACCGCAAGGGGGTGCCATCGCCCCCCTATATAGGTGATCCCAAACGCGTCCGCAATAAACTGGCCACGTGCCTTCCTTTCCCTGAAATCGCTCGCCAATCTCATATCGCTGTATATGCCCAGGAAGGGATACTGCCCGCCCCGCAAAGCAATTGTTTTAAATCCAATACATCCTTTTCTTCCCAACAAAGCCCGTTCATGCTTCTGTTCGCCGCGATCCTTTTCACTATTCTTTCGATATCCAAGTTCGACCTTCCAGAACTTCCTCTTCCAACAAGGCTGTATCGGCTCCTGCCACTGTTCGATTACCTCTTTATATTCCCCTGGACTTTTCATCAGTGAAATCCAGGCGTTTGACCAATCAATTAATGATTTCGATTGCATAAATGTCTCCAATGAGAGATTTTTCTGCGCTGGCTATTGTGCCATGATCTCGAAGGTCTTCAGTATCCAATTCCAACGAAGTCAGAAGTTCTCGGGGAATGCGTCCACCTCGATTTTCCGGATGAAACAGTCCATCTCCTCGACGTGGGGCTCCCGCGCCTCGAATACCGTCTTCAGGTATGTGTGGATGGCTTCTTCCGCCAGCCCGAGCCCTTCCTCGACCGAGTGGGCGTCGAAAACCAACCCGGGCAATGCGGGAATGCTCACCGTGAACAGGCCGCCCTGTCGGGTTGTGGCGAATACGACGCTATAGGAGATGTTCATGCTTCTCTCTCCGTTTCGGTGCGCCCCTTTCCCGTATATGTTTCCCGCCATTCAAGGTAGCGTTTCAATTCCTGCCCCAGCGAACCCGCATGGCAATCCACCATGTCTCGCCACGTCAACCGACGAACCGAGATGCCCTCCACCATTTCCGGTATTGCGGAAAAGGACTTCAGGGTGCGCCCCACCAGGCAAATCACCGGGTAGCGCGGTGTCAGGTTCGGGAACCGTCGGAACCATCTGGCACGCATCCCAATCTGATCCACATCCCGATTCACCCCCTGCTTGGCGCCGACGGGTGAATTCCACTTGGCCTCGCCCAGCAACAACATCTGTTCCGTTTGAATGCCAAAATCGATCTCGGGACCTCGACCTTTCGCCTCCGGCTTCTCCGGGTGGACGAGCCGCCACCATAACCATACATGGGCATCACCGCGAACCGGCGGCAATTTCAACCGAGCGACCAGATTTTGAACGACTTGATTCCGGTAGGACGCGGGCGAAGCCGCCAGTGTCCCGAAGAAACTCCAAGTGACGGCATCCTCGCTGTTAAACGACTGTAGGTCGCAGTAATACCCGAGATGCCTCCGCGCAACCGCATCATCTTCCTCTGTCGCTCCGCAGAACCGGCCGCTGGCACGCAACTTCTGTACGACGGGAGGCGGCGGCCAAGGATCTGAACTCGTCCGGACCAACCCCTCCATCAGGTTCGCCAGCACACAAACCCCGCCGCGACTGACGGCAATCTGAACTTTATCTTTCCCATTCCAGTGTGAAATCATGCCCATAACACAACCCTCCGTTCTTTGCATAAAAATCGTATCACTCCACCACCTTCGTGCTCCCCTTGCTGTTCCTCTTGGACCTCGCCTGTCCGGTAAAATCGGAAATTTGCAGCACGGATCCGTTTGCAAGATCAATGAACGTCAACGTCCCCTTGACCTGCCCCACAACCAGATCCTTGAAAAAGAGGTGTCTTTTCACCTCATCCGTGCCGCTCACCTCCAAGGTATTGACAAGTTTCAAATCCGCGCCTTTCTCATTCATCACGGGAAGGCCCTTGGCCGTTAGAACCTTTTTCATCACGAACGAGTTGACATATTCCACATCGGTCTTTGAAAGGGCTTTCGTCTCCACAAATACTTTTTTGTCTTTGCATCGGGAGAAATCCACCTTGCCGTAAGCACTCTCCATCGCAGTGCTGAGCGACAACTGCTCCACTCGCGGACGAGCCGTTTCCTCCCGTTGCACCGGCGTCACCGTCGAAGAGCATCCCGCCACGCAGAAGACACCCGCCACCATCGCGCCAATCCATTCAGCGTTTTTCATCACACGACCTCCAAATGAAAAAATCCGGCGGCATACGGAGAAAAGCCACAAGGCCTTCCTGTACCGCCCCCAGTTCACCGGACAGTTGATAAATGATACTCCTGTGGCAACCCTTCGTCTAGTCTCGCCGGAGATCGTGAGGTGCAGTATCCCCCTCCGGCCGCATGCCGAATGATACCGGAGGGGATCGGACAAATAGCGACTGACATCCACCATCCTCAATAAAAATCCCATTTTGCCCAGACTACTTGATGAAACCCGGATGGCAGAAATTCGTGACACGGACACTATTTGTCCGACCTGCCGCGGTACAGTAACCCTTTACAGGAAGGACAATTCTCATGCCGCCGACCACAATCCAGTGCCGGTTACTCGATGAAACCTTCCGCAGGCATGGTGCGTTTAACTTTCTCCGGCAGGATGACAGGGATC
>JAZDJP010000004.1:0-25888 GCA_043803805.1 Planctomycetota bacterium
ATCCTCGACCGGGTGGGCGACCACCTCGACGACGTGAAATACAACACCTCCTGGAACGACCGTCACTACGGTGAATACGGCGAGTGAGTTAAATTTATAAGGGGCGGCGCTCTCCGTTTATACGTCATCACCATGACGATCGCGGAATATCTCAAGGAACGAGCGGAGGCACTGACGGAAAACGCCGGACGAATCAAAGATCCGCGCGTCTTTAATTTCAATTTCATGCCGGATCAGCCCATGATGCGGGAAGAGGCGAAACCCATCATTGACGCGTGCCTGCGGTATCTCTCGACGGACATTCCCGCGAATCTCTACATCTATGGCTCCCGCGGTACAGGGAAAACGCTCATGGTGCGCTACATCGGGCGGCTTCTCGAAAAGCACCACAACGCCAAGGTGGTCTACGCCAACTGCCGGAAGACCAATACCAGTTTCAAGATCCTGGCCGATCTCTTGGGCGTGCGCCCGAGGGGCTACAGTCTGGACGAGCTCTGGAAGAAATTCACGGCATCCCATACCGAACGGATCATCATGATTCTGGACGAGTGCGACCTTCTGTCAGACAAGGATGTCAACCGCGACCTTCTGTATCTCGTTTCCCGGAGCCCGAGGAATTACATGGCGATTCTCCTCAGCAACCAGCCGCAATTTTTCTCGACGCTCGACGAAAGCGTCCGATCCACGCTTCAGCCGGAACTTGTCCACTTCCGGAATTACAACGCCGTCGAAATCGCTGAAATCCTGAAAGACCGGGCGATTCTCGGCTTGGGAAGCGTCCCGGAGGACGTTATTTCCGAGATCGCCGCGCTGACCGTGCGGGTGACCAATTCCGACGCCCGGGTTGCCATCAAGACGCTCTATGACGTGGCGCTGAACGAGTCCCATGATGTGAATGCCGTTTTCGAACGCGCCAGCCGGGACCTTGTGACCGACATCGTCACCAATCTGGACGACCGGAATCTTTTAATTCTAAAATCCGCCGCGAGCGTGCCGGAACCGTTCGTCAAGGCCATCTACGAACGCTACCGCAAGATTTCCATCGAGGAATCCGAGGAGCCGTTTTCCTACTCCTATTTTCTCTCCAACCTGTCATACCTCCAAAGTCTCGGGCTGATCGCGCTCGTCTCAACCAAGGTCGGAAGGACCTACACCAACCGGATTCAACGGCTGTTCGATCCGAGCGTGATTGAGGCGGCCTGGAAAATCAGGTTTCCGGATCAGTGGAAAACGGGGTAAAGCGCGGGTATGCCCCCGCCCGGCTTTCTCCAAGACGCCTCGCAATCGTCCTCAAGCGGGTGCTGGAGGCAGCGTGTAGGGAAAGGTTTGGATGAGCCTACTCAGCGCTTTGGATATTTTTTCCATATAGCGCAGTCCAACTCCAGAAGGTTACGATATCTCTTATCCCGAGCAGTATATGCGCGATATTTTCGTGCAATGTCAAGATAGGTTGCCCCCTCACTTGCGCCACGAGGTTTTGAATAATGGCTCGCTGCCAACCATCGCCATGCAGGACCTGCCAGCAACGGGTATTCCGTTGGATAATATCGTGACAACACCTCGCTCAACCAAGCCTTGCGAACAACATTTTTATTTTTTTTCAGAAAATCCACTTCGTCTCGAACCACATCATCACGATTTTCGTCCCCAGCGGCGAAAATTCGCGTCAGAGATTGACAAGCTTCACGCCAATTCGCTGATTTTCCAAGAATCTGCATTCCGTTCCCTTGGATACGACATTTCGTCCCCCAGAACGCATCCCACATTTGTTCGTAAAATTGCTGGCTGCCTGCCCTACCAGAATTTCTAGCACATCGCAATATCAAAACCTTGAGAGGTTTTTCAACATGGCTCCTAAAATAACGGATCTGTTCACGGCGTTCCGCAATATCTCCGGCGGAAAGACGTGGCAGTAATTTGAGATTCGCAATTCTGCCTTTCGTCTCGAAAAGATCTTGCCGCCGCTTCTTTCCGACGAACGGACGTTCCCGATACAGACTGATCCATTTTTCGTTAACTGCTCTTCGATAGCAAGCAGATGTTTCTTGAATCCACCGTTTTATTTTAATCGCTTCCGCAGCGCCCAAACATCGCCATTCGTTGGCCTCAATATTCCCCGACATTCCACTTGTCGTCAAATTGGATGATCCAACAAGCGTGAACCAAGAACTGCCTTCGCGCCAGAGAAGCATCTTGGGATGAAATGTCATGCTGGAGCGAACCTCAAACAAACTCGTCTTATGCTTTGAAGGAAGCCAATGGAGCAAATCCCGAATCGCTTGTTTTCTGGATAGGGAAAAGTCGGTTCCGAAATAAATCTCAATTCTTTTACAACGCGGATTTAGGATGCCCTTTTTGAATCCCCAATCCGTGAGGAAAGCCGTCAAAATGAACAACTCGTCCGCTCGGTGAAATGCGCGCTCGTAAACCTGCCGCAGTTTTTTACCGTCATTAGGCAACAGCAATGTCTCCATTGACATGTCCTTATTGATTGAAAATGTATCCCTAAATGCAAACAAGGATTATAGGCATAATCACTATTGATTCAAGAGCGGCATGCCGAGGAAGACCTTGAAGGTTTCGTAGAGTTCGATGCACTGCTTCCGGGCTTCGATGAGTGCCTGGGAGCGGAGGATTTGTTCGTATGGCGTGTCCGGGGTAAGCGGGATCTCCCCGGGTACGGATAGGGCTTTCCTTCGGAGGAACGAAAAGAGGGCGACAAAGGGGTTCACCTCTTTTTCGGCTTCTGTTTTGCTGATGAGTGAGGATTCAGCGAGCAGTTCGTCAATCTCCTTCTGAAGCCGGTCAATCTTTTCGGATGACGCGCCCTCGACGGCCCGAAAGACCTCGCCGAAATCGGCCTTGTCGAGTTCTTTTTTGAGGGTCTCGATCTCCGCGTCGTGAAGAGCGTAGGAGGTGAATTCGAGCTCCATACGCCCCCGATAGACGAATCGGGTGCCGAGGCGCTCCGGAAGGGTGCGGAGCCTCATCTCGACCACCACAATCGGATGATATGGTTTCTCCGTCATTCGCGCGAAGAATTTGGGGAGGATGCCTTTTTTGACGTCGTCCACCGGAGAATATTCCCCGATCCCAAGGAGAACCAGTTCCAGAAGCGCTGTGCCAAAGCCGGTGACAAGGGCGGGATTTTCGGATGAGGCGGATTCCAACGCCCGGGCGCTTGTAAGGAACGGCTTCAGCCAACGGACATAAAGCCGAGAGAGATCCATCTGGCTCTTGAGATACGCCCTTTCCGCGTCATACCGGCGTTCAAGATCGCCTGGAACCCGTTTTTCGCCGTCGGTTTCGGGGAGAACCGTCGAGATCTCGGCCTTGAGGGACTTCAGGCGTTGAATTGACATCTCGATGGTTCTGAATGCCTGATTGATTTCCCGGAGCATTCTCATGACGCCCGCTTGCATACTTCCGGCTTTTGAGGAAGCGTCCGTGTGGTATCCGGACCCAGGCGAAGCGGCGAATGTGTCCGATATCTTCTCGACCCTCGGGAAAACGGCCTGCATCCTGTCGAGAAGCCAGAAGTACATCTGTTCCAGGGATTCCTGCGGGGCGTCGTAGCCAAGGATGTGCTTTTCGATCGGGTGTTTCAGCCCCTCCAGGGCGAACGGGCTTGCCGTCTCAATCCGCTCGATGTCGAAGGGTGATAGTTCCATGGGCTTGGCGACCCGGGCCGCCTCGAGATATCCGTTGGACTTCACCCGAAGCGTCACTTCTTTACGGACAGTCGGATCGCAAAAGATTTCGGGACGGAGGGAGGCGAGAAGTGCGTGAATATCCGTAACCATCCGTGTATAAATGGACATGCGATATTTAAACATTCCTGTTCGACAGAAGGCATGACGAAGAAAAAGACTCTATTGAGCTGGAGTAGCGGCAAGGACAGCGCGTGGGCGCTTCACCGGCTCCAACAGGACCCGAAGATTGAGATTCTCGGCCTGTTCACCGTAATGAATCAGAAATACAGTCGTGTGTCGATGCACGCCACCCGGTTGGAGATGCTTCAGCGCCAAGCCGAGGCAGTCGGTCTTCCGATCGAAACGATCAGTTTGCCCGACCCATGCACAAACGAGCAATGCGACGCCATCATGCGACACTTCGTCACCGAGTCTGCCATCAAGAGGGTTGAGTGCATGGCATTCGGAGACTTGTTCCTTGAGGACGTCCGAAAGTATCGGGAGAATCAATTGAAGGGAACTGGAATTAATCCTCTTTTCCCGTTGTGGGGAATCCCCACGGGTGAGCTGGCGGAGCGGATGTTGTCGGCAGGACTCGAAGCCTATGTCAGCAGTGTTGATCTCAAGAAACTGCCTTCGCGTTTTGCTGGGCAGAAATGGTCAAGAAACTTGATTGCAGAGTTTCCCAAGGATTGTGACCCGTGCGGAGAGAACGGGGAAATCCACACGGTCGTCGTGGGAGGGCCGATGCTTCGAAAAAATGTCCCGGTCAGAGTTGGCGATATTGTGATTCGGAATGGATTTGCTTACGCCGACATCATTCCAATGAACTGAAAGGAGTTGTCGCCAGCACCGAAGGCTGTGGCGGTTCCCACCACTGCCCCCGCTCATGCCGACATCGCCCGGCTCGCCTACGACCTGTGGGAGAAGGACGGCGGCCCGCACGGGCAGGACCAGGCCTATTTATGTCTTTCGTTTGAAGCGCCCGCGAAAGCACTGCGACACGAATCTGTTGCATAATCCATGCTGTTTTCGTATATTCTCATGCATTCTTATGACTTTGGCTTGGCCGGCATTGGGCATTTTGAAGGAGTGATTTCTGATGAAAGAACCTGAATCTTGGGTGAACGTCGAGCAAGCGGCCGCCCACCTCGGAATACAGAAGCATTCCATTTACAGGTGGATTGAGGAAAAAAGTTTTCCTGCTCACCGCGTCGGACGATTGTTTCGATTTAAGCTGTCGGAAGTTGATAAATGGGTGAGACAAGGTGGTGGATCCAAACCCGTCGGGCAATCTGAATGAAATCGGAGGAATGCAATGCTCGGATTAAAACTGCGAAGTGAATTTCAAGGGCGCCGCCTTAAAGGAACGGCCATTGAACTCACGAACAACAACAGCACCGGTGCGACACAAGTTCCGGCCGCTGATTTTCTCGGGATCACCTATCCGACGGCCGATGTTCTCAAAATGATCGAGGCGGCGGGGCCCGATCAGGGCAGACCGGTTACTTTGAAAGGCGATCGCGGACAGGGCAAGTCGCATTTGTTGGCGGTGTTGTATCATGCCCTCAATGATAACGCGACAACCCAGAAGTGGCTGAAAAACTGGGCGGGCCTGTTGTCCAATAAGAAAATCGGCGATCTCCCGCTTCGTAGCGGCATGTGTGTCATCAGCGAAAGTTTACACCGCCAGCGTTATCGGTTCTTGTGGGATCTCCTTTTCGATCAGCATCCGCATGGAAATTATTGCAAAGGCAAATGGGAAAGCTCCGGTGACAAAAAAACGGATGTGCCGAGCGACCAGGTTCTTATGGAAATGTTCAAGCACACGCCGACCGCGCTCATCTTGGATGAATTCCAGACGTGGTACGACGGACTCACCAATACAAAACAGTATCCGTGGCGTAGCTGGGCATTCAATTTCATACAGATTCTGTCCGAGATTGCGAAGGAACATCCGGACCGGCTCGTTCTCGTGGTTTCCGTCAGGAACGGCAATACGGACGCTTTTCAGCAGATCCAACGGGTGAATCCGGTCATCATCGACTTCAAAGGGCCGAACGCGAAACAAGACCGCCTTCGACTCCTCCTGCACCGCCTCTTTGAGAATCGGTTGCAAGTTTCGGAGGGCAAGATCGCGAGTCTTATCGAAACGCACATGAGTGAATACCTGCGGCTCAAGGGCGTGGCTCCCGCCGAACATGCACGAACTCGCGAGGAATTCGTTCGCGCATGGCCATACGCTCCCCACCTCATGCAACTTCTCGAAGATCAGGTTCTCATGGCAACCCACGCACAGGAGACGCGGGACCTGATCCGCATTCTCGCCGATCTCTACAAGCGGCGCGGGGAAGATTCTCCCATCATCACGGCAGGGGATTTCAGGCTGGGGGACGACGATGGAGGCATCGCCGCACTTCTGGATTCTGTCGCCAATCAGCATCATGCGAAGCTTCGGGAGAAAGCGATCCGTAATCTGGAGGCCGTAAAGGATGCCGTGGCAAATTCAGGACAAAAAGTGCCGCATCTTGAGTGTGTCATCGGAGCGCTATGGCTTCGTTCTCTTGCCGAAAGCAACCTGGCCGGTGCGGATCAAGCAACGCTTCAGGTGGACATCACGAAAGACGTCCCCATCGACGAAAACGCGTTCCAGGTCGAATTGGCCGCAATCACGGAGAATAGTTTCAACATTCACGAGGACGGCAACCGGCTGATTTTCCGCGAGGAAGAGAACCCTCAGGCCAAACTTATTGCCAGCGCCCGCAACGACAAGCTGTTTCAGGATGGCGAAGATGTTGACCGGATGGCCAAGGAAATTCGGTATGTGATTGCGGGACCCGAAGATGTGGCGTCACGATTCCGAGTCGTTGTTCTCCCGCAGTACTGGAGCTCCGATCCCTGGAGCAAAATTGATGAGGCGGATCATCCTCCGCAATGGGATGATCGCATTCCGATTCTCGTTCTTCCAGAAACGCCCGACAAGGTGGAATCCCGGCTGGGCCAATGGCTTCGTGACAATCTTCAATCCAACCGAAATACCGTTCGGTTCCTGTTGCCGAAGGACGGAAGCGCCAACATTTTTTCCGATCGCGATCTCGTTGTGCTGGCGCGGGCCGTGCACTTGGCTGAGAGATGGAAGAGTCAGAATCCGGAATACGCCCGACTCCAGATGAAATATCAAAAAGAGCTCCGAGAAATACTGAAGTCTCGATTCGATCGATTCGCGCTGATTTCGAGTTGGAACTTTCAGGAGCCGAAAAATTGCCGCTTCTACATTGAAACTCACAAAACGGAGGGATCGAAGATACCCGATGCGATAGATCAGCGGATCCGTGAGAATCTGTTTGTCCCGGAGGATTTTGAAGGGGTGATCCTTGCCGCCGCTCCCAACAATGAGCCGATTGGAAAACTGCTCAAGGAACTGCGGGAACCTCGCACAGGCGGAAAGGACTGCATTCCCTGGTTGGGCGAGACCCATCTCAAGGAGCGCATCATCCTTTTGTGCGCCAAAGGCAAAATCGCCATCAACGTGCGCGGCATGGAATGTCTGCAACGGGAAAATGCGGAATCGGAGGATGGTGCTTGGCGTCGCATGCGCGTCAAGCTCGGAACCGGCAAGCATCTTGATGAAACGTATGTGCTTTTGCCGCAAGCCGTCCCCGCAACAGAAGGCGTAACGCCCCCAGACGTGCCTGGGATTCCGCAACCCACGTCGAGCGAAAAACCCAGCGGAATCGCAACACCAACACCCGGGGGCGATTCAGGAGGCGGCAAACCGGGCGGATCGGGCATATTCGGCGGGGCATCATCGCTTATCCCGTATTCGACCCCGGCTACGTCCGCGCTGAATTTATTGGGCAAGATCGAGTCATGGGGAATCAGGCCGGCCACACAGCTTCATGGCCTCAATCTCAAGATCGAGAAACTGACGGGAGCACAGATTCAGGATCTCGTTAAAAAACTTCCGGACGGCATGACTTACGAGTTGGATGTTAAAAAGGAGAATTCCTGATGGCGCTGGAGTACTCCATCCTGAATCAATTTCAATTCCAACCCTCCAACGAGGTCTGGAAGAAGATATTTGAACTTGCTTGGGATATCTGCTCAAAACCGATCCCCGATGGGAAATCGGATGCAGAGATTTCGCGCAGGGATCGCACCGTTGCGGATATAGACCTTTTCCTGGCGACGGCGGGATGGGATCTTTGGAAGACCTACGAAAAAGATGTCGCCAGAACATCCGAGGCGCTTGTGTCCTGGTGGAATTCGCAGACTGATGGACGCGCCATTCTGATCTTGGACGCCTTGTCACTGCGCGAAACCCCATGGTTGCTTCAGGGAGCGCAAAAGCGCGGATTCACTGTGCGCAAGGCCTTCGCAACGGGAGCCGAACTACCCGCCGACACAACGCCCTTCGCAAAATCGCTCGGTTTTTCTCAGCGATCGGCGCTGAGCAATAACGGCGCCGGAGGAGCGCACAAATTGAGCGGTGCCCGCACAGAGTCCGTTGACATCGCATGGAAAGATTGCGCGGATCTTGTCGGTTCCGAACCGCGCTGGGTTTTCTGGCATCATTGGCCCGATCACCGCCTGCACGATCATGATGACCCAGGCAAAGGGCTTCCCACGCTGACACAGGAAGTTCGAGATAACTTTGCAAGGGATGATTTTTGGCATTTGGTGGAGAGATTGGCCACGGGCCGACGGCTCATTCTGACTTCCGATCATGGGTACGCGGCAAGCGGCCTTTTTTCTGATTCAACCAAGGAGCAGACCGACTATCTCAAAACGGCGTTCAAGAGCGGCCGGGTGGAATGCTCGAACGCCGAGCCGGGGCCATGGGTGCCGCCTATCGACATGTCGCTCGAGACAAATCACGGCAAACACCTTTTCGTTCTGGGACGTCGGAAATGGAAATGTGCAGGTGGTTATCCGACTCTCATTCACGGTGGCCTTTCTGTGCTCGAGGTGGCCGTGCCGTGGATTGAGATAACGAAATGAGGTACGGTCATGCCACGAAAGGACATTAGCAAAATTCATTCCAGCAACGACAAGGAGGAACCAATGAACGGCAAGAGTACGGTTGCTCAGATAGACGACATGGAAATAGAAAATCAAGAACAGGACAACGAGGCCTTTATTGAATACGACATAGCTTCGTATCCGTCTGATTTCACATTGGACAATCTGTTCTCGCAATGGAAAAAGGGAAGTATCGTCATCCCGGAATTCCAGCGGGAATTCGTGTGGGACATCGAGCAGGCATCGTTGCTCATCGATTCCTTCATGATGGGGCTGCCTGTCCCCCCGGTGTTCCTGTACCTTGACGAAGAAAGCAAGTACCTGGTCATCGATGGCCAGCAACGGCTCTTGAGCATTTTTTTCTTCTTCGAGGGCTATTTCGGGAAAGAGGAGCATGGGAAGCGCAAGGTTTTCAAGCTCAAGGGAATTGATGAAAGTATTCGATACGCTGGCAAGACATTTAAGGAGTTTGCAGAGCCTGACCGGCGGAAGATCGAGGGGAGCGTCCTGAGAGCAATCAATATCCGGCAGATCAACCCCGCCAAGCAGAACACAAGCGTATATCACATCTTCGAACGGCTGAATACGGGCGGAACATCCCTCAGGCCGCAGGAAATTCGCAATTGTGTCTTTGCCGGTGACTTTGTTGCCATTTTGAAGAAGCTAAACAAGGATGGAAACTGGCGGAAGATCATCGGGAAACCCGCTCTCGACAAATACCAAAAGGATTTGGAGTTGATCCTCCGTCTTTTCGCGCTACTCGAAAATGGGGTGGCATCTTATGAGAAGCCGATGAAGGAATATCTCAACAAGGCCATGCAGCGCAATAGGGTTGGCGACTCGGATTTCGCAAAAGCGTTTCAGGAACAGTTTTCCGTAACATGCCAGAGGATCGTGACCGTATTGGGGGAAAAGCCCTTTCATGTTCGGGGGCCGATCAATACCGCCTATCTTGATTCCGTATTCTGTATGGTCTACAGCAACATTGACAAATTACCCAAAGATCTGATCAGGAGGTTTAACGAACTTACGCATGATAAGGAGTTTAATGACCAGTTTACGAGCGCTGGTACACAGGATACCGCAGTACTCAGGAAACGATTCCAGAAGGTTGAGCAAGCCCTGATCGGCGAGTCGGAGTAATAACAGTGTTTGACGACTCCGATTCGTTTATCGCGCATTTGAGTGGTGCCGTGAAAGCCGCCGAAGATGATTTCGTGGCGTCCCGGTATATAGGGTTCATCGCGGTGTCAGCTGTCACCGTTTATGAAATCATGGTGAAGAAATTGCTTATAGATTTCGCTGTAAGAAAGCATCCTATGCTGGGCAACTTCGCCTCTGCCTCCTTTGATAGACTCAACGCAAAAATACAGCGAGAAGATATCGAAAAGTATCTGGCGTATTTCGGGGATGAGTATTTGAACTTCTTCAAAAAGACGGTTGACGAGAAAGAGAAGGCGCGAGCACAAGAAGGAAGTCTAAAAGCATGCTACGCGAACCTCCTCGAATGGAGGCATGAATTTGTTCATGCGGGGCGTCTGCCTAACCAGGCAACTTTCGATGAGGCGATAAAAGCATACCATCTCGGGAAGGAAGTGGTCGCCGCCCTTGAGGAGACACTGAGTCAGACACCTGATACTCCCGCCGATCGGAGACAAGTAGATGGCAAAGCGTAACGGACAAACAAAATCCGAATGGCTGGCCGATGAGGTCGCCAAGGCCGTGGGCGCGGGCAAGGCCTGGGCCAGCGACACGGTTGATTTTTCAGATCCGAATCGTCCGCCCACCTGTCTGGAGGTGGATTTCCCCATCATTCCCATTAACCAGATCGCGGCCATCGAGGGCAACGCGGGGAAACCCATTTACCAAATGTCCAAATGGTGGGCGCGCCGCCGCTCCAGTGTTTTTCGTTCGATGCTCATTGCCGCCGCAACCAAAGCGCCGGACGACCCGTCTGAAACGGCCAAACGGGTTTGGGATGCCTACTACGGCAATCATCAGAAGAAGGGATCGTTCAAGCACCTCAAGGTCGCCGACATCTTCATGGGTGGCGGCACCACGATTGTCGAAGGGTCGCGTCTCGGCATGCAGATGTACGGCAACGACCTCAATCCCGTGGCATGGTTCGTGGTCAAAAACGAAATGGCCAAGGTGGACAAGGCCGAAGTCGAGAAACTGCTGGCGAATATCGAACGCGAAGTCAAGCCGCAGATCATGCCCTTCTATACCTGTGATTGCCCGCGCGGCCACAAGGGAAAGTGGACGAAGGTTTCCACGGGAAAACTGATGGACGAGAATTTCAATCCCCTATCCCTCACGCCGGCGGAGCGAAAAAACTATTCCTATGAGGGACCCGAGATCATCTATGTGTTCTGGGCGAAACACGGTCCCTGCCAGGCGACTGGTTGCGGTCACCGCACACCCATCATGTCGAACCCCGTGATGGCGGTGAAAACGATCATCGTCAAGGTGTGGCCCAGGAAATGCAAACATTGCGGTGCCGACTACGACATCGAGGAGTGCGATGCTCGCATGGCACCCGGTGTGCCGTTGGTGGTGGCGCCAAACGAGCGGGCCTTCGCCGTCGCGACATTGCGTGAGGGCAAAAATGGTCAGGAGCCAGATCGCGTTACCTGTCCTCATTGCAACAAGGCCGAAGCGTCTCTCGGCCTCTTGGGCAGAGGAACAAAGAAGAAGGTTGAACTTTTCCTCCTCGTCCATCCCGACTGGCTCAAGGGCGAAGGCAACAAAGATGCCAAAGGGAAACTCCTGGGCGGTAGCGCTAATGACGATGTCGAGGCCACGATTCGGTGGAACAGGGCGCGAGCCACGAGGTGCCGACTTGTCGAAGTGCGCGGGACACTACCCGACGAGATAACATGTCCTGAAACCGGCGTCACATTCAAGACCGGAGGCGAAGGCGGCACGGTCCCGACCAAGAGCAACTTCGTCTGCGTGGCCGAGACCTGTGGCCGGAAGCAGGACGTCCTGACTTCGGTCAAGGCCTCGGGCAAGAACGGCCCAGTGGCCATGTACGCCATCCAGGGCTACTGCCCGGCATGCGACAAGGAGCGGCAACCCTACGGCGGACGGTTCTTCGCGCCGGTTACCGACACATCCACCTACGATGCCGCTCTGCGCGAATGGGAGACGCGGAAAGACGCCGACCTCAAGGACTACTGGCCGCGCAGCGAGGTGCCCTACGGTTTCATGACCGGCATCGCCAACGGGGATATCCGAAAAGGACACGGATTTACGCATTGGTGGAAAATGTTCACGCCTCGCCAGCTCGTGTCCTTGACGTTGATCTTGAAGGCAATCAAGGAGATACCGTCTAATCAGATGGCGGCAGAGATGGTCCTCGGCGCATTCCAACAGTACGTCCGCAATCAGAATCTGTTCTGTTTTTGGGATATCAGCCGTGATTGCCTTGCTCCTCACATGAGCAATGCCAACTATCACCCGAAGAGCAACCTTGTTGAGAACTGCGTATTCCCGAAACTCGGGAGAGGCAACTGGGAGTCGCAATATGGTAACTTGGGAAGTGCCTCCGATTGGTGTTCTTCCCCCTGGGAATCGGTTCACAATGGACGATTGGGTGACGAATCGCAGGATCTCAAGGATAGTCTATCTGGTAAGAGCGAGAAGGTGTTCCCTGGCGATCCGGTTCTCAATTCCGCTCGCCTGACGTGCATTTCGTCAACGGAGTTGACCTCCGAGGCCGAGGCATCCCATGACCTCGTCATCACCGATCCTCCGTTCGGCGGCCTCCTGCACTACTCCGAGCTTGCGGACTTCTTCTACGTCTGGCTCCGGCTGGTCCTGAAGGACAAGTACCCGGAATACTTCACGGGCGAATACACCCCGAAGACGCTGGAGGCCGTGGCCAACCGCGCCCGTCAACCCGGAAAGGACGAGGAAACCGGCCGGGACAGCGCCGATGTTTTCTATCAACGCCTCCTCACCGCCTGCTGGAAAGAAGCGCACCGAATCCTCAAGTCCGGCGGGCTTCTGGCATTCACATTTCATCATAGCGAGGATGCGCCGTGGGTGGCTGTGTTGGAATCGCTCTTCGATGCGGGTTTCTACTTGGAAGCGACCTATCCCATTCGTAGCGACGAAACAAAGGGCGATGGGCAATTTGGATCCAAGCAGATCGAATATGACATCATCCATGTCTGCCGCAAGCGAACGGAGGAACCCAAACCCATCAGCTGGGCCAAACTGCGACGGCAGGTGTTGCAGGATGTTCAGCATCTCAAAAATCTCCTGGCTCATCACGAGAAGGAAGGATTGCCGGAAGCCGACCTTCAAGTCATTCGGCGTGGCAAGGCGCTTGAGTATTTCTCCCGCCACTATGGAAAGGTTTTCAAGGATCAGGACGCGCCCATCAGCGTGCTTGAGGCCATCGTGGGGATCAACCAACTCCTGGACGAGGAATCGGGCAGCATCAAGGACCCGCCTCCGCACAATGCGGAGCCCTTCACGCGTATGTTCTTGCGGCTCTTCGATGGAAACGGCGAGATTGCGCGCGACCAGATGCAAAAGTTCATGCGGGGGACGGGCACGGCTCCGTCGGATTTTGTGAGCCGTGGCTGGTGCTCCGAGAAAAGCAAATCCTTCTTCCTTGTTTCTCCTCTCGATATCGCCAAGGAATGGACCGGCAAACACCGTCGCGGCATGACAAGCGACTACGATCAAGCGGCGTTTCTGATCGGAGCGTGTTTCGAGAGTAGCGGGATCAATACCAACGAAACGCTCAGCAATGAAAACTTCAAGCCGCATCCTGCACTGCCGGCGCTCCTTGCCTGGCACAAAACACACGGCGCAACGGCGGAAATCCGCAACGCCGCTGACTTGGCCGCGCATCTTTACCGCGCATGGGAAGCCAAGCACCAGACACCGGAACTGAAGCAGAAGAATCTCTTCTTCAACGAGGAGGATGAGTGATGGTACGAACTCGTTTTGACACGGGATGGATGAGGCGGGGTTGTTCGCTTCTTTGGTCTACCGATGCGTTTACCAAAATCGCCAAACCGCCGCAGGTGATTTCCATGAGGCAATTTTCGGCCATGGCCAAATCGTGGCCCGATAATCTGCCGTCCGGAAGCGGAAACGCCTTGGTTGTTTCCGGCCTCGAAGGATGTTTGGATGTGCTTGACAGAGCGGACGCCGAAAAATGGATCGAAAAAGATCTGAAAAACCTCATCCTGTCCTTCCAGGACGAATACGAGGGGCAGGCCGCGCTCATTTTTTGGTTGCCGTCAGGCCGGAGCCGCATCTCCATGGTGGGATCGAGCGAAGAATATTTCTGGAAACTAAAGGCATCGGACTCTGAGACGGGACTACCCTTGGGACGGCTTCTATGGTCTGGAGCGGAGAACGAAGTCGAGCGCATCATGGATACGGATGACTCCGGTGCGGACTACGACGGCAAGTCGTGGGCGGGGCTTCACCACCCGAGGATCAGCTGATGACGCAAGAACTGTTCAAACCCGGGACGAGAGTCGTTCACGACGGCTTCGGCGAAGGGGTGATCGTCGGCCCGGCGGCGAATGACTATTTCCGCGTTTTCTTTCCCTCCGGGGAACGTCAGGTCCATCAAGATTCCCTGCGACCAGCGATGTCCAGAACGGATCGCATTCTCTCGAATGTGGAAGGATCTGCGGAACGGATCAGGAACGCCTGGCTTCATTACGAGGCGCACGCGCTCCCGCTCATGGATAATGCCGCCACCCTGACGGCGGCGCGCATTGACCTTTTGCCGCATCAGGTTGTCCTGACGCACCGAATTGCCACGGCCGCGCCGCGCCGTTTTCTTGTGGCCGATGAAGTCGGTCTTGGGAAAACCATCGAAACGGCGCTTGTCTTACGCGAATTGGCGAGTCGCGGCGAGCTGACGCGCGCGCTCATGGTCGTGCCCGCGGGACTTGTGAATAACTGGCATCGCGAACTCAACGAGGTCTTCAATCTCAATTTTGAAGTTTTCGGTAGTGAAGGCGATGTCACCGATCGGAAATCCAATGCCTTTGCCAAACACGATCGTCTGATCGCAAGCGTGGATACGCTGAAGCGTAAAACCCGAGTCAAGCGACTACTCGACGCCCCCGCCTGGGACCTTGTGGTTTTCGATGAGGCGCACCATCTCTCCGCGTATCGCTCGGGCAATCGGGTGCGCAAGACCGAAAATTACAAACTGGCCGAAGCGTTGAGAGAACATGCGCGGGACATGCTCATTTTGTCTGCAACGCCGCATCAAGGAGACCATTTCCGGTTCTGGATGCTCATCCAGTTGCTCAATCCGACGCTTTTCGCCAATCCGGATGAGATGATCAAGGAACGCCACCGCTTGAATGCCGTTGTGTTTCGACGAACAAAAGCCGATGCCTGCCGAACGGATGGTTCACCGCTTTTCACGCGTCGCTGGGTGCACGCGGAATCTTTCACGATGTCCAATCCGGAGTCGGCCTTTTACGCCAAACTGCGCGAATACCTGCGCGATGGATTTGCCGTGGCGAAAAAGCAGGGAAACCAAGGGCGCGCGCTTGGTTTCGTGATGACCATTTTTCAAAAAATCGCGGCATCGAGTTTTGCGGCGGTGCGAAGCACGCTTCGGCGCCGGTTGTTGATGTTGACCATCCATGAGGCAATCCTGAAAGACAATGCCCTCGACATCGACGGTCACGCGGGGCTTATGGGAGAGGCCCGAAAAATTATCCACCAAGAGGCCAATCTGCCGGACGATATGGTGGGCCGGAGCGAGGTTGACCGCTTGCTGGCGGATTACAAAGTGCGGCTTCTCAAGAAACTCAACGAGGAAGATTTATTACTTGCGGCATCGTCGGCGACCTCTGAAATCTACGGCGCGGAAGGGGAAGAAATGGCGACGCTCGCCGTGGATTTGGCTTTGCCGGAGGAGCGCCTCCGTATTGCCGATCTTCTAAACAGTTTTCCACAGGTTCGGGAAACGAAGATCGAAAAATTATTGCGCGGGCTTGGCGCGTTGTGGAATCAGAACGCCGGCGAAAAGGTGGTCATCTTCGCAACCTACCTCGCAACAGTGGACCTTCTGTCTCGGGAAATCGAGGCGGCCTATCCTGGCCAAGGCGTTGTTGTATTGCGCGGCGGGGATCATGGAGCGAAACTCGCCGCCGAGCGAAAATTCCGGCGCAAGGACGGCCCGAAAGTCCTTGTCTGCACCGCCGCCGGTCGGGAAGGCATCAATCTGCAATTCGCACGCGTGCTTTTCAACTTCGATCTGCCTTGGAACCCGATGGATATTGAGCAACGCATCGGGCGGATTCATCGCTACGGCCAGCGCGACACCGCCCAGGTTTACAATCTCGTTCTGTCGGACACCATAGAAGGAACCATTTTTCTGTTGTTGAATGATAAACTTCAGGAAATTGCCAGCGCCCTCGGGAAAGTGGATGAGCATGGGCATGTCACCGAGGACTTGCGTTCGCAGATTCTCGGTCAACTTTCGGAGCGGCTCAGTTACGACCAACTTTACCGCGATGCCCTTTCCGATCCTGAACTCAAGCGGACGAAACAAGAATTGGAAGCGGCGATGGCCAACGCCAACGAGGCGCGCAAGGTTGTCTTTGAACTTTTCCAAGACCTCGACAGATTCAGTTTGGATGATTACAAACCTTTTGCTGACCTCAACGAAAGTCAGGAGCGTCTCCGGGCATTCGTGGAGCAGGCCCTGGCATCTCGCGGCGGTCAACTTCGCCGGCTGGATGAACAACGCATGTTGATTACGTCTTCCAACGGGAGCCCCGATATTCGATGCACACTGAACCGAGATATCGCCCGTGAAGAGGATGGTCTCGACCTGCTGGGCATTGATCATCCCGTTGTTACAAAACTCATCAATGATTGGAAAATGGCGCCGCCGGAGTCCATTGGAGCGGCTGTTTCGGGAGGCAATGGCCAGTCGTCACTCCTGACGGTTTGGCTGGTGCACTCGCATCCGAACGATACCGAACAGAAAACTTGTCTGATTCCGTTGGCGGTGGATGCCGGCGGGCAACGCAATCCTGGTCTCGAAAAAAAGATTCAGGATGTTTTTCGAGCGGAGCCGCGGCCAGCTGTATTCGACATCGAAAAACGACGTCATCTGCTGGACGAAATTGTCAATCCGATGTTGCACCGGGAGCTCGAACATCGTGGCATTGCGGCGCAGAAGGGTGGATATGCTGTCGAACTTGTTGCGTGGGTGGAGGTGAGCTGACCATGGCGCAAAGCAAGCATCTTCGTGATTGCGCGACCCACAGGTTCGGGGAACCCCTTTGCATCATCGAGGCCAAAGGCAACGAGATTGCCGGGGCGATGGCGGCGCTGCGGGATGATAAACGGAAGGTGGCACAGGCATGACCAACGGTGCTTCGGCAAATGGTCACCCCTTCTCGGCCGCATCCTCGGCAATGGGCTATTTGTTCCAGTGTCGCTATGCGCTCCTCGAGGCGCTGCGGCGTATGCGGCATAATGTGGATTTTCAGGTATGCATCGAAACTCTTGACGATGTTGTCTTTGAGCAACAAGGAGAAGCTCCGGAGCTTTTACAAACGAAGCATCACATCAACCGGGCCGCGGACCTTACCGACGCATCAGTTGATATGTGGAAAACACTGCGTATCTGGTGCGAGGGCGTCGCCAATGGCTCCCTCCTGATCGGATCACGGTTCGTGCTCGTTACGACCGCGTCGGCAGGGAGCGATTCGGCCGCAGCACTACTAAAACCCGGCACAAGACGAGACGTGTCTGGTGCGCTGGACCGCCTCCGGTCAACGGCTTCGGCCTCCACAAGTCATACCAATGCACCTGCTTACACGGCATTTCGGGCCTTGGACATCCCAACACAGAGGGCGCTCTTCGAAGGGATATGGGTGGTCGACGCGGTCTCCACAATCACTTCTCTCGACGCCGACATGCGGCAAGAAGTCTTCTACGCAGTGGATCACAATTTCCTGAATGCATTTCTGACTCGTCTGGAAGGATGGTGGTTCCGTCGTGTCATCCGCCATCTAGCTACCGAGCGTGGCGTGCCGATTCTTAGTGCCGAATTACTTGACGAGATTAACAATTTGCGCGACTCGCTTCGAGAAGACAACCTGCCTATTGACGACGCGATAGAGCAAATGAAGGTGGATGCCACAGGCTACCATGATCGGGTCTTTGTCCACCAACTGCGCTTGATCCAAATCAGCAACGAACGTATTGTGCGGGCAATCCGGGATTACTATCGGGCGTTCGTGCAGCGCTCAAGATGGGTTCGGGAGGAACTCATAGGCGTGGGTGATCTCGAACGATACGAGAATCGTCTGAAGGATGCTTGGGAAGGCCGATTCCTGGCGATGAGAGACGAAATGGGTCAAGTAGCAGCCGAAGAGGAGCAGCGACGTCTTGCCGGTCAATTGTACAAATGGGTGGAAACTGAAGATCTTCCGCGCATCCGGACCCGATGCGCGGACGGATTTGTCGCTCGTGGTTCATATCAGATACTAGCGGATCATTTGAAAGTCGGATGGCATCCCGAGTTTGAGACGCGCCTCCGCCACTTGCTGGAGCCTACGACACAGGAGGCAGGCCAATGAGAGCATGGCTTGAACGCCCCCAAGAAGAGGCGCACCTTCTGAATCCATCGTTTTGCTGCCTGGGCATAGCGGCGGCCGTCGCGGGTTATCACGACACGGCTCAACACGGGTTGCCTTTGCCTCTGACATACATGATCTTGCCGATCACGCTGCACAGGCCCACGCGGGACTTGCTTCCCCGAAACAGACGCACCTCGCTGCCGATGTGGATTCAGGACAACGCTGCAGCGCGCGTTCTGTTCTACGAGCGGCTCATGTCTCTCAAGACCTTTACAAACGAGGCCATTCTGTTCGGATGCGAAAGAAGATGGCTCGGCATCGATACTGACGCCTCGATCCTGAGCAACCAGCGGGAGAATGCAATTCGAAGAGCAATTCAATCACTGGATGATGAACCAAAGGACTGCGTTCTGAAGGCTATGTTCGTCGGAAAATGGTTCGCAGATGCGGGCCCGGCATCAACAGTAATGACGCTCTGGGGGGTTCAAACATGAGCTTCCAGCTGTGCGACATCGTGCTTTATGGCTTCAACAAGGAGAAGCGGCTTCTGGCCCTCAGGCCGGGCCAGCTGAACATAATCACTGGTGCGTCAAAGACAGGCAAGACGTCGCTGATCGAGATCACCGACTACTGTATGGGCAGTGGTGAATGCCGGATTCCCGAAGGGATCATTCGTCGATCTGTGGAATGGGTGGGTGTTCGCCTTGTATTGGCAGAGGGGCAAGCATTTATTGCACGGCGATTGCCGACTTCTGGCGCGCAGGCATCGTCGGATGTGTACTACGTGGTCGGTACAACCATTGTTGTTCCCGAGTACGATGCGCTTTGCCAGACCACCAATCCCCAGGCACTCGAAGGACTCCTGGCCGCTCACGCTGGCATACGGTCCAACGTTCACGAGCCTCCACTTGGACAGACGCGCCCGGCACTGTCGGCGGGTATTCGCCATGCACTGCTCTTCTGCTTTCAGCAGCAGAGCGAAGTAATCAGCCAACGGCACCTCTTTCACAAGCAGGGCGATCCGTTCATGCCACAGGCCATAAAAGATGTCATGCCTTATTTCCTGGGCGCAGTAACCGATGAATATGTTGCAAAGATGCAGCAGGTCCGGCAACTGCGTCGAGATCTCAAGACCGCCGAGAAGAAACTCAGCGAGCAGGAATCGATTCGCGGAACCGGTCTTACTCGGGCGCACGCGCTATTGGCTGAGGCAAGGGATTTGGGGCTGTATTCAACGGCGCAAATGCCCGACTCGTGGGAGGCATGTGTCGTTGCGCTGCGTGATGTCCAACGGCAGCCGGTCGAACAGGAGCAGGCGCTTGCTGTAGCTGGTGACGAATTCCGAGCGCTGCAAGAAGAACGGTCACGATTGGGGAACGAACTCAATTCCATCAAAACTCAGGTTGAAGCGGCAGAAGCACTATCTGTCGACCGCACTGGTTTCACCGAAGAGGGCTCAGCCCAGGTTGCTCGATTGCGCAGCATTGGTCTGTTCGGCGAGTCGTCCGGCGATAGCGGTCAGCCCACGTGCCCGCTTTGCCGCACTGCGCTTTCGGAAGACGCCCTGCCTTCTGTCAGCCAGATGCAATCGGCGATTGACCGCCTTTCGCAGGAAGTCCGATCTGTCCAAGACCATTCCTCACAAATGGATGCGGTTCTGCAATCCCTGCGGAACCACCTGGACGAAGTTAAGGCGCGTCTCCGTTCCAACAGGGAGGCGCTTGATGCGCTTCAACAAACCAGAGCCGAAGTGGCCAAGATACGCGATACATTCTCAAGACGTGCCTACATCCTTGGTCGAATTGGCCTGTACATCGAGAGTCTCCCGGCGGTTGAAGATAACAGCGAGCTCCGTAGGGAGATTGAGAGCCTCAAAGCCCAGATCGAGACTCTCGATGAAGAACTCAGCGATGAAGAGATTGAAGAAAGGATGCAATCCTTCATCGGCTTGATGACGCGCAATATGTCAGTTTGGTCGCAGCGGCTTCAGCTAGAATTCTCGGAATTCCCCCTCCGTCTTGACGTGAAGAAACTGACGATTGTTGCGGACACAAGTGATGGGCCGGTGCCAATGGATCGCATGGGAAGCGGAGCCAACTGGGTAGGGTATCATCTCATCGCGCACCTTGCGCTACATCAATGGTTTGTGACGAAGCATCGCCCCGTACCCGGGTTCCTCTTCATTGACCAGCCTTCCCAGGTGTATTTCCCTCAGGACCCCGGCGTTGATGCGGGCTCATCGGATTCGCGTGACGAGGATCGCGAGGCGGTAGCCCGCATGTATCGCGTAGCCAGGGATGTCGTCGATGCGCTTGCGGGCGGGCTCCAGATCATCATGACGGACCATGCCGATATTGGGAAACCGTGGTTTCAGGAATGCGTCATCGAGCGGTGGCGAGGGGACAATAAGCTCGTCCCGCCATCGTGGTACACGAATGGATAGGAAGTAGTAGGGAGCAAGCATGGCACGCGATTGGCATAATGGCGATTCTGCCCAGCATGGTGACTATCTGAACAATCTCATTTCCTGGGTGGGGACGAGGAACCGCGATATGCTTCTGGAGAATGCGGAATGCCCCTGACCCGCATCACACGAATGCGCAACTGCGGCGTATTCAGGGATTTCTCCTGGCCAAGCAACCTGTCGGACTTCGGCAAGTACAACCTGATCTACGGCTGGAATGGCTCAGGAAAGACCACGCTGAGCAGGCTGTTCCGGGCATTGGAAAACAAGGCACCCCTTCCCACGGGTGAGGCGACGGTGGCCATCGATGGCCATGAGATCGGGAGCAGCGATTTCCCGCAGGCGAACCTTGCCGTCCGGGTGTTCAATCGGGATTTCGTCAGGGAAAGCGTCTTCCCTACCAATGGCGACGTTGCTCCTATCTTCATAATCGGGCAGCAGAACGTTGAGAAGCAGAAAGAAGTCGAAACTCTCAAAACACGCCTTGACGCATCCCAGGGCGCGCTGGCGACCCAGCGCCAGGAGAAATCATCTGCAGAGAACGAGAGGGACAGGTTTTGCATTGATCAGGCGAAGGGCATCAAGGACACGCTCAGGTCAAGCGGGCGAAGTGCATACAACAATTACGATAAGTCCAATTTCGCCAGGCGGGCCGGAGACATGGCTGTCGCTGGCGATCATGCTTCACATCGGCTTGATGACGATGCACGTAACAAGATGCTGGTCCAGCACAAAGCAACGCTCAAGGCGAAACTACAGCCCATCGCCTACCGCTTTCCCGACATACAACAGCATTTCAACGAAACCTTCCAACTTCTGTCGGCCACGGTAGTCTCTGCTGCGATTGCGGCACTGAAGGATAACTTGCCGCTCGCATCGTGGGTTCACCAGGGGCTTGGCCTTCATCGGGAGCGAAAGGCAGACAAGTGCCTGTTCTGCACCCAGCCCTTTCCTAAGGACCGCTTGGCGGCTCTGGAGGCCCATTTCAGTACCGAATACGAGGAGTTCCTCGGGCGGGTCGATCAGAATCTCACGGCTATTCAGGCGGCAGCGGAGGCGACCGTTCTTTTGCTGCCAAATCCCGCTCAGGTGTATGACGACCTTGTGACTGAGTACGAGGCAGCAAAGGCCGCAGTAGAGTCAAAACTTCGGGTAGTGAAGCAGTCGCTCGATCTGTTGGCCAGAGCTTTATCAGAGAAGAAGTCCCGGCCCTTCGAGGCGATGCGATTGGATGGGGCCGTGGCGCAACCGGACCCCGCAACGATAGAATCCGTGAATGCGGTAATCACAAAGCATAACCAGGCAAGCGATGATTTTCAGGGGCGTATCGATTCCGCTCGGCAAAGGCTTGAAGCCGATTCGGTGGCGAGCAACATAGATCGCTTCATTGAACTGCGGGATGCTGTCCAAACCGCCGAGAAAGCGGTTGAGACAGCAAACAAAGAAGTGGAGCGGATCAAGGGTGAGATCACCCGCTTGGAACGGGAAATCGTCGACCACCGCCAGCCTGCCGAGGAGTTGAATCAGGATCTTCACAGTTACCTTGGCCATGATGAGTTGCGCCTTGAAACGAAGGATGCTGGGTACGCGATCAACCGTCGCGATGTCCGTGCTGACGCATTGAGCGAAGGTGAGACCACAGCTATTGCCTTGCTCTATTTCCTCAAATCCCTTCAGGATCGACGCGTTGATCTGTCCAAGACCGTGGTTGTGCTTGATGACCCCGTGTCCAGTCTTGATGCCAATGCCTTGTACTCGGCTTTTGGTTTCATCCGAGGGCGGACTCAAGACGCCGCGCAGCTGATTATCCTCACCCACAATTTCACGTTCTTTCGTCAAGTGCGTAACTGGTTTCACTACCTTAAGGGGCAGAAGAAGAGGAACATCGACCAAAGGCCAGCGCGCTTCTATATGCTCGACTGCATTCATAAACCGGATGGAAGGTGTGCCAGCCTACGATGGCTGGATCACCTATTGGAGCGGTTCGAGTCGGAGTATCACTATCTGTTCTCCTATGTCCACGCAATGGCCACGGCGACAACACCGCCGAGTTTAAAGGAGAGTTACGCCCTCCCGAACCTTTCAAGAAGACTTCTGGAGACGTTCCTGGCATTTCGCCAACCACAGATATCAGGAGAACTGTGGCAGAAGTTCAAATTGCTGACGTTCGACGAGACGAAGAAGATACGGATCATCCGTTTCCTTCACACGCATTCGCACAACAGCGCTCTTGGCGAGCCGGAACACGACCTTTCGCTTTTGAGTGAATCACAGGCAATTCTAAAGGACCTTCTGGACTTGATGAAGGCTGAGGATGGAGCTCACTACTCCGCTATGGAGACCTTGGTTCAGAACGTGGACACGGATGACTCCGAGACGATTACGGAGGAATCCGAATGATAGACGAAAAGCACAAGGCGATGTCACATCGCTTGAAGTCGCTTGCAATCGTAGAGAAGTTTTCTCGATAGCAGACTCTTGGGATGGCCGATGGGGAAGATGTATCAGATGAATAACATAGAGTGGGCAAGGGTATCTACCCGGTTCCCTACCGAAAGATTTATTAACTCCGCCGTCTTTACCAAGTGACAACACAAACACGCCAAATGTCTCACATCGAATCGGCGTCTTGGACTCCACCCAATCACAGCGAGTCATCACGACGCGTTTGTTCGGTTGAGATGTCCGGCCGCCGGCAATCTGTCGGCACACCGAAAACATTTCGGATAAATTTCGGCATCCGCCGAAAACACAAGGGGCCGTTTCCGCCCGGAAACACCTCTTTCCGCTCATGCGGACGAATTTGCACGGGTTTTGCATAGCCAAAGCCATCCGAATTGAACCTCATTTCATCTTCCAGGATCGCCGCGCCATTTTTCTCATGCGCTGATTCATATCCGTCACGCTGACGTTCCGTCGGCAAATCGTTCCGCTCCCCGTTCGCAATACTTCCCTCGGCGATAGCGTCGAAACGGCATGACGCCATCCGCCTCTCGGGGTGCTCCCGGGGCAATCCGATAAATTTAAATAGTTACATCGCTTAACGATAACATCGAAAAAGGTATCACCAATCGATAGGAGAGAAAAATGTCATACATGCCAAATAAACCAAATAAGCCCGAGGTTGTTTTTAAAGTAGGCGCCGTTTGCGCAGCGGTGTATCTCAACACCTTCGAGCGCGAAGGCGTGGCCATCCCCATTCGGAAGGTCGTAGTCGAAGTGCGTTTTCTCAAGGAAGGAAAATGGCAAAGCACGCGCAGTTTGTCCGCGAACGAAATCCCAAAAGCCATCGCCGCTTTGCAAAAGGCCTACGAGTACCTGCTTTCAGGCGGTTCGAAAAATAGCTCGCCGCCGGAAAGCAACGTAGAAACCGAAATCGTACAGCAACCGCAACCATCTTATTATCCGGAACCTGTTATGCAGTATCGTCAAACCGTCACAAAACACTACTGAAGGAGGTGAAAAAACAAAATGAAACGAGGCCGTAAACCAAAATGCCCCTATTGCGGGGGATCGAAGAACCACGCCAAGGGATTCCGCGTGACCGCCACACTTGGCAAGCGTCGATTGCGGTTCTGCACCGTGTGCCACCGGAAATTCACGCTCGGTAAAACATCCAAAAAGTCCGCCGCGGGCTCATAGTTTTCAGATTTTTCTGTCTCTTTTTCTTTCAAAACCAGGGGCGGATTGCCGCCGCGTAACGCCGCCCCTCATTTTCAAGGAGGTGTCCCATGGGGAATGTCGTGTCCCCTGCCGTGGATATCGACGCGCTCGCCGCGCTTGACGCAAGCGAGATCGTCTCAAAAGTGTCCGAAATCCTCGGAAGGCCGCTTTCGATCCAGGAAGAACTTCAGATCGCCATGCTTTCAGGCGCCCACCGGGCCGGCCAAGGCATTTCCGTCCACACGCTGGATGGCCGCCCTCCCCGTGAAGTGGTTTTTAAAGCCTACCTGGAGGCCCTGGGAGTCCCGCTATTGAACGATAACCCATTATGAGGTGTTCCCATGCCATGCCCTACTTGCGGTTCGAAGGACGTCATTCCGCTGACGTTGAGGAGTTTTGACCATCTTTGTGGAGCCGCGAAGCTCTGCGAGGCGTGTAACACCGTTTTTCTCGTCGCCGATGAGGCGGCGCTGCCCAAGCCGCTTCGGAAGAAGCAAAAAGCCGATTGGGAAGGCATTCAAAAAGCCGTCTACGACGCCCTGGACGAAATCCGGTTTCACCCCGTCATTAACGATTTCCTGGATCGGGATGGGGTTGACAGCCAGACATGGTATCGGGACAGCGGGGAGATTCTGGAAAGGCTCGTCACGGGACTCATCCCAGCGATCCGGGCCCTGGATCTCTCCTGTTACGTCTGTTCGGTTGCCCGAAAAGGATGTGTCGTGAGCGCGAGCGTCCACCCGTCGAAGGATGAGGCGATCAAAGAGGCCGACCTCTGCGGCGGAGAGCATTTCAACCCCGGCGAGGACGATATCGTCGTCTTCGAGATCGGTCCCGACGGATCCGGCGAAGAGATTTACGGATTTTGCGAGAAGGAGGGTGATTGATGAACGATTCCATTCTGCTGTCCAGACAACACGGATTAAACCCCTGTCTGCTCGTTTGCCCCCGTTGCGGGAAGGATTCCGGGGAGATCGCGCTTCTGGGACGCTCCATGCGCTTCCAGTGCCTATCCTGCCGGAAGAATGTGATTGGAACACGTCCTCTGACGTGTCCTTTCTGTGGAACCGGAGACTTCGATTGTCTCGGCGAGTTCGACGGCATGGGACAACGGTTGCCGGGCTCCCTGTGCGAGGAATGCCAGAAGGAAGTCTCCCTTCTCAAGGCCGAAATCGCAAATGGCGGGGTGCCTTGGCGTTGCCGCGATTGCAAGAGAGAGGGCGTCATCAAGGCAGAGAGCGCATTCGCCAAGGAATTCCGTTTGAAGCATCCCGGGTTCGGATGCGAGTTCGATAAAACCGGCTGTCCGATGTGCTGGAAGGAGGATCCATGCTGATGATGGATCGTTACGGAAGCCGCTTCTGGGCGGTTTACGAGAATGGGACGCTGGTGTGCGTCACGGTCTACAAAAAAGGCGCCCGCGAAGTCATGCGCCGCATTTCCGAAGG
>JAZDJP010000005.1:0-4783 GCA_043803805.1 Planctomycetota bacterium
TTCCAAATCTAGTGTTTCTCGAATGACCGGCATGGAATCCTCCCCTTGTCATTTGAGGGCCATGCACGTTTTTTCGTCTGTCCATCTTTGGAACCTTATCGCTTTCCGTCAGTTATGACTCGTTGAACTGGAGCAAGGCACTCGTAATCTCCCGCGATCCGGACGGGAAGGAGCCGGACGACTTCTTTGTCACGACCGACCTTGCGCTTTCCGCCCAGGACGCGGTCTCGGAATTTTCCGGCCGGTGGTGTATCGAGGATACCTTCCGGAACGTCAAACAGATCGTTCGGGGCCAGGAACCGCAGGTCTGGAAACGGGAAGGACCGGAACGGGCGGCGGCGCTGGGATTCCTGCTCTATGGTCTGGTCTGGGCGTGGGCGATTTCGACAGGCGCGCTGGCCAAGGGCGTTCGCATCCCGTGGTATCCGACCAAGACAACCCCGTCCTTCTCGGACGCCTTGGGTGCGCTCCGAAGGGAAATTTGGATCTCCCGAATTATTCCGATGTCCGGGCTTCGTCTCGTTCATGCCAAATATCTTCGCCTTGTTTTCCACGCCCTCACGACGGCTGCATGAAATTATGGTAAAATGTGCGAAAGTTCACAGAATCTTCGTCATCCCGATTTGGACGATTTTGTCCTCTACCGCCGGAATGCCCACCGGTCTCCGGCTGTTTTCGCCTTTCGGAATATACACCCGTTTCACCGGTTGCGGTCGGTAGTGCTTCGCCTTCATCCGCGCAACCAGTTCTTCCAGATTCCTGACGAGATTCTTTCCGTACTCCTCCACCGTCACCCCGTCTTCCCCGGTCGCCTTCCCACGCTTCAGTTCCCGATAGCACTCCGTCAGATACGCGACGTTCAGCAAATGCGCCAACGCCGTGAATTTGAATTTCCTGTCCGCCTGCGCCTTCCCCGCTATGGATGCGAGTTTCGTTTCCGTCCGTTCCCCACTTCCGCGAGCGGCGGACGTTTCCCCGTTGTCCTGCGGACTCCTGCCAACCCCTTCGAGTGCCCTTTCCTCCCCGGGCTCAACGAGCATTGCCTCGTTTACTCCTCTACTACGAGTTGGTCCGACTCCTGCCTTGCCGTCGAGATGTCCTCTCCTCTCCGGATTGTTCGCCTCTTCCCCTTCGCGGGGAGCAAGACAGGTCTCCCGAGTTCCCGTCTGGTTGGTTTGATGCCATGCCGTGGTCTCCGACCCCGATAGAGCAATCCCTTCCTCGCCGTTACGGCTGGGATTGTGTTGCCTTCCGCTGAAATGAAACATGTCGGCCTCTATGTCTTGGAGTATTTCGGGGCTCAATCCCTTCACTTGCGTTACGGCCTGGCCTCTCCTTTCCTCTGGCTTCATGGAGTTCGTCGCCTCTCCCCATGCAGAGTTCCGTACCGGGTGGTGGCTAACCTTTCCCCGGACAGGATTTTCACCTGTTCAACCTGACGGTCTTTCCTCGGCACACTCATGATTTCCTCCCGAGGATTCCTCAAAACTTCACCACGTCACAGGCCTCGATTCTACCGGATTTGCCGGAGGATGGCAAATCCGCTTTCCAAACTTCGCAGGGAATTGTCATTGACCGGTCTGCCTCTTCAAAATAGAATCCCTGCGTCTGTTTGTTAATGCGCAAATTCCAGAGGATGAATTGGGCAATCTTCCGTTCGATGGAAAGGCCTTCTGGATCTGGGCCGCCGGCGCCGACCGGTTGGATCCCGGAACCGTCGCCCTGACGGCCCAATTCCGCAGGCGCTTCACCGCCCCGCGAGGCGCGTCTCTCGCGGTTCACGTCTCGGCCGACTCGCGCTATGTCCTCCGGCTGAACGACAGGCTCATCGGACGGGGCCCGGCAAAGGGAGACCCCAAACACTGGCCTTACGACCGTTACGATCTCGGAAAATTTCTCGCGGAAGGTGAAAACGAGTTATCCGCGCTCGTCGTCTGCTTCGCCCCGTCCTGGCCGAATTACAACCAAGGCGGCGCGCCGATATCCGTCATGACCGCGGCGCCCGGATTCATCCTGGATGGCAAGGTGGTCGACGAAACGGGCGCAACCGTCGACGATCTGTCGACGGACCGGCGCTGGCAGGCCGCGGCATGCCGGAACCACCGCTTTGTCGGAAGACCCGGCGTTCCCTGCGCGGGGCCCGGCGAAGAAACGTTGCTGGGCGGCGCGGCGCAGAACGAAGACGCCGCTGGCGCCGCGGCGGAACTGACGCGAGGCGTGCGGCCCGACACGGTGATCGATTCTTCGATGCCGCACCGGCTTATTCCGCGGCGCATTCCCCTCCTTGCCGAAGCGCTGAACCCGTTCGCCTCGGCGTGGGACGACGCGGGATTCCGGAAGGCCGGGGCGGGAACGAATCTGCTGAGCGGCGACTGGGTCGAGGTTGCACCCGGCGGCCGCGCCGAAATTCTACTGGATGCGGGTGCGATCGCGTCCGGCTATCCAAAACTCGATCTGGAAGGAACCGGGATCGTCCGGATTTTCTACGGCGAGCGGCTCCCGTCCGGCGCGGGCGTTGTCCGCGACGCCTCCAAACCGCACGAGGCGCTCACGGGTCCCATGTTCGACCAGGTGCGCATCACGGGCGGCCGGGCGTCCTGGGAACCGGTTTTCTGGCGGGCGTTCCGGTTCGTTCGACTGGAAGCGGAGGGAGGCGATACGCCTTTGAAGTTGCGGCTGATCGGCTACACCCACACGGCCTATCCCTACGCCGATCTTCCTCCATTCCGCTCCAGCGATCCGGCTCACGAGCGCATGGACGAGGCGGCGTGGCGGACACTGCGGCTCTGCTCCCATGAGACGTTCGAGGACTGCCCCTATTACGAGCAGTTGCAGTACGCGGGGGATGTCCACATCCAGGCGCGCACCGCCTATCGCATGGCCGGCGACACCGCACTGGCCCGGCAGGCGATGCTGCACTTCGCGGAATCCGTGAACGACGAAGGACTGACCGCGAGCCGCTGGCCGTCGCGCGTGCCTCAACTCATTCCGCTGTGGAGCCTGCACTGGGTGATGTCCATCGTGGAATATCACGACTACACGGGCGACCTCGAAACCGTCCGCGACTGCCTGCCGGCGACACTGCGGGTTCTCGACTGGTTCCTTGATCGATGTGAGCCGGAAGGACTGGTGGGCCGGTTACCCTACTGGAAGATCGCCGACTGGTGTCCGCAGTGGCGCGGCGGAATCCCTCCGGGCGCGAATGACGGCGCCACGGCCATCATCAACTTCATGACCGTGGCTGGCCTGCGCGCCGGCGCGCGCCTGTGCGAGGCCGCCGGAAAAAAAGACGAGGCGGCGAGACGACGTGACCAGGCAACCGAACTGGCGCGATTGGCGGATCGGGCCTTCTGGAGCGACGCCTCCGGTCTCTACCGCGACCGCCCCTTTGAACCGTCGGAAATCAGCCAGCTCACCAACGCCTGGGCCATTCTGTCGGGAGTGGCCTCCGACGACCGGACGCAACGCATCGCCGAGCCGATGGCTTCCCGACCGGATCTGTGCGAGGCGGCGTGGTTCGGCAGGTGCTTCCTCTTCGACGCGCTCGTGGCCGCGGGACGTTTCGATCTGGCCGAGCGTCTGCTCGAACCGTTCCGGGCATTGCTCTCTCTTGGATTCACCACGTGGCCCGAGGACCCGGCCTTCGGCCGATCCGAATGTCACGGCTGGTCCAACCTGCCGGGACTGGCGTTCCGCCGGCTCTACCTCGGCGTCACGATCGATGCCCCCGGTTGCCGGCGCGTGCGCATCGCCCCCTGGCCGGGCAACCTCGCCTTCGCCGAGGGCGTGGTGCCGCTCATACAAGGACCGTTGCGGATTTCCTGGCGTCGAGACGGCAACCGATTGCATGCCGAGATTGACGTCCCCGCCGGCGTATCGGCTGTTGCCGTGTTGCCGGGCGGCAGAGAAACCGAACTCCGGGCGGGCCGCAACCTGCTGTAGCCATTATTGTTATGGATCTTTAAAGCAATGCGGTTACCTTGTCCGCGTGTAGTAGAGCGAGCGGGCACTGCTGGCACGCTTGACGCTATGAATAAATTTTTCGCGTTCGAGATTTTTAAGGTCGGAAAGCGCCGCTTCGCGGCTGCAGTGTAGCGCGTTTACAACTTCCATAAAGGTGAGATGAGGTTGCTCGCGAAAAAGCGCGCGAAGGCGTTCGCGCCGCTCCCGCGTCGAGGCGCGAATCTGAGGCTTCTCCGGGTCGGAAGGCGTCTCGGCCGGAGATGGCCCGGCGCGGAAAAGATCGGATTCCAGGACGCGCCTGTCTCCGGCGAGAATCGCGATTCTCTGGATCTCATTCTCGAGTTCCCGCACGTTTCCCCGCCAGTCGTGGTGTTCGAGCGCGTGGAGCAGGGATTCTCTCAATGCCGGCGGTCCATCGGGATGGCTTGCGTAGATTTTCTTGAGGAAGTGCTTCGCCAGGATCGGGATATCGTCTTTTCTCTCCCGTAACGGCGGCAGTGTGATTTCGAACCGCGCCAGCCGATAAAACAGATCTTCCCGGAATGTTCCTTTTTTGACGAGTCCATCGAGAGGAGTGTTGGTTGCCGCCACAATCCGCGCCGTGGTTTTCCGGATGCGTGTACCTCCGACGGGGCGGATTTCGCCGGATTCCAGGACGCGTAGAAGCCCCGCTTGAAGCCGCGCCGGCATGGATTCCACATCGTCTAAAAAGAGAGTTCCTTGCCCCGCCGTCGTGAAAAGGCCGTCATGGTTGGAAGTCGCTCCCGTAAAAGCGCCTTTCACGTAGCCAAAGAGTTCCGCTTCCATGAGGGAATCGCTG
>JAZDJP010000006.1:0-13810 GCA_043803805.1 Planctomycetota bacterium
AGGACGCCGATTCTGCCCCGGAACGCCGTGTTTTACGCCGGGAAGGAGGGACAGCAGGTGTTTGCCGTCTACGAGCCGCCGGGGATGTTTGTCCTCAAGGCCCATCTCGGGGATCGGAAGACGCCGGTTTCGGAGTATTCAATCAAACTGCCCCATGTGTATTACTTTTTTCACTTCGTCCGGGAGGCGTTCGAGGAGCTTCTCGTCTTCGGAAGCCAGGTTCCAGTGGAACGGACGTCGGATTCGCTCTGCCGATTGCCCTTGAAGAACACCTACGACGACGGGCGGGTGTGTCTGGGGAACGATCTCAAGTTTTCGCTCGAGGGCCGGATCGAAGGCAAGATCGTGAAGGTGCTGGAGCATTTCAAAGGGAGCGTATTCAACGCCGACCTCGACCATTGCATGGAAAGCGCCGTCCCGAAGTTTCTCGAAGAGGCGAAACGGGAGGGAGAAAGCGTCCTTGCCGCCTGGGCGAGGGTGAGCGCGGAGGCGAGTTTCGACCCCTGCGGGAGGGAATGGATTGTTTATCAGACCTGGTCCAATGTCGTGGACCGCATTTTCGGGGAGGACACATGAAACGGTTTTGGGAGGCGGCGGAGCGTTCCTATCCAAACGGAATGTCGCTCGAGGCGTGGTTCAAACCGTTTTTCGAGGCGAAGACGGAACCGGATGGGGAATACAAGGGAACGTTCAAGGAGGTGCTTGCGGTGGAACTCGTCAATCGGCATCTCCGGCCGGGAAAATGCCTCTCGCCGAGATCGAAGGACGGGATGTTGGGAAAGCTGAAGGAGATGATCCTGGCGACGCGTCCGATTCCGGATCGAACCAGGAAGAAAGGAGATGTGTCATGACACTCTACAAGGTGACGTTCGCGTGGGCGAAGGTTTCATACGAGGTGGACGCGGTGAGCGCGGAGGTGGCGAAAGCGCAGGCGTTCCATCTCCTGACCGAATACGAATCCGTAAATGGCCCGATTGAGCCGGAAGTGATTGTGTCGAGATTGCATACGCAACCCATGTCAAAAAGGAGGCCATCGTGATAATTGAGATCGTGAGGGCGGGAGAGAAATTTCCGGATTCCCGGCCGTGTTATGTTGTCGGCAAAAACGGGGTGTTTCTCCGGAAGGTGACGCGGCTTTTCGAGAGCGTGTCAAAGGTTGAATCCCTGCCGGAATTCGAGGAGGTGAGAGAGACGGCCGTCTGGACCGCGCCCCGAATTCCCTATCGCCTGGTTCAAGAGGCGCTTGAGTTTTTCAGGGCGGTGGAAGCGGCGCACCAGTCGGAATCCATCGTCCTGCTGTCGCTTGAAAAGACGGGATGGAATATTCATGTTCCAAACCAGACAGTCAGCCCCTGTCGCCTCGAATACAAGCTCGACGGCGATTCGGCCTCGAAAAGCCCCGTCGGGACCATCCATTCCCATTGCGAGATGTCGGCGTTTTTCTCGGGCCGGGATGTTGCGGATGTGATCCATTTCGACGGAGTGCATCTGGTGCTCGGGAAGATCGGCCAGAACGTCCCGGAGATCGCGGCAAGCGTCGCGACCGGCGGCAGGACGATCGAGCTATCTCCTGAAACCGTGATCGAAGGGATCCCGGCCGCTCCCGATACCGTCAAGACGCCCCACCCCTGGCTGGCCAAGGTGAAAATGATCGAAACGCCGGTCGAAACGGGATGGGATTGGGCTGCCCGCCGGGACGGGAAGCCACTTGAGAACCATTCCTGGGGGGATTGCATCACAAAAGCCACGCCTCAAGAACGAGAATCGATGTTCGAGGCGCTTGTGGAGCTCATGGAGGAAGAGGGCGAAATCAGTTCGGATGAGGCGTCGGCGTATTTTTCGGAATCGGTTCAAGGGAGGTTGCCATGGAAAGAACCGTCGTTGTAGGGCTGGGCGGCATTGGCGGGGCGCTTGTCGAGCCGCTGGCGCGGTATCTCACGTATTCCAAAAGCGCCAAGGAACTCTGGCTTGTGGATGGGGACATATTCGAGAGAAAGAATGGCGAACGCCAACGGATGCTCGAAACGGACGCGGGACGGCACAAGGCCGATGTCTGGGGGGAACGGATCCAGAAGGCATTCCCGGATCTTTTCGCGAGGTCGTTTTCGTCCTACCTCACGCCCCAGAACATTCGGGACATTCTCCCGAGCGGAAGCGCTGTCCTCCTCGCGGTGGACAATCACGCTACGCGGAACCTCGTCCAGTGCCATGCGTCGAAGCTTCGGGATGTGGTGCTGATTTCCGGGGGAAACGATTTCTCGGACGGCAACGTCCAGGTCTTCGCGAAACGGCGGGGAAGGGCGCTTTTGCCGCCCATCACGAATCACCATCCCGAGATCGAGTTCCCGGAGGACAGACGACCGGATGAAATCGGCTGCGATGAGATGGTGTTCAACTCGCCGCAGTTGCTTTTCGCCAACCTCACGGCCGCCGTGGTGATGCTGAACACGTTTTACGCCTTCGCCAAGGGCTCCGAGCCCGCTTATGCGGAGGCATATTTCGACGTGATGAAGAACCGCGTCCGGCCCGTGGTGAGAACCTGAACCCCATTATGAGAAGGGAGGTGTTTGGTATGAACTGATGGAGTGATGTGTCGTCGAAGGAAGGAATCCAACCGTTGCCGCCCCAAGGGCGGTTTTTTTTTGTTCTCTTTGAAAGGAGACAATGTCATGGCTACGATCGTGTGCGGAGCGAATGAGGTCAGCAACAATAGTTTCGATCACAAGACCATCCAGCAGGTCATCCAGGAAGCGGGGCATCTCCTCAACATCCCGACGGAGAATCCCACCATCCTGGTGAACGACCGGGAGGTCGCGGACCGGAACTACGTCATCCGGCCCGGGGACAATGTGGAGTTTGTGAAGGCGTCGGGGGAGAAAGGGTAGCCGAAAGGCGCTCTGCGCTGAAAGCGGATCAACTTCAAACACACTCACAGAAGATTGATCCATCGGGGGAGCGGGGAAACCCGCTCCCCCGATCTTTTCTATAATCATGTTCTCGCAGATGCTGAATATTCCCAATCACCACACCCGCCCCGGGTTCGTTGCCTCCAACACATTCTCCACTTCATCCGGCAACTCCCAGAAAAAGTCGAGCCCGGTCTCCTTCTCCGTTTTGTCCACTCTCGTAAGGAACCGCTCCAGAGGCTCGGTGCCGGTGACTGACTGGGGCACCACGAACGCCATCACACGGATCTTTCCCCCGTCCTCGTTGAGAAGGATCTTGTAGAATGCCTCGGGGATCTCCACCCCTCCCCGTAACCGCCCCGGGTGGCTGCCGAAGACCGGTCCGGTAATTTCCCAAACCTCCTGAAACCGCCTTCCGTACTCAACAACCTTCTCCTCCAGCCGCTTCCAAGTCTTCCGGTTGCAGTCCGGCTTCTGGGGGCAGATGTTGCTCATCAGGAATGTTTCCATCTGGGCCTTCGGGCCGAAGCAGATGCCGATGGCGTAGTTCGGGGCCATATGCCCACGATCATAGCCAGACCTCGTGTAGTTCTCGGAAGCCACCTTGGCGGTGGTCCTGTTGTCCACCATGAACTTTTCAGGACGGGGAATGTGCTGGGAACTGGCGGTCCGATGGCAGAATGCCACCCATGCGGGATCCTTTCGGGTATTGTCGTAGCCTACTACGTAGCCTGTGTTCGTCAGGGTCTCCAATCGGTTTGGGTAGGTCGTGGGATGAGGGAGCCCGGCGTAGGCGTATTTCCTGCCCTCGGGAGTTTGCGGAACACCGGTGCCGACGGGGGCGGGCGTTTGCCCGCCGGTGTCCTTCTTCAGGTTGTCGAGGTGTCGGAAAAGAAACCAGGAGACAACAGCAAAGAGAACAACCAGAATCAGAACAAAGATGGCGGCGGTAAGGCAACCTCGTTTAATAGATGCCCTGTGCGCCCATATCTTTGAGTCTAGTCTTCGGATCGCTCGATTATGGTCACCCCCTCCTCGTGAATCTTGAGAAGATTTTGTAGCGGGTAGGTTTCATCCGAAACAAATCGGACACAAGCAGTATTGAGTCTGCGGTATGCTTTCATGAACCCCGTGGCCTGCTTGTTAGCGTTTAAGAAGAGAAGGAGACCTGAAGTAATAGCGGAGAGCAATCCAAGAAAAGGCACCCATCGTACCATTCCGGGAATCTGTGAACTCACAGCAACAACTGCACCGGAGACCGCACCAAGTCCTCCAAGTGTGTAGTGCCACGTCTGCCATATGAACCATGCTCGCCACCACAATTCTCTCTGTCTATCTATGGACTCGGGCAAATCACGTGCCATCGTTCAATCTCCTTTTTTACGAACGTATATATTGACCGCTTTTTCAAAACCTTTTGGATTGTACGTCCCACGAAGCAAAACTTCAATCATCGCATGGCATAAAACGTTGAAACCGAATGTCGGGCGCCGGGATTTTCACGCCACTTGGGCTCCCCGGGATGAACGCTTGGTCATCTTCAGGTGAATCATGGCCGTGAAGACAATCCGGGCACATTCCAGAACCATGGCCACGATGAGAACCGGCATATACATCTGGGGCTTGACGAACAGCCGGGGGATAAGGAGGAGGAACCCGAACGAGAGAACAAGGTAAATCATACGGAAAGGGAACTGGACATACGAGAGGATGAATCCCCATCGGCGATGGGTTGCAAGCCCGAAGGCCGAAGCCGCCAAGGAAACCAGTAGCACAGGGTAGGCGATATTCAGCCCATTCAGCCAGAGGGGGAAATCCGGCTTGGTGATGGGACGATGGATGTGGATGGCGAAGATCCCCAAGAGGATGGCATCGAGGAGAGCAAACGCCATCAAGGATAATCGAAGGTATTTCATGTTGGGCATCTCAATCGGAGATCAGTTCAAGTCCGTGGCTCAGGCTCCGACGGATGGATATCTGTCGTTTTCCGTCCATGAGCAGGCGAACGATATCGGAGAACTTGTCCTGTGCAAACCGCAGCATCTCCATGTCTCCGGGGAACTCGTCCAGCAGGGTGAGGCGCACGGTGTCTTTCCATCCCGGGTCGTCCTCGTAGATGGCTCGTGCCGCCTCCGTCATCTTGGCAAGGAAGACCGGGGATAGGTCGTGCTGCAGATAGATGACCCTGCCTTGGGTTTCCGGAGAGAAATCATGGTTTCATTATAGCGCACCATAGACCAACGCTCCAATCCTTGAGGAGATGGACACATATCTTTCGGGAAGGATCCCCCGGACGGCGAGCGGTTCAATGCCGCTCCCCCCTTCTTATTTTCCATTTGGCAGTTCAGTTTTTAATCTCCAGCATCGTGAGCGGCACCAGGAAAGGCCTGCCATCGGCGGTCCTTACCGGCATTCGAAAGGATCCTCTTCGAGGAGGACGCAGAACAGTCAAAATCTCTCCGTTTTTGATTCTCGCTTCGCGCGAACCCGAATTCTTGAAAATCAGTTGGCATCCAACCGTAACATGGCGGAGTTTTTCGTGGGCATTGACCACATCCGAAGGAAGTGCGCGCCGGCGGTATCGTTTGGGTTGCCGCCTGGGACGTTTTTTGAATTCCGATTTGAACCCCAGCGACGTGATGTGCCGATGCGCCCATCGTTCCGCGGAGGATTCGCCCTCTCCCGGATGCAATCCGAGGTGGTAGCGCCGGAAATGATGCAACTCGTGCGCGAAAAGATGCGCCACATGGTCTTCAAACGAACGGAACCGGAATTCAAAGCGATATCGGCTTATCGCGGAGGTCGGATAGGCGGGCAATCCGCCACCAAAGTAAATCCGAATGGTCTTGAACCGGACCGGCAAATCCCCGGGAATTGGCATCCCGGCCATTTTTTGGTGAAAACGTGATTTTTTAATGTTCTCCGGCGAGGACCACCGCTGCGATTGGCAATTTCCGCCCCAGCGTTTCCCCCGGGCGAACAGATAAACGCATACCACCAAATCGTTCGTGTCCGTGTCGGCCGCGACACGGTTCAGGACCTCCCTGATTTTTTCAGGTGTCGTGTCGAAGCGTTCATAGAACGCCGGGCTCTGGCAGAAAATGCAGGACTTCATTTGGATTCCGGGAGTGTGTTGTGCTTTAGGGAACTTCGGACGTTCCTAAACTTGAAGTTTGACTCTGATGTCATCAATCATCTGGGGCGGCAAGGGAAGAACAGAAACGCCCAATTCCTTGCCTTCGGCGTTTGACGAATCATCTTGACCATCTGCATGGTCTGCGGCAAAGTCACCGCCGGTTAGAACTTCAAAGGTTTGAGCGCGAAGGCGAAGTTCTTCGTACATGCGTTCGTCGTAGGTGCCGGCGAGGAAAGGCACGCCAATTTCTAGAAAGATCTTATTAGAATCTGTGGTAGCGTCTCTTTCGCGGAAAGTTTTGCTTCCGATACGGTCGGCGCGTCCAGTACGTTGTTCTAGCACGGCAGGATTCCATGCTAGGTCGTAATGCACAACATGGCGACAATGGCGATGAAGATCAATGCCCTCCTGTCCGACCGAAGTGCATACCAGCACTTCAGGTAGCAACGGAGTGTTGAAGCCGCTGAAAATACGGTCACGCGTGGACGACTTGGTGCTACCATTCACCAGCGCGACAAACTGCTGGTCCCGCAAAAGAGTGGCCTGATGGAGCGCGCCACGGGCAGAATCCGGATTCGCGATGCGGCCGCTGGAGGCTTTCATGTCTTCCAAAAACACAACAATGCGCTGGGCCATGCTTTCATGCTGATTCGGAAGATGGTCAAAGAACCGCGAAGCGAGCAGTTCGCCCCAACCGGATTCGTGGAGGTCGCCGTTCTGGGGCAAGAGACGGAGCAGAACGGAATCCCGGAGGACGGCCCGCCGGAGCGCTTGAAGCACCAGGGCGCGAGTGAAAAAGTCCACGCCATCAATTTCGGTCGCATTGGCATCGTCAGACTCGTGCACTTCCGGAACGGTCAGTTGCCAGAGATACTTGTGGATTTCGCGTAACGTGGGGGCGATGGCATTAATGCCCGCATCCAACCAAAGGCGTTGCGGGTCGGCCCCGATCCAGAGACTGGGGGACATTGCGTAGGAGTCGAGAATCGGAATTTGTTTCTGCGTCCGAGCACGTAACCGAGTGGCCCGCAGATCGTCGGCCAGCGACGCGATTTTTTCGGAAGAAGGTACGCGGTCATTGGGGGGATATTTGGTATGGCAGCCGCGTTCGTCAAAGGACGGGCTTTCCTCGCTTTCATCCTCCTCCTCGCCGCCATAAGCCAGACCGTATGAATTGGCAATCCAATCGAGAATCGCCATGTCCGTGAGCAACCGTTCAAGCGATTTATCCGCGACGCCCGCCTTTAGAAAACGTCGAGCAAGGATATGCTCAGTGGCACGATAGAGGAATACGCGATCCACCCGCTCGCCGTTCACCTCAATTCCAAACTGGAGCGAGAGACGGGCAAGTTCCGAGAGTTCGGCATCCTCCAAAATGAATTGGCCGGGGATAAATGGAAAATCCGTGCCGCGCGCCCAAGCCACGGACCAAAGCAGGCGATCCAAACCGAGCACGACGAGGTCACGGTCACGGCCCGTGAGACGGGCACGCAAGGTTTTTAGCTGGCCCTCGCCGCCCAGACAGCGCTTTTTGCCCGCCGCCAACTCTTCACGAATGCGGTCGCTGAGAATGTCATGGAGTCGCTCGGCAGTGTTGGTGCGGAAACAAAAAATCAGGACTTTTTCACCGGCCTGCCAGTGGCGCAAACCTTCTTCAACGACGGCAGCAAGTTTCGGATGCTTAGGATCATGGCTTTTGTTCACCATCTCGAACAGGATGTCGAGGTAACGGCGGGCATTCTGGGCTTCACCCAAAGATTGCTGAACGCGGCGGCCCTCGGCGCTGGCGTGCAACGTGGAGTAACAACCAGTCAGGTCGCTGCCGAGAGAGGATCGCCCCTTGCCGCCTTTCATCTCAGAAACGCAACGCATGAGCAGGTATTGGGGAAGTTCGGCCTCACCACGAATGTCCAAGCCGGGGGCCGCATGAAGAATGTGGCCATCTGGCCGAGCCAGCGTGTCCGGCAAGGGCTGGCCGTATTCAGCCCCGACGAGGAATAGTCGGTGGTCGGTCTGGCGACGATGGCGGACCACCAGTTTACCGAGCTCACGGGAAAGGTCGGCATTGCAAGCGAACAGATACAGGGATTCCTTGAGAAACTGGCGAATATCCGGATCGATACCCGCGACCGCGACCGAAATTATTTTTGACAAATCCACGCCGTGATCGGTGATGACGCCATCGAGATTCGCAAGGGTGATGATCTTTCCCCTCGCGGTGGCCAAACCGGGCGAGTCCCATCCCTCATCGAGGGCTTGCGCCGGGACACGGCGGGGAATGCGGACCCAAGCCCGGCTAAAATGGCGACTGTGACTTTCCGCATTCGCGAGCACAGGCCGGATGGTTTGCTCGCGTAACTTTTTCAGACGCTCGACCAGAACGGAAGATTCAGCCTGGGTGGGGCATGGCTGCATATAATCCGACACCTTGAGGATTTCCAACATTTCATCCGGACGCAGTTGGAACGGTGTGGCCGTGAGCAAGAGGGCGCGGCGAACGTGCGGGGCAATAAAATCCCTAAACTCGAAAAACCCGTTGGCTCCCCACTGGGGGCCGTTTTTCCAGTTATGGGCCTCGTCCACGATGAGCAACGGAAAATCGCGCTGGATGCTACGAAACGCAGCCAAGCGATAGATGTCTATGATCTTGTTGCCAATTTTTCTGAAATAATCCTCCCGATTGCGAAAGAAAGGCGTGGCGACTTCGCGGCAAAGTTCCAATAGATTTTCAAGGTCCGGGGTATCCTTGCCCGTGAGCCGGTTGAGAATGGCCAAGAATTCATCCTCGGTGAAAGGCAGCCGGCTGGCTTCGTCTTCCGTCAAATCCGTGAGACCGTCGGGCCGGAATGGCCAGCCTTCCGGAGAGCCCTTGAGCAGGCGCTGGCGGTTTTCATAATTGAAGCGGTTGCTCCAATACCGGAACAGGACGCCGAGGGTGAAGCGGCGCTTGAGGTCATAATCCAGAAGTTTATCCCCACCAAACAACCCCATGCGCGCGACAATGACCTGGGGCTGGCGGCCGGGTTTGCGGAGGGCGACGGCCAAATCATCCAAACGGTCCACGGCCAACGGGGCAAAGTTTATGTCACTGGATTGATTTTCCGGAGGAATGCAGCGGCGCTTAAATTCGGAGACCTCGCGAACCCATTTGCGATAGAGGGCGTGGTTGTTCGGCGTGAGGACGAGAACACGCTGATAGCAGCCATCAAGGTCTGGCTCGATGCGAGATTGTTTCAGGTGGGCCAATATCGAATAGGCCAACCCCAGCGCGACAAAGGTTTTGCCCATGCCGACTTCATCGGCCAGGATCTGAATCTCAAACTGTTGCGTGGATCTGGAATGGAAAAACCGTTCCAAGAGAACCTTGACCGTTTGCAACTGGCGGACGGCATCTTCGGGACGCTCCTTCATCCGGTTATCGCGGCCCAAATTAAAATCTTCCGAGGCGGTAATCATGATTTGAGAGTTGTTTCACCGTTGAGCACAGCCTTCCGGTAGCGTCCGAATGCCTTGTTGGAGGCGAACAAAGCGGGATGATCGGTGACCAGATTATCCAGCAGGCGACTAATTTTCACATTCACCTGTTGAAGGTGTTGCTGCCAGACGTCGGCTAACCGCTCGGGAACCTGATGGGATCCCACCGATTGGAGACAGGCGAGAATTTCGACCAACTGGAACCCGGCGGCGGTGGGCGTGCGGCGTCCGGCCACCACCGCGTCGATAATCGTTTGAGCGAGGGCAAAGGGACTGACCGGGCCGAGCAAGGCCAAGCGCATGGTTGGTTCGGACTGAGTCGCCGACCGCAGGTCCTGATTCAAACCGGCGAGCGCCTCGACGAATTCGCGGATTTGATAGGATTGGATGCGCGACTTGTCCACCCCGGAGACAGGCGCGGGGGCAACGATCGTATGGTCGGTTGATGAACCATCAGCTTCCGGATCGGGAAAGAGTTGCTCCCAAGCAATCCGGCCCTGGTAGTAAGAAATCAGATTACTTTCCTCAAGGGTTTGTTTGCCGGGCGAAATCGGAAGACTGGCGCGAGCCGAGGTTTCAACATTCAGCGGGAACGGGCGTCCCGCCGGACAATCGGCCCAGCAAATCTGAATTTCCTGATCCGTGAGCAACCGGGTGAGAACCTGGTCCGACAAAGAAACGGTGAAACTGTTTTTGGTTGCGTCCCGGGTTTGTTCGAGAGGAACGAGGATGTCACCGGGAAAGCCATCTTTGTCGAGAAGGCGGGCAGACCAAAGAAATCCGGCACCATCAGCGGCCGTTTCTATGCGAAGTTCCAGTTTATCTCCATCGGCAGTAACGGGCGCGAGAAGAACCTGGTGGATAAACTCAGGCCAAGGCTCATCGGCCGGCCCCATTTCCGGCGGTCGCAGGCTGTGAATATTGGCGTTCGACAGCAAAATGGGCTTGCCGACCAAATCTGGGAGCACGGAGTCAAAGCCAGAACTGTGAAGGGATCGGCGCAGAATCACCCCGGCCTCCGTGTTCGCATTGCCTTGTCCGGAAATGAAACCCCAGCCATGCGCCGTAAAGTTGGCCGAGCCGAGATAGGCCAACCCACTGCGGGTGCCCTCGACCAAAACGACCTTGGCATGAAGTGCTCGGATGCCGGTGAAGCCTTCCATGCCACCCAATTCCTCCGGGTGAACCTCGGGATTCACCGGCTGGGCGGTCGCTTTGACGCCAAGAGCCTGCCAATCTTGCCCGGCGTAGGCCGGAGGCAAAACCGGGATGAGTTCGCCATTCGGATTTTTGAAGGCATCGGTCAAAAGGCGAACTTCGGCGTCGGGAGCAAACGGCCCAACAGTTTTGAGCTGCGTCAAAAATGCTGAAAGGGTCAGGCTGGCGTCCTGAGACCAAAATGGCGAGAGAATGGAAATGCGTTTGACCGGTTCCCCGACGGGCCAACGCCCCACGAACTCGCGCCACAGCCGGGTTTGCCCGTTGGACCAGATAAAAGATGTGTCCGAGTCAGCATTGCCGTCAAGCCAAGGTTGAACGGTCTCGATGGAACGGCGAATCAGTTTGTGAGCCTCGGGCGTGAGCCATGATGACAGGCTTGATTCCATGCCCTGCAATCCCTGAGTAATCAGGGCAGCCTCTTTTTTGGTTTTTTGAGTGGCGGTAAGGACGGCGATGACTTCGCGATTTTCGCGATACCCTTGTTTAGTCAGGTTGGCACTGCCAACTATCAATCGCACAGCGCGTTCAAATAGAAGGAGTGTTACCTTGGCATGAAGGACAGAACCACGCGGGCTGACGGCAGGACGCACATCCAAACGGAGCGAGCGCGGGCGCCCCCGGTAGCGACGGGCTTCAGTGAGAATGACCGCAGCGTCGAGCTCAAAGAGACGTTTTTCCAGCGCGATACGGGTGGCCCAACTCTGGTCGTCCCACGCGCCAAGCCCGAAAACGGAGGGCAAAAAATCGGTCTCCAAAAATTCCGGGCGAAGATCAAACGTGGTGGCTATCAGGCCTTGCATGGCACCCCAATGCAGGTCTGGAACCAAGCGGTCGATCAATTTGCGCGAACTGATGTCCAGATTGCCCTTCATGATGACACATCCTTCATTGAAGCCGAAATGAAAGCATCCGCGGCACCGAGGCGATACGGATGCGGGCTGATGTGCGCAGGCTGGGAGGCTTCACGATTCATCCCGCCAGACCGGGTCATGGTGAGTTGGATGCGTGAATTGATGCGCTCCAGCCAAGGCATCTTACGCCGGCCCCGGTCAAATTTCCCGTGCTGAACGTCGGCATGGCGGGTGATGACGGCATCCACGAACGACGAGTTGTCCTGCACAGCCCCGCTGGCGATTTCCAGAAATCTCCGCACGTCGGAAAGACGGTCAATGTTTTCGCGAAAACCGGGCATGGTGCCATGATCGAGGACGTCGAGCAGACGCTGGACGCGAGCGAGCAGATTGGTTTTCACGAAAAGCATGACGGGATCGTTGGCCAACTCCGCGAGTGTTATGGATGCAGCCGTGTGATGACGGCAGAGCCAGAGAATCCGTTCGAGCGAAAGTTGCATATGCTGATAACAGGATTCAAAGGCGAGGATACACTCAATCCCTTCATGCAAATCCTGATGCTGGCCATTCCGCTTCAACGTGCGCAAGACACGAGCGAGCCGGTCCAATTCGGTTTCCTCGGCGTTTTTGGCCGGATGATTGCGGAGCAATCCGGCCATGCGCGACCTGACATCGTTGTAGTTCAAGGCTTCATCAAGACAAGCGGCCTCGCGCGGTTTCACCTCGGCTTCGACGTGAGCACGCTCCCCCCAATCGGTCAAAGTCGTCAGCGGGACATCCGTATCGTCGATGATGGCCCGGCGAATCGAACCAGGAAGTTTGGTTTCTTCCTGAAACGCCTCAGCGGCGACTTCGCCCAGAGCCGGAGTAAGGATGAAATCGTCCCGGTTAAAGAAGTGCATTCCATCGGCGACATTGGCATACATGCCGATGCCCCCATACTGGGTCTGGCGAGAGAGCAGTCGGTAGCCGGCAGTGGTGCGCGTATCACCGCGTCGCTGTAATTCCTTGAGGTAATCCTGTGCATAGGTAACGCCGCGAACGCCGCCACTTTTGTCCGGCCGCGCGAGCACATTGGCGAGCGCCCAAAAACGTTCCAACCGCAGAATCGTTTCCTGACGATGAAGAATTTGTTCGCGCTCAGAACGGTTATCCTGATCGCCACTCAACTGGCTGCCGGCGCATAGGAGCGCGATGTAACGTGGGCGTGAAGCAACGTTAGTCAGACCAGGGAGGATTTTGTCTGCCAAAAACAGGTAACCTCTTTCAAAACCTAGCGGATCGATGCTGGCGCCAGGCAAATCAGACGGATCGTAGGATGTCAGAAAAATTTCCATCACTTCCCTCCACCACCATCGCCCTCACGCGTCTGAAACGTATATGACAATAAATCATCTGCATATTCCGCCTACCACCCCCGCCAACGCAAAATGCACCCACATTGCCTCCACCTCCATCCCCTGCGCCTCCAGCGACTCGCGGTAGGCGAGAAGCTGGCCGGCGTAACTGCGGGCCTTGTCCGCGGATTTCTCCGGCGAAATGGCGCTCGCCTTGTGGTCAATAATCACCGCCTTGCCGTCGGGCAGGAGCAAGAGCAGATCAATGATCCCGTTCCAATGTCCGGATTCCCCGTCCTTACCAGCCCCATCGGAAACAGAAGGCGACTTCTTGGGCGCCATGAAGGGGATCTCGCACTTCCAGACCGCGCCGGGATAGGTTTTGTCAATCCACGATTGCAGGCGCTCCCCCATCGCGACAAGATCCGTAGCGGAAATCAACTTGTCCACTCCGTAGCTCACAAGGCATCGCAGAGCGACGGATTCCTTGTCCTTCGGGGAGCATTCGACGAGTGACGGCAACGCAGCGAAATACGCATGGACGGCATTTCCCACATCCTCATTCTCCACCTCCGGATCTTTTCCAATGCGGATGGCATGGTCGGCAAGTTTGATCACCTCGACCGCGATGTCTCCCTTTTCCCCCTTTTGCGAAGAGCGGCCGACTGGCATCTCCACGCTGCTGGGGGAAACGAAACGGGGTTCGTATACCGCCGGCTTTCCGGGTTGAGAAAGCGATTCCAGCCATGTCAGTTTTTTCACCGGGTCCGGCTTCAACGCTTCGGCCATGGGCGCATCCAGTCGCCGCACCACGCACATGCCCTTGATCCCATTCAAGGCGAATTTGCCCTCCTTGCCGCCGTCCGGAAGGATCTGTTCTGTTTT
>JAZDJP010000007.1:0-51398 GCA_043803805.1 Planctomycetota bacterium
TCGCCGAGATCCCCGGTGCGGTAGAAGCCGTCGGCGGTGAACGCGTCGGGGGCGGTGCCGTTGGTGTACCCGCGGAAGAGACCCGGCCCCCGGACGAGCACTTCCCCGTCGGCCGCGAGAACCACCTCGTTTTCCGGGAGGGGGCGGCCCACCGAGCCGACGCGGAACGCGTCGAGGCGGCTCAAGGTGACGGGAATCGTGTTTTCGCTCACCCCGTAGGACTCCAGAAGGGGAAGGCCCGCGGCGTGAAAGAACTCCAGGACGTCCCGGGGGGTGGCCGCGGAGCCGGTCATCAGGATCCGGATTTTCCCGCCGAGGGCCTTGCGGATTTTCCGCAACACCAGGGCGTCGAGCGCCGCGTGACGCAGGCGCGCCGCGAGGGAAAGGGGTTGTCCGGCCGTCCGCGCCCGGAACGCCTCTTTTCCCGAGACGAGGGCCGCCTGGGCGAGGCGGCGCCGCAATCCCTTCGCCCGGCCCAGGCGTTCCAGCACCCCATCGCGGACCTTCTGGTAGAATCGGGGCACCCCGACGAACACCGTGGGACGGACCTCCTGGAAGCACCGGGCGATCTCGCGCGGATCCTCCACGAAATACAGCCCCACTCCCGCCGTCAGCGCCACGCCGTTGATCATCCTCTGGAGGAGATTGCTCATGGGGAGCCAGGCGATCGTCCGGTCGTTTCCGGAGAGGATCGGCAGGGCGGCGAGGATGGCCCGATGGGCGGCCATGATCTGGGCGTGGGTGTAGATGATGCCTTTCGCCTTTCCGGTGGTCCCGGAAGTGTAAATGAGCGCGGCCGGATCGTTGCCGCCGGGGGCGGGGATCTCCGGGGAGAGCGGGGATGCTTCCCGGGACAGGGCCGCCATCCCTGAAAACGTCATCCGGAACCCGATATCCTCCGCCGGGCAGGCGGCGAGCATGGCCGGATTTTCGACGAGGAGACCGCGTGCGCCGGAATCCGCGAGAATCTCCCGGATTTCCCCGGCCGGGGCGCGGGGATCGATGCCCACCACGACCGCGCCGAGCCGCAGGGCGGCCAACTCGAACACCAGCCAGTGATCGTTGGTGCGTCCTTGAATCGCAAGCCGGTCGCCGGCGACAAGTCCCAACCGCCGGAGCGCCGCCGCGGCGTGTTCCATCCGGTCGAGAATTTCCGCCCGGCTCACCGGAATCCATCGGTTTGATTCATTCCGCACGTGACAGGCGGCGTGGTCGGGAGATTGATCGCGTTGCCCCCGAAGGATGTCAATCAGGGTTCGGGCTTGAAAAGTCATTGGGTTGTCTCCGATCTCAATTTTCATACTGGGCATAATAAGCAAGGGATATGCCAGTAATCATCAACTGCGCAACATGTTGATAAAATACGAGATATGGATTACCCTTGAAATTACGCACAAGACAATCAATAATTATGGGCGCAATAACCATACTTTGGGCTCAAATACGAGGGTTTTATGGATACCACGTCTCCCGCCAAGGCGTTTGTGCAGGCGTTTCTCTTCGGGGATGAAGAGGAAGGGGAGAAACAGTATAAACGCCTGTCCGATTCCGATCCCCACTACCGACATTGCCGATTGATTCAGGCCATATGGAAATCTGACCGCGGAGAACCTTCCCCCCTGTCCGTTCCAGAGGTGATGGAGGCGATCACCCATGCGCAGAAATTTCCTTCCGACGATCACGAAATCATGGGGGTTGTGTTGATTGTTTCCGTCATCGCCTACACCTATGTGAAACGTACGGCCGATGCCGCAAGGGCGTTGCGATTGTTGAAACAGATGGAGTTATCGTCACCGTTGCTCCAGGCGTGGAGTCTCTACGCTGAAGCCCACGTGATGGACCGCCGGGGGGATGTCCGGAAGAAGATTGAGTTGTTCCAGCGGGCCTGCCGGCTTCCCGTTCCGGCTGGAGCCCGGATTTGGTTCCTGGTGCGTTTGTACCTGGCGCAAGCCGCGATGGGTGATATGGATACCACTTTGGCGGAGCGGGTGCTTGCCGAAGTCGAGGCCCACCCGACCGAAGATCCGGAGGTGCGACGATTGTTGTCCCTGCGGCGATTGCGCCTGACGGTGATCCGGGGACAGACCCGGAAAGGACTGGCGCTCCTGGATGCCGTGCCGCCACCGTCTTCCCCGCGCGATCGCGAATTATTGTTGAGTTATCGGGTGCGGTTGCTTTTGGCCGCCGGACGCTTTACGGAGGCCGGAACGGTCATCGAGGCCGCCACGGGCCGGGAGGATTACGCGTTTCTGGAATTTCATCGCGGCAAGGTGTGTCTTCACCGGGGGGATGTGCCGGGGGCGCGCGAGCACACCCGCCGGGCGCTGTCGGCCGCGGGCGGGCACCCCGTGGCCTTTCTTACCAGTTGCTCGGGTCAACTCGCCTCCGCGGAACTGGCCGCGGGTTGCGTCCAGACGGCCCGTATTCTTCTCGAGATGGATGAGGCATTGGGAAGTGTTGATATGGATTTTGCCCATCTTTATCTGTTGGAAGGCGATGTGACCCGCGCCGCCCGGCATTTTCGGAACATCCTCGACCGGAACGACCCGCTCCTCCTGCGGGGATCTCTCCGGAACCAGCCGGGACTGACCGGGCCCCAGATCGCGATGCTCTGGACACTGGCGGATGAATTGGAACCGGGAGAGACCCCATCGGCCGCGCCGGACGCGTCCGTGACGGAGGAGGGCGCGTTGGTGGGGGAGACCCCCGGCATGCGGGACGTCCGCGACCGGATCGCGCGGTTCGCCCCGCTTGGCGAGACCGTGCTCGTCACCGGCGAGACCGGGACGGGGAAGGATCTTGTCGCCCGGATCCTCCACCGGAAGAGCCCGCGCGCCGGAGCGCCGTTTCTCGCCGTCAATTGCGGGGCGATCTCGGACACGCTCATCGAGTCCGAACTCTTCGGTCATGTAAAAGGCGCTTTCACGGGCGCCGATCACGACACGGAGGGACTCTTCACCGCCGCCGGCGAGGGGATCATTTTTCTGGACGAGATTTCCTCGATGTCGCCGCGCCTCCAGGGGGCGTTGCTTCGGGTTCTCGAGAACGGGGAGATACTTCCGGTGGGGGCGGTTCGTTCCCGGCGGGTGAAGGCCCGGGTGATCGCCGCGAGCAACCGGTCGCTGGAGGAAATGATCGCCCGGGGGGAATTCCGCGCCGATCTGTATTACCGTCTGGCGCGGCTGCACGTTGAAATTCCGCCGCTTCGGGAGAGGCTCGCGGACATTCCGCTTCTGGCGAGGCACTTTCTGAAAAAATCCTTCGCATACGGGGAGGTTGCCGTCGGGGAGGATCTGCTCCGGGCGCTGGCCGGACATTCCTGGCCGGGAAACGTCCGGGAACTTCAGAATGAAATCGAGCGGATCGTGATTCTTTCCGGAGGGCAGGCCTTGCTTCACGCCGGGTTGTTCTCGCGGCCGCGGCCTTCGGAAACGGAAGATGCCGCGCCACCCGCGGCGGCCCCGTCCGTGCCCGCCGGGAAACCCGGCCGGACGCGCGACCGCCTGACGCGCCTTCGGGAATTGTTCCAGGGTCATTCAAGGCTTACACGGGCCGAGGTGGTGGATCTGCTGGATTGTTCCCCCAACACCGCGACGAGCTACCTCAAGACGCTGGAGGCGGAAGGGGTCATCCGCCGGGTATGCACCTCGGCGTCCCTCAGAACGTCCTATTTTGTTCCCTCGGCCCCATGACGCTCGCCTACGCCGCCAACGTTTTTCCCTCCGAAACCCTCGCCGAGGTTCTGACATCCCTCGACGGCCCCCTCGCGGAGGTGAAACGGGCGGTCTCTCCGGAAGCGCCCCTCGCGATCGAACTCCGGCTCGGCGAGGAGGCGGCGCGGGAGGTTGACACGGTCCCCGACGCACGCGAAGCCCTCCGCCGGACGATCGCCGACGGCGGGTTTGTCGTGCGGACCATCAACGGCTTCCCTCAACGCGCGTTTCACGGCGCTCCCGTCAAGGAAAACGTCTACCGGCCCACATGGCTCGAACCGGAACGCGCCGCCTACACCATCGCCCTCGCCCGCGTCCTCGCATCGCTCCTCCCGGAGGGCGCCGGGGGATCCGTCAGCACCGCGCCGGGATCGTTCAAGGCCTTCGGCCACGGGCCGAAGGTTCTGGCGGGCGTGGCGGATTCCCTCGCCCGGACGGCATCCGCCCTCGCCGATCTCCGGCGTTCCACCGGAAAATCGGTGAGCCTCCTCCTCGAACCCGAACCGGGATGCACCCTCGCGACGGCCGGGGAGGTGATCGCATTCTGGAAGGAATTCCTGGCCCCGCGCTTCGACACGGCCCCGCGGATCCGCCCCCATCTGGGCGTCACGATCGACATCGGCCACCTCGCGGTGGAATTCGAGGATGCGTGCGCCGCGGCGAAACGCCTGGCCGCGGCGGGCATCCCCATCGGGAAAATCCACGCCACCAGCGCGGTCGCGGTAAAGCGCCCGGCCGGGAACCGCGCCGCCCTCGCGCGCCTCGCGGCGCTTTCCAACTCGCCCTACCTCCATCAGGCCGTCGGCGCGGACGCGACCGGACGGGTCATTTTCCGGGAGATGGACCTGCCGGAGGTCCTGGCGGCGCCCTCGCGCCTGGCCGGGGTGGATGAACTGCGGGTGCATTTCCACCTGCCGTTGTTCATGGACACCTTCGGGCCCCTGGGCACCACACGGAGCGAAACTCTGGGCGCCGTTCCGCATCTGGTGAACGAAGGCCTCTGCGACATGACGGTCCTCGAAACCTACACATGGGACGTCCTCCGGGAGCAGCCCGAATTCACCGGCATGACCGTGGCGGAAGGGGTGGCGCGGGAGTGGGCGTGGGCGAAGAAGAATCTCATGACGGATGGAAAATCGTCACGTTGAAAACACGCGGCATTCTGATAGGATGCCCCCCGAATTGAAACAACCCAAAGGCCAAATGAGGGATCTCATGCCCGAAAACCTGATGGACAAACTCGCGGCGCTCTGCAAACGACGGGGCTTCATCTTCCCGGCGAGCGACATCTACGGCGGGCTCGGCGGGTTCTGGGACTACGGCCCCCTCGGCGTGGATTTGAAACGCAACGTCCGCGAGGCCTGGTGGCTCGACATGGTCCAGTCCAACGATGACACAACCGCCCCACCCGGCGCCCCCGCCCCCTACGAGATGGTGGGACTGGACACCTGCATCATCCAGCATCCGGCCGTCTGGAAGGCGAGCGGCCACTACGACCTGTTCCATGACCAGATGGTGGACTGCAAGACGGATGGATGCAAGGCCCGCTTCCGGGCGGATCACCTGGGCAGTTGCCAGTGTCCGCTCAAGCCCTCAAAGCATCCCGGGAAGCATGACAAGTGCCAGCTCACCCCCCCCCGCGAATTCAATCTCATGTTCAAAACCCACATCGGGGCCCTCTACAACCCCGAGAGCGAGGCGTTCCTCCGGCCGGAAACGGCCCAGGGGATCTTCATCAATTTCAAGAACGTCCTCGACTCGACCCGTGTGGACATCCCCTTCGGCATCGCCCAGACAGGCAAGAGCTTCCGGAACGAGGTGACCCCGCGCCACTTCACGTTCCGATCGCGAGAGTTCGAACAGATGGAGATCGAATTCTTCTGCCGGCCGGCCGATTCGCAGGGGTGGTATCGGTATTGGCGGGACCGGCGCTTCGCCTGGTACACGGGGATGGGACTCCGAAGCGAAAAACTCCGGCTGCGGGATCACACGGCGGACGAACTTTCCCATTACAGCGGCGGGACGGCGGACATCGAGTACGCCTTCCCGTTCCTCGCCGCCGGAGAATTCGGGGAACTCGAGGGGGTCGCCCATCGCGGCGATTTCGACCTGCGCAGCCACATGGAAGGGAAACTCATCCGCAAGGACGGGGGTTTCGCCGTGGACGCCGGCCCCGACGGAAAGCCGCGCCACCCCGGGAGCGGCAAGGATTTGTCGTACATCGACCCGGTGACGAAGGAACGGTTCATCCCCCATGTCATCGAGCCCTCGGCGGGACTCGATCGCGCGGTGCTGGCCTTCCTCTGCGAGGCCTACACGGAAGACCAGGTCCCCGACGAAAAGGGCGTGCCCCAGGTGCGCGTGGTGATGAAATTCCACCCGCGTCTGGCCCCGTTCAAGGCGGCGGTCTTCCCGCTCGTCCGGAAGGATGGAATGCCCGAGATCGCGAAGGACATCTACAGGACCCTGAAGCGGCGATGGAACGTCTTCTACGACGAGAAGGGCGCCGTCGGCCGGCGCTACCGCCGTCAGGACGAGGCCGGGACGCCGTTCTGCCTCACGGTGGACAGCCAGACCCTCGCGGACAAAACCGTCACCCTGCGCGACCGGGACACGACGAAACAGGAACGACTGCCGATCGCGGACTTGGAGAAGATTATTTCGGACCGCCTGTCCCCCGGCGCGACGGCGTGAGGCCGGGGAGAAAAACCCCGCTCGCTCCGCCCCCCTGACGGACATAAAACCCACCTCCCCCGGGCCCGTGCCCGGGGAAGGTGGGTGTTTCCCAAACAGAATTCGGAGTTATTTCCTGGCCGGTGCGGCGCCCTTGGCCGGAGCGACTTTCGTAGCCGGGGCCTTGGCGCCCGCGGCGGCCGCCGGAGCCTTCGCACCCGCGGGAATCTTCCCCTCGGGAGCCGGGGCCGCGCCCGGAACCGCGGCGCCCTCGACACCCAGAACCACGGCGGCATCCGCCTCCTCCTTCGCCGCCTTCTTCTTCTTTATGCGAACCACCTTGACCTTGGGAAGACCGTAGACGGAATCACCTTCCTTCCAACGTTCCTCTCCCAAAAGTTTGGAAACCCGTTCAGACCGGGCCAAAACGTTCCTCTGGCGCACAAGAATGCCCTTGATGACCAGACTCGGATGAATGGACATGCCTTCCTCCTACTCAATGTTCAGTTTGTGGGCGCTCGAGAACGGGTACATGCGCCCCACTTTGATCGCCTGGACGTCGTTCAACATCTTGTCAATATCGCTTCCGTACCGGCCCGCGAAGTGGCCCACGCAGGTCATGAAGAGTTTTCCCGACGGCCGGACGAACGCGTCCAGATTCAGGCCTCGGAGATGAACCTCGCACTTCCGGGCGTCCGCGCGGGTGCGGTAGGTCGCCGCCACGATGGTGTAGGGCTTCGGCGACGAGGGCGGCGTGACCACCGCGCTGACTTCCGTGTCGCCCCCCGTGCCGGCGCCCGCGCCGGAGGCGCCGGCCCTTCCCGTCCGCCCCATCAGTTTCCCGGCCAGATAGACCCCCCCCACCAGCAACAGCACCGCCACGACACCCGTGGCGATACCCGCCCAGGGCAACGAGACGGATCCCGATGCGGGCGCCTCGGAGATCGAGGGGAACGTCCCCGGTCCCGGCGCCTGCGGACGGACCGGTGTCGGCGGCACGGCCGCCTTGGGCGGCTCTCGAACCGGCGCCGATGGAGGGACCGGGACGACCGCCGGCTTCGGCGACGCCGGGGAGGTGGGCGGCGGCGCCGGGATGTTGACCGGGGCTGCCGGCCGGACCGCGCCCGGCGTCACCGGCACAGCGCCGGCGGGCGGGACTCCCTTCACGTCCTCCGGATTGATCTTCTTGAAAAACTCGAAAAACTCGGCTGGAGTGCCGCGCTTGAAAAGCATGGGATCCTTGCGTCGAAACATAAACCCGTCCCCAAGGGAGCTCGTGATGGTAAACCCTCCCCGGGGGGAAGTCAACTGTTTCATCCCTGATGCCGGTGAACCGCCGCAAATTCCTGAAAAATCCCAAAAAATTAACGAACCTTTCCGCCTTCCATGCGTTAACATTGGATGGGGGAAGGTGTGCCTTTTGCATATCCCCGCTCCCCGGAGGGCGTGTCATGCTGAAAAAACTCGCGATCCTAACGGGTTCCCTGACGCTTCTGGCCATCGGAGCGGCCACCGCCGCCGATGAACCGGGTGTCGGCAGGCCCGACTTCACCATGCGGCGCGCCGGAAGAAATTTCGACGAACTCGCCTGGGAAATCGGGACCAAGACGGAGAAGATCCGCCGGGCCAAGGGGAATCCCGCGGCGCCGCCGCACCTCGTCCTGCTTCTCGACTCGACCTCCTCCGCCTGCCGGTACCTTGAGGAATTTCAGAAATCCATCGGCGAGCTTTTCAAAAGGGGGCCGAAGAACCTTCAGGTGAGCGTGGTGGCCCTCCGCAGCCAGCCGGCGGTGGTGAACACCAACATGGTGGAGGTCAAGGAGGTCCGCCGGGCCATCATGCAGGTGGTCACGGAGGGCCGCGACTCCCAGACGCGGGCGAAGGTCCAGCTCAAACCCGAGCAACGCATCCAGATCGCCGCCTGGGAATCCCTCACCTTCGCCACCCCCGACGACTGCATCAAGGACTGGTGCGCCGGGGTGCGGTTCTGCCTCAAGACGTTCGGCACGGATTATCCGATCGACGCGCTGTGCGTCTTCACCCTGGACAACGCGGACACGGAGAATAACGTCGAGGGGCTGGTGACGGAACTGACCGCCGCCCGGACCACCCTCATCGCCTGCGCGCCCGAGACGCTCCTGACCACCTCCGATCCCATGACGTACTGGACGCGGCAGAAGGCCTACGACGAGTACAAGAAACTCATCAATCTGGATTACGGCGCCACGTTCGCGTTTCACCGCCGCGAGTCGTCCGTCAACGAGGTCATCCCGGTCAGCGGCCTGGGCGGACCGGCGGAGAACTCGGGAAACACCACCGGATACGGCTTCTACGGGCTGTCCCGGGTCGGTTGGGCCACCAGCGGCGCCTATTTCCTCATCAGCCCGATTGCCGAGGCCCAGTGCGCCTGCATGTTCCACGGTCCGGGTGACCGCCTGACGCGGTGGCTGTGGAACGACGAGGCCATGAAACCACCCAAGATCATCGACATTATCAACGGGAAAGCCCCCGTGGCGCCGGTCATCAAGGCCTGCGAGTTCGAAGCGGAAAACCAGGGCAAATACTTCCCCTCGTTCCTCTCGCGTGTCGAGGTGGATAAACTTTACGCCTCCAGCCCCTATTACCAGTACCTCTTCTCGCTCGGGCAGGGACGGAATACCGGCGCGAACACCGGGACCAACTGGCACTGGGGGGAACGGAACCACTGGCACTGGGGAGAGGGGGAGTACACGTATCTGTCATACGCGGTCTCCCCGTGGGATCTCGGCGGGAAAGCCCCCGACGCCTCGGCGGACGAACTCCCGAGGCTCCGGGTCTCCTCCGAGTGGCGATGGCCGCCGGGTGTGCATAACGTCCACTTCGTCAATGACCCGGCCATCCTGGGCGGCTACGCCTCGTTCTATACCACGAAGTCGATCGAGGCCGTAAAAAAATACCTCGACGGGGCCATCCCCCAACTCGTGCCCTACATCCAGAAGGTGAAGGACAACATACCCAGGACGCCCCCGGGGCCGAACGATCAACGGGCTCTGGCGGAGATCGAATACTTCATCATGTCCCTGGAGAATCAGCTCTTCTATGTGAAACAGTACCGCTACTTCCTCGACATGATGCTCAAGGATGACGCCGCCCTGGCCACCCTCAAGGGGAATGGCAACGTGACCAAGGGCGGCATGGGGGTCCCCTACCTTGAAATCCGGATGCCGCGGGTCCTCAAGCAGCGGTGCGAGGAATTCGCCAAGGCCATGAGCCAGCGCGGCCCCATCTACGGCGGGGAACCGGGGAAGACGGACCTGGCCCGGCTGCTCACCGCCAAACGGGAATTCACCGACAAGGTGGGGCAGACCACATGGACCAATTTCTTCGACCTCGCCTGGATGACAAACTATCACTGGGTCAGGCTCTGCCCGGTCCCCAGCGGACCGGGCACTTCCCCGAGGCCGAAGATGCCGCTTCCACCGTCCTACGGCGACCCGGGAACCCCCAAGGGACCCAGCGGCGGATCGCAGGCGGACTAAGAGCCCGGGGGCGACCATGCGGACTCTTTATGCCATTGTTCTCATCGTTGGCGCCGTTCTGGCCGCCGGGGCCGCGGCGCCCACGGGTTCCGCCCTGAAGGGAAAGCCCGTCACCGTCCTCCAGGTGGCGCTTTACGACGGGACCTGGTCGGTGGAACCGGTAAAACTGGCGAACATCCCCTGGCTTTTCCAGCAACTCCAGATGGACTACCGGGTCATGGCCGCGGCCGACCAACAGGCCCGGCACGAATGGAAAAGGGTATTTTCCGCGCCGGACAAATCCGATTGGAAATGGGTGGTTCCCGATCCCGCCCCGCCGGAGGTGAAGAACGTCGGGCGGTTCGCGGACGAACTCGATGCCGAGGATGCCGTTGACGCCGCCAAAAAGGAGTTGGAAAAGCGATTCGCGTCCCCTCCTCCCCCGGAGGGGATGGATCCCAGGGCGTTCCTCCTGTGCCGGGAGGAAAACCGCCGGCTGATCCGGCATTACACGGGCATGGTCCGGGACTCCCAGGAGCGACGGGATGAAGCGGCGGTGGACAAACTCCCGGAGGCCCGCCGGGCGGAAATTCTCGATCTGATCACGAAAATCGATCGGGGATTCATGGAACGCCTCCAACCGCTTCTTGCGGAAAACGGGGAATTCGATATCATTGCCCTCTGCCGCGAGCAACAGGCCGCCCTTGAGGATATCCATAAGAAATACGGCCTGACGGATTACCAGGCACTCCTTCTTCGGAAGGAAAAGGGTACAACGACCCCGTAATTGCAAGGAGCCCCCATGCCCATTCGGATTGTCACGGCGCTGACGATTCTGGCGGTCCTCGGACTGGCCGAAGCCGCTGACAAGGACAAACCGGTCCCCCCCGTCAACACCACCGGCCCCCGGCCTTACACCATCCTCGGCGTCCAGTTCTATGACGGGACATGGTTGGTGGAACCCTTGAAGAAGGCCGACGCGCCGTGGCGTCTCCAGCAACTCTCCATGGACTTCCGCGTCATCGAAGAAGCCAACAAGCGGGCCCGGGAGGCATGGAACACCCGCTACTTCTCCAAGGACGGCTGGCGTTGGGTTCTGGAAAAGCCCGTCAGACCCATCTATAGCGCCTACGGCAGCTACCCCGACGAGTTTGACGCGCAGGACAAGATCATCGAACTGAAAAAGATCTATGAGCAGAAAATGAGCCGCATGATCAAATCGAAGGATTACGGCACCCAGGCATGGCTCATCAGTCTGGAAGAGAACAAAAAAATCGTCAAATTGAAAATCCCGGAGGCCCGCGACGCGCTCCACACGGCTGACGAGGCGGTGGTCACAAAGATTTCAATCGCCAAGAAACGCGAAATCTGGGACAAGGTTCACCAGGCGGAACTGGAAGCCAAGCAGTATCTCCTCCGGCGCCTCGAAAAAGGGGAGGATCTGGATCCCGTGGATGTGTACACCCTCCAACAGCGCATCCTCCTTGACGTCTACACCCGATACGAAATCAATGAATTCCAGTGGGTCATCATCTGGGAGGAAGGCGACAAGGCGGGATGGCCCGTGCCCACGGGGACGGGCGCCGCCGCGCAGGAAAAGCCCCCCGAGAAGAAGCCCGAGGTCAAACCGATGAAAAAGAACGAAAAACCGCCGGTAAAAAAAGAAGAGAAGAAGCCACCGGTAAAAAAAGAAGAGAAGCCGCCGCCGGCACCGGCCAAATAACCCGGCTCATCACAAGAGATTTACACCTCCATGCCCTGTCTTTCGTGGCGTTCGCGGCGTTTCCTGCCGGGAATTCTCGGCGTTCTCCTCCCGGCGGCCGGATGCCAATCCGGCCCGCCCGCCCCGGCCACGGGCGCCGTCCACCGGATCGAGGCGCCCTTCATACGCCAGGAACCCAACTGGTGCGGCCAGGCGGCCCTGGCCGCCTGCCTCGGGCACTGGGGAAAATCCATCCCCCAGGAGGATATCGCCCGCTCCACCTATGCGGCCTCCCTCCGTGGAACCCTCACGACCGATCTGGTCCTCTTCGCCCGAAAACAGGGATTCTGGGCAAGGTCCTTCCACGGCGGATCCATTGACGATCTGAAACGCATGATCCGGCAGGACATCCCCGTCATCATCCTCCTGAAATCCGGACCCGCATGGAGTCCGACCCGGCATTACGATCTCATCATCGGTTTCGATGAACCCCGGCGGGCGCTGATCGCCCACACGGGCGCCCGGGCCGGGGCGCTTATCCCCCTCGACCGGTTCAAGAAAACCTGGGAACGGACCGGTCGCTGGGCCATGATTGTCCTCCCGCCCGACACGTCCCCCGAGGGACTCGAAGGGGAGGACTACCTGGAGATCGGACTTCTCGCGGAAAAAAGGGCCATGCTGGATGCCGCGCGAACCCATTACGAAAAAGCCCTGGGATTCCCGGCCACCGCCAAAACCGCCCTGTTCCGGCTCGGAAACATTGACATCAAGGAAAAACACTTTGCGTCCGCGGGAAATCGTTTTCAAAATCTGCTCCGGCAGGAGGAACTCTCGGAGACCCCCTCGCCGTCCTGGAAGGCGATTCTCCAGAATCACTGCGCCTGGGTGATCCTCGAATCCGGGGGCGGCCCCGGGGAGGCGGAAGCGCTGGTGGTTGCGGCTCTGGAGAGAGACCCGGACCGCAAGGTGTTCTACCTCGACACCCTGGCCCGGGTTCGGATTTTCCAGGGCCGCACGGAGGAAGCCCTGAAAATCCTGGCGGAGGCCGGACAAGCCATTCCGCCCGGAACACCCGATACCGTCGCGGCCGACATCCGCGCGACGCTCCGGCTTCACGCCTCGGAGGCTCATCGCCTGGCCGGGAAGCCACGGGAGGCCGCCCAAGCGCTCGGGGAGGCCCTTCTCGAGGCCCACGACCCCTGTCTGGTAAAAGATCTCCGCGAGGCCGTGGACCGCATGGAAAAGGCCACCCGGCCGGGAATTGCGCCGGAAACGAAAACGGCGCCGGAGTCGCCGGCGCCGTCCATTCCTCAACCGTAAAGCCTACACCACCTCGGCGGCCAGGGAGATGATTTTCATGAAGTTCTTCGCCCGGAGTTCCCGGGCCACCGGTCCGAAGATGCGTGTGCCCCTGGGATTCCGCTCGTCATCAATCAGCACGATGGCATTGTGATCGAACCGGACGTAGGAACCGTCCTCCCGCCGCACGGCCTTTTTCGTCCTCACCACCACCCCGCGAACGACATCCCCCTTGCCGATCTCGCTCTCGGCATCGGCCTTCTTCACGGCCACCACAACAACATCCCCGATGGTGGCGGTCCGCTTGTTCCCGCGGCCGATCACCTTGATGCAGGAGGCCATCTTCGCCCCGCTGTTATCCGCCACATCCACCCACGTCCGCATCTGGATCATGATGCCCCCTGCCCGGCCTTTTCGATGACCCGCACAAGGCGCCAGCGCTTCATCTTGGAAAGCGGACGGGTCTCCATGATCTCCACCCGGTCGCCCATCTTGGCCTCGTTCGTCTCGTCGTGCGCCTTGAACTCGGTGTGGCGCCGGATGTATTTCCCGTACCGGGCGTGCTTGACAAGCCGCTCGACCTGGACGGAGATCGTCTTTTGCATCTTGTCGCTCGTGACGACGCCGATCACTTTTTTCCGAATACCCCGGATCATGCGATTCTCCTCAAAACAGCGGGACCGCGCATTTTAGTCATAATTCATGGTGTGGCAAGGGAATTCCAAAACTACCCCTGGAGATTGAGCGAAGAGGTCGCGGGAACGGCCGGGATGACGGGCGTTTTCGCGCCGACGCCGCCTCCACCGTCCGACCGGATTTTCTCCACCGCCTCCGCCCAGGCCCGCCGAAGGGGCCGGAGCATGGCGAGAACGCCCTCCACGCGCGCGGCATCCCGGTGGAGGTTGGCCTCCACGAGGCGAAGATACCAGAAGTTGTACAGGGAAAAAAGCCGCTTCGAAAATTCCGGCTGGACCGCCTGATCCAGGGAGCACATCAACTCCATGAGCACACCCTGCGCCTTGATGAGGGCGGCATGGCTCTCCTCGACACGGGCCTCGCGCATGGCATGGACGGCCTTCTCGCAGAAACGGATCGCCCCGTCATACATGAGCAGAAGCAACTGCTCCCGGGAGGCGGTCCGAATCTGGGTTTCCAGGTATTTTTTCGCCGTGTCCGCTGACATGGGATGCGTCTGCTATTTCTTGCTCGACCCCTGGGACAGGGCCGAAACGAGCTGGGTCGAGATGAAATTGGACAGCGACTGCATCTCCGCCAGGGACGTTTCGAGGGCCGCGAACTGGCGGTAGAGACGCTCCTCCCGGATCTTGATCCGCGCCTCGAATTCGTCAATCTGCGTCTGGTAGAGCGCAATGGTTTCGTCAAGCGAATCCGTGGTGGTGACGATCGTTCCCGAGGCGTTGTTGACGACGAACTGCAGGCGATTGTCCACCCGCAGGCCCACGCCGGTCTGCGCGGTGATGGCGGACAATTTAGTCCCCGTCAGGATGTCGGAGGCGACGCCGGTGATATTCTCGATGCCGAGGTCCATGGCGGCCTTGCTCGAATTCAACGCCGTGACCTTGAGATTGGATCCGCCGCCGCTCGCATCGGTAAGCAGGATGGACCGCCCGTCGGGACCGATGGAGGCCACCACCTTGCCGCCGTTGGCGATCTCGTAGGCGCTTGTGGCGTCAAGGGCCACCGGCAATGCGGCGGCCAGCGTGAGGGTGCCGGTGGCGGCATTGTATCCGGTGATCTTCCGCGACTCGCCGGCATTCGCCCCCCCCGTGACGATCACTTCCATTCCCTTGAAGAAATCATCCGCGTGAAGACCAATCAGGGAATCGTCCTCGAGAAGGAGTGTGGTGGAATCGCCATCGGCCGTCCCGTTCCGGAAGGCCCTCACGGTGTTGATGGCCGCGAGGACATCCTGCACCGTGCGCGCCGCTCCGCCCAATGCCACGTCCAAGTAACTCCCGTCCCGCATGGTCACCCGGAAATCGTCTCCGCCCACCACCCGGCGGATGCCATTCCCGTTCCCCAGGGCCGAGAGAGACGTATTCCCGGTGATTTCGACCTGGGTGAAGAGATCCCTCACCCCGTCGGGATCCGCGGCGAGCGCATTCTCAAAAGCGGCCTGGTCGAATGTGAGCGTCCCCGTCTTCGTCACCGAGATGCCGACGCGGGAGAGACGGTCGTAGCGGCCAGAAATGCCCTTGACGGGATTGATCACGCCGTCGTAGAGCGCCTCCTCGATGGACTGGAGCGTCCGGTCGCCGATAAGCGGGCCCGCCTCCTCGGCGTCCGCGTCGTAACTCATGAGCTCCTGGATTTTCCCGATGACGTTGTTGAACTGTTCCACGAAGGTGTCGGCCAGATCGCCGACCCTCGAGGTGTCCCGTGAAATGGTGACGGTGACGGGAGACGACGTGACCGCGCGCGCCACGATGTCCAAGTCCGTGGCGACATCCTCGAACAAATTGTCGTTGCCCCGGATCTGGGTGGGGTTCGTCGCCCCCATCACCAGCACGGCGTCCTGGGCCTCGGTCGAGACGGAGAAATCCAGAGACGTCGCACCCGTATCCACCACGACCTGGGCCAGGGCGCCGGTCCGGCTCCCGAGCAGGCTGAGGCGGTACGGCGTCCCGGAGGTGCCGTCGTTGACGATGGAGGCCGTGACGGCAATGCCACGGGCGTTGATCGCGTCGCGGAGCGTCTGAAGAGAGTCGCCGGCGCCGACATCGAAATGGAATTCGAAGGACCCGTCGATCGTCTGACCGAGGGCGTCGGATGCCGTCCCGAGAAGATTGAGGTCCTTCGCCGTCGAGCCGCCGCCCACCTCTTCCACTTTGAGGGCGACGCCCGTCAGGTCCGCGTCGTACAACCGGATGCCGTCCCCGGTCGCGTTGACGGAGGCCGTCACGTTGCTGGACTCCGCCGCCGCCTTGTCGTTGATGGCCTCGATGACCTGCCCCACGGTCGTCTTCGTGGAGAGATCCACGATGAACGTCCCGCCATCCTTGTCGGTGACCTTGATCTTTCCGGCGAAAATCCCACGGCCGCCGTTCAGAACGGAAAGGTTCGTGTTCCCGCTGATGTGGGCCATCTGAAGATTCGTCCCGACGAGTTCCGTCGTGGTGGCGCTGTCCGGCGCCGCGAGACCCAGTCCCGCCGCCGTCGTTCCGACGACATCCGCCACGGAAAGCGTTGTGGCGCCGGCCGCATTGGCGTCCTCCAGGATGATCCCGGTGCCCCCGTCGTTGATGCGGGCGGTAACGTTCACCCCGGCGAGATCCAGGTTGATTTCCGCCAGGATGTCGGAGAGGCCCGTGTAGGAGGCGGACGCCCCATAATCCAGGGTGACCGAGGTTGTCACCCCCGTCCTGTCGGTGACGTCGAACCGGTTGAGACCCGTCCCAACATCAATGCCGCTGAAACCGTCAATCGTCCGGAGAAGCACATCCCCCAGCTTCGGGATGACGCGGTCGCCCGTCACGGTGTCCGCGGCGGTCTTTCCCTCAAGACCGAGATCATAGGCCGCCTTACTCCCGTTCAGGGCGGTTACCGTTATATTTCCACCGCCCTCCGGCGTGGGATCGTCAATCACCAGGGAATTGCCGTCGGCGCTGACCGAAACATTCACGGGCGCCACCGCCTCGATGCTGGCGATGACATCCGCGATGGTTTCGTCCCCGTCGAGACTGATGTCGAAATCCGCCCCGTCCACATTGACACGCAGATCCATCACCGCCCCGCCGAGAATCCGCACCCCCAACCCCTGGTTGAGTTCATCGAGCCGGGTGGATTCCGCGATGTTGTTGACATCGTCCCCATCAAGATCCAATCCGGCGCCGACCGATTTCCAGATGCCGAGGTCTTTGGCAGTCGTCCCTCCCATCTCCACAACAGAAATCGCCCCGGCCCCGCTATTTTCGAGGAGAATCCCCTCCCCGTCGTCGCCGACCCGGGCCGTGATGTCCAGGTCCTTGCCGTTGATGACGTCGAGGACATCCTCCAGATTCACGGCGCCCGAGAGGTCAATCTCGGCGGATTTCGAGCCGTTGGTGATCTTGATCTTTCCCGGCTCCACCCCCTGCTGTCCGTTCAAAAAGGAAAGCGCCGTCTTCCGATTCAAATTCGCGGCCCCCAACTCCAGGGTGAATATGCCCGTCCCGACACCGGATGTCTCGGCGGAAAACCCCTTGGAGATATGCTGACTGGCCTGGGCGAGCGCCCCAATCTTGAACGCATATTCCCCGAGGGGCGTCCCGGTCCCCGCAATGGCGGAGAGGGCGCTCTCGTTTGTCGAGCTGACCGTCCGCCGATCGAACGCCGAAACCTTCGACAGGTTGAAGGCGGCCAGTTTGAAGGAAAGGAGACGTGCCGAGACGTCGGAGTAGATCGTCTTCGTGTTGGTCAGTATGTCAATCCGCGTCTGGAGACGCGTGACCGGAACGCGCTCGAGATCAATAAGCTGCTTGATGATGGACTGCGTGTCGAGTCCCGAGATGAGGCCCGAAATGGACGTGGTTCCCGGCATGGCCTCCCCCTCTCAAACACCCCCGGCCCTGCCCCGCCACGACGATCCGCGCGGGAGAATCCTCTGTTATTTTTATCGGCATGAACCGGGCGAAGGTTCAGCCCCTTCACCCCGTCCCGGCGATAATATATGCAGGGGCCGCTCCTCCCTGAGCGACCCCTGCACGACATCGTTTGGCCCTCCAGCCAAATCACTCCTCAAAGCACCTCGTCCAGCAACAACCCCACCGCCTCGTCAATCCTCTGGGACAATGCCAGCAAATTCTCCGGCGGGATGGTCTTGATGACCTCGTCCGTGCTCCCGTTCACGATCTTGACATAAAGCTGGCCCGTGCTGCCGTACGTGTCAAACCGGATGCTCCGGTCGAACTGCGTCATCACCTGATTCAAATGATTGGTGACGGCCTCCATGACACGTTTGTCGAGTTCCTGCGGCGCCGGAGGCTGGTAGCCCGATGACTCCAGCACATCCGAAACCGCGGGCCTCGGGATTGACGGAGACGACGCGGCGCTTCCCCGTGGATCGGGGGCCGCGGACGGGATGTTGACTGCACCGCGCAGGACGTCTCTGACGCCAGGCATGTGAATCCCCTCCCTTCGCGATTCCGGACCCGCCCGGCCACAGGGCCGGGCGGGCCGAAATCAAATCCCCGTTTACCCGAGCAACTGCAGAACGCTCTGCGGCGCCAGATTCGCCTGGGCCAGGATGGCCGTGCCCGCCTGCACCAGGATCTGAGTCCGCGTGAACTCCGTCGTCTCCGCCGCGAAGTCCGTGTCCCGGATGCGGCTTTCCGCGTCCGCGATGTTCTCGATCGCGATATTCAGCGAGTTGATGTTCGTCTCCAGGGTGTTCTTCTGGAACGCCCCGAGGCGCGAACGCAACCCCGTGATATCGTCAATCGCGTAATCCACGATCTTCGCCGCCGTGTCCGGATCCGAATCGAGGTCGAATTCTCCCCCGTTCAGGATCTGGTTCAGGTACCCCACGCCGCCCTTGCCGAGGCGCGACGCGGTCACCTGGGCGATGCCCAGGGACTTCTTCTCGTTCGGGGCCGTGGTGGCGCCCAACTGGAAATTCACCCCGCCGCCGATGATATCGAAATTCGTGGTTCCGATATTCGTGCCGAAGGCGGCCGCGAGGGTGGACCGCATCTCCAGATTCCCCGTCTTCACGCCGAAATCCAGCCCCTTCACGGATGCCGCGGCGCCGTTGACGCTGATGATCGCGTCCAGACCGGTGTCGCTGCCCGTGACGGCGTAACTCCCGGAAATGGCCTTCACGGAAATTCGCATCTCCTCCCCGAATCCCGTGCTGTCCAGAGGGGCCGTCCCCATGACCAGAAGGACGTCGTCCGTGCCGGCCGTCAGCGCCGCGGCCAGATCCCCGCTCAATGTGAGTTCGCCGGTCTTCCCGTCGAAGTCCTCGACCGTGAGCCCCTGAGCGGCCACCACCAAATCGCTGCTGGTGAACGTCAGGCCGTTGAAATAATCGTCCTCGTATCCGGCCAGGGACGCCACCGTCACCTTGTTCTGACCGAGGGCCGCGGTGGTCCCGATCTCCCGGAGGAAGAGCTGCCCGATGGCGTAGGAATCCCCCTCGCTCATGTCGGCCGTGAGCGCCGTGTCGAGGGTGATCTCCCCCAGCGCTCCGTTGAAATCCAGAATCGTCGCATGCTGCCCCATGGGGGCGGCGAGGCCGGTGGTGTTCGTGATATAGAACTCCATTCCGTTGAACGTGTCATCGGCCAACCCGATCAGGTTCGTATCCACGAACTTGAAATCAGGATCCGTGGCATCGGGGGTGGATATCCGCCCGGTCCGATTCGGCGCCGGGGCCGCGATATTCGACATCGGATTCGTTCCACTCAAAAACCGGATGCCGTCCATCGCGATGGCGTAATCCGCCCCGTCGGCCGGATCGCCGATATCCCCCTCCAGCGTGAGCTCGCCGGTATTGCTGTTGAACCCCACGATGGTGGAGTGCTCGTCCGGAACAGCTCCCACAACCGTGTAGAGTTCCCGCCCGACGTACTGGTCGTTGGGCTGTCCGATGAGCGAGGTGTCGGTGATGACCGTCTGCCCGCCCGTAACAACGGCGGACGTGATGATCCCCTTGTTCAACGGGGCGACCTCCACAAGATCCCCAACTCCGATGGCGGCCGTAAACGGGTTCGCGCTGTCCACCGTGATGGTGCCCGTCCTTCCATCGAAATCGGTGATCTCGCGATACTCGCCCTCGGGCGCCGCGGCGCCGGCCCTCTGCACGAACACGTACTGCCCGACAAACGTGTCGTCCGCGATCCCCTTCAGGTCATTGATCGAAAAGATGTAGTCGGGATCCGTCGCGGAAACGCCCGTCACCTCATGAATCTGAATGTCCCGCACGGCGGTCACGCCCGTGTTCGCCGCGACGGAATTGACGGCCGTCACCACCTCGCCCGTCTTGGTGTAGGCGGCGAACGTCATGACCTCGACACCCTCGTTCCCGCTGATTTCGAGGGTCACCGTAGCCGAACCGACGTCGCCCCGCCCGTCCAGAAACCCCTGCTCGGCCCGCCCCGCCACAGTGACTTTTACCGGCAGCCGCGACGCCGTGCCCATGCTGGCGCTGTAAATCGCAAGGTCTTCAATATGCTCCGAGGTGACGCCGCTCGTCAGGTAGTCGGACGTCCCGTTCAGGAGTTTCTTCCCGGCGAACTGAGTGGTGTTGCCGATCCGGTTGATGGACTCGATGGCCGAATCCACCTGGGCCTGGTTGGCCGCGATTTCGTCATCGGACAGGGCGCCGTCGTTGGCGGCCTCGATGATGAGATCCTTCATGGACTTGAGGAGCGCGTTGACCTCGTTCAAGGCGCCTTCCGCCGTGGTCACGAGGTTGGACGCGCGCTGGGAATTCTGAACCGCCTGTTCCAGCGAAACGGTCTGGGCGCGCAATTTTTCGGAAATAACGAGTCCCGCGGGGTCATCCGACGCGCGGTTGATGCGGAACCCGGAAGACAGCCGCTCGAGAGACTTGTTCAACGCCCCCTGGTTGATCTGCAGGTTCCGGAAGGCATTGAGAGCGGCAACGTTGGTATTGATCCGACTCATGTCATCCTCCTTGATGACTGCCCCGGGCATCCTTGCCCGGGTCCTTCGAGGCCGCTCTTTATTCATTCCAGGGCGGCGGCCCACAGCCCGCATTTTCCAGCTCCGAACCCCTTCCTGCTCTCCGTTCACCTCCTTCGCGTAACGATGGTTAACGGTTTTCTCACCTCTTATATCGGACACCCCGCCGGACGACTTGATGACAAAATTGAGACTTTTTTATTACCGCAGGAGCGCCTCGTCCGGATCCCGCACGAGGCGGTGGCCGTTGACCACAAGATCATACACCCAGAGATATTGCCGCAGGACCCGGATGGGATCGTATTCCCGGAGGGCGTACTCCCGCGCGAGAGCCCCGATGCGGGCAATCTCGGGCGGATGGCCCAGGAGAAAATCCAGACGCTCCTCCAGAGTCTCCGGCGTGACGAAGACCACCGGCGCATCGGGGAAACAGCACGCGCCGAAGTTGGACATCCCCACCAGAACCGCATGACCGGCCGCCAGGGATTCGATGGCGGACACGCCGAACGAACCCACCGAAATCTGATCGTAGGAGATCTGACAGCGCGCCTTGACGGCGAGACAATCGCGGTTCGATCGCCCCTCGATGAGTTCCACGGCGACCGGATGCCGCTTCTTCAACCGTTCCATCACCGCCAGAAACGGGGCGGTCTTCTTGATGTGGCGGCTCGTGGGCGTGTGGCACACCCGGATGACATCGCCGACCGGCGCGCACGGGGACACCCGGGAAAAGTCGCAAATCGGGCGAATGTGGTACAGGAGCGGCGACCGTTCCCACATGGTGAAGTCCGCCGCGGAGATGCCCCGGATCCCCATCCGCTCGTGCCAGGCGTAGATCCGCCGGGGATTGGTGCGGATCTCGGAGCCGAAGTACTGCACGACCGCATTGTCGGACTTGAGGAGGTTCTCCCACCGGATGTCGCCGAAATTGACGGGGAAGCGCCCGAAATGAAACAGATCCGCCTCGCGGATGACCGCGACGGCCTCGGCATATTCCTCCGGTTTCCCATCGAGGATGACCAGATCCCGGTCGCCGGAGAGAAAATCCGCCCGGAGTGTGATGAGCCGGGCGCGGTGGATCGTGTGCGCGTTCACCAGCCGGAAGAGAAACGACATCTGCCCCGCGATGTCGTGATCCGCGACAAAGACGATGTTCATGCCGCTCTTGCGGTCCCGGAGCTCCGGGCGGATGTGTTTTAAAAAGGGATCGTTTTCCGCCGGGACGGCCGGGGCGTCGAACTGCTTGGGGGGTCGCGCCGGGACATCGCACACGGCGATGTTGGCGCAATTCATCAGATAGAAAAGCCCCTCGCGGTGAAGTCCATACTTCAGGCATGCGGCGACAAGCCCGAGGATCGCCCCCGTGTCCGAAGGATTCGCCTTGACCGGAGGGACGGACCGTTCGACCTCCTCCCGCTCGGCCGCCGACGGATTCCGGCGGGGCGCCCGCCGCTCCGCGGCGGTCACCGTTTCCTGGAACCAGAACACCGCCTCCGTGAATTCACGATCCTCCCAAAGGATCCTCACCAGGTTGAACAACGCCTCCGCATGGAGGAGATCGGCGGTCACCGCCTGAAGGAAATGCCCGCGGGCGGCCACCCGGTCACCGCGACGCTCGAGGATCCGACCGAGTTCGTTGTGGGCGCCGGCGTGAACGGGGTGATGCCGGAGAAGTTCCCGGAGGGTCTCCTCGGCGCGGGCGGCGTTGCCGGCGCGTGATTCGGCGAGTGCGCGCTCGAACATCCCCCCGTCGGGCGGAAGCGGCATGCCTTCTCCGCCGGGGGCGGTGTCGGTCGGATGAGTCATGTCAAACCTCTCCCTTCATTCTAACCGATTCCCGCTGGAGATGAAAAAGAATCGGGGGGCGGGATTTCTCCCGCCCCCCAAAATTCCTCCGAATCTCCGCGTCGGGAGGTCGGTTACTGCAACACCCCTCCGATAACCGCCGGAGCGACATCGTCCATGTCCGGCTCCGTCCCGATTGCCGGATCCGTCCACTCCGAGAGGCTCGGCAGGGTGTACGTGGACAACGTCAGCGCCGCGCAATCGGCCGCGGCCAGCTTCACCAGCCTCTGCTCCTTCGACAACGCTTTCACGTAGAACTGATTATTGGCGCTGTCCGTCACCGTCGCGCCGTTCGGGAGATTGAACTCGGGAATCCACCGCGTCTGGGGTCCGCACGGGACGAGCTCACCCGTGTCCCGATCCACGCACTTCCCGGGTATCCCGTTGAGGTTCCCGAACCCCGAGTATTCGAGGAAGAACTTCGCGCCCGTGTAACCGTCTCCGGTGTGGGCGTACACCACCTGGAGGGGCGGCTCGAACGCAACAAATGTCCCATCCGCTTTCCGGAGTCCGGAGAACCGGTTCCAGTTGTTCGTGCCAGTCTCCCACGTGTAGAACACCGGGAAGGCATCCCACGCCTTCCAGGCGCAGGTCTGGTTCGCATCAAAATCGCAGGCCAGGAGCGCCCGGTTGGCCGGGGTGCCCTCGAACATCGGCCCGCTCTGGATCCCGAACTGCTGGGCCGCGTTCGTCGCCTCCAACGCCACCGGCGCCGCGGCCGTGTTGTCCGTCAGCGTCATGGTGGCCTTGTCGAACGTGTACGCCGGGAACACCGCTACCGCCGGCGCGACGCCCTGCATGGACGCGTCCGCGTAGAACGGGTTGGCGGTGGTCAGCGCCGCCGCGTTTGGCGCGTTGTTCGCGCAGATGAAATTCGCCGGCACGGTGGCGTCCGACGGGTACACAATGTCCTCGTAATACATGACCACTTCCGTCGCGTTCGACGGGACACCCGTGCAGTTAAACGTCATCCCTTGCACGCACCCCACCAGGCTGACGCGCACCTGGCCGCCGAGCGCCTGGGAGAAGAAATTGAGCTGCGTCCACTGCATCGCGGACAAATCCATCGCCACCGGGGCCAGTTCCGTCCAGACCCCGTTGGTCTGATCGAGTTCGGCCACCTTCTTGAAAATTGTGCCGTCCCACACCACCCGGACCTGTTTGTTCGCCACCGGATCAAACGTATCCAGGGGAATCTGCTTGACGTCCCCCAAGTTCAGGAGTTTCCGGGTATGCTTGATCATCTTTCCCTTCGCGACGACCGCCGTCATGGTCTCGGGCGTCGTGACCTGATTGTTGTAATCCATCTTGTAGATGACGGCCCCGTTCGGGACCGTGACGTCCTCCGGGAACCACATCCCCCAGTACCCGACCCAGCCCTGGTATTCCTTCCCCGCGCCGTCCACGTACTTGACCGGGAACCCGGAATTCCGGTTCACCCGGCTCCCGTCGGCCGCGTTGTACAACCCGTACTGCCACACCGTGTCCTCGAACGCCGTGCGGTTCAGACAGTATTCCGTCCCCGTGCCCGCGTCACGCCGCTTGAACAGTGACGGGTTGAACGCGAAATCGCCCTGCGTGCTCTCACTGCCCCAGGGACCGCTGTCCGCCTTGGCATAACTGCCCGATCCCGTTGTGCCATCCACCGACCGGTTCAGGGTGGCGGCCTCGGTCCACGTATTGGACTGGAATCCGCCCGCATCCGTGAATTTCAAAAGGATCTGCCCATTGGCATCGATCTCCGTCCTGAGCAATCCGCGCATGATCTCCACCGACGTGTCCACCACGCCATCCGTCTCGGGATGAGACTTGAACGTCATGGAAAAGAGCCCGAACGGGTTCGTCGCGCTCACTCCCGCCGTGATCACCATCTTCACCATGATCACCTGGGCCGGGTCCCATTCGGACGCCGCCTGATGGAGCCACACGTAAATGACATGCGGCGAATTGTCGTTCTCCCGGTAGGAATTCACCGTCCATAACTCGTACTCGGGCATGTCGGATCCCGAGGACTGGTTCTGCGAAGCGCCCTCGGAAACGTCGTCCCGACTCGTGCTGCACTGGCCGACGTCGATCTGCGCGACGTACGCGCCCAGGTTCACCATCTCGTCGTACTTCGACTGCTTGATCATGCACAGGATCTCGTTGACGGTGCTGAACGCCTCCGATGAACGCTCCTGCACGTAGGTATCCGTCACGTCGGTGGCGTAATCGCTCGTCGCCGGCAGATCCGCCGCCGCGAGATCCGGCATCGCCACCTTGAGCGGTGCGACACCATTCCGCTTCGGCGCCCCGCTCGCGCTGGTATCCACCACACTCACGCGGCTGGCGACGCTGAGCGCCGCCCCGATTCCCGTCGCCCCCGTCGGGATGGCACCCGAATCGCTGCTGGAACTGGAACTGCCCCCGCACCCACCCATCAACAATCCGGCGCCCAATGCGAGCGCCAACGATACGCACGTTCGTCCGTGCATGGTCCCCTCCCCTGAAAAAAGGTTTTTTAATCCCCTCATCCCGTTACTTCCTCATTGGCATCGGCAAGGAATCGCTCCAGCACGACATGACCATCCGACCCCATTATATCAAACTTGATTCCGAAATCAACCCGGCCGTTCGACCGGAGGCGGAGGAAACGCCCCTTGAGCGCCATTCCCGAAAGCGGCGCCTCCCGCGCGGTCATGACGCAATAAAACGGATCCAGGGGAATCTGGCGGCGCTCCGTGACGAGCCCGGCGAGAAGAGCCCCCGAACGGCTCACGTCCCGGAGCCGGCCCATTCCCCGGTCGAACACCGTGCCGTCTTCCAAATGAAGCGCCACATCCACCCCGATATCCACCAACTTGCGATCCTCCCGCCGCCGATTCCGCCGAAGGATCAGATTCCCAAAATTGTAGCCGAGCCCGCGCGCGGTCTCCATCACCTTTTCGATCGTTTCCGGACTCGAACGATCCCCGCGATAACCGTTCAGGATCTTGTTGACGGTGGTTCGATCCACTCCCGCGCGGTCCGCAATCATGGATTGGCTGACACTGGCTCGCTTCATCCCGTTGCCCACAAGTGGACAATCTACCCGAAATTTCGCTTCCATCAACATAAAATTGAAAAAAAATTGACATCGGCCCACGAAATCGAAATGATTCCCCCATGCCCCGCCGGACGACGATGACCGCGATGGTGTTCGAAGCGCCGGGAAAACCCCTCGGCCTCCGACAAATGCCGCTTCCCCGCCCGGGCCCGCGGGATCTTCTCATCCGGGTGGAGGCCTGCGGGGTATGCCGGACCGATCTTCACCTTCTTGAAGGAGATATCCGCCCCGCGCGTTTTCCGATAATCCCGGGACACGAGATTGTCGGCGCCGTCGCGGGCCGGGGCCGGCTTGTCCGGGGATTCCGAACGGGAGACCGGGTGGGCGTCCCCTGGCTCGGGGGCGCATGCGGAACATGCGCCTGGTGCCGCGGACGCCGCGAGAATCTCTGCGACAAACCGGTATTCACCGGTCTCGACCGGAACGGCGGCTTCGCGGAATTCGCCGCGGCCGACCACCGGTTCTGTTTTCCCATCCCCCCCGGCATGGACGCCGTCCACGCCGCGCCGCTTCTCTGCGCGGGGCTCATCGGGTACCGGGCGCTCCGTCTGGCCGGGAACGCCCGCCGGGTGGGATTCCACGGGTTCGGCGCCGCCGCCCATATTCTCCTCCCGATCGCCCGGTGGGAGGGCCGCCAGGTCTACGCATTCACCCGTCCGGGGGACCGGGCGAAACAGGCCTTCGCCCGACGGCTCGGGGCGGCGTGGGCGGGAAACGCGGGTTCCCGGCCCCCCCGGCCCCTCGATGCGGTCATCATATTCGCCCCCGACGGAAGCGCCGTCCCGGAGGCCCTCCGCGCCGTCGCGAAAGGCGGCGTGGTGGTGTGCGCGGGAATCCACATGACGGATATCCCGTCGCTGCCCTATCGCATCCTGTGGGAGGAGCGCGTTCTCCGGTCAGTCGCCAACCTCACGCGCGCCGATGGCCGCGATTTCTTCCGGATTCTTCGGAACATCCCCGTGCGCCCGGAGGCGACATCCTTCCCCCTCGCGGCCGCGAACGAGGCTCTGCGCCGGTTGAAGGAAGGGAAAATCCGGGGGGCGGCGGTGCTGACGATGGAATAAAGAAGTCCGAGAGTCTCGGAGTCTTGGAGTCTGGGAGTCGAAGAGAAAAGAAGTGAAAAGCGCCGGATCCCCGAAGAACGACCTCACCCCGGCTTGGGCGGCTCCTGCCGGGGGAATAATTTCCCGAGTTGCCCCAGATCCACCTTCCGCACCTTTGACGCCTCGATGTTTTCCTTCTGGATGGCGAGGTAGATCTCCTTCCGGTGGACCGGCACGGTCCGGGGGGCGTTGATGCCCAGGCGCACCTTGTCGCCCTTGATGTCCACCACGGTGACCTCGATGGCGTCACCAATCATGATCGTCTCGTCAATGCCCCGCGAAAGCACCAGCATGGGATATCCCTTTCGTCAGACCGTTTCCTTCGCCTCCGGCCCGGCCGGCAGGACGCGGCACTTGATGGGGTGCGCGTCGCGCAGGACGAACTGCTTCCCGAGACGCTTCTCCACATTGATGACGACGGGCCCCTGAAGATTCGCCGTCATCTCCAGGGGATTCTCGGGCACGTGGATGATGACGCACGCGATCCCGCCCTCCACCGCATCGAGCCGGATGGACACGAGGTCCTCCCGGGTGACCTGGATGCGATAGTCCGGTCGGAAGACGATTGGGTCGCAGATGACGAACGCCACCTCCGGCCGGGAAACGGACTGGAGGCAGTGGAGCGGCCCTCCCGAGGGATCCTTCAGGATGATGTATTCCCGACAATCCTCGAATCCGGGAAGCCCCTCCGGAAACGTGATGACGGTGTCCTTCTCGGTTTCGATCTCCCCGAACCGCGTCGTCTGAATCTTCATGCGCCTCTCTCTCCCGAAATTCCCGCGACGGGCGTCCCGCCGCGTACACGCCTCACAAATACGCCGCCAGGGTCATCTGAAGCATGGACCCTGACGTCTGCAAAATCGCCTCGAAATTGGTTTTCAAATTATTCAGGTCCATAATGGCCTCGGCGACATCCACGTCCTGAAGCCCCGCCAGGAGCGTCTGGAACTGCAATTCCTGATCCTTGAGCCGCGCGTCCGTCGAGTTGAGACGGCTGGCGCGGGACCCGAGAACCGCCCGGCCGTTGGTGAGTTGCTCCCCGACATCCTCCAGGCGCAGACCCGCCCGGGAAATCCCGTCCACGTCTCCGGACAGGAGCCCCTCCTTGAGCCGGATCAGGGAGGTGAAGAAACTGTCCGTCATGACCGGATTCACGTCCCGTCCGGCGATGACGCCCGGGTCCCCGGCAGGGGCGGCCGGGGCCTCGGTTTTGAGGTCCGCGTCGCCTTCCTCCACCAGGCCGAGATCCACCGCCGCGTCGCTGCCGTTCAGGGCTTCGATAGAGAATGTCGTCCCCGTGGAAACACTTGCGTCCGAAAGGACGATGGCGTTTTCCGTCACCACGATGCCCGTCGGGAGGGTCCGCCTCACGGCCTGGATCGAGGCCGTAAGGCCCGTGAGAGGGCCGGGGTTCTGGGCGTCGTTGTTGATGCGAGCGATCACATCCTGAACGGTCTGGGCCCCGTCCACATCCACATCGATCACCGTCCCGTCCTGAAGGGTGATCCGGAAATCATCCCGGCGGAGCGGATCGTCCACGGTGCGGACCCCTTCCCCCGCGTTCAGCCCGGTGAGAAGCGTCCCCCCGTGCATGTTCGACACGCCCAGAGCGCCCGCCGCGCCGCCGGTGATCTCATAGGTCGAGGTGTTGTCCGGCTCCAAGCCAACGCCCCACGCCGCCGTGACGGTGAGGGACGTCTGGGTGTTCGCCCCGATGACCCGGGTCTGACCGGCGCCCGTCCCGCTCGTGATGACGAGCGTCGCGCCGACAAGCGCCCCGGGGGTGAAGGATTTTGTCGTGTCGTTCAACGTCACCGGGGTACCGCCGCCGGTGGATGTCCCCGAATCCCGGAAGTCCGCGATGCGCATCTCCGCCCCGTTGAGGCGCGATACGATGTTGATACCCGTGCCGGCATCGTTGATGCGGGCGGTCGCATACACCCCCGCCTGGTTGACGGCATTGAGAATATCCTCCACCGTCTGGGCCCCTTCGAAGGTGACGTTCTCCTGAAAGACAATCGAGTCGTTCCGGTTCGTGATGACGATCCCCCCGCCGAGGTTGATGCCGGCGCCGCCGTTCAGCAACGTGAGCGGGGTGAGGGCGGTGAGTTGAGGATCGAGATCCGCCCCGGCCAGCGATGCCAGGGGCGCCAGCGCCAGAGGCGTCTCCTGCCGGATGCCCAGGTCTCCCGCGGTCGTATTCTCCGCCACATCGAGGACCTGGAGGTTCACGGCGTTGATCGCCGTGATGGCGAGCCCGTTCCCCGCGGCGTTGATGCCCGCCCACATATTGAGCGAAAGCGTCGGATCGGTGTTGATCGTGTCAATGATGTCACCCAGATCCTCCGCGGCCGAAAGGTCCAGCGTCACATCCCCCCCCAACCCGTCCAGGATGCGGATGGACCCCGCCGCCACCCCGCGCCCGCGGTTCAAATCCGCCAGTTTCGCCGCCGTGTCCACGTCCGGTTCGAGGTTCACTATCCCCGCGACCTCGGCCGAGAGCGCTCCGAAGGCCTCGTTCCCCGCGAGGTTGACGGTCTCCATCGTCCCGTCGTCAATGTAGGCGCGAATGGCATCCGCATTCCCGTTGTAGGCGACAAACTGGCCCTGGACGATCTCGAAGGGCGTCGCGGCATCCTTCGAGCCGGCAAAGAGGTACCGGGTCCCCAGGCGCATGTTCGCGATGGAAACCGACTCGCTCAGGATCTCCCCGACCTCGAAGGCGAGCCCCGCCCGATCGCCGATGTCGGCGGCCGAATCGGCCTGATCAATGGCGATGGCCTTCGCCCGGCGGTAGAGCTCAAGAACGTTTCCCACCGCGCCGTCCGACGTCTGGAGACGGGCGATTCCCTCCTGGATGTTTTTCTGATATTGCCCCATCCGTTCGATCTGCCCCTGGAACTTGAGGATGGTGTTGACGGCCACCGGGTCGTCGGAGGGCGCCATGACCCGCTTGCCCGAAGTGATCTGGTTCTGCCGGACCACCATCCGATTCAGAACATCCTGGTAGGACTGGAGGGAAGTATCCCGAAGCAACTGATTGGTGACACGCATGGCCGCCTCCCCGCCTACGTATTGTTGATGAGAACGTCGAGGAGATTGTCCACGATGGCAATGTACCGGGCGGCGCCCTGGTAGGCACGCTGGAGGGTGATCATCACGGCCACCTCCTCGTCGATGTTGACCCCCGAAAACTGCTCGCGTTCCTGGGAGAGAAACTCGACCACATCCTCCTGATTCCCCGCCATGGACTCCATCGCCGCCGCCTGGACGCCGAGGACCGAAATCACCCCCTCGTAGTACTCGCCGAAGGAGCTTGCGCCGTTCGACAGGAATTTTCCGTCCCGGAGTCCGATCATCGAAAGGACATTCGTGTTGTCCGCGGGATTGAAACTCCTCGCGCCCGCCAGGCGCGCCGGATCGTCCGCCACGGCGTCGCTGACGGCCATGTCCAGCGCCCCCTTCCCGGAGAAGAACGTATTGATCCTCATCGCGGCCAGGATGTCGCTGGTGTCATTGCCGAAGGCAAATGTGTAGTTGGCCGAATCCGATGTGATCTCCAGGCGGTTGTCGGTCGTGGCCCGGGCCGAGACGGCCGGGAAAAGAACCCCCACCGCGGCGTTGATCTTCTGAACGAGGCCGTTATTCGGCAGCGCCGGATCGCTCAGGGACGTGTCGCTCCCGAGGCCATCCAGGTCCACGGTGATGTTGAAGGTCCTGGCCTCGCCCGTCACCTCGTTGCGCACGATGAAATCGAAACTGCCGTTCCGCGGGGCGTACGTCAGCCCCGCGGCGGAGAGGGCCGCCGAGGAACTGGTCAGTTTCTCGCCGCTGATCAGGGAGGAATACCCCTTGAGCCCGACGCCTTCCGAATGGATCTTGTTGAATTCGAAGATGAATGTCTGGGCCAGGGTGTCCAGATCCTCTGAGAAACCGCCCAGTTGGACGTCCCTCGCCTCGACGAGCCCGGCGAGTTTCCCCCCCTTCAGGGTGAGCGGGGCGCCGCTGTCCTGAAAAATCGCGTCCGAGACAATGACATTCCGGTCGGAACTCTCGGAGGTCGTGAGCGCGAAGGCGGTGTCGTCGAGCACCAGAAAATCATTCCCCGCCGTGACCGACACCGTCCCGTTCGCCTGTTCATACACCTTCACGGAAACCAGATCCCCCAGCTGTTTCAGCAGGGTGTCGCGCTGGGTCCGGAGATCGTTGGCCTGGTAATTCATGTCCCCCCGCTCCGAGCGCAAAATCTGCAGATTGAGCTGGGCAATGGTGGTGGTGAGGGAATTGATCTCGGTCACCACCGCCTGGACCGACGTGTTGAGTTCCGACCGCTGGCGGTTGACCTGGAGGGCGAGCGCCTTGATCTGTTCCGCGAAGGCGTTTCCCTGCTCGATCACGGTGCTCCGCGCCGCGGTGTCGGACGGATTCTGGGAGAGCGACTCGAGGGCGCTGAAAAACTGGTTGATGCCCGAGGAGAGATCCGTGTCGGTGAGCTCGTTCACCATGGATTCCAGGCGCGCCAGGGCGTCCCGCTGGACCTTGAACCCCTCCAGGGTCGAGCGTTCCCGCCGGAGGTCCGACTCCAGGAAGTCGTCCACCATCCTCTGGACGCTCTTGACGGACACGCCCTGCCCAATATAGCCGAACGACTGTGTCTGGGGATTCTCCGTCTGGAAGAGCACCCTCTGGCGGGCGTATCCCTCCGTGTTGGCATTCGAGATGTTATGCCCCGCCGTCTGGATGGCGAAGGCCGACGTGTTGAGCGCCTTGACGCCGACGCCGAGCGATGAGAAAAGTCCCATGGGATCCGACTCCTTTCAGGCGGTGCGATCCAGCAGTTTCGCCGCCCCGGCCGCCGACTTCCGCCCCATGGCGTACACCCCCGCCTCCCCCCCGCCAGTCAACGTCTTCAGGAACGAATTCACATGCCCGAGGAAATGCCGGACGAGGGACGCATTTAATTGATTCAGGTGCGCGATCTCCCGGCCCAACCCGAGGAGATCCTCCCGCAGGGCCGTGAGCGTCTTCCGCCGGTCCTCCGGCGCCGCGGGCAGAAGGTCCGCCACCCGGGCGCCCTTGGCCGGCAGGCCCGCCACCCGGGCCGCCCCCGCGATGGCCCGCGCCAGGCCGTCCTCGGCCCGCCGCATCCGCCCCACCAGAACGTCCTCCTTCGGGAAGATGCGTTCCAAATCCTCCCGCTCCAGCTTCACGATGGCCTCCTTCTTCCAGCGGAGCAGATCCCGAAGATCCTCCCCCGCGCGAAGGGTCTCCATCAGGGCCGTCTCAAGCGTCTCCCAGGGTTTGTCCATGATCATCTCCTTGTGGCGAGGAGCGCCGTCAGGCCCGCCCCCCGCGGATCCGCCGAAAGGACCGCCGCCCCGCCGCCCTCCGGGCCGCTTTTTTTCGCTTCGAGCCCCCGTAAGATATCATCCGCAAACCCGGGGCACACGCGATCGGACAGGGCCCGGGCCCATTCGCCATCCTGCATCTGCCGGAAGATGTCCTCGGCCGACCCGGACGAGAAATACGGGTCGTCGGGAATCGTCGCCCGCATCGAACGGATCATCTGGGAGAAGGTGAACGACACCAGCTCGCTCACCTTTTCCCGGACATCCGCAGAGATCGTTCCCGCGCCTGCGCCGGTGGGTGCGATCCTCATGTCATGCCCTCTACATGATGTCCAGTTTCGCCTGCAGGGCCCCTTCGCGCTGGAGGGCCTGCAAAATGGAAATCAGATCCCGCGCCGACACCTTGATCGTATTGAGCGCGTTCACCACGTCCTGGAGCGTCGCCCCTTCATTATCCTTCGTGTAGAGCGACACCAGCCTCTGCCCGCTCCCCTCCTGGGCGGTCGGGGCCGGTCCGGCCTCGCTGGACTGAGCCCCCCCCCCGACCACCAGACTCAAATTCCCGTGGCTGATGGCCACGGGCGACACGCGCACGTTCTCCCCGATGATGACCGTCCCGGTCTTCTCGTTGATGATGACCTTCGCCTCGCGGTCCACGAAGATGGGAAGACGCTCGATCTGGGCAATGAAGGGAACGGGCGCCTTCCGGTAGTTCTCCGGAATCTCGATCACCACCGCCCCGCCGCTCTCCGCGCGCGCAATCACGCGGCCCACCTCGGCCTCGAACTGCTGATTCACGGTCTCCTCGATGTGCCGGGCCGTCGTGAAGTCCGGATGCCGGAGCAGCAGCGTCACCGACAGGGGTTCCCCGTCGGCGGACCCGCCCTCGACGAAGCTCACCGGGACCGTCCTCTCCAGAACCGCCCCGCCGGGGACACGGCCCACCGTCGGGTGATTCTGCTGGACCCGCTGGCCCGCCCCGCCCGCGACCGCGAATCCCCCGATGGAAATCGGACCCTGGGCGACGCCGTACACCTCGCCGTCGGGACCCATGAGCGGGGTCACCAGAAGCTCCCCCCCCTGCAGGGAGGAGGCGTTGCCCAGAGACGACACCGTCACATCAATCCGCTCGCCCTCCTCCGCGAAGGGGGGAAGGTTGGCGGTGACCATGACGGCCGCCGAGTTCCGCACCACGTTCAACTGCTGGGCGGGAATATTGAAGCCGAGTTTGATCATCATCTCCGATATCTTGAGCGCCGTGAAAACGGAGTTGCCGCGGTCCCCGGTGCCGTTGAGGCCCATGACGAGGCCGTACCCCTGGAGGGTGTTGTTGTCGCGGACGCCCCGAAGGCGCGCGATGTCCTTGATGCGCACCGCCCCGGCCGTGCCGCACCAGGACGCCGCGAGAAAAAACACCGCCAGCGCCACTCCGGACGCCTTCACGCTTCGCATGCCGACCTCCCTTGAAACGCCGCCGCCGGCGCGATTTGATAAAAAACGGGGGTGAGGGTGAGGGATGAGAGGGGATGGGGATAAGGCCCTCCCCCTCGACCCCCCGTTTTTCGATTCGTTTGCAATCCGGGAACAGAGCGGCCGCAATCCCTTCACCGCCGCCGCCGTCCACCGGTAATGATTCATGCTCATCATGATTCAGGCACTCCGCATCAGAACGGCCAGACCGCGTCCACGAACTTGTGCAACCACCCGCGCCGCTGTGTCGTGGCCAGCGGCCCCTTGCCCTCGTACCGGATCCGGAGATCCGCCACCTTCGTGGAGGACACGGAGTTGTCCGGCAGAATATCCTCCGGCCGGACCGTCCCCGTGAGAACCAGATCCTCCTCCTCATCGTTGACCTTGGTCTTCTTCTTCCCCTCGATGACAAGGTTGCCGTTGGGCATCACCTGGACCACCTCGGCGGTGATCCGGGCCTTGACCGTATTCTTCCGTTCCGTGGATCCCTTGCCGTTGAAATCCTTCTTGGCCTCCACGTCCAGTTCGGGCTTGATCGAGGCCGTCGGGTTGAGTTTCATGTCCCCGATCCCATGGGCCTTCACGTTGGCGAATGAGTTGAATTTTACGTCCATGCCGGATTTCCGCTCAAGGTCCGTCTTCGCCTCGTTGTCGGCCTTCGACTCCTCCTCGATGAGAACCGTCACCAGGCCGTGGAGACGGGGCTTCGTTTCCTCGAAAAGCCCCCGCGACTCCTTCACCTTCCCGTCGGCCTCGGCCTTGAGCCAGAGGGACGAGGACTTCGTTTTGGTGGCCTCGCCGGCCGGCGCGCCGCCCGCGACCGCCAGCGCCGCCGTCATCCCGACCGCCGTGAGGAATGTCCCGCGCTTCATGAGTTTTCTCCGCATCCGCGCCGTCAATCCGCCGTTTCCACCGCGCCCGGGCCCGTGACCCGCGCCGGGAACACCTTATTCGAATCCGGATTCTCGACCGAAATCACCGCGCCGGGGGCGCCGTCCTCCCGCGCCACGCCCTTCACCGTGATCGCCACGCTTCCGAACCGCGATACCACGCGCACAAAGTCCCCCCGCCGGACGACGGGCAGGATCTCCACGGTCCCGGCGATGACAAGACTTCCCTGGCGTATGTAGGCCTTCACCCGCCGGCCGATGGCGTCCTCCACCCGGCCGAGGGCCTGACGCGCCACGGGGGAATTTTCGATCCTCTCCACGGCCACATCCTCCGGGCCGATGATCTCGTGACGCCCGAGGTTCCGCTTCGCGCGCACCACCGTTCGCATCCCGGCAACGCGGGCGGCGACCTCGAAGGCCTCCGCGACGCCCGCGTCCGTCCGCGCCTCGATCGAGAATTTCACCGTTCCCGCGAGGTTCCGGTCGGGTCCCGTGACGACGAAACGCGCCCCCGCGGGAATTTCCCCGGGCAGAGACGTCCCCGGCTCGAGCGTCACCGTCACCTGATCCAGATGCTCCTTCTCCGTGACATGAGCCCGGACGGCCTCGACGACGGCGGCCTCGTCAGGGCCCGCGCCAAGACGCCGGATCCGCACCGCCTCGGCGCCGCCCACCGTCACGCCCGCACCCGCCTGCCGGCGGACCTGGGCGGCAATGGTCTCCCGGGTGAAGACAATCGTTTCGCCGGCTCGCGGGGCGCGCCCAACATAGATGAATTCGAGCGTTTCCGCCCCTTCTCCCGAGATGTCCGCCACATCGGAGAGCCGCACGAATGCCCTCGGCGTCCCGGCCTCGGGCCGGAGCGTCACCCCGGCGTCTCCCGCGGCCGCCATCGGGGCCGCCGCGAGGACCGGCAGGAGAAACCGCAGGAATCGTTCAACCGCCTTCGTCACGACTCATTACCTCCGGATGTTATTGGCCGTCTGAAGCATCTCGTCGGACGCGCGAATGACATTGGAATTGATCTCATACGCCCGCTGGGCCGTGATCATGGATACCAACTCCTGTATCATGCTCACGTTGGACTGCTCAAGAGCCCCCTGAAGAACGCTCCCCGTCCCGCCCTCACCCGGCACCGCCGTCACCATGGCGCCCGACGCCGCGCTCTCCCGGAACAGGTTGTCCCCCATGGACACGAGGCCCGCCGGGTTGACGAACATCCCCAGTTCGATCTGCCCCACCTCGGTCGGGGTGTTCGGGGCCGCGGCCGTCGTCACCTGGACCCGGCCGTCCTTCGAAATGGTCACGTTCGTGGTGTCCTGGGGAATGGATATCTGGGGGAAAAGGTACAGCCCCTGGGAATTGACCAGATTTCCCTCGGCGTCCGGCATGAAGTGGCCGTTCCGTGTGAGGGCCATGGAGCCGTCCGGCATCTGAACCTGGATGAACCCCTGTCCTTCAACCATGATATCGTAAGGGGCCTCGGTGATTTCCGTCTCGCCCTGTGCGAAGAGTTTCTGCGTGGCCACGACCCGCGTTCCAAGCCCCACCTCAAGGCCCGCCGGATAGTACCGGTCCCCCTCGGAGGCCATCCCGGCCCGCTGGATATGCTGGTAGAACAGGTCCGCCATGTCCACCCGGCTCCTGCGGTAACCGTGGTTGTTGACGTTCGCGAGGTTGTTCGCGATGACGTCAATGTTCGTCTGCTGGGCCACCATCCCCGTCGCGGCGGTGTACAGGCTTCGGATCATGACGTTATCCCTCCATCAACTAGCGCGGCATCGCGCCGACATCGTTGACCGTTCTCTGAAGCGTTGTGTCGAACGTCCGGAGCATCCGGTTGCTCGCCTCGTAACTGCGCATGGCGAGAATCATCTCGGACAACTCCTGGACGGTGCTTGCGTTCGATTTTTCCAGATATCCCTGGCGGACCCGGGCCGTGGACGCGATTTCGCCGCCGTCCCCCGTGTAGAGAAGCGTATTGTCCCCGCGGGCCTCGAGATTTTCCAGATCGGTGAAATCCGCGAGTTTCAGGCGGCCGATCTCGTTGGCGCCCTGGTAAATGACGCCGTCCTTCGTCACCGTGACCGGCCCGCCCGATGCGCCGCCGGACAGGGTGAGGGGCTCGCCGCCCCCGCCCAGAAGCCGATAGCGCCCGTCGGGCGTGGCGATTTGATTCTCCGCATCGATCGTGAAACTTCCGGCGCGCGTGTAATAGGTGTTCTCGCCGTCGGACACCCCGAAGAAGCCGCTCCCGTCAATCGCCAGGTCCAGAGGCTCCTGGGTCTCCTGAACCGCCCCCGCGCTGGAGTCGAGTTGCACGCGGTCGAGAAACACGCCGCCACCCCCCAGAAGAACACTCATGGAAACAGAGCGGCCCGACGCGGCCTGCGTCTCGGCCAGGCGTTCCCGGGCATTCACGTAAGCCTTGCGGAAGCCGGTCGTGTCGACATTGGCCAGATTGTTGGAAACGATTTCCAACTTGGCCTTTTCGATGAGACTCCCGGCGGCGGCGGTATAAAGTCCGTAGAGCATATCCCCTCTTCCCGAGATACAAACGTCGGGGAAGAGGAAAGCATGAGGCATGCCAATAAAAATCACGCCCTCACCGGACTCGATTTTTATATTGAGAAATCAACAAATAAGACGTGAAAGATTTTCAGGAGACCGATTCAACCACCGCGCAAATAAACCATTTTTGGGTAGAATTTGCCGAGTCGGGCAGGCAACATCTGCCCTCTGGACGGTGCGCATCAGAAACCGATGAGTACCGCGAACCCGTAGGCGGCGGCGATTCCGGTGATGAACGCCGCCAACGCCACGTATCGGCTCTCAGCCTGCATGGCGTCTGGCAGAAGTTCGGAAAGGATCACATAGGTCATTGCTCCACCTGAGAAACCGAGCGCCAACGGCGTGGCGTTTGATACAACCCGTAAGAACAAGAACCCGCCAATGGCGGCAATGAATTCCACCGCCCCGGAAAACACACCCCACAGAAAAGAGCGTTTGGTTGTCACACCGTAACACGCCACCGGCGCGGCCACGATCAGCCCTTCCGGGATGTCTTGCAGCGCGATGGACAGAGTGACCAGCCAACCGAGGGAGGAGGACGTGGCGAACGCGGACGCGATGGCAAACCCTTCCGGTATGTTGTGAATCGTGATTGTCCCGACGAGGAGCGCAGCCTTTCGCTTGGCGCCGGGCATTTCGCTTCCCGTCAACACCATGTGCGCATGCGGCAACAACTTATCCAGGATCAGAAAGGCGATCATCCCCGCAAGCAGGCTGGCCAAGGCCATGCGGTGGCCCGACAAGGCATGCGACTCGTCGATCATCTCCAGAGCCGAAAACCCCATCACGCCCGCACAGAATGCGACAAGGGTGGCGTAAAACCGGCTGTCAATTCTTTTGAACGCCAGGACACCGGCGGCCCCCAATGTTGTGGCGATCAGGACGGTGCATGCCCCCAGGAAAAGCCCCATGAAATCCATAATCCCGATCTCTCATTGACTCCAAGACTCTCCGACTCGCGGACTCGCCGACTTCTTTCATTACATGGCCTTGAGGATTCGCTTGGCCTCGGCCGCGGCCTCCGTTTCGCCGGCGTCCCGGACGATGCCTTCCAGGATCTGGCGGGCCTCCTTCTGCTTGCCGGTATTGGGGACCGCCATCATTTTTCGCGCCCGTTCGAGAACCTCCCGGGCCGCGATCTCCTTCCGGACGGCCGGCGCCCCGGCCACTTTCCCCAGCGCCTTCTGGGCCTCCGCCGAGTCGGGAAAGACCTTGAAATCCTTGAGGACGCTGTCGTAGAACCGGTAGGCCTTCCAGACGTTTCCGACCGCCTCCTCCTTCTTCCCCTCATCGAGGCGGCGCCGGATCTCGGCATTCATTTCCTCGAACATGCGGGTGGCGGCCTCCCTGGCCTCCCCGCTCCCCTTCATGGCCCGGGCGACCGTCGGGGCCGCCTCGCCGTAGCGGCCGAACTCGTAATGCTTCCAGGCCTCCTTGAGCGGCGCCGGGATCCGGGCCGGATCCATTTTCCAGGCGGCCTTCGCGAGATTGGATTTTACCGCCGCCTGGAACCACCCGTACCAACGCAGACCCCCGTCGGGCGTGATGACTCCCACCTGATGGATGTTCCTGAGACCGATCTCGCCCCCGGGCACCCCGCATGTTTTTTCGAAGACGCGCCCCGTGTCCGCGATGACGGGCCAGTCAATTTTATTGGTCTTGACGTATCCCTCGACCTCGGACTTCGGCGTCCCGGAATTGACGGCGATAAAAAGGACCGGCTGGTCCCGGAACTCCCCGCTCTCCATCTGAATCGTCGGCCACATGGCCGCACAACGGGGACATTCCTCCTCGTAAAAATACAGGACCACCACCTTGCCCTTGAGACCATCCAGGGTGTAGGGCCCGCCGTTCACCCATCCGTCCGCCGGGAGGGCCGGGGCCGTCTTCGGCTTCGGGGCGTCGGCGGCGGGCGGCGCGCCCGCTCCCGCGAGAATCCCCAGCGCCAGCACCAGCCCCTTCATTCCGAAACGCCCCATTCCCCACCCCCTTGAGACTCCAACGGCGGAGGATGGCTCCTAACCACCCCCCGCCGCCGGCGACTCCGTGACTCGCCCCCACATCCTACGGAATGACGATATCGACGTTCAGATCAATCCCCGCCTTCGTCACCGAATGCTTCACCTTGAGACTGGTCCAGTTTGAATCATACACATCGAAGAGATACCCCCCCCCGAGCAGCCGGGTTTCGTAAACCCCCGACGGATTTAGTCGGACAACCCGGTAAATATTCTCCCGTGTACTGCTAAAATCGTTGTAAACCAATATGTACCCGTTGACCACGGGAACACCGGTCTTCGTGACGGTCCCGAACACCTTCGTCACGCCGCCCGTCATGACGATGGAAATGCCGCTCGCCGGGCCGCTCTCGGTGATCAGCCCGTCCACCGCCACATCATACGCGTACAACGACGGGTTGGAAACTTCCCGGGACATCTCCGGGAGGAGAATATAACTTCCCTCCCCGTCCGCCGGCGGCAATTGAATACGAAACACTCCCTCCACATTCGAACTGATCACCCCGCAGTACGTTCCCACCGTGGTGGTGGGATCGCTGCCGGGAAAGACGAGTTGCCAGACCGTGATGTCCACGTCCGGGATGGGCGCGCCCACCTGGGTGGTCACCGTCCCGTCGAGTTGCCACTTGGTCGAATCAGAATCGAGCGAGAACTTTAGCGGGAAGTACCGCGGCACGTTCCACGCCGGCACACGGACCGTGTTCCCGAGCGAATTCATGCTGCCGTACATGAAGTCAAGAACATACGACCCCGACGATACGCAACCGCTCAACATGCCGGCGGCGTCGGTATAATCCGTCCAGGCCTCCATGCCGCGGGTCGGCGGGGCGGGGCTGTCGTTGTCAAAACCTTTGATCGTGACATACCCCAGCGGGGTCACCTTGTCCGAATCGTACGTCTTCAGCCCGTCAAGACGCCCCTGCACCAGCGCGATATTTTGCGTGGCGCCCCCCATGAAAACATACACCACAGGGATAGTGTTGGGTCCCGACGTCTGCATGCACAGCCGGTTGGGATTCGGCATCCCCTGCGCGATGAAGGCGTGAAGCACGTATTCCCCATCCAGGAGCGCCATCTGGTAGGACCCGTCCGCGCCGGTCCCCACGGACTGGACGAAGGGACCGAACTCCAGAATGGAATCCCCCGTGCCCCAGGAGACCTCGTAGGCCTCAACGGTGACGCCGGGGACCGGAACCCCGCCGACGCCCGTGACCACCCCCTGCACGACATTGCCCTGCGTGAGCGTCTTGTTGAGGACGACATCGCCCCCGGACACCGTCACCTCGTTGTCAAACGAGGGGGAGTAGCCGGTCTCGAAGGGGGGATAGAAATTCACCGTATAGTTCCCCGACGTCGCCACCACCTCATACATCCCGTTGGCGTCGGTCTCCCGATACCCCGCGAACTCGCCCTGCATGACCGATCCCGCGGAGGGATCCGTATCCTCCCACACATTTACCGACACGAAGGAAATCGGAATGCCGTTGGAATCCGTCACCCGGCCGGAGATTCGATTTCCCGCCTGCATGTACAGAGTGACGTTCTCCGGGGCCCCGGACACGGTCAGAATCGTCGGCGGGATCATCGCAACGAGATTGTCCGGGTTGCCGTACTCCGGCGGGATGAAGGGAATCATCTTGAACGTCCCGTCGGCCAACGCCACCTGGAATGACCCGTCGGCCTGGGTGAATGTCGAGGCCACCCACGGCCCGAATCCCTCGGCGTAATCCTCGAATATGTTGACAACCACGTTGCTGACCGGAACGTCTCCCGGGGATTTGAGGACGACCCCGCTCACGAACGAGCCGGCGCTGAGTGTCGTGATGCCGAGGTCCACAGGGCCCGGCGCCGTCACGGACTGATCCCAGAGCGACGCGTTGGTGTACGCCGTTCCCGGCTCGGGATAGAAGTAGATGTCATACATCCCGGCCGGCACGGAGAACCGGAACTCGCCGGTGCTGGGATTCGTGAATCCGAACCCGTAACTGTACTGGCCGCTCCCGTTCGCCATCACCTGGACGGCCAGGGGATTTCCGGATCCGTCCTGCACCGTTCCGAAAATCTCCACCCCCGCCTCCAGCGTGATGTCCACGCCGGTCAGATCCGCGCCCGCGACCGTCACGCTTGGAAGGACGCCCGACGTGACGGACGCCCCCGGACGGGGGAAGAAGCTGAATTCATACACCCCGTCGGGAAGCCGCATCGAATAATAACCGGATCCGTCCGTCTGGGCGAAGCCCTTCGAAGGAATGTACCCGCCCATCTGGTTGGCGCACACGTCAATGATCTCCCCCGAGGCGTTCGTCACCTGCCCGGAAACCACGTGCCCGGCATTGACCGTCAGGGTTCCGAAATCAATATTCCCGTTCACCGGGAACGCGCCGTCCGCCGACTGTCCCGCGTAACCGATCATCAACTGATCCGGGATGCGCGCGGTGCCCAGGAACATGTCGCTGAACCCGAGGAAGTACCACCGGTCCCCGGCCCCCACATACATCTGGAACCGGCCGTTTTCATCCGTGAGAGTCCGGATCATCCCCATATCATCCCCACCCTCCAGCCCCCCGGTGGATTCGAACACCCCCACGCCCAGATCGGGCAGGGGAACTCCGGCCCCGTCCACCACCACGCCCGTGAGAAGGGCGCCCGCCTCCAATTCCAGATTCAGAGTCGTGTCCGCCATGACGGAGGCCGATGTGTTGAGTGGCGCGAAGGGAGACTCCGGATCCGGGAAGACCATCACAAACTGGTTGCCGGGAAAAACCGCCACCTGGTAACCGCCGTTTTCACCCGTGATGACGGAGGCGAAATCCCCCCGGTTCTCCGTGATCAAAAACACCTCCGCCCCGGGCACCGGCACCGTGCCGCCGCTCCCCAGGAGAGTCACCCGGCCCGAGAGAATCACGCCCGCCTCGGGAACGAACTGGACATCCGCGTTGTTCGTGCCGTTGGCGTCATCCGTGTCCACGGTGTAGTCGAAGCCCTGCTGGGGATAGCGCCCGTTCGAAGGAAGAAGGAACCGGAAGTTGTACTGGCCGGAATTCAGCACCACTTTGAAGGCGCCGTCCGGGCCGGTGAGTCCGCTGGCGAACCCGAGACCGTCCTCCACGTCCGCGGTGGCCGCGCCCATTTCGGAACCCCGCGGCTGCATTTCCACGGCGTCGAAACGCACGCCGGGAATGCCAAGGCCCGCCGCATCGAGGAGCCGCCCCTGGACAAGTTGCCCCAGCCGGAACGGCGCATCGCCGAAATCATGATCCCCGGTGATGTTGAAAAACACCATTCCCGCCGGATAGTATCCCGAGACGTCGGGATTCGGCTGAGCCCGGAAGATATACTGGCCGGGAATGAGATCGAGCGACGCCCGGCCGTCCGCCCCCGACGCCGCCTTCGGGGCGAACGCCCCCTCCTGGGAAAGCCGGTCGCCCCGGTCGTCCTTCTCGGTAAAAAGCGTCGTGTTGATCGCCATCACCTCCACGCCGGGAATGACCGCGCCCGTATCCTCGTCCACGAAACGGACGGTGACGCGCGCCCGGACCTGTTCGAACATGACGTTCACCGTGAAGTTCCGTTTATTCGTGGAAAGCCCGTCCGCCCGGGTGATGAACACCGGCCCGGTCGTCACGCCGGCGGGAATCGTCACATCCACATACGTCCCGCAGGCACAGGGGGTCGCCGTGGCCGTGGCGCCGCCGCCGAACGTCACGGTGAGGGCCTCCTCGCCAAACCCCTCCCCGTCGAGCCGCATGGTCTGGCCGGCCGCGCCGAGCCGCGGGGCGATCCGCGCCAGGAGCGGCGGCATGGGATCCCCCGTCACCTCGAACCGGACCGGGTTGGACCGCTGGGCGCCTTTCCGCACCACGAGGGCGCCGCTTTTGGCCGCGGCGGGAATGATCACGTTGATCTCGGCATCGGTCCAGGAGGTGACATCCGCCGCGGCGAGATCCACCCCGCCCATGCTGACGACGGAGGTCCCCTGGCTCCCTCCGAAAAACCGTCCCGTGATGATGAGCGCGTCCCCGGCATTGCCCTGGAAGGCGCTCAAGGCGGTGATACCCGGCTCGTTCGAATCCTTGAAGTTCGTGACCCCGGCCTGGACGAAGAAATCCTTGTCCGACTGATCGCCCACCTCGTCCTTGACGTCATCAAGCGAGCCCTCAAGGGAAAGGTCGCCGCTCGCGTCCTGGACCTCGCGCTCCATGGATCCCAACTCACCCGTGGCGAATGATGAAAAATCCACGGCATCGCTCTCCGACTCCCCCGCCTCGTCCTCCACGGTGCCCACGACGGAATCCGAAACCGGATTGACGTTCGTGATGTACCCCGAGGCGAAGGCGCGCAGCGCCACCGTCCCGTCGGCGTTCAACGCCTCCACCATGAGGGAGCCCCCGTACGTCAGGCCGTCGGGAATGTTGAACGCGTAGAATCCGTCGCTGTCCGTCGTCGTCGTGGCCAGTTCCCGGAGTTCGTTGCCCTCGGCGTCCACCTCGATGAGCCGCACCGTGACGCCCGCCCCGACGGCGGGAAGCCCGAGGCTCGATGCCATGAGCGGAGACGCCCCATGCCCCTTCTTCCCCTTCAGGGTCGTCGGGGCCTTCATGGCCTTCTTGAGGCAGGCGATTCCCGGCGGGTAGACCGGATCGGTCTCAAGGCCGGCGGCCCGGCGCGCGGCGAGGGACGCGGCAACGGCCGGCGGAGCCGACACCGAGCCGGCCGGGGCCGACACCGCGCCCGCGACAACGCTCCCCGATCCGCTCGCCGTCGCGGCGCCCGTCGAGACCGTCCCCGCCCGCCTGCCGCAACCGGCCAGCGCCAACGCGAAACCCGCCACCACCGCGAATTTTGCGAACCGCGTCATGGAATCCCCCCATCCATAAATTTTCACGCCGAAGGACCGCCGTGCGGCGATCCGTAACCGCCCTTCATTATACGCCGGATCCCGGTCCCGTTCCAGAATCATTTTTCGATGGAAAAGAGGCGCGGGATTTCGTTGACATTCGAAAGTTATGTCATTACCGTGGGACCTCACCCATTTATTTTGGAAGGCCGTCATGCCCACGTACAAAGGGAAGGCCATCACATTCACCGCCAGGGGGAAAGTGGAATTGTTGGATTTTTCCGTGGAAGGTCCGGCGGCGGGAAAGGTGATTTTCGAAAATCACTTCACGGCGATTTCGCCGGGGACGGAGCTGTCCCGGCTTTACGATTATCACGCCGCGCCGAGGCCGTTCCCTCAGCGAACCGGTTACCTGTCCTGCGGGCGTGTGATTGACATCGGGGCCGGCGTGAAGGGAATCGGGGCGGGGAAGATGTGCCTTTCGAGTTGCGGCCATTTGCCCTACGCCGAGTGCAATCCGGCGGATCTCATGCCGGTCCCGGACGGCGTGGCGCCCGAGGAAGCGGTCCTCGGGCAACTGGCGTGTGTCAGCACCAAAGGCATCCGGCACGCCGGCGTGAGACCGGGGGATTCGGTGCTCGTGGTGGGGCTCGGCATCATCGGTCAGTTTGCGCAGATGCTCGCGCGCGTCGCGGGGGGAATCCCCGTGGCCGGAGTCGATTTGAGCGAGCGGCGGCTGGCCATCGCCCGCCAAACGGGCCTGGCGCACGCGTTCAATCCCGGCGCAAAGGATTATCCCGAACGGTTGAAGGCCGTGGTTCCCGAGGGGCGTTTCAGCGTCACCATCGACTCCACGGGCACGCCGGCGGTCGTGAGTTCCCTGTTCGAACGGACGGCCGACAACGGAATTGTGGTTGTCCTCGGCGGCGTCCATAAAAAGGTCGAGGTGGATCTTTACACGCACTTTCAAAAACGGAATCTCCGGATGGTCGGGGCCGGCGATCCGTCTCCGTACCACTGGCCCTTCGACGGGGCCGCCGACAAACGGATGCTTCTGGCGCTCATGGCGGAGGGGCGGCTCAACGTCAAACCGCTCATCACACATCGTGTTCCCGTCGCCGAGGCTCCGGAGATGTACCGGATGCTTCATGAGGAGAAAGACAAAGGGATGGGCGTGGTGTTGACGTGGAAGGGATAAACTCTTGGTTGTGAAATCTTGTGAGAAACGGCAAGGAAATACCCGTTTGCGAAGCGATAAAACCGCTCATCCTGAGCCGGTCGAAGGATGAGCCACCGCTCATGGTTCGACAGAGCCTGTCCTGAGCGAGCGGAGCGAGGTGAAGGGCTCACCATGAGCGGCATTGAGGATTCCGGCCTGTTTGGTTCCGGATCTGCCGGGTTTGGAGGGAGGAAACATGGCAAAATTGCGGATGGCGGTGGTGGGAATGGGCATGGGCGGGAGCTACGGCGCCCGCATTCACAAATCGCCGGCCGCCGAATTTGCGGCGATGTGCGATCTGGATGCGGGGCGTTTGAAGACCCGCGCGGAACTTTACAAAAAGGAAATCGGCGCGGAACCGAAGCCCTACACGTCCGTTGACGAGATGCTCGCGAAGGAAAAACTCGACGGCGTCGTCATCTCCACGCCGAGCGCCACGCATCACACGGTGGCGGTGAAGGTCGCCGGGGCGGGCGTGAATCTTCTCATCGACAAACCCATTGATATTTCAGCGGAGAACATCGACAAGATTGAATCCGCGGTGAAAAAGACGGGTGTCCTCTGCGGCGTGAACTACCCTCTGCGCCTCTCCCCGTTGATGAACGGCGCGAAAAAGGCGATTACCGACGGCCTCCTCGGGAAAATTCTGCTCTGCGACGTTCGCATGAAATGGCACCGTGGGCAGGCATACTATGACAAGGGCGGATGGCGCGGGACGTGGGCGATGGACGGCGGCGGGTCGCTCATGAATCAGGGGGCGCACTATATGGATCTTTTGTGCTGGTTTCTGGGAAAACCCGTTTCCGTCACGGGCGAGTTCGCCGCGCTCAATCATAAAATAGAAACCGAAGATTGGGCGAGCGGCACGGTTGCTTTCGAGGGCGGCGCCCGCTCGACCATTTCCACCACCACGTGTGTTCTCCCCCAGATCGACACGAATTGGGTGGAGGTGCATGGGACGACGGGGTCTATCTACATGAAGGCGGGCGGGAGCGAGGAGATCGCGTCGGGCGTTGAAAATCTCCGCACGCTCGCCGTTCCGAAATTTGATTACCCCGTCGAGGAATTCATTGACGCCGTCGCCCATAAACGTCCGCCGCTCGTCTCCATCGAGGAAGCGCGCCGGTCGGTGAATCTCATCAACGGGATCTATCGTTCGGCGCGGGAAGGACGGAGGGTCGCGTTATAGAATGAGTTACGGCGGATTATTCCTCTGGCTCCACGTCCGGATGCTCGCCAATTCGATCGCGACGCTCCGCCGCCAGTCCCGGCTCAAGATCGCGGTGCTGGCGGGATTCTTCTTCGGATTCGTGTGGGGACTCTACGGACTCTTCTCCCGGGTCTTCGGCTTCCTCATTGAATTCGACGCCCGTCCGTTCGTGGTCGCGCTCTTTTCCCTGTTCTTCCTGGCGATGGGACTCATGCTCACCGTCTCAAACGCCATCATCGCGTTCGCGTCGTTCTTCCGCTCCCCGGAGACGGCCTTTCTCCTGGCCTCCCCCCTGGAATACCGGACGGTGTGCATCGTCAAGGGCATGGAGGCGGCAGCCTTCGGATCGTGGGCCTTTTTTCTCCTGGCCGGCCCCATGCTTGTCGCCTACGGCGTCAAGACCGGGGCGCCGCCGGCCTTCTACGCGGCGCTGGTGTTCTCTCTGGCGGCCTTCGCCCTCATCCCGGCCGGGGCGGGGACGCTTCTCGGGGCGCTGTTCGGGCGGCTGGCCCCCCGCCGGCGCCGGCGCGCGATGGCCGTGATCGGGATCGCCGCCGTCGCGGCCCTCCTCTTCGCGGCCCTGCGGCTGCTTTCCCTCGAATACGCGAAGGTGCCCCTCTCCGCCCTCTGGATGCGGGAGGTCCTCGACAAATTGAGTTTCTGCGAGCATCCTCTCCTTCCCAGTTACGGGATGGCGCACGGCCTCACCGCGCTGGCGGAACGCAACGCCGTGGGGGAAGGGGAATTCTATTTTCTGGTGATCCTGGCGAACGGGCTCTTCGCGGTGTCGCTGGCCAGCCTGATCGTCCCGGCGGTCTTTCCCGCCGCCTGGTCGCGCGCGCAGGGGACCACGCGGTCCGCGACGGGATCCCGATTGTTCGCCCTGGCGCCGCTCCGTACCGGCATGGCGCGCCAGCTGTTCCTCAAGGACCTCGTCCTGTTTGTCCGCGACCCCCGCCAGTGGTCGCAATTCGCGATCTTTTTCGGGTTGCTGGCGATCTACGTGTTCAACCTGCGGCGGCTCACCGTGGACATCACGCTCCCCTTCTGGCGGAACCTCGTCGCATTCGTCAACCTCGGGGCGACCTGCCTGACGCTCGCCACCCTCACCACGCGCTTCGTCTATCCCTCGGTAAGCCTGGAGGGCCGGCGCTTCTGGGTGCTGGGGCTTCTGCCGCTGAACCGCGGGGTGATCCTGCTGGAGAAGTTCGCGTTTGGTTTTCTACTCCCCCTGGCGGCGGCGGAAGGCCTCGTGACGGTCTCCGGATGGATGCTCGAGATCCCGGCCCGGGTGATCTTCCTCCATCAGGCGACGGTGCTCCTCGTGGCGATGGGCTTATCGGGACTCGCGGCGGGGCTCGGGGCGGCGTTCCCCAACACCCGGGAGGAGGACCCCTCCAAAATCGTGTCGAGTTTCGGAGGCACACTGACTCTGATTCTGTCGCTCGGCTACGTCTGCGCGGTGGTGGTCCTGGAGGCGGTGCCCTTCCACCTGTACATGGTCAAATCCGCCCTCTCCACGGAGGCCTTCCACCGGATGATGATCGGCGCGGTGGCAGGGACGGTATTTCTCACGGCCCTGGCGGTGGGAGTGCCTCTGGCGATGGGGTGGCGGGCGTTGAAGAGAATGGAATTCTAAACGCCGTCATGAAGTCATGCGGTCATGACGTCATGACGCGAATCGCAGAAACACCGTCGGGGGAAGGCACCGGTAATGCCGACAATCAACACCGGGTGGCGAACCCCCAGCAATATTGACGCATCCGCCACACGGCGCCGGATCCCTCCGGATCCCAACCAAACAGGTCGAACCCTCAATGCCGCTCATGGTGAGCCTGTCGAACCATGAGCGGTTTTATCACTTCGCAAACGGATATTTCCTTGCCGTTTCTCACAAGATTTCACAACCAAGCGTCCGGATACTAACGCTTGACGTAGTTCAGACTAACCGTCACGACCTGGGGTTCATCCGAGAGCAACTCTTTCATGACACCCGTCAGCATCTTGCCCCCCTGGAGCTGAACGTAGGCGCTGGGGGCGCTCGTTGTGGAGAACCGGCCGTCCAGTGTGAAACCGTGTTTCCGACCCATGGCGACGAGATCCTCCTTGGTGGTGCCGGATTCCACGCGCACGCCAAGGCCGTCGGGCGCATAGGAGCCGCCCTTGAGTCCCTTGATGAGACTATAGATTACGTCGATCCGCAACGGGGAGATAGTGGCAATTCCCCTGGCGCCGGCCTTCTCCAGCGCGGGCAGGGCGGCCGAACCGAGTTCGAACAGGCGCTTGCTGGCCGCCGCGCGCTCGACGCCGTCCTTGGAGGACAGATTGGCAATCAGCGCGGCCAGATCGTCCGTGGCCGCCGCGCCCTTGACCTCGCCGACCTCCACCGTGACCACGTTGGACTTGATCTCCCCGGTCCAGACCTTGCCGGCCACGCCGTACTTGGCGCCGTCGTCCTCCATCTTGGAATAGGTAAACCATATCCGATAAGTGCCGGGAGGCGGCACCCAGGAAGACAAGTGCCCGCTGATGGCCACCGTCAGACCTTGTCCTTGATCGAACGGACGCAGCGTCACCGAGTTCCGGCCCGGGTCGCGGTCCAGGACCACGAAATGCTCGCGTTTCGGGTTGAACCGTCCGCCAAACGAATTCCGGACGCCCGTGTCGCCGCCGCCGTCCCGCTCCAGATGAACCGTGAAATTCCGACCGGTGTCGAAGACCGAGGATCCGGTGACGTTGTCAACCCGCAGTTCGCCGTCCCACCGCTCGTCGACCGCATAGCGCGCTTTGGTCATCTTGAGCGCCAGGCGCAACCCGTTGACGATCTCCCCCGCCTCCGACTGCGCTCCCGCACCCTTGGGCTTGATCTCGATTTCCACCACGCCGGTCGAGACCTTGCCGGTCCAGAACGATCCCGCATTCGTCCTCTCGTAGCTTGCAACCACACGGTACTCGCCCGCGGGCAGATTTTTCAAAGGCGGCAGACTTTTATCCGTCGCTGGACGCGCATCCTCAAAAACCCAGCTCGGCTTGGGTGGAATTGTAAAAACGACGCCCTCGCTTTCTCCCTTGGACAGATGAAGCGGCGACACCCAGCTTCCCGGGCCGCCCGGCGCGGGAGGCGGAGCTCCCTCGGCGATTTTTCCCGCTCTCAACTCCCGCGGAACTCCGCCGTCCTTCGACGTAAAAACGAATTTCCACGCCGGCAGGGAAGCGCCGTCCACTCCGATACGCGCGTCTCCTTTATTTTGAAGATGAATTTCCATCCCGATGGGCTCGCCCTCAACGAACGTCGCGCCCCACGGCTTGGCCGCGTGGCACAATTGACAGAGGCGATTCCCGGCGGCGTACGAATCGGATAACGGGATACCCTTGGAGGGCCTTGCGATACACTCCGGACACACGAACGGCTTCGGCCAATCCTTCGCCGCGCCGCCGCCCAGAGGCACAAGCCCGGCCTGCAAGCCGTTCACGATTTCGCCCCAGGCGATGACACCCTTCGGCTTGACCTCAATCTCCACCGCCCCGGTCGAAACCTTGCCCCGCCACAGACCATCCGTTTGTTCCTGTGGCTCGTTGTACTCGTAACTTGCGGTCACGGTGTACTTGCCGGGGAGTAGCGTTTTGATGGGTCGAGGACTCCCGCCCCTATCATCTCTGGCGTCCTTGTCCTTGAACTCATAAACGTCTTTGCTAAACGCAAAAAACGTAAAATCCGAACTTGATTCCCGACCACTGGGAATGCGTAATAAATTACTACCTCCAACAAAGTCTATCGCCACCTTGCGAGGAACTTCGTGATCTTGATCCTTTGGATTAAAAACAACAAGCCATCGGTGGGGCACTCCGGATTCATTAAACTGCAATTCCTGTTTTCCTGTATTTCTCTTATGAAATTCCAACCGAATGGGTTCCCCCTCGACAAATGTCGCGCCCCACGGCTTGGCCGCGCCGCAACCCATACAAACGCGTTTGGCCGCCGCGCAGGAATCGCAAAGTTTATAGACCCCGGAAATAATGTCCTTGCGACATTCCGGGCATGGCTTCCCGTCCGGAGTCGCATTGGGTGCGCCGTTGGGACCACCCGACCCGGGACGCAACGACCGGCATTTCGGACACAGAAACCCCTTCCAGTCCGTGGCCGCCTCGCCGCCCAGCGGCACAAGCCCGGCCTGCAGGCCGTTCACCACCTCACCCCATGGAACAACGTCGCTCGTCACTCGTCGCGCGTCGCTCGCAACAATTTCCTCGTAATCAAATCCTGCATCGGTCATCAGAAACACATCCAGAATCGTTTTTCCTGCGCCGGGAGTCAATTTCAACATCCACGAGTTTCCATAAACCTTTTTTCCCGGAAGGGTATTGATCTTTTCAGCAACAATTCCGGGCATGTTTGAATAACGCGCAACATCTGTATCCATCCGCTTCACATCACCACTTCCCGATCCCCAACTCACGCGCCCGTACGGACGAGGCGTCAGAAATTGCCCCTTTTGATATGGGTTTTCGTAGGCCATGCCCCGCTTGAAATTTCCCTCTTCCAATATCATCGCCCCTTGACGATGGGGACACCCGTTCAGAACGGAGAACGGATCCGCCTTTCCACAGTCCAGCAACCACAAATGCTTCCGGACCTTCTGAACGACTCGGACATCCGCCCGTCTCATAAACGCTTCCACGGCCCTCCCCCTGCTTTCCATTTCCATGACGCCGCCCGCACTACCCCAGAGGTCCAATTCGACAAGAACCGTCTGGGTTGAAACCGTCTTCCCTGCGATATCGCCCATATCGCCCGCCACCGCCCGGTACGCCGCCGGGGTGACGACTCCGATTCCCGTCACCGCCGCCACAACACCCGCCGCCACCGATAATTTTGTCCAGAGCATGATGTTCAATACCTCCTTTGCCAGAAGACCCGCGCCGGCCGTCCCCGCCGCTTTCGTAGCGGCGAAACCGGAGGCCAGCGCCGGAAGAGACGCGAAGGATGCCGGGACGGATGCGGCGTCCGCCGTTTCCACGAGGATCGCGCCCAGGCCCGCGGCGCTCACGACCATGCCGCGGTGGCACAGTATCCGCCGGAGTTTCTCCAGGGCCGAGGCCGACCGCGAGGCCACCGTCCCCTCGGGAAGTCCGAGCGCCGCGGCGAGCTCCTTCCGCGTCCTTCCCTCGAGGTAGAGCCCCACGACCACCGCCCGTTCGCCCCCCCGGAGCGTGCCGAGGGCGGCGTCCACGTTGCGAAGAATCTCCTCCCGGTCGACCGCCTCTATTCCA
>JAZDJP010000008.1:0-43630 GCA_043803805.1 Planctomycetota bacterium
ATTTTAAGGAGGCCTGTGACGATATTCGCAACGAGGGTAGAAAACTTGCCGCGGGATGGCGAATCGCGACCCGGAGCGGATATCGGGACGAGCGGGGGATCGTGATGGGTTTGATTCGGGAAGTCGTGACTCGGGCGGTGGGCGCCGGTGTCCGGACATGCGTCTTTACATTCAATCCGCGTCACGAGCGGATCTATCAGCGGCTTCTCAACATGAAAGCCGTGGCGCGTTCAGAGGAGACGGCAGGGCTCGAGAACGCCCCGGCGGTTTTCATGCGGGGCGACTTCGAAAACCTGCCGGCGTGGTGTCTGGAAACGGTGAGGGTCTGAAACGGATTCTTCAATTCAGAATCATTAACGCCGGCAGTTCACCCCGAGATTCTCCATGCGCCGCAGGAGAAAATCCAGCCGCCTCGAAAAATCCCCCGCGTCGCGCAAGCCCGGCGGTGACCACGCCACCTCGGCGAGTGCGGAGGCGCGGGGGAATGTCATGTATTCGACTTTCTCCGGCGTGGCCATGTATTCCGTCCAGAGATTGCCCTGCACGCCGATGATGTGTGCCGCCTCCCCGGGCGACAGGCCGGAAGGAACCGGCTCGAAGGCGTAAACCGTTTCCAGGGGAAGGCAACCTCCGATGGCCGGGGGCTCCATGCCGACATCCTGCGACTGGTAGTAGTCGAAATAACAATGCGTCTTGGGAGACATGACGGCGTCGTGCCCTTCCCTGGCGGCCTGGATTCCCCCCTCCATGTTGCGCCAGCTCATCACCGCGGCGTTCGGGGCCAGCCCGCCTTCGAGGATTTCATCCCAGCCGATCATCCGCCGCCCTCGGGCGGAGAGAAATCGCCCGATCCTCCGGATGAAATGACTCTGAAGCTCATCTTCGTCCTTCAGACCGTGCCTTCGGATGGCCTCCCGGCATTTGGGGCATTGCTTCCAGCGCGCCTTGGGACATTCGTCGCCGCCGATGTGGATGAACTCGCCGGGGAAAAGATCGAGCGCCTCGCCGAGAACATCCTCCAAAAACGTGTAGACCCGCTCGTTTCCCGCGCAGAAAACGTCCTCCTCGACGCCCCATTTTGTCCGCACCTGATAGGGGCCGCCGGTGCAACCGAGCTCCGGATGACCGGCCAGCACGGCCATGGCATGCCCCGGCATTTCGATCTCCGGCACGACCGTGACAAAGCGTCCGGCCGCGTAGGCGACGATGTCCCGGATTTTCTCACGGGTGTAGTATCCCGCATACGGTTTATCGTCCGATCTCTCCCGATTGTAAGCCACGGGGGTGGCGGCGCGGCGGGAGCCGATTTCGACCAGTTTCGGATATTTTCGAATCTCCACACGCCAACCCTGGTCATCCGTGAGATGCCAGTGAAAGACGTTCATTTTGTGCAGGGCCATCACGTCGATGTAGCGCTTGATGAAGTCCACGGGGAACAGATGCCGCGCGACGTCCAGCATCAATCCGCGCCACCGGAAACGGGGACGATCCTGAATCCTGACGGCGGGCACGCGCCATGCCGCGCCGGAAACCGGCCGGGTCATTTCGATTTCCGGAGGCAGGAGTTGCCGGAGCGTCTGAACGCCGTAAAAAAGCCCCGCCGGCTTGAGCGCGCGGATCATCACCGCGTCAGAACTCGCCGTCAATTCGTAACCTTCGTCTCCCAGGGATGGGGACGCTTCCGAGAGGGTCAGCCCGATGGTGTCCGGTTTCGGCCGGGCGTCCGAATCTTCGATGATTTCCAAAGGGAAAACGGTCGCCGGCCGCAGAAGATTCTGAAGATAAACCCCGATATCCCGGGCGTCGCTTGACATCCGGATGCGCGTCGAACGTTTGATTTCGAAAACCCCGCCAGAGCACTCGACGCTTTCCGGCTTCGGCACAATACCGCACGCATTCGACGGCATGATTCCCACCTCCGCTACGGCTATGACATCCATCCCAAACGCGCGGCAACCCGCGGCGAGATCGGCATCCTGCCCAATTCTGCAATTTCCGCTCTTCGACTCCGAGACTCCCAGACTCTCCGACTCGCTGACTCGCTGACTTCTGATTCAAGGCATTTCCGCAAGTCGCTTTGCCGCCTTTTTCCCACTCTGGCAGTCCGGGTATTTTTTGGAAATCTCCTCGAACATCCCCCGGGCCCTGTCACGCGCATTGTTGACCAGATAATTTTCCGCCATGGAATAGAGTTTTTTCGCCTCGACCTCCTGTACTTCGGATTTCACCTCGGGCAAGGCCGCCAGGCGCTCCGCCGCCGCCTTCGCCTTGTCCGCCGACGTGGTCCCCGCATACGTTTTGACCACGCGCTCATACTCCCGCAGAGCGGGGACAAGCCGTTTCTCCGCCTCCAGCGCCACAGCCTTCGCCAGAGCCCCCTCCGCCTCCTTCTCGCGCGCCTTTTTCTCATCCTCGGCGACAAGGGCCGCGACGGCCGGATCGGCGGCCATCGCGTTTGCCGCCGCCCGGGCGGATGCCTCGATCGAGGCGCCGGGATATTCCCGGGCGAGTTCATTCAAGGCGCGAACCGCCTCGGGACCGGGGAAAACCTTCGCCGCGGTGAGTTTCTCCTCCCAATCTTTCCGCAGGGCCTCCAGAATCTCCCGGGCCTGACGGGCAGCCAGGCCCACCCCCGTGCCGGTCTCGTCGAGCAGTTTCTCGGCCTCCTTCCATTTCTTCTCTTCAATATATTTTTTCGCACGGGTCAGTTTCTCCTGGCCGGCCTTGTCCGTCACGGAATCGAAAAAGGCGAACATGGCCTTCGCCTCCTCCGCGGTGACGGTGTGACCGATGTCGGGATCCTCCGCCTTGAAGATAAATTTCATCTTCGTGAGACGATCCACCGTGTCCTGGAATATTGCATGATTGGGATCTTTCTTCCCCACCGCATAATAGATCACCGTTTTTGCCGCCGCTGCAACCAGTTCCTTCTCGTTCACCAACCCCTGCTGGATACCGTGGGCCGTCCCGCCGAACCCGGCGAAAATCTCCGGGTTCTTCGAGAGAAAATGAAATCCGACGGCGCACCCGGCGGAATGCCCGTTCAGATATATGCGCCGCTTGTCCACCCTGAAATTCGCCGTGACGTCCTCCACCGTTTCGATGACACGCGCGAGATCCCCCGTGGACCATGTGAACCCGGGGCCGGCCGCGGTGCCCGCCTCGGGAACGGCGAGAATGGTTTCCCGCTCCCCCATCCACTGCTGCCAGACCCGCGCGTAGTTCGCGGCCGTATCCCCGGCGCCATGAAGGGCGACAAGCACGTCACACAATTTAAGATCTTTGTACCGGGCGGGGAGAACCAGGGTGTATGAACCCCCCGACTTGGGCAATTTTCGCTCTTCGGGGACGTTTCCGGCGGCACGGGCGGAAAAGGCCACCATCGCCGCCAGAACGAATGGCAGGAAACGCCTCATGGGAACCTCCCTCGGTAACATCAGAAACGGATCAGCCAGGAAAGCGGCACATAGATCCCTGCCGCGACGAGGGCCGCGAAGGGAATGGTGAGAATCCACGCCCAGACCACCTGCTCGGCGACACCCCATTTCACCGCCCGGAGCCCTCGTGTCGAACCCACCCCCACGATGCTCCCCGTGATGGTATGCGTGGTGCTCACGGGAATTTTCCAGAACGTGGCGGTAAACAACGTGATGGCCCCGGCGGTTTCGGCGCTGAATCCGTGGACCGGCTGAAGTTTGCAGATCTTGTGACCCATGGTTTTGACGATGCGCCACCCCCCCGCCATGGTCCCCATCCCGATGACGATGTGACAGGTGAACACCACCCAGGAAGGCACCTCCGACTTGGCGCCGAGAAATCCCCCCGCCGCCATGACCGCCCCGATGATGCCGGCCGTCTTCTGGGCGTCGTTGCCTCCGTGCCCCAGACTGTAGGCGGCGGCGGAAAGAAGTTGGAGTTTGCGGAACGAATCCCCGATGGCCTTGGGCGACATCCGATGACAAATCCAGTAGACGGCGATCATGAGGATATACCCAAGGACCATCCCCAGGACCGGTGCGATCAATATAAATGCCACGATGTCCACCACCGTGATGTGCGACGTGTCGAACCGGCCGTGACGCACCAGATTCACAACGAGGCCGCCGGGGACAAGCACATTCCAGCCGCCCCGGGCGATCGCCGCCCCCGCCAGTCCTCCCACGAGGGCGTGGGACGAACTCGACGGCAGACCGTAGTACCACGTGATGAGATTCCAGGCCGTCGCCGCCACCAGCGCCGCAGCCACCACCGCCACCGTCATAAAGGCGGGATCCACCACGCCCTGCTTGATGGTGTTCGCCACACCCTTATGAAACACGAAATACGCCACCACGTTGAAGAAGGCCGCCCAGAATACCGCCACCTGGGGCGAGAGAACACGCGTCGAAACAACGGTGGCGATGGAATTGGCGGCATCGTGGAAACCGTTCACATAATCGAAAAACAAGGCGAGGAAAACGATGATGACAACGGTGATGGCAACGGGATCGGTCATGACGCACTCCGAACGCCCCCCGCCCGAAAAACGAAACGATCGCGGGGGTTCCACTCTCCAGCGGCGAGGTCAGTTGTTTTTCAGGACTATGGTCTGCAGAACGTTCGCGACATCATCGCACATGTCCAAGGCACGCTCCTGGTACTGATAGATGTCCTTCCACTTGATGATATCCTCCGGCGGGGTGTTCCGCCCGAACAGCATCGCCAGGGCATGATGGGACAACCGGTCGCCCTCGTGCTCCTGGGTGTGGACATCAATGCACCCCTGCAGAATGGCGGCGGGTTTTTTCAGGTTCCGCAGGTTCCCCACCGCCTCAAGGAGAAGCCCCGTCGCCTTGACAAGCACGTCGCCCATCACCATGGCGTCAGACGTGATAACGTCCACCCGGTAGAGATGAAGCCGGCTGGCCACCGTGTCAACCGAATCGAGGACGTCATCCAGGCGCGAGGTGATCTCGTGGATGTCCTCCCGATCGAGCGGCGTGATGAATGTCTTGTTCAGGTCATCGAACGTATGGCGGGCAATTTCATCCCCCGACCGTTCGATGATTTTGATCTGCTGAACCCGCTGCTCGACATCCCGGAAGTCCTTGAGGAGTTCGGCGAGTTTCACCGCCCCATCATTGACGTTGCGGGCCTGTTTCTCGAACAGGTCGAAGAAAGACTGGTCCTTGGGCAGGAACGAGAACATGACTCCCCCGGGATAACGGGACAACGGCCAGTAGATTCCTATTTTCCGGAGAGAACCGCCAAAGTCAACGCCAAAGAATAATTGCGATTTGGCATGGCGTCCTCTTATAATGCGGCGCCATGACACCCCCGGCCGTTTTCCTCAAGAAAAATCACGAGGCCGCCTTCCTCCCGAAGCAACATCCCTGGATTTTCGCCTCCGGGATCGCCCGCGGGGATGCGACGACCCCCGGAGAAACGGTGGATGTCCGGACGTCCGCCGGGGATTTCGTCGCCCGCGGGACCTGGAATCCCCGCTCGGCCCTGCGCGTCCGCGTCTGGACGTGGAACGATGAACCAATAGACCGTGGATTTTTCACCCGGCGCCTGGCGGAGGCGGCGGCCCTGCGCCGTTCCGCGGGGCTTGACGCCAGCCGTCCCGGAGCCCCCACGGACGCCTTCCGGCTCGTCCACGCCGAGGCCGACCGTCTCCCGGGCCTTGTCGTGGACGCCTACGCGGGATTCCTCGTGGTCCAGTTCAACGCGGCCGGGGTCGAACACCACCGCGCCGCCATCCTGGACGCCCTGGAGGAAGCATTCCGTCCCGCGGGAATTCTCGAGAAGAGCGACGCGGCCGCCCGGGCAAGGGAGGGTCTCGGCCCGGCGGGCGGGCTTCTCCGGGGAACGCCGCCCCCGGCGCCCCTCGAAATCCGCGAGGACGGCCTCGTCTTTCTTGTGAACCTCCCCGCGGGCCAGAAGACGGGATTCTACCTCGACCAGCGAGAGAACCGGCGCAACGCGGCCGCCCTCGTCCGAACGCTCCCGGCGGAATCCGCTCCGTCGGTCCTGAACCTTTTTTCCTACACGGGCGCGTTCGGCGTCCACGCGGCGGCCGCCCGCCCCGGAACACGGGTTCTCAACGTGGATTCCTCGGAGGAAGCCCTGACGCTCTCCCGGCGGAATTTCGAGCGGAACGCCCTCGCGGACCGGACGGAGCACCTCGAAGCGGACGCGTTCCGGGCGCTTCGGGATCTCGCCGCGGCCAGGCGACAATTCAGCCTCGTCATCACCGACCCGCCCAAGTTCGCCCGCGGGATACGCGACGTACCGGCGGCCCTCAAAGGCTACCGGGACCTGAACCGCCACGCCCTCGCGGTCGTAGCGCCCGGAGGTTACCTCGCCACATTCTCCTGCTCGGGGGCGGTCTCCCCGGCGGATTTCGAAAAAACCGTTCTCGCCGCCGCCCGCGAAACGGGTGCCCCCGTCCAGATCCTCGCCCGGCCGGGCGCGCCGGCGGACCATCCCGTCCCGGGCTTCTTCCCCGAGGCGGGCTACCTCAAGGGGCTGGTCCTTAAAAAAATGGATTGAACGCCACCGCCCCGGCGCTAGGATGCGTTCCTTGCGGAAATGGAAACCCCGATGGCCCCGTCTCTGACCGATACCATCTCCCGCGCCGCGTCCGACGCGCGCCTTCTCCTGCCCGAGGGTTATCTCATTCTCACGTTTCTGGCAGGGCTTGTGCTGGACCTCGCGCTCCCCCGCCGGGAAAAGCGGCTCATCGGCTACATCGCCATCGTCGGGTTGCTGGGAACGCTCTGGGCAACCGCGCTCCTCGCCGGGCGGATGAGCCCCGCGGCCGGGATTCCGGTCTTTTCAGGCATGATCCTCCTCGACCCGGCGGCCTTCTTCTTCAAATACCTCATCCTGGCCGGGACGGCGGTCACGATCCTCGCCGCGACGCGCTCCCACGACATCGGGAACGGTGACGAGGGAATATTCTACCTGCTCATGCTGGCCGGGGGGCTTGGGGCCATGCTCCTCGCCTCGGCCGGCGATCTCGTCATGACCTACCTCGCCCTTGAGTTCACAAGTCTCACCGGCTACCTCCTGGCGGGGTTCCTCCGACGGGACGCAAAGTCCGGCGAGGCGGGGCTCAAGTACGTCATCTTTGGGGCGATGGCGTCAGGCGCCATGATTTTCGGGTTCTCTCTGCTCTATGGGATCACCGGCGAAACGTCCCTCGCCGGGGTGGCCCGTGGCCTCGCTCAACAAAACCCCGACGCGGCGCTCCTGGCGCCGGCGCTGCTCTTGTCGTTCGCCGGCATCGGCTACAAGATCGCGGCCGCGCCATTTCATTTCTGGTCCCCGGATGTGTACGAGGGCGCCCCGACGGTCGCAACGGCATTCTTCTCGGTGGTGCCCAAGGCCGCCGGGTTTGCGGTGCTTCTCCGGTGGGTGTCGGCCCTGGCGGTTCTTCCCGGCGAGGCGGGACGTCTCGTGATGTGGGGCATCGCGGCCGCCGCCGTTCTTTCCATGTTCATCGGGAACCTGACGGCGCTGGGGCAGACGAACCTGAAACGTCTTCTGGCCTTCTCGAGCGTCGCCCAGGCCGGTTACATGCTCCTCGGCGCAGTCACGCCGGGACCGGACGGCCGGGCGGCGGTACTGTTCTACCTGGCCGCCTACGCCGTCATGAACCTCGGTGCGTTCCTCGTGGCGCTGGCGCTTGAGAACGCGACGGGCAGCGCGGAACTGGACGACCTCCGGGGGACGGTGAGAAAAGCCCCGGTCCTGGCCATCGCCATGTGCGTGTTCTGCTTCGCCCTCACGGGCCTCCCCCCCCTCTCGGGATTCATGGGGAAACTGCTCATCTTCGGATCGCTCGTCGGGGGATGCCGATGGGAACTTGTCCTAGCCGGAGTCTTGAACACGGTCCTTTCACTGTTTTACTATGTAAAAGTGGTCCGCGTTCTCGTTGTGGATCGTCCGCAGAACGACACACCGCTCTCCATCGCCCCGCTCTACCCCGTCCTTGTCTCGATCCTCGCGGTGGCGACAATTCTCCTTGGCGTCGTCTGGAAGCCGCTCTACGACTTGGCGGCGGCAAGTCTGCCCTGACAAGCTCAGGATGAGCGGTTTTATTCATTCGTGAACGGCTCTACTTCCCTCCGGTCGCCTCCGCCTTCAGGGAATCATATAATTCCTTGGCCCGCCCCCCCGCCGCAGTGGCGCCATAATTGCGCACAATCCCTCCGAGTTCACTCACGATTTGCGGAAACGTCTGCCGGTTTTTCCCGAGGCATCCGGCGCAGCCAGCCCGGAAGGAAGTGTGCTCCGGGCATGTCCGCAATCCCTGCAACGCCCGCTCCACCTGCTTCAACGCCTTCTCCGCCGACGCCTCGTCCCGTATCTCCTTCCGGGCGGACAATTCCCGGCAGGCATCCTGGGCGGGTTTCACGAGATCAATGCCTCCGTAACATTCCACCAGGCGGGAAAATATCCGATAGGCCTCATAGGGCTCTTTCTCACGCAGGGCCTGGGCCTCATCCATCTTTCCCTTGATCCGCTTGTCAACGGTTTCAACGATGGCCCTGGCAACCGTGCCCAGCGCGGCGTCGGATCCGCCGATCTTCGCCGCCACCGAACGATAGGCGCCGGCGAAATCCTTCCCCCCGGACAAGGGCTTTTTCAGGGCGGAAAACACCCCGAGGTCCACCCCCGCCAGAAGCGGCGGCGGAGCGGCATCGAGCGCCTTCTCAATGGCCGCTTCCATGCCCTCGCCTCCAGGATGCCCGTCCCAGACCACAACGCCCTCATGATTGACAACGCTCGCGTGAGGGATCCCCGTCACCCCGTAGCGACTTCCCGTATCGTCGTCCATGGCCACGGCGTAATTCATGCCCTTGGACTGGATGCATGCCTTCACCTTGTCAACGGTATCTTTCTGGGCCAGTCCCATGACAAGGAGCCCGCGATCCTTGAATTTTTTCTGGATCTCGATGACATGCGGGATGGTCGCCATGCACGGGCCGCACCATGTCGCCCAGAACTCCACGACATAGACCTGCCCCTGCAAGACATCGACATTGGGCGGATCCGGTGTGACCCATTCCTTGACGGTGATTTTCGGGGCTTTGTTATTGAGGAGTTCCGCGGGAACCGCCCACATCGCGATGCCCGCCCCCAGCACGCCCACCAGGATTGCCGACAAATAGGGTTTTCCCATGATTCACCTCCAAAATAATCACATTTCCGCGCTTTCCCGGACGAGCCGGACGTGCCGCGTGCGCCAGTCCCCGACAGCGTCGGGGAAATCGGTGCGGACGTGGACGCCGCGGGTCTCCTCCCGGCGGAGCGCCGAGAGAGTGATGAGTCTTGCCACGGTGAGCAGGTTCTGAAGTTCCCACCCCTCCGGCGCGGAGAAGCGTTTTCCCAGGATGTAATGCCGCCAGAAGTCGATCTTCTGCAAGGCCTCCCCGAGCCCCGTCTTTTCGCGTTCAATGCCGACGTACCGCCACATCACGCTCTGCAGGGAGTTCCGGACGTCGAGGATGTCAATGCCACGGCCATCCCCCCCCTTCTTCCGGAAGGACAGACCGAGGTCGAATGGCGTTGCCGCCAGGGCCCTCGCATCCTCCGCGGCGGACGCCCCGGCGTGCGCGCCAAGCACGAATCCCTCGAGCAGCGAGTTCGACGCCAGCCGGTTGGCGCCGTGGAGACCCGTCGAGGCCGCCTCGCCGGCGGCGAAGAGACCCGGAAGCGTGGTGCGTCCCCGAAGGTCGGTGATCACGCCTCCAATCATGTAATGGGCGCCGGGACGGACGGGAACGGGCTGACGGGCGATGTCGATGTCAAACGAGGCACAGGCGGCGTGGACCTGGGGGAAGCGGGTTCGGAGGAATTTCTCCGGGAGGTGCGTCATGTCGAGGTAAACGTTCGTGTCGCCGGTCCGTTCCATTTCCCGATAGATGGCGCGAGCCACAACGTCCCGGGGGGCGAGATCCGCCATGGGATGCGTCTTCTCCATGAACCGCTCTCCGTGGCGGTTCCGGAGAACGCCGCCCTCTCCCCGCGCGGCCTCGGTGATGAGGATGCGCGAGGCGCCGGCAACGTAGAGAACCGTCGGGTGGAACTGGTAGAATTCCATGTCATGGATGGCCGCCCCGGCCCGCCAGGCCATGGCCACGCCATCCCCCGTCGCGATCGGCGGGTTCGTGCTTTCGCGATACACCTGGCCGGCGCCCCCCGTCGCGAGAATCACCGCGCGGGCCCACACCAGAATCGGCCCCCAGCGCGCGTCGGCGGCAAGCACCCCGGCGATGCGATCGGCGACACTCACGAGATCCACCGCGAAGGTGTGCTCCAGTATCCGGATGGCCGGCTCCGCCCGGACTTTTTCGACGAGGACGCGCACGACCTCCCGTCCCGTCGCATCCCCCTCGGCATGAAGGACACGGGCCTGGGAATGCCCCCCCTCCCGCGCAAAATCCACGGCGCCATCCCGCGTGTCGAAACACGCCCCCCATTGCATCAATTGGCGGATACTGTCCGGCCCCTCCCCGACAACCTCCCGCACGACGGCCTCGTCGCAGAAACCGGCTCCGGCCGCCACGGTATCGCGGGCGTGAATGTCGGGAGAATCACCCGATGCCATGGCTGCCGCGATGCCGCCCTGGGCGTAGCGGGTGTTGCCCTCCGGAAGATCCCGTTTGGAAAGAAGCACCACCCGCCCCGTCTTTGCCGCCTCCAGAGCCGCCCGAAGCCCCGCCACTCCGCTTCCAACAACGAGGACATCGCAGAAAATATGCGGGAGATAGGCGGCCTGGAAAGAAACGAGATACCGGTTCTGGGCCATGGGCTGTCATTATATGCCATCCCGGAGACGGAACAAGAAAGCTCTTGAACACATCCCCAGGCAACACTAGGATTGTCCGTATGCGGTATCGTCCGGTATTTCACCCGATTTTGCCCTTCCTCGCGGCCGCAACCGTGATAACCGTCTTGCTCATGACAACGTCCCGCGCCCCGGCGGAAACCCCGCCGAACCGGCCCGGGGAGAAGGAAACCCTCCCCCCCCCGGCCGCGGCCCCCTGTTACCGAACCCTCGGCGATCCATTCACCATTGACGGGAAACTGGATGAAAAATCCTGGGCCGCGGCCCCCGCGCTCCCGTTTTATCTCGCGTCGGACCCGGCGGATATGGTAAAGACATTCCCCCTTTCCGTCATCGCCCGCTGGTGCTGGGATGACGAATTCTGGTATGTCTCCTTCGTCATCAACAGCCCCGACATCAACTCCCCCCCGGGAAAGAAGGACTGGCGGTCCAACGACGACGATGTCGCGGAAATCTACATCGATCCGGACGGCGACGGGAGGGATTATGCCTCCATCGAGGCCCTGCCGGTCGGGACCGTCCAGGATTACATGACCCCCTACGCGGCGCACGGCTCTCCAATGAAAACCGACCGCGCGTGGGATGCGGAAGGGTTGAAAATCGCCAACATCGTGGACGGCACCCTGGACAAACGCACGGACACCGACCGCCGGTGGGTCTGCGAAATGGCCATTCCGTGGAAAGCCCTCAGAAACGTTCCCGGTGGCACGCGCCCGGAGGAAGGAACATCTTGGCGCGTCAATCTGGTCGGGAATGATTTCCCCGTGCCGGGGAATTCGACCTATCTGGAGTATATGTGGTCGCTGGCCTACGACCTCAAGAATCCCACCTACCGTTTTCACATCCCCGGACGATTCGGGAAAGTCACGTTCCGGAAAACCCCGCCGCCGGAGCCCGACCGTCAAGAGAGGAAAACCCCATGAGATCATTTTGGATTGCATCCGCCATCGTCCTCCTGCTGACTTCTGCATTTTCCGCCTCCGCGGCCGACACCATCAAGGCCGTCAATTATGAGGAGAAACTGTACAAGGGGAAAGACCCCTACGCCCTCTATATCCTGCTCCGGCGCAACGGCATCCAGGGGCTCGGGATCGGAGGAAAGTCGTCCGAGGTGTCCCTGGAGTTCTGCCGCGATGTCATCAAGGACATGGACGCCAAGGGAAATTTCGAACAGGAACTCAAGGCGCTCTTCCAGGCGCTCAAAATCCCCAAGGACTGGAAGGCCCTAAACGACGAGAAAACGGCGGCGTTCCGCAAGGAATTTCCAAATGGCGCCGTCATCGAGACCCGACATTACGTCGTCCTCGCCACCGCCAACCGCAAGATCACTGAAGAACTCGCGACGAAAATGGACAAGATCTTCGAAGCGTATGACAAGATGTTCAAATTCGAGGAGAAAATTCCCTACAAGTGCATCATCCGGTTCTGGAAGGACCGCAACGAATTCCTTTCCCACGGCGCCCCCGGCTGGGCGGCGGCCTACTATTCCCCGGGCACCAAGGAACTCGTCGGATTCGACACCAAGTCCAGTCCCGCGACAAGCCACATGGATTCCATCAGCACACTCTTCCATGAAGGATGGCACCAGTTTTTCGACTTTTACATCCCCAACGCCCCCCGGTGGTTCGACGAGGGATTCGCCGAGATCTTCTCCCCCACGCAGGTCGTCGGGGACAGGATCAGCGAGCGGTTCAACAGCATGAGAAGCCAGTCGGTCAAGATCGCCCTGCGGGAAGGACGGCTTTTCAAACTCCGCGATTTCATCCGGATGGGCCGGAGCGAGTTCTACGGCGCCAACATTGACGCGGCCTACGCCCAGGCGTGGTCCTTCGTGTACTACCTCCTTTCCTTCAAGCACAGCGATCCGACCATCGAAAAACGGGTCCGGCAATTCTACAAGGATTATTTCTGGGAACTCCAAAAGGGCACCGACCCGGTGGATGCCGTGGACAAGGTATTCAAGGACGTCAACCTCGAAGTCCTCGAGGAGATGTGGAAGAAGGCGATCCCAAACCAGCGATAGCCCCCCTCCCGATGACAACACTGCGTCTTACCCATTCGACCGGAAGTTATCCCGTCATCATCGAACACGGGGCGTTCGCACGCCTTCCCCGCCACCTCGCGAAATTCCTTCCCGCGGGCCGCGGGATGATCGTCCTGACGGATCGGAACGTCCTCCGATTTCACGGAAAGACCCTCCGGGCCGCCTTGTCCGCAACCGGACGGAAGGCGCCGATCCTGGTCATCGCCCCGGGCGAACGCTCAAAAACCCTCGCCACCGCCATGCGGCTTTACCGGGAACTCCTGGCGCGGGGCATGGGGCGGAACACGCTTCTCGTGGCCGTGGGCGGAGGAGTCGTGGGAGACCTCGGGGGATTCGTGGCCGCAACGTACCTTCGCGGCATCCCCTTCGTCCAGATTCCCACCACCCTCATGGCCCAGGTGGACTCCGCCATCGGCGGCAAGACGGGGGTGGACCTCCCCGAGGGGAAAAATCTCGTCGGGAACTTCCACCAGCCCAGGGCCGTGATCGCGGACCCGGACGTCCTGGCCACCCTCCCCGCGCGCGAGTTCAGGGCGGGGCTGGCCGAGGTGGTGAAATGCGCCGTCATTCGGAATCACTCGTTCCTCCAATGGCTTGAGGCTTCCGCGGGACGACTTGCCCAACGGGACCGGGCCGCGACAACGAAAGCCATTCGATTCGCCGCCGCCGTCAAAGTGGCCGTCGTCATGAAGGATGAGCACGAAAAACACCTCCGGATGATCCTGAACTTCGGCCACACCGTGGGCCACGCCCTCGAGACAACGCTTGGATATGGCCGACTCCACCACGGAGAGGCCGTGTCCATCGGCATGGTTCTCGAAACACGGATGGCCGAACGGATGGGATGGGTGGCCGCCGGGGCCGCGGAGCGCCTCGCGGCGCTTCTGGCGGCGCTCGGGCTTCCGGTCGCCCCCCCGCCGGGGATTCTCCGTCGGACCGTCGCCGCCATGCGCCACGACAAGAAGGCCACCGACCAGGGACTCCGCTTCGCGCTCCCGAAGGGCCGTCTCGGGCGATGCGCCATCACCGCGCCGCTGCCGCTCGGGCAAATCGCGCGGCTATTGGGCGCCTCATAACTCCCAACTCTCAACGCTTGCCGATGTTTTTCCTTGCAGCGCCGCCCCGCCATCATAAAATCCGCGCATCATTCACGCAGGAGGACGACACGATGACGACCGAAGAACCGGAAGGCCCTTATCCCGCGATGGAAGACGCCATCCAGAAGGCCTCCGTTCTCATTGAAGCCCTTCCCTATATTCGATCCTTCAACAAGAAATACGTCGTCATCAAACTCGGCGGGAGCGCCATGGAGGTGGAGGACAATCTCCGAAAGGTGCTCCAGGACATCGTCTTCATGTCCCAGGTTCGCATGAAACCGATCATCGTCCACGGCGCCGGCCCCATGATCTCCGAGGAAATGAAGAAGGAGGGGCTCACTCCACGCTTCGTCGAGGGCCAGCGCTATACCGACGAGGCAACCATCAAAATTGTCGAACGGGTTCTGACGAACGTCAACAAACACATCGTCTCCGTCATCGAGGAGTACGGTTTCCGGGCCAAGGGGCTCATCGGCGACGAGGAGGAGCGGCTTCTGCACGGGAAACGAAAGACCACCGGCCGAGACGGGAAACCCCTCGACCTCGGTCTCGTGGGCGAGATCACGTGGGTGAACGATCTGGCCATCTCCCAGGTGTTCTCCAACTACAACATCGCGGTCATCGCTCCGCTGGCCACGGACTCGGATGGATCGCTACTCAACGTGAACGCGGATATCGCCGCGGCGGAGATCGCCGGCGAGCTCAAGAGCGAGAAGATCGTCTTCGTTTCGGACACCCACGGGATCTACCGCGACGTGAACGATAAAAACTCGCTCTTGTCGTCCATGAAGGAATCCGAGATGAGGGATCTGATCGACCGGAAGATCATCACCGGCGGGATGCTGCCCAAGGTCCATTCCTGCATGTGCGCCCTGAAAAAAGGCGTCAAAAAAGCGCACATTATCGACGGACAAATCCCGCACTCGCTGCTCCTGGAAATCTTCACCGAGAAGGGGATCGGGACGGAAATCATCCGCGACAACATGCACGAAAACGCGAAACCGGGCGCATGACCGCGGCATAGGGAGAAACGGTCATAATGTTACACCTACTTTCAAATTTCCATCCCATTGCCGGATAAAGACAATGTCATCATACAAATTCAAATCCAATGAATTGAAACCTATTCATTACGCAATCACCCTTCCGACCAAGTTAACCCGACTCACGTCTTACAGACTCGGCGACTCTCTGACTCGCCGACTATCCACTACCCTCTCTTCCCGAACAAGATTTCCGCAATCTGAACGGCGTTGAGGGCGGCGCCCTTCAATAACTGATCCCCCGCCACGAAGACATCCAGCCCCTTTCCATCATCACGCGACACGTCGCGCCGGATGCGCCCCACGAGGACATCCCCCTGCCCCGACGCCTCGATGGGCATGGGGAAATGATTCCTCGCGCGGTCGTCCACCACGGTGACGCCGGGGGCCGTTTCGAGGACGCGGCGCGCCTCCGCCTCGGTGACGGGCCGGGCGAATTCGAGATTCAGCGCCTCGGAATGGGCCCGCAGCACCGGCACCCGCACGCAGGTCACCGTGATGCGAAGGTCCGGGACATTGAAGATCTTCCGCATCTCCTGCATAACCTTCGTCTCTTCCCCGTTGTATCCGTCCGAGCCGATGGCCGTGTTGTGCGAGAATAGATTGAAGGCGATGGGGTACGCGAAGACCTTCGGCACGGCGGGCCGCCCGGCCAGCACCTCCCGGGTCTGCTGTTCCAATTCCTCCATGGCCTTCGCCCCCGCGCCGGAGGCCGCCTGGTAGGTCGAGGCCACCATCCGTCGGAGTCCAAAAGCCTTGTGGAGCGGCCATACGGGAACCGCCATGATGATCGTGCAGCAGTTTGGATTCGCGATGATCCCCTTGTGCGCCTTCGCCGCCTCCGGGTTCACTTCAGGAATCACCAGCGGCGTCCCCGGATCCATCCGGAACGCGCTCGAGTTGTCCACGACCGCCGCCCCCGCCTTCACCGCCGCCGGGCAGAACTCAAGGCTCCGGGAGGCGCCGGCGCTGAAAAAAGCGATCTCGACACCGCGGAACGATTCGGCGGCGAGTTTTTCGACGCGGATATTTTCCCCCTTGAATTTCATCATCTTCCCGATGGATTTCTCGGAGGCAAGAAGCCGCAAGGAGGCTACCGGGAACCCGCGGGACTCGAGGACGTTGAGGATTTCCACGCCCACGGCGCCTGTCGCGCCGGCCACCGCTATCGCGTATCCTTGTTTCATGCGAATGATCCTGAATAAACAGTCTCGGAGTCTTGGAGTCTGGGGGTCTCAGAGTCGAAGAAATTCCACAAGATTCCGAATCCTCAACTCCTGGACTCTTAGACTCTTAGACTCTTAGACTCTTAGACTCTTAGACTCTTAGACTCCCAGACTTCTTATTTCGCCTGATCCAGTTTTTCGAGCTCGTCGAAGAAGCCCGGATAGGACTTCGCCACGCACGCCGGATCCTTGATGACCATCCCCGGAATACGAAGGCCCGCCACGGCAAACGCCATGGCGATGCGGTGATCCCGGAACGGATCAATCTCGGCGCCATGAAGCTCGCCCGATTCGATGGCGAGACCATCCTCCAACTCCTCCACATGCGCCCCGATTGCCGCGAGACCCGTCGCCAATGAGCGCAACCGATCCGACTCCTTGTACCTCAGGTGCGCCACGTTCCGGATGAGGGTCTTGCCCTGGGCGAACGCCGCCACGATCGCCAGCGGCGGCACGAGATCGGGATAATCCCGCATGTCCACCTCGACCGCCGTGAGGGCGTCCCCGCCCTTGAGGAGCGTCGCGGAGGATTTGCGCTCCACGGCGCACCCCATGGCCTCCAGGACATCCGAGAACGCCACATCACCCTGAAGGGTGTCTTTCCCGAGCCCTTCGACCCGGATGCGCCCGCCCGTCACCGCCGCCGCCGCGAGGAAGAACGCCGCGCCGGAAGCGTCGGGTTCCACCTCGAAAATCTGACCGTTGTACTCGTCGCCGCCGATGACGTGGAAGTATTCGTAACCGTCGCGCTCCACGGTGGCGTCAAAATGTTCCATCACCTCCACCGTCATGTCCACATAAGGCCGGGAGACGAGATCGCCCTCGATGGAAAGGTCCAGATCGTTCTTCCCGTACGGCGCCGCCAGGAGCAGCCCCGAACAGAACTGGCTCGAGGTGTCGCCCGGGATCACCGCATCGCCACCCGAAAATCCGCCCCTGATCTCCACCGGCGGGAAACCCTCCGCCTTCAGGTATTTCACGTCCGCGCCGAGATCCCGAAGGACCTTCACAAGCTCCCCCACCGGCCGCTCGCGCATGCGCGCGTCGCCGTCCAGCACATAACGCCCCGATCCGATCGCGACGACCGGGATGAGGAATCGCATGGCCGTCCCGGTGTTCCCAAGGTTGATCTCCGCCTCCTTCACCGGAAGTATGCCGCCGCATCCCGTGACCCGGATGATGCGATCCTCGTCGTCAAACGTGACAAGCATGCCGAGCTTTCCGAGCGCGGCGGCCAGCACCTTCGTGTCGTCCGAGAAACTCGCGTTGTCAATGACCGAATCCCCGGTGGCGAGGGCCGCCGCCACGAGCGCCCGGTTGGTGTAACTCTTCGACCCCGGCAGATGCACGGCCGTGTCGAACGTCGCGATGACGCGGATAGGCTTCATCACTTTCTCCTGATCAATAGGGCGTCGTCAATCCCCGCCTCCCGGCGGAGCGGCCCGGTTTCGGCGAGCCACCGTTTGGCGTCGTGCGGGTAGCCGGCCGTCGGCCGGATCCCCCTCGATTCCCAGTAGGCGTTGAACCGCCTCATCATCAATTCCCGGAGGTACTTCGCCCACATCGAGGCGAGGGCCACCGGAAAACTCGCCTCCTCCCCATGGAGGAGGAACGCCACATTCACAACCCGTCCGGAGACGCGCACCGCATACGCCGAGCACGCCCGCCGCTCCTCCACCGTCTCCACCGCCGCCGGCGCAAACCGCGCCGCGAGACCCGGCCCATACCGCCGCCGGCCTCCCTGCCGGTCGCACTCGAACCGCGCGGCCGGCCCGGCGCCGCCCGCGAGAACGGCCATCATCACATCACCCACCAGATCAAACAGCACTCCGGCCTTGTTCCGTTCCTCCAGGCGCCGGTTGTACTCCCCTTCGAAACAGACCTTCGCGGCGACCCCGCGCCACTCCACGCCGGCCGCCGTGAGCGCCTCCCGGAGAATTTTCCCCCGGGCAACAACATCCTCCCGCCGGGATTTCACCGGCCAGGCCTCATCGCGGTCATACCACGGGAAGCCCTGCGCCGCCCCCCGGGCCCCCGGGGCGACGCGGTCAAGAAGTTCGCCGACCGTGCCCGGGAGATCCCCTCCCGCGGCCAGCCAGGCCCCGCAGGGCGCCTCAAGCGACTCGATCCGACGCGCCCCGCCGAACACCTTCTTGCTGTCGTCCACAACGACCCGCGAACCGTCCCGATCCCCCCACCTCGACACCGCGGCGGACAAGATCTCACGCAGGCGCCGTCCCGACGACACCCCGACCCGGAAGACAACCGCCCCCACCACAAGAGGCCCGAGCGTCGGCCCGTAGCCGGCCTCGTCAACCCCGGCAAGCAACGGCATGGGCGCATTGTAACAGCGAATCGCGCGTTGTCACCAACGAGTTTTCATGCTACCATCCGTGACCATGCCCCGCACCTACACCGTCCCCCGCGTCTGGTCAGGGAAGCGCGCGGATCGTTTTTTGGGGGCGACCGAACCCGCCTTCACCTGGGCCAGGCTCCAGAAACTCTTCCGCCAGAACGCCGTCATGCGCGACGGCCGCCCCCTGACGCCGGCGGCTCCTGTCTCGGAAGGCGACGTCCTCACCATCACGGGACTTCCCGCTGAATTCCTTCCCGTCCGGCCCAACCCGGCCGTCACCTTCGGAATCCTTTACGAAGACGCCTTCATGATCGCGGTGGACAAACCGCCGGAGCTTGTCACGGAACCGGGACCGGGCCACCGGGCGGGCACGCTCCTGAATGGATTAATCGCGCGGTACCCGGAACTCGCGGCGCTCGGAGATAAACTCGATTACGGCCTCATCCATCGGCTGGACCGGAACACCTCCGGAGTTCTTCTCGTCGGCCGGACGGCGGAGGCCTGCCGGATGTTCCGGGAGGCATTCGTGACGCGGAAGGTGAAAAAGCGTTACATTGCGCTTGTCCGGGGACATCCGGCGAGAGCGGAGGGAATCATTGACACCCCCCTCGGCACGCTCGAACGGGCGACATTCCGGCGCAAGCGTGTGGTGGCCGGCGCGGGGAAGGGACGGCAGGACGCCGTCACGCGCTACCGGGTGGACGCGATTCACCCCCGCGCGGCAATCCTCTCCGCATCCCCGGAAACCGGACGGATGCACCAGATCCGGGTTCACCTGGCGTCCATCGGCCACCCCGTCATCGGAGACATCGAATACGGGGATCCCGTCATCAACCGCGAATTTCACGAGAAATTCGGCCTCGCGCGGCAATTTCTCCACGCCGCGGAAATCATCATCCCCCACCCGGACGGCCAACGGACGCTCACGCTGGCCTCGCCGCTCGCCGCTGACCTCAGGGAGGTGATTTCACGGCTGGAAAACGCGAGATGATTCCATCCGCCCGCGAACGCTGGAGCCCGATGCAACGCGCCCTGTTCACGGGCACATTCCTCGGATTCGCCCTCCTTGCCGCGCTCGATTCGGGCGTGTTCTTCAACACGATCAGCCTCGTTCTCCTGATCCTTTATTCCGCCGTGATTGGCGTGAAAGTATTCGCGGTGCTTGCCGGGCTCGCCCGGAAACATACGGTATTTCTCCCCGACGCAATCCTCCCGCGCCCCGACGACCCGGACCTCCCCGTCTACACCATCCTCGTTCCGCTCTACCGGGAAGCCGGGGGCGTGGCGGATCTCGTAAAGACACTTTCACGTCTGGAGTACCCGCCGGGAAAACTCGACGTGAAACTCCTTCTTGAAGCCGACGACGATGAAACCGCCGCGGCGGCGGCCGCCCTTGACAAGCCGGCATGGCTCGATATCGTGACCGTCCCCGCCGGCGTCCCGCGTACGAAGCCCCGCGCCTGCAACGACGGGCTCGCCCGCGCCCGGGGCGAATTCCTGGTGATTTTCGACGCCGAGGACCGCCCGGAACCCGATCAACTGCGCAAGGCCGTGGCGGCGTTCCGGCGCCTTCCCGCCCACGTGGCCTGCCTCCAGGCGAAACTCAATTTTTACAACAGCCGCGAAAACCTCCTCACACGATGTTTCACCCTCGAATACTCCGCCTGGTTCGACCTCTACCTCCCCGGGCTCCACGCCTTGGGCGCTCCGGTCCCCCTCGGCGGCACCTCCAACCACTTCCGGACGGAGGTTCTCCGTACCGCGGGCGGCTGGGATGCCTGGAACGTGGCGGAGGATTGCGACCTCGGGATGCGCCTTGCGCGGTCGGGTGCGCGGACGCGTATCCTCGACTCGACCACATGGGAGGAAGCCCCGTCGCGCCTGTCCCCATGGATTCGCCAGCGTTCCCGTTGGGTGAAAGGCTACTGGCAGACATTCCTTGTCCACACCCGGCAACCCCGCGCGGCCCTCCGGGAATTCGGGACCTGGGCGTTTCTCCAGATGCTCCTCTCGGTCGGCGGACTCGTCTTCACGTTACTGGCGAATCCCGTGACATGGGGGCTCTTCATCGCCTCCCTCCTCCTCGATAAACCCACATTCTCCCCGGATCACCCCTGGACACTCCTCCTGTTCGCCGCAACGGCGGGATTGGTGCTTTTCAACGGCGTCTTTGTTTTAATTCACGCCCTCGGAGCCTTCCGCCGGGGATTCGGAGGACTGGCCGGCATCGCCCCCGTCATGCCCGGCTATTGGATTCTCATGAGCGTGGGCGCCTGGCGCGGCTTCTTTCAATTTTTTGGGGCGACGTTCTTCTGGGAAAAAACCCCGCACGGGGCCGCGGCCCGTCGCGCCGCCCCCCTCCGGCCCGCCGGTCCGGACCACGACATACGGTACCGCGCCACCCCCATTCTCCCCCGCGCGGTGATATTGCTGGCCGTGGCGACGGGAACGATCGGGGTGGTCGCCGCCGCCGCGCTCCTCCCCCGCTGGCTCAATCTTCCGGAGAAAATCCGCATCGCCGCCATCGCCATGGGCGGCAGGGGCATCGAGGCCGAAAAATCCCTGGAGGAATCCTGGTTCGGCCGGACATCGCTCGACATCCTCCTCAAGGTGGACGGGCTTCCCGACGAGAAAATCCCGGTTCTTCGCTCCATCGTTCATCTCAAGGTTCTTGACGGGGAATGGTACCAGACGTTCGCCGCCTCGGTGCGCCGGGAGGGGAATCGACTCCACTTCGATGTTCCTCTCGACACCGGCTGGACGCCCAAGCCGGCCGGCCGGCCATGGGGCCCGTGGTGCCTCAGGCGGGTGCGCGGCTGCGGGATACGCCTCTTCGACGAGGGCGGCGCCCTCCGAAAGGCCGAGATCATCGCCGTCCGACCCTCGGGTGAGCCCCCGCCCGCTTTTTTCCGTGTGGCGCGGATCGACGCGCCGGCGGAGGTGGCCCGGCGTGCCGTGTTCGAGGCCCGATTTTCGATTGATCGCGAATTCACAAACCCCTTCGACCCGGACGTCGTGGACATCACCGGTGTCTTCACGGCGCCGTCGGGAATGGTGTCGCGCGTACCGGGTTTCTACGCCCAGGACTACTACCGCTGGCGGGAAGGGAAAACGGAACGCCTGCGGCCCCAGGACGCCCCGTACTGGGCGGTGCGGTTTGCGCCGGCCGAGGAGGGGGAATACCGTCTGCGCCTCGAGGGAAAAGTCAGCGGCGGAGAGCGGCTCGAATCACCCGGGCAGTCGTTCCGTGTCATCCCCTCCAACAGCAGGGGATACGTGCGGGTGGATCCGGACGGCCGCCACTTCACATTTGAAAACGGGGACTTTTTCTACCCCGTCATGCTCAACATCCGCTCCGCCCGCGACGGGGATCCCGTCCACGTCCGATACTGGGACTTCCCGCTCCCGGAGGAAACGGAAGGAACATTCCTGATGGACGAATTTCTGACGCGTCTGGGGAAAGCCGGCATCACGGCAGGCCGGACCTGGTTCACCTCGTGGTGGGGAGGACTTGAGTGGCGACGCGACGAAAACGGCTACCACGGGCTCGGGGTGTACAACCTGCAGAACGCCTGGCGCGTGGATCGGTTCCTGGAGAGCGCCGCCCGGAGCGGCGTCTATCTGGAATTCGTTCTCAATTCCCACGGGCCCTTCATCGTGGAGTATGATTCCCAGTGGAAGGACAACCCCTTCAACCGGGCGAACGGCGGGCCTCTCCGGATGCCGTCGGAAGTCCTCACATCACCCGAGGCAAAGCGTCTTTTCCGGAACCGCTACCGCTACATTGCCGCGCGGTACGGCGCGAACCTGAACATATTCGGCTGGACGCTCTGGTCCGAAGTGAATTATGTGAACAGGGACCCGTCCACCATGCGGGCCTGGCATCAGGAAATGACGAAGGAACTGCGCCGGTTCGACCCCGGACGGCATTCCATCTCAACGGAATTTCACCATACGACCGGATTCCCCGAGGTGTACTCCCTCCCGGAGATTGATTACACCCAGCTCTGGGCCTACAACGTCGGCCCGGGACTCCTCACGACGTTTCGGGAACGGGCACGGTCGCTTTCGTCCTACCGGAAGCCCGCCATCCTTGAGGAATACGGCGGCATCGCCGGCCGGATGGACATGCTCGCCCAGGAAATCCACGACGGGCTCTGGGCGGGATGGATGATGCCCTTCTCCGCGAGCCCGATGTCATGGTGGTGGAATCTCATATTCGCGAAAAACCTGGAGCGATTCCACCGGCGTTTCTCGGATTTCGCGGCCGGCGAGGACCTCCGCGGCGCCGTCTGGTCATTCCCGACGCTCCCGGTAACAAACGCCCCGGGGCTTTCCGCCCTGGCTCGGGTGGGGCCCGACCGCGCCTACGCCTGGATTCACCCCCCCCGCCTCGTCAATCTGGAATATCACTCCGACGACTGGCTGGCCAACGCCGCGATTCTTTCCAACACCTGGAAACGGCGGGTCGGGAATCGTTTCGATCCCTTGAAGGACCCGCCGGGCCCCCGATTCCCGGAAGTGAAAGGCGCCGCGCTCGCCATTCCGAAACTCAATCCGGGCGTTTATGACATCGAGTTCTGGAGCACCTGGGACACCGCGGCGCCCGGGAAGGCCGAGGCGGAAACCGTGGATGACATCCTCATCATCCCCCTGCCGGCGATGGAACAGGATGTGGCCATAAAAGTCAAACTACGGAAACCGTAATCCCGTATCAGCAAAAGTTCTGAGTGCTGAGTTCTGAGTGCCGAGTTCGAAGAAAATTCCGAATGCCGAATTTCGAATGTCGAATCAGAACGAATTCACGGTTGAACGGCCGTGCCTGGAGACTACAATCCGGAATCAACGCAACCAGGTTGAAAAGGTCGAAACCTGTTAGGCGACACGACGCGCCATGAACAAATCGTCCCTCACACTCTCTCCAGGTTGGCATATTCCTGCCGCACTCGTCCTGACCTTCGCTGTCGCCTCCCCGTTTCTTTCGACGGCATTGCCTCATGCAAGCGTTCTTCGTCAGGCAGGTCATACGACTCTGGCCGGATATTACGTCGCGCTGGGAGTTGCGTTCTGGGTCATCGCACTGGTGATTTTGCTTCCTCGCACTGGGAACGTGTCTCGGTTTGCTTTTTTCCGCACGCTGGGCAAACTGCCCTTGCTCGTCCGCTATTTCGTCGCGGGCGGAGTTGCCTTAAGTTTATTTTGGGTTGGAGTATTGCTTGAAAAGATTGCCGCCTAACAAGTGCGCTCCAGCGAACCGCCGTCATGCTTTTTCACTGAGTATTGGACTGCAATTCGGACGCGCCCTGCACGCACCACCCTGCTCGCCAGTAGCGGCCGCTGAGTTTGGTCGTACCGATGAAGCGTAGCAATCAACTGTCGGCCATCAACGATCCGTCGAACCATGAACAATCCGTATTCTGGCTGAATGCTGACCGCTGATCGCTGACCGCTCATCCCGCGGTGTTCCCGCGAATCCAAAGTCCCGAACCCCGATTCCCGGCCTTTCTTCGATTCGTGACTCCCTCTTTTCGACTCGGCGACTCGCTGACTCGCGGACTACACGCCTCTTCCAACCGTTATCAGTTCCAAAATCACTCCAGTTGCCTGAGCACTTCCCCCGCCGTCTTCCGCACCGTCTCATCCGGATCCCCCCGCGAGAGGTCGCGGACGACGTCAGCGAATGAACTCTCCCGCAACATCCCGACCGCCCGTAGAGCGGCGGTGAGGATCATCGCCTTGCCCGCCGGGGTCATCCCGGGTACGGTATTGAGATGGCGGCGATCCAGCATCGTGGCGATCACCGCGAGCCCCGAACCCCGGCGGTTCCGGGCCAGCGCGAGGGCCGCGTTCCAACGCACGTCCTCCACCGGATCGGCCAGAAGCCCCTCGAGGGGCAGGAGCGCCGCCGGCTCGCCGAGCATCCCGATCACATAGGCCGTCATCTTCCGAACGTCCGGGCTCGTATCGGCGAGATACGGCAGGAGTTTCATAGCATCCGATTTTTCACCGATGTCCGCGAGGATTTCGATAAATGCCTTTCGCGTCGGAGACGCCGCATCCGCAAGGGCCCCCAGAATGATCCCCGCCGCCTCGCGCACCCCCATCCGGGAGAGCGCCAACGCCGCCGTTTCAGCGACGGGATTCCGGCGGGGAGGATTCTCCTTGCGGTTCAGTTCCTCCCGCAGCAAATCCAGAAAGGCCCGCGCGACAACCGGGTCCCGGGCGAGCCGCGGATCCCCCCGCACGTCACGCGCCCCCGCCATCACCGCCCGGAGGCGCGCCGCCGGTTCCCGGACGCGGAATGACGCCGCGATGCGTTGTCCCTTTCCCGCCCGGCGGAACGCCCCCTCCCCCCAAAGGACAAGCGGGATCCCCGCCGCCAGCACCGCCAGCGGGATGACAAAGTATCCCCAAAGCATGGATCGGATGTCGCTTTTCATGGCGGGGATCGCTTCCCCTCGAGCGCCGCAATCCGTTCCCGGACGAACCGCGCGTCGGCCGCCTCCAGACGGAGCCGTTTCACCGTCACCGCCCCGTGAAGCCGGAGAGTCTCGCGATATTCGGCGATCGCCTCCGCCGCATTCCCCGCCCGCTCCAGCGCCTTCGCCAGTTCCAAATGATAAATCGGTTTTGCCGGATAAAGCCGCGCCGCCGCCCGGTATTCCGAAAGGGCCGTCACCGGGTCATCCTCCCCCACGAATTCCGCCAGCGTGAAGTGATAGACCGACTTGACGGGATCCAATGCGATGGCCCGTTCGAACCCCGAGAGCGCCCGGGCCCGGTCGCCGGTCCGCCGTCCGAGCGTCGCACAGGCCCCGGCCCGTTCGAAGGCGATCTCGTCGTCAAGAGGATTCGCCGCCGCCGCGCGTTCGAGACACGCCACGGCTTCCGCCACTTTCCCCTCGCGCATGTGCGCCTCCGCCTCCTCCTGCGCGAACCGGGCCGTGAGAAGCCGGGGATAGACCACGCAGCAAAGGAAACCGAGGACAACCGCCCCGCCCATCACCGCGGCGGCCGCGACCGCGCGCCCGATGCGCACCCTCACGAACCGCCGCGGGGACGGCCGGGACAATGCCATCACCACGAGCCCCGCCTGGGCCACCGCCGGGACGTACCAGTCGAAATCCGCGAAATTATGAACAAAGAATCCGACGGCACCCGCCGCCGCGCCCGCCCGGACATAAGGCCCATCCGTCACACCATTCCCGAACACGCCGGCCGCGGCAACCGCCGCGAATGTCATCAAACTCCACATGCGGACCAACGGTTCGTCCATCCCCCACATCGCCCCGATTAAAAATGCCATCAGCCCGGCGATGCATGCCGCGCCCCGAAGGCTTCCCGCCGAAGGAGAATCCGTTTCGTCGGAAATGGGATTTTTCGAACCGGCGCGAAATGACCGGACGACCCCGGACAAAAACACCACCCACATCCCGGCGAAAACAAGAAGTCCCCCGACACCGAGTTCGGCCGCCACCTGAAGAAAATTATTGTGGGCCTTCTGGGTCTCCTCGGCCTCCGGCGTCTTGTAACGGGCATAGTGATCGCCGAAACCGCCCGCCCCCACTCCGATCCAGGAATTATCGCGTATCATGGCGACCGCCACCCCGGCGTATTCCGCCCGCACCCGCGAAGACGCGATGTATTCCCCCGGCCGGGGCAGAACGCCGGCACGCCCCCCCGTATACACGACAACCGCCAGAAACGCCGCCGCCGCCCCGAGCCAGGCCAGCCGCCGTCCGTCGAGCCGCCCGGCGAATTTCGCCGCGAGAATCCCGAACACCAGAAGTCCCGCCGTCGCCGCGACCCACCCCCCCTTTGAGAACGTCAGGATGAGCCCATATCCGACAAGGGCCACGGCCCCAACTTCCACGACCGCGACCCATCCTCTCATTTTCAAACCTGAAATCCGCTGCGCCAGAATCCCGAGACCGACCGGGATCGCGATGAGCAGATATCCCGCCAGGGCGTTCGGATAGAGAAGCGTCGCGAAGGCGCGGTCCGTATTCAACCGGCTGAGATAGTCCCCCAGAAGCGCCTTCTCCACCGGGATGCGCTCGGGATGGAGTTCCAGAACCCGCCGAAGTTCCGGCAGACCGATGAAATATTGATAAATCGCGCAAACCGCCACGGCCGTTGCGACCGCCAGGAAGCACCGCGCGAGGATGGCCCGCTCCTTCGCTTCGAACGCCATCACCGTGCCGTAGAGGGCGGCCAGCGCCAGAAGTTCCGATGCGTGCTCAAGGGCCGATATCTTTCGGGCCGACCACGTCACGGAGAGAAACGCGAACGCCGCGAGGAGCGCGAGCATCCCCCCGACACCCGGGATCGGAATGCGGACCTCCCCGTCGAGAAGCATGCCGAGAAGAAGAAAAAAATAGGCAAACAACACCCAGAGTCCCAGGAAGAAATCAACACCGCCGTGGACATTCGGTCCCGGCACAAGCGGCCGCGCCACGAGGCATGCCGTCGCGAAAACGAACGCCAGAAGACGGCAGAGTGTTTTCAGACGACCCGGATCCATATTGATAACGTTACTCCGGCCTGCGCCGCTCAAGAAGCCAGACGATGGAAAGGCCCCCCGCCGCCTGGAGAAGCACCACAATCGCCCCGACATCATCCAGACGCGGAAGAAGCGTCGCCGCCGCGCCAGCGCCGAACGTGAGAAGATAAATCACGAGCACCGCAACGGTCCGCGAAAAGCCGAGGTCCACGAGACGATGCGAAAGATGCCGCCGGTCCCCGACAAAAACAGGTCTTCCTTCCCGCAGGCGGATCCAAACCACCGACACGGTGTCGAACAGGGGCACCGCCAGAACCAGGAGCGGCAGGGCGATGGAGAATACCGTTCGTCCCGCCTCGTAAAACGTGAACAGGACAATGGACGACGCCAGGAAATACCCGAGAAAGAGCGCCCCCGCGTCGCCCAGGAACAACGACGCCCCCGGAAAATTGAACGGCAGGAATCCCGCGACCGCCCCGGCGAACACCGTGAGAAGCCCCGCGATGAACCACTGGCCGTTTTGGACGGCCACGGCGAGGAAGAGCCCCGCGGCAATCAGGGCCACCCCGGCGGAAAGGCCGTTCATGTTGTCCAGCAGGTTGAAAGCGTTGGCGATGCCGACAATCCAGAAGATCGTGACCACGGCGCCGAAGACGCGGTTGTCGACGAAAAGCGAAAGCGACATCCCCTCCCAGACCAGCGGCAGGACGGCAAGCCCCTGGATTCCCAGTTTGAGCCACGGATTCATCCCCGCCCCGCGGGCCTTCCGGATGTCATCCCAGAACCCCAGGGCCAGGATGACCGCCCCGCCGCCGAGGAACGCGAGCAACGCCGGCAATTTCACGAAGACGCCGTCCGCGTACCGCGCGGCCACCGCGGCCCCCCACGGAAGGGCTCCGCCCCCCCGCACGACCGCCACCGCCGCGACGGCGCCGGCCACGATCACCGACACGGCGGCGAAAATGGCAACGCCCCCCCCGAGCGCCACCGGGATGGCATGATCCTTCCGCGCGTCCGGACGATCCACGAGATGGGCCGCCCGCGCGGCGGCGCGGACGATGACGCACAGGAGCGCCGAAATCCCCAGCGCCGCCAGAAACAGAATGACCAGAAGGAATGTCATATCGAGCGCCCTCTCACTTCTTACGAACACCCTCCGGGAGCGAGTTCACAGGTCGCGGCCTGTTGCGTAGTTCTCAGAGCCCCGACCCGGAACCGTTTCCGACACCCCCACCCCACCAACCACCCGCACAACCGAAGACCGCACGTTCACCGGTCGCGCCCCCTCTCAACGTCCGTCGGGCGCGATCCGGTGGAACGAGCCGAATACGCCCCGAAAATCATTATAACTTGATACCTCCCCCCCTGTCAGTAGAATGAAATTAGAAACCAGTTTATCAAGGAAATGACCCGTGCAAAACATTCCCCCCCTCCTGCTCCTGGTGATGGACGGCTGGGGATATTCCCCCGCCCGCGATGGAAACGCCATCGCCCTGGCGCGCACCCCGGTCTGGGACCGCATCTGGCGCAAACGCCCCTCCACACTCGTCCATTGCAGTGGAGAGAACGTGGGGCTCCCGAAGGGTATCATGGGCAATTCCGAGGTGGGCCACCTCAACCTCGGAGCGGGACGCGTCGTCTGGCAGGAATTGAGCCGAATTGACAACGCCATTGCGGATGGATCGCTGTTCGTCAACCCGGTGATCCTCGCGGCCATCGCCCAGGCGCGGGCGCCGGAGGGACGCCTCCACCTCTGGGGACTTCTCTCCGACGGGGGCGTCCACTCCAGCCAGGAACACCTCCACGCCCTCCTCGAATTCTGCCGGAAACAAGGGCTTCTCCGGGACAAGGTCGCCCTCCACCCCATCCTTGACGGACGTGACACGCCTCCGAAAAGCGGCGAAGGATACATCGCCAGACTCCTCGAAAAAATGAACGAAACGGGCGTGGGCGTCGTCGCCACGGTCACGGGCCGCTACTGGACGATGGACCGCGACAAACGGTGGGAGCGCGTGGCGCGGGCCTACGAGTGCCTGGTGAACGGGAAGGGCCGCGAGGCCCCGGACGCCCTCACGGCCATCCGCGGCGCCTACGCCGCCGGAGAGACGGATGAATTTGTAAACCCGATCGTCATCCCGAACCGGGGGAAGCCCCTCCTCATGGAGGACGGCGACTCCGTGATTTGTTTCAATTTCCGGACCGACCGCGCGCGGGAGTTCACGTGGGCGCTCACCCAGCCGGACTTCGCGTTCTTTCCCCGGGAGCGCCGCCCCGACGTCCTCTACACCTGCCTCACCCGTTACGACGAGAAGATGGATCTTCCGATCATCTTCGAAAAGGAGGAACTCCGCGACCTGCTCGGCCACGTCCTGTCCCGAAACAACCTCCATCAGCTCCGCATCGCGGAAACCGAGAAATACGCCCACGTGACGTTTTTCTTCAACGGCCAGGTGGAGACGCCGGAACCGGGCGAGGACCGCATCCTCATCCCATCACCCAAGGTGGCGACGTATGATCTCAAACCGGAGATGAGCGCGCCGGAAGTTACGGAAAAGGTATGCGCGGCCATCCGCTCCCGGAAATACCGGTTCATTCTCCTCAACTACGCCAATGGCGACATGGTCGGGCACACAGGGATCCTCCCGGCGACCATCAAGGCCGTCGAGACGGTGGACGAATGCGTCGGGAAGGTCCTCTCGGCTCTGGAGAACGCGGATGGCGATGCCCTCATCACCGCGGACCACGGCAACGCCGAAATGATAACCGATCCGGCGACCGGCGGCCCGTTCACCGCCCACACCACGAACCCCGTGCCGCTGGTGTATGTCGGGGGGCGAAATCTCACGTTGCGGGACGGAGGACGCCTCGCCGACGTCGCCCCCACCTGCCTTGAAATGCTCGGGCTCGAACAACCGAAGGCGATGACGGGCAGGTCGCTCATTTCCCGCATCTCGTGAAGCGTCGCTCGCATCTCGCAGAAACACCGGAAAGAACGTCATGAGGTCATGCGGTCATGACGTCATGACGCGAATCAAGAAGTGTAGATCGCAGAACATCGCAGAAATACTTTGGGGAATGATTACGGCGGTTCCGGTTTTCCGTCTGGTTCCGAAATCGGCCGAATGAGTTTTCCATGAAATTCCTTGATGGTGCCACAACCGTATTGTTTGTGATACATTACATGCCAAGTAAGTAGGGTCAACGATACGGAAATCAGCACCAAGGAAATCTGATACCATTCTTCTTCCCCGGTTATCCAGTCATTGCTGCCAACAAATACACTTCCTCCCAACGCGACGATCAACCAACAAGGACAAACAAACAACAAGGAGCGAAGGAATACCTTTACGAAATGCAACGAAAACAGTTGGGAAAGATTTCCTTTGGGCAGGAACAACGTAACGACTTGGGATAGCGCCAGACCGTAAAGAAAACTGTAGAGTATCGCTTCGTCACTCGGAGCGCCTTCACTATAGGTCAGGCGCCCGCCCATAAAAGAAAGCCAATAACTGACACTTGAAGAGATCGAAAGACAGAATGAAACAACCGCCAACTTAATAAAAATTCCATTTGGAGAAGTCTCGACATCATGTCGCACGTGTGGCGTCTCAAACAATTTCTTCAGCATGGTTCCGACACGCCTACAATCGCTCCGGTTCAGTCGCGTTGATCGCGGATTGTAGCCCCGATTCGGCATTCGGAAATCGGCATCCCTGCTTCGCCAAGAGGCTTCGCAGGGTCCTCCGTAGCTTTAGCGGAGGAGGATCGGAATTTCATCCGAACTCTCGAACTCGTGAACTCTCCAACTCTCAAACTCATTTCATCATTCAATAAGCATTCCGGGATAGTTCCGGTTCCTGCTGTTCCTGCACCGCCATGACGAGCGCCAGGCCGCAGAAGGAAGTCACGAGAGACGAGCCGCCGTAACTCACAAACGGCAGCGTCAGCCCCGTCACCGGCATGAGGCGGATGGTCATGCCGATGTTAACAAACACCTGGGACGCGAATAAAATGAGCACCCCCGTCACCACAAGCCTCCCGAACGGCTCGTGGGTGCGCAGTGCCGCCAGGGCGATCCCGACAAAGAGAAGGATGTAGAGAATCAGAAGCGCCGTCGTTCCCCAAAGCCCCGTTTCCTCCGCAATGACCGCGAATATGAAATCCGTGTGGCGTTCCGGAAGAAGATTGAGGCGGTTCTGGGTGCCCTTGAACATCCCCCGGCCCGCGATGCCGCCCGACCCCACCGAAAGAAGCGACTGGATCGTCTGGTAACCTTTCCCGAGAGGATCCCGGTCGGGATTGACGAACGTCCGCACACGATCCTTCTGATATTCCTTGAGGCCCAGACTCCAAACCGGGACAAAGGCCAGCACCCCGATCAGCGCCACCATCCCGAGGTGCCGCAGACGCGCCCCCGCCACATACATCATTCCAAACGCGATCGGAACGAATGTCATCGCCGTTCCAAGATCGGGCTGTTTCAGGATCGGTAGCATCGGAACGAACATAAGCGCCAGCGGCACAACGAGATCCTTCATCCGTCGCCGTTCCTCCCGGAACATGAGCCAGCGGGCCAGCGCCAGGATGAGGGCGATTTTCATGAGTTCGGAGGGCTGGAGATTCACCGGACCAAGATCAATCCACCGCCGCGCCCCGTAAATACGTTTCCCGATGACGAGTACCGCCGCGAGCAATCCGAGTCCGCCGGCGTAGAACACAAAGGCAAACCGGGCGAGGATCAGGTACGGAAAGCGGATCATGAAAAGCAGGAATCCCATCCCCACCGCGATGAAGATGAGTTGCTGACGGCCAAAGGAGGCATAGGAGGCCTCGCGCACACGCCAGGAGGCGCTTGCGATAAAAATCACCCCGACCAGACACAGCGCGAGCGCCGTCCCGAGAATGAGCCAGTCCACGCGCGGGGAACGTTTCCCTTTCATGCCCCCGTCCTCCGCGCCGATGCCGCCACGCCCACCGCATCATCCTTCTTTTTCGTGTTTTCCTCCTCTTTCGTGTTTTCGTGGTATTTCTTGTAGTAAGTCTCGAATACCGCCTTGGCCACCGGCCCGGCAATGACGCCTCCGTGGCCCGAGTGTTCGACGACGGCGACCACGCATATTTCCGGACTCTCGTACGGTCCGTAGCCGGCGAACCAGGCATGGTCCGGACGATTCCCCCCCGCCTGGGCCGTCCCGGTCTTTCCCGCCACGTCAAATCCGTCAATCCGCAGGACGGATCCCGTCCCCCCCGTTTCGTGGACGACCTTCCAAAGCCCCTTCCTTACCACCTCGAGCGAGCGGATGTTAAAAGAGAGTTTGGGCAGTGTCGCCGGGGCCGGACGATGCTCGTTGGCGAGAAATGGCGTAATCAGGGTTCCCCCGTTGGCGACCGCGGCCATCATCCGGGCCACCTGGAGGGGTGTGACCAGAAGATTCCCCTGGCCGATGGAAATGTTGATGGTGTCCCCCTCGAACCAACCCTCCTTCCGCGCGGCCTTCTTCCATGCGGGCGTCGGCAGAAACCCCGGCTTCTCCCATGGCAGATCCACGCCGGTCTTCCGGCCGAAGCCAAAACGTTCGGCCCACGTGAGGAGATCATCCTTCCCGGCGGCCAGGCCCGCCTGATAAAAATATACGTTGCAGGAAACCTTGATGGCGTCCACAAGGTCCACCGTCCCGTGGACATTGTTGCACTTGAATTCCCGGTTCCCGTGCCGGAAGGAACCGGCGCAGGTGTGGGTCGTCCCCTCACCGAGCCGATTGCCCTCCAGCCCGGCGAAGGCCACAACGATCTTGAAGATGGAACCCGCGGGATACCCATCCCCCATGGCGCGGTTGAGGGCGGGTGCGGAAGGATCCCTGTTGAGGAAATCGGCCACGCCCCGTTTCACGGGCGGGACGAGGTCATTGAGGTTGAACGCCGGCCGGCTGGCCAAAACGAGAATCTCCCCGGTCCGGACGTCGAGCGCCACCACCGCGCCACCGCGGCCTTCGGGAAAACTCCCCTCCGCCGCGCGCTGAAGGTCGGCATCGAGGGTGAGCCGGAGCGGTTCCCCCGCCACCGGCGCAACTTCGCGATCCACCTTCCGGAGACCATCCATCATGTCAATGACAAGCACCTTGCCCCCCCGGCGTCCCCGCAGGCGCTCCTCGCAGGCCCGCTCGATGCCCGTCCCTCCGATCATGTCTCCGCGGAAATATCCCTGTTCAAGATACTCCTTTTCGCGGGAGGCGGGGATTTTTGCCATATAACCGATGGCATGGGCGGCAAGAGCCCCGAACGGGTACCTCCGGACCGACCGCTCCTTCACGACAACGCCGGGGTATAGCTCCGCGTGTGTTTCCACCTCCGCCATGACGTTAAAGCCGACGTTCGAGGCCACGATCAAACTCTCACGATCCTCGTCAGCCGCCTCGCGTTCGACCGCGGCCTCCACGCGCTCGCGATCCTCCGCGTTCCACCCGATAACGTGCGCCAGACGCGCCAGGACCTCCGGCGTCCGGATGGCCTTGTGCGGGAAAAAGGAAATATCGAAGGCATAGTCGTCCCGGGCAAGTTCACGTCCGTCGCGATCGAGGATGGCTCCCCGCGGGGCGTCCGTTGTCAGGCGCCGCCGGATGCGCTCCTCGGACACGCGGCGGTAATGCCACCCGCAGATCCCCTGAAGATAGAAAAGTCGCATCTCGATCACCCCGAGCATCAGGGCGATCAGTGTAAGAATGAGACCGATTCGGGGCTTGTGCATGCTACAATTCCCGAACCCGTATGCCCCCCCCGTCGCGTTTCAGTCCCCATCCGGCGAAACGGAAGACAATCGGAACCAATACCATGGCCGCAATCGTCTCCCCCGCCACGAACCGGCCGGCCTTCCACGGACCGCACACCCGGAATGCCTCGCCCGAGAATCCCAGGTAAAGCACCGCCGCGAGCAATGCCAGGATCGCTCCTGCCGCCGCCTGGGTGAGCGCGTGCCCCTGGAAGACGCGGGGACCGAGCCGCTGCCCGGTGAGGCCGGCCGCGGTGAAGGCGAAGGCCCACGCCCCGAACGGCCCCACCGAAAGAAAATCCTTCACGAGTCCAAGGGCCGCGAACGCCCAGACCGGCCAGCCGCGCAGGGCAACGACCGCCAGCATCGCCAGGAGGAAATCGGGCGCCGCGCCAAGCGGCCCCCGCGCACTCACAAGAACCGTCTGCAGGATGCCGGAAAGGGCGAGGACCGCGGCAAAGACCATGGCTCACTCCTCCTCCGATGAATCGTGGAGATCCATCGGCGGGCGCCGCGCGCGGATCACGGCCACGCTGTCCACGTCCATTCCCCGATAATCCAATTCCACAACGGGTCGGGGGACGGCGGCCCCAAACCGTTCGAAATCCACGATTTTCCCCAGGGCGATGCCCTCCGGGCAGTCCCCCCCGGACCCGGATGTCACCACCATATCCCCGTTGGCCGCCTGGAAGTCGCGGGGCAGATACTTGATGCGGCATCGCCCCCCCCCGATCCCTTCCAGAATACCCTCCTCCCGCGAGGACACCACTTTGACGCGCACCCGGCAGGCCGGATCGTCAATGGCCATGACGCGGCTGGCGAGGTATCCCGACTCGGCGACCTTTCCCACAAGGTGCTCCCCCCATACGGCCAGATTCCCCGCCCCCACGCCGTGGCGCGTCCCGCGATCGATCTCGAAGGAATACCGGAACGATGTGCTGTCCCGACCAAGAACAAGGGCCTTCGTCACGACATCCGCCGCGACGGCCCCGCCACCGGGGAAACGGGACTGGAACCGGGAAAGCCCATCGAGCTTGGACGTGAGAAACCGGATACGGTTCTCGTCACGGGCGCGAATCCCCTGGAGACGCGAGATCTCCTCCCGGAGACGGCGATTCTCCCTGTCGAGGCCCCCCCAGGAACGGGCAACGGGGCCGATCATGCGCCCGGCGGCGTCGCCCAGGGCGCTCCCGGCCACCGCCAGAGGCAGAGTCACCGTGAGAAACATCCCCCGGAGTCCCGACGACACGCCCTGAGGAAGAAACAGCGCCACGCCCGCGAAGACCGCGAGAAACACCCCTCCGCGGAACCGGGAATCCAAAGTCGTCTTCATAACAAAAACCGCCCGTCGGAAGCGGGCGGTTTACCGATTGCCTTTTTCACGGGGACACGCCGCCATCATCCTGCCGGGTTGTCCGGCGGCGTCAGGACTCGTCAACGCCGCTTTCCAGAACCTTGTGCAGCAGATCCAGTTTCTCGAGAACGACACCCGTTCCCCGGGCCACCGCCGTTATCGGGTCGTCCGCCACCTTGACCGGAAGCCCCGTCTCCTTCGAAATCACCTTGTCCATCCCGCGAAGGAGCGAACTTCCCCCCGCCATGATGATGCCACGGTCCACAAGGTCCGCCGCAAGCTCCGGCGGGGTGCGTTCGAGCGTAAACTTCACGGCCTCGACGATGGCGTTCACCGGCTCTTTCAAGGCCTCCCGGATCTCCTCGGAGTTGATGGTGGCCTGCCGGGGGAGTCCCGCGATGAGGTCCCGCCCCTTGACCACCATCGTGAGTTCCTTCTCAAGGGGGAAGGCCGACCCGATTTCAATTTTTATGCGCTCGGCGGTGCGTTCCCCGATCATCAGGTTATAGGTGCGCTTCATGTACTGGACGATCGCATCGTCCATCTCGTCACCGGCCACCCGTATGCTCTCGGAGGTCACGATGCCCGCCAGTGAGATCACCGCCACCTCGGCCGTCCCGCCCCCGATGTCCACGATCATGTTGCCGATGGGCTCGGTGATGGGCATCCCCACCCCAATAGCCGCCGCCATGGGCTCCTCGATGAGATACACCTCACGGGCCCCGGCGCGCTCGGCGGAATTGACCACCGCCCGGCGTTCCACCGCGGTAATCCCGGAGGGGATGGCGATGACGACCCGCGGCCTCACTCCCCAGCTGCGCTTGTGGACCTTGTGGATGAAATAGGACAGCATCGCCTCCGTGATGTCGAAGTCGGCGATGACACCATCCTTCATCGGCCGGATGGCGACGATGTTGCCCGGGGTCTTCCCGAGCATCTCCTTGGCGATATTGCCGACGGCGGGTTCTGATCCCGCCATCAGGACCTTGTTGGTGCCCTTCTTGACCGCGACGACGGAAGGCTCGCAGAGAACGATCCCCTGCCCCCGAACGCAGACAAGGGACGTCGCCGTCCCGAGATCGATCCCCATGTCGATGGAGAACATCCCGACCAGACGGTCGATCCAACGCATGATCATGACCTGATCTCCGAGGCGCGGTACGTGGACATTTGGAACGCGGTTCCGCGGGGAATGGGAATGAATCCCCGCGGGGGGTTATCCGCCCTTCTCACCATAAAAGGAGTTATACCGCAGGTAGATCAGAACCATCCCGGCGATGACGAAAAGATTGGCCATGACAAGAAGCCACGTGTAAATGTCATTCTTCGGCCTCTCCTCCGCCGGCGCAACCGCGGGCTTCGCCTTGTCCAGGGCCATGGGAATCTCCTAGTAGAGGACGGTGGTGACCTTGTCGCCGCTGCGGATCTCGACTTCCTTGCCGTCCACCTGCTTCATCCTGTCGTGGACGGGCCGGGTTGCGGCCATGTTGGGGAGCACCCTCTCCACAAGCACCTCGCCCTTGTATTCGGGGCCGTCCTTGCCGGCGCCGTAGACGAAAAACACCATCCCCTCCTTCACCTTGTCGCGCGAACCGACCGCGATCATGACGAGGTCCGTGTCCGGCCGCACCGCCGACACGGCCGACTCGATGCGCGGCGTCTCGCCGGGCACGGGATCCAGCGCGATGCCATACTGCTTGGCGATCTGCGCCAGCCGCCAGGTGCGGTCGTCAAGTTGCTCATTCGACTTCTGCAGGGCGCGCCTGAGGTCGCCGACGTCCTGCGACAACTTGTTATTCTCGGCATCAAGCACGATGTTGTGGTTATCGGACTCTTCCTTCTTGAGCTGGGCCTCATTAAGGTCGCGTTCAACGGTGGCGATGCGGGCGGAAAGCCGGGCGTTCTTGTCCACTTCCTTCTTGTGAACATCAATCAGACTGTTGTGATCCACCTGGAGTTTGTCATGCTTGTTCTGCAGGTCGCGCTTGTCCGCGTCCAGCTTGATCTTGTCGTTGTTCAGAACCTTGATCTCGTCCTCCTTGTCCTGAAGGGCGACGTTCAGCTTGTCGAGATCGGCCTTCAGCTTGACGATCTGCTCATCGTATTTTTTGGCCTGTTCCTCCTTTTCCTGCTTCAGCGTATCGTACTCCTTGACTTTGACCAGCGTCTTCGCCTTCCAGTCCTCCGCCGTTACAAAAAGGAGGGCCGCGATGCCGCAGTAGAACACGCTCAACACCAGGAGCAGAACCACAAAGATCTTGGAAACCGTGCTCATGATGCCCCCCTTGAGATTCGGGCCGCCGAATTTGTCAGGATTCTGCCAAAACCCCCTTTTGAGTCAAGGAAATTCCGCAAAAAGCGATCGCTCCGGCCAGGACCCACAACCCTTCGATAATCTCCCCCCATGCCGCCCACGGAGATGGTCCTCCCGCGACCGGACGGGGAACGCGGACAAGTAACGTCCCTTCCACCCGCCGATCCTCTCCGCCGGCCCCCCGCACCCGTTCCCGCACGACCCCCGCGGGCGCGATGAGGGCCGACACGCCGTCGTTCGTGACCCGAAGGACGGGCATCCTCTGGGCGGCCGCCCCCACCGCCGCCATTCCCAGGTGCTGGTGGTGTTCGTCCCCGATCAGGTACCACGCTTCGTTGGACAGGTTCACGACGAACTCCGCCCCCAGCCGGCCGTATTCCCGGAGGATGTGGGGGAAAAGCCCCTCGTAGCAAATCACCACGCCGAACCGTCTCCCCTTTACCTCCAGGAGATTCCGCGGTCCGCCCCGCGAAAAATCCCCGACCTTCGGGAGAAGCCAGGCGACTTGGGGAAAAGGCGGAAATGACGGGATGTATTCTCCAAGGGGAACGAGATTCACCTTGTCGTAGCGACCGAGGATCCCGCCCTCTCCGATAAGAAATGCCGAGTTCCGGAATTCGTTCCTTCCATCCGTTCCCCGCTCCACCGCCACCGCGCCAACGAGAAGGCTTCCGCCGGATTCCGCCGCGATACGCCGAAGACGATCAAGACGATCCGGATCCCGGTTCAACACCCCCGGGATCATGGTTTCCGGCCAGACGATGAGATCCGAGACCTTGCCGTTTCGGACGACAAATTCCTCCGTGAGGCGGCAGTACCGGCTGAAACATTCCTCCGCGGCGATGAACGACGGATCGTCCTTCATCGCCTGGGACACGTTCCCCTGCACCAGAAGAACGGCCAGATCCCCCTCTGCCGGCCGTGCGGCCCGGTAAAGGACAAGTCCTCCCAGAAGGAGACTTCCGAGGATGAATCCCGCGGCGCGGGCCCGCATCACCACGGGCCGCCATGCCCGGCGTTCCCGAAAAACCGCCGCCGCGTCCGCGGCCAGGCGATTCACCGCCGCGATCGCGGCGGAAATGCCGAACGGACCGGCAATCCCCCCCGCCACCAGCAACAACGGGAAACGGTGCTGGCTGGCCGCGAGCGGCGACCAGGGGAATCCCGTGAGGATGCGGAAACGAACCACCTCCAGGGCCACCCAACCCGCCGCGGCCGCGACGGGCGCCAGCCACGCGCCCCACCGCCCGCGCCATTCCCCGGCAAATGCCGCCCCGAACGCCGCAAAATAGAGCGCCCAGTAAACTGACAGAAGCCCCCACCCGGCCACCCCCGCCGGAATGATCCACATCAGATGAAGAAGCGCGAAGGAAAGCCCTGTGATAAAAAAAATCCCGCCGCGGACGTGCCACCGCTTGCCGCGGACGGCCAGGAGCGCCGGCGCCAGCGCCACCCATCCGAGAAAACCGAAGTCAAGCGGAGGAAACGCGGCCCAGAGAAAAAGACCGGAAACGACGGCGAGGAGAATGGATATCATTACTTCACCTGGAACTTCACCTCCGCCTTCGCACCCTTCTTTCCGATCTTGTCCTCCACGGAAACGCGAAGCACCCACTCCCCCGCCGTGAGTTCCGGCGGAACGGAAAATCCCGTCCCGAGGTTGAGATCCGTCAGTCGACACTTCGCCACATAATCCACCTCGGAGTATTTCGGGGCCGACCAGGCAATCTTCCCGGCGGCGTCCTCCACCGCCAGCCCCACATCGAGCGTCGTATGCCACTCCCCGGCGGACGTTTCCCGGGTGACGAAATTCACCACCTCGTTGTAGAGCAGGACCGGCTTCCCCCGGGCGAATACGGGTTTTGGCACGGCCTGGTAGCGGCCGAACCCCTCGATATCCGTCGCAAAGACGGCGTTCCGAATCTCGAGGGGCGCCGCGCGCCTCACCTCGTCCTCCACGTCGTCCAGAATCACCTCGGCCTCCTTCTGCATCCCGAGTTCATAGGCGGTGGCGAACTCGAGGAGGCGCGCCAGACGCCGCCGCGCCGGATCGCCGCCCGGGACGCCGCGGACGGCCTCGGCCTTTTCCGGCGATCCCGTGGCCAGATAAAAAACCCGAAGGAGACTGGCCGGCCAACCCTCGCCCGCCTTGCGGCGTTCAATATGCTTCAGGAGCGTCTCGGCATCCCCCTGGGTTTTCACCGCCGCGGCCAGAGTTTCCAGCGCCGGGGAGGCCGGAGGCGGAGCTTTCCCGGTGGCGTCCGGACGGGGCGCCGCGATTTCCGAAGGGGCGGGATTCTCCCGGGGCGTGACGGGGGATTTTTTCTCTCCCGGACGATAGTTGGCCAGCGCCTTCTCGTACTCCGCGAGCGGGTCCGGAACACCGGAGGATGGATTTTCCACCGCCGCGGGCGCCGGGGACGGCTTCGGGGATACCGACCGGCAGGCGGGGAAAACCGGAAGAATCCCCGCCACGAGAGAAATCGCAAGCAGCCGCTGACGTGAAGCCATGGTCATGGCCGCGTGGCCTACTCGAGCGTCATCCACTTGCGGGATTGGTACAACAGGGCCTGGATTTCCGCAATGTTGTCATCAAGATAATTGAATCCTTCCCCCGAATATTGCGGCCGGGACCGTACGTTATCATAGATCTCGAGCCCCCGGTTGAGGGCGCCGGCGGCCCGTTCCAGTCGCTGATTTCTTTCCTTGGGATCCGTCAACCCCTGCACGGACCGCAGGATTTCCTTTCCCTCATTCACCGCCTTGTCGGCCTCCCGCAAAAGCAGTTCGTCTTCGGAAAGCCGTTGAGTGGGCGGCTTCGGTTTCCGCGTAAGCGAACTGATGAGAAGAACTCCACCGATGAGCAGAATCAACGGGCCGCCGAAAAAGATCGCCATGTTGACGTAGCGATTGGACGGGGCCTTCTTTTTCATCCCCGGCACCGCCGCTATCTTGACCGAGGACCGTTTCACCCCGGGGGTCGGCGCCGGGCGCGCGGCCGGAACAGCGCCCGGAACCGCCCCGCCCGTGCCGGCCACGGCCGGCGACGCCGCCGGCGCTCCGGAGGACGGAGCCGTCGGCGCGGCCTTCAACGGCGTGGGGACGGCGGTCGCCTTCTTTTCCTTGGCGCGCTTCATCAGGTAATCGAATGTGGAATTGCCCACGTCATCCCCTCCTTTGCGTCTGTATCCCGTCCGCCAAAGGCCTGCCGCCACCGGCCAAGACCGACGCGACGGCCCACTCCGCCATCGTCTCCTCATCCCCCAGCCCGCGTTTGACGCGCAGGTCGGCCTCGAGCAACGTCCGGACACCGCGTTCGGCCTCGCCCGGCGGAAACGCCTTGAGCGTCCGGGCAAAGTACTCGGGGAACTTTGATTTCGGACTGACGCGCCGCGACGCCTCCAACTCGCCGCAATCGCGCGCGAGCCGTTTCCCTTCCGCGATGCGCCTCAACGCCCAGGCGAGCGTGCCGAGAACGTGGGCGGGCTCCGCCCCCCCGTCCAGGAGGCGGCGGAACGAACGCGCCCCGGCGGCGGGCTCCCGCCGTTCGATGTGGCGGACGAGCTCGAACGCGTCCCGTCGGCGGTCGTCCGCAACCGCCTCCGCCACCGTCTCCGCGGAAAGCCGCGTCCCCGCCGGAAAGAGGCATGCGAGTCGCTCGAAGCATCGCTCAAGCGCCTCACGGGAGGTCCCGGCGCGTTGGACGAGCCCATCCGCCGCGGCCCGGTCGAGAACAAGTCCATGATGCCTCGCCCGAACCACCGCCCAGTCCGGGGCATCCCGCGGGGAAAGCGGGGGACACGCCACCCACAAAACACCGGAGAGCCGGGCGCGCTCCTTTTCCTTCACCCCGGTTCGGAACACCATCACGAGAACCGTGCCGCGCACCGGGACCGGGCAGGGAGACTCATCAGCGCCCTTCATGTATTTATCCGCCTCCTCGAGAATAACCAGGGAGGCCGCCGCGAAGAGCGACGGGGTGGCGACGGCCCGCGCGAGGATCCCGGGCGAGGCGGAGGCCCCGTCGAGACGCGTCTCACCCGATGCGTCGGGCCCCGTAACATGCTTCCGGACAAGCGCCAAGGCCTCCCGACGGAGGAAGGGATCTTCCCCGTGGAGGGCGATGATCACCGGGGGCGCGCCGGATCGGAGCGCATTCTCCAGCGCGTCGAAATTCATGGCGGCACTATACCCCCCCCCTCGCATGTTGTCAATCATGCCACACCACCCTCCGGACGAACGGGAACCCCTGGGCCAAAACTCCCGCCCCATGATCATTTAAACGCCTCTTCCATGGAAAAGTTCAAAAAACTCATCCGCCCCGCCCCTTGACTTCATCCTTTTCACATGGCATCCTGTCCGACGCATGACAACCGCCGCCCACGAAACCGTCCTTGTCCTCGACTACGGTTCCCAGTACACCCAGCTCATCGCCCGACGGGTCCGCGAGAACGGAGTCTACTCCGAGATCGCTCCATGGACAATTCCCCTCGACGATATCCGACGGAGGGCGCCCCGGGGCATCATTCTCTCGGGCGGCCCCCGGAGCGTCTATGACGCCGGGGCCCCGACGGCCGATCCCGGCCTCTTTCTCCTGGGGATCCCGGTCCTGGGCATCTGTTACGGCCTGCAGATCATGGCGAAAATTCTGGGCGGCACGATCACCCCGGGAAAGAAACGCGAGTACGGCCGGACCGATTGTGCCATGAACGGAATCTCCCCTCTCTTCGCGGGCCTCCCGGACGCCTCCACGGTCTGGATGAGCCATGGGGACGAGGTGGCGACCCTCCCGACGGGTTTCCGCGCCATCGCGCGAACCGCCGGTTGCCCTCATGCCGCGGCGGGCCATGAGAAACTTTTGCTCTTCGGGGTCCAATTTCACCCGGAGGTTCACCACACATCGCAGGGACCGGCCATCCTGAAAAACTTCCTGTATCGCATCTGCGGTTGCCGCGGGGACTGGCAGATTTCGTCGTTGATTGACGAGTCCGTGGCCGCCGTCCGGGACCAGGTGAAGGGCGAACGCGTCATCTGCGGGCTCTCCGGCGGCGTGGACTCGTCGGTCGTGGCGATGCTTCTCCACCGGGCGGTCGGCAGGCAGCTCACCTGCATCTTCGTGGACAACGGGGTGCTCCGCGAGGGGGAGGCGGGCCGGGTGGTGGAGACCTTCCAACGCCACTTCGACATCCCCCTCGTCGCGGTGGACGCGCGGAAACGGTTCATTGACCGGCTGAAAGACGTCACCGACCCGGAGCGGAAACGCAAGATCATCGGGGAGGAGTTCATCCGGGTCTTCGAGGAGGAGACGCGCAAGGTACAGAACGCGAAATTCCTCGCCCAGGGGACGCTCTACCCGGATGTCATCGAGAGCCTCCCCGCCCACGGCGGCCCCACCGCCGTCATCAAAAGCCACCACAACGTCGGCGGGTTGCCGAAGGACCTGAAACTCTCCCTTGTCGAGCCGTTGCGTTTCCTGTTCAAGGACGAGGTCCGGCGCCTGGGCGAGGCCCTCGGTCTTCCTGAAGAGATCGTCTGGCGCCAGCCGTTCCCGGGGCCGGGCCTGGCGGTGCGCATCCTCGGCGCCGTGACGGAGGAACGCCTCGCGCTCCTCCGGAAGGCCGACACCGTCGTGGCGGACGAACTGCGGAAGGCCGGGCTTTACCGGAAGATCTGGCAGGGATTCCCGGTGCTTCTGCCCGTCCGCACCGTCGGGGTGATGGGCGACGAGCGGACCTACGAGGAGGTCATCGCGCTGCGCGTCGTCGAGAGCGAGGACGGGATGACGGCCGACTGGGCGCGACTCCCCTACGACCTCCTCGAGACGCTGGCCAGCCGCATCATCCGCGAGGTGAAGGGCGTCAACCGCGTGGTTTATGATATAAGTTCGAAGCCGCCGGGGACGATCGAATGGGAATAACACGTTCAATCGCGAATTCGACATTCGGAATTCGGCATTCGGAATTTCTGTCTCGTCCTGATATAGGTTGACACATGGGAAACGTCAACCAACAGGAGGGGAACGAAGATGAAGGTGGCCATTCGGTATAGCGAAGCGTTCAAAAGGCAGGTGGTCAAGGAACTCGAAGG
>JAZDJP010000009.1:0-2507 GCA_043803805.1 Planctomycetota bacterium
ATTGGGATGTCGTCTTTTCTCTCCCGTAACGGCGGGAGAGCGATTTCAAACCGCGCGAGACGATAAAACAAATCCTCCCGGAATGTCCCTTTTTTGACAATCTCATCCAGAGGAACATTCGTCGCGGCCACAATCCGCGCCATGGTTTTCAGGATGTTCGTTCCTCCGACGGGACGGATTTCGCCTGATTCCAAGACACGTAAAAGCCCCGCCTGAAGCCGCGCCGGCATGGATTCCACGTCGTCAAGGAAAAGAGTTCCTTTCCCCGCCGTTGTGAAAAGGCCGTCGTGGCTGGAAGTCGCTCCCGTAAAAGCGCCCCTCACATAACCAAAGAGTTCCGCTTCCATGAGGGAATCGCTGATGCTGGCGCAGTTGACGACGACAAAAGGATGCTCCGCACGGGAACTGGACTCGTGGATGAGTTGAGCAACGATATCCTTACCCGTGCCGGTCTCTCCCGTAATCAGGACGGTGGTGTCCAACGGCGCATATTTCCTGATGAGCGTTTTCGCTTTCCGAATGGCGGCGTTTTCGCCGAGGAGCGTCGGAGAGGGGATTTGTTCGGAAGGGGATGTGGAAGCGGCGCGCGCGGGCGGCAAGGAAGGCATTGGGGAGGCAATGGCCCGGAGTTTTTCGATTTGGTGTGCGGACATTTCATGCGCATTCATAAGTTCGCGAGCAAGGTAACCGACTCCGTAACGGTCTATGTCGAGGATGCGTTTGAGGAGGACGGCGGCCCGTGGTTCGTTGTTCTCGAGCAGGAAAAGTCGCATCCAACATACGCGAACATCGGAATAGGATATTTGGGGGTCGAGCATTTCCAGAAGAACCCGTGCGGTTTTTGGATTGCGAAGAGAGAGTTCCACGGAGGCGAGGATCCGGATGACATTACGGAGAAGATTATGAGGGTGAAAGGTTGTTTCGATGAGGGAAAGGGTTTTGTGAGCGAGCTGACGGGCTTTTTCAAGATGTCCTTGTCCCAACGCTTCTCCTGCCCGAAAGAAAGTGATGTAGGCCGGTGTGAAGTGAGTGACGGGAGATTTTTCGAGAGCTGCCAGCGCCTGATCGAATTCGTTCCACCGCCCGGCGTCAAGGAGCAGGTAGAGACGAATATAATGCGCAATAAAGGTGTTGTTGGCGGACGGGGTGGCGTCGAGGAAGCGAAGGGCTTCATCGGTATTCCCGATCTCCCGAAGGAAAGTTGTCTTCAAACGGAAAAAATGTTTGGTGAAGTGCGTGTGTCGTGGAATGAGCGATGCGATCTCCGTCAACGTGTTCTCCGCGGCGGGGAAATCCATTTCCACAATAGCGAGAGTTACGTGGTTGTCTTTGAGGCGAAGCCAGAATCCGGTGTCGCGCGGAATATCCAAAGAAAAGGCTTCATTCAGGAGCGTTCGACAACCAGGATAGTCGGATCGGAAGAAGCAATGGAAGTATTCATTCAACAGCCGGAAGGCTTTCAGTTCCGGAGGAGGGGAGGTGTCGTCCAGAAGCGTTTTCATCAATTGCAGAAATCGACGCGCGTCTCCCATGCGGTTAAGGCGGCTGGAGAGGTTCACGCCCATACTCAGGAGCAGGAAGAATAATTCGGGGTCGTCCGGCGGGCAATCGATGGATTCCCGGAGGGCGGGAAGCGCCTGATCGATCGGCAGAATGTCATCGAGGGCGTCCACGGCTGTCCGGATGGCGCGATAAAATTTCCCCTCTGGTTGCGAAGAAAAATCCGCGGTGAGAGCGCGAACCTTGGCGTAATCCGCATCGAGAATAGCCCTGGCGAGCGGCGAGAGGTGTTGCTTCATGGCGACAAACCGAACCTTTAGTTCGGTTAATTGTATTGGCGCACCGGGGCTTGTCCACAATTTTGCAGTATTATCAACGATTTTTTGATGGTCTGGCGCGGCACGCGGTTTGCTCCCTCTAGGAATAGTGAAAGGGGGCCATGCCATGGAACGATTCCGAAATCGGTGGGCAACAACCGGTTCCGAGTCGATAGCGAAGAAACCCACCCGAAAACGGATTCTTTTCATTGGCGAAGCGGTATCCGTCTCGCACGTGGCGCGGCCCGTGGTGCTGGCGAAGTGGGCGAAATCAGCCGGATACGATGTGGTCTTTGCCTGCGGAAAAGCGTACAGCCGCGTCGCCCGGACGGAAGGGTTGAATCCGGAGGAAATCGTCACCATTTCGCCGGAGTTGTTCTACAAACGGCTTTCCCGGGGACAGTTCTTCTACACGGAAGCCGAACTCAAAGCATACGTCGAAGCGGAACGGGAATTGATTGCCCGAATCAAACCGGATCTCGTGGTCGGCGATTTCCGTCTGACGCTCGCCATCTCGACGCGTCTTGCGGGAATTCCCCATCTCAACCTGATGAACGCCCACTGGAGTCCGGGACGGGAGCGACGGCTTCCGCCCCCGCAAAGCGGAATTTGGGGGTATATGCCGTCCGTCGTCAGAAACGCGCTTTTCCGGCTGATCGAACCCATCGCATTCAAGCAATTCGGGAAGCC
>JAZDJP010000010.1:0-119160 GCA_043803805.1 Planctomycetota bacterium
CAGGCAGGACGATAAGGACGGAATGGTGAAAAACAGATGTGCCTGCGAACAATACGAATCTTTGGCAAGCAACTTCGGGCGAAAATGATATCCCGACGGGGGTGTCTTAACTTTTAAGCCGGTTTTTTAGCGGCCTGTTAATGGTGTATGAATACCCGGCGGTTTCGGTCATGCAGGGGGTGGTTGTGCGAATGGACGTGGGGGTTGGGGTTGAAAGTTTTGAACTTGTGTTGACGGATAATAGCGACAATCGGTGGTCTCTGGTATGGAGGGAGGTCCTGGGGGATAAGTGTGGCTGGGACGCGGCGGATACGCGTCCCGACGAATTTGCCCGTGACGGGTTGGCGCTTTATTTTGAAAAAGCATTGAATAAAAACGGCAAGACGGAGCCGGTCAGGAGTTTTAAAAAGGCACGTATTCTGGTGAAAGGGAAAGGGGGCGCCGCCGTGGTGATGCGATCCATCTCTCCCTTTGGCATAACACGAGAGATGGTCAGCCGTCACGTCAACGGAATGAAATCGTTCAACGTGTTGCCCGTGGCATACACCAATCATGGGGGATTTTCGTACTGGACTCAAGTTATCAAAAATGTCCCGATCGATGTGGATTATGGATCGGAAAAGATCCCCGTTGACACCCGGGCTCTGGGTGCGATTCCGAAAATGCCCGGTTACTGTGTGGATTTGTTGCATGGGATGGGGTTGCGGTTTGTCAACTTTTGTATAAACGACAGAGATGAGCGTAAGAAAAGGACGTGGATGGAAGATGATGGATTGCGTATGTTGGATGGTTTACCGTTTCTTGTCAATTGTCGTCGTTGGTTTGAAGATCCTTATCCGGTTCCGAAGGCGTCCGACAGACTTGATTGTATTGGTGAGTTGGGGGGGCAGATTGCCGCCTCCCTGGTCAAGCCAGTGCGCTACGGCAGGTATGATTACCTGTATGACCATTTTAATGTATTGTTTTCCGATTTGTTTTCACCGGCAACGCATGAGCCGCTCAAGATGCGGGCGGTAAAGCGGTTTCCCCCGTACGCGGCCGCCGCATTCCGAATGATGGCCAATCTGAAATACAACCTGGATGGCGGTCGTCAGCCGTGGCAGAGAGTCTGGGTGGCGCCGTTCAGCGCGGCGTTGCGTCATCAGCATGTCTCCCGTGCCATACGGGACCACGTAAGTGTCAAGGATGATGTGGTAAGGATCATTCCCTGGCAGGATGAATTGATGGGGCGACAGGTGCCGGATTCGGATGACGTGACGTTTGATCTTCACGGGCAGACGTTTTACGTCAAGAGGGCGCAAGACGCGAAGTTGTACGTGGGGGAACGGGAGGTGAACAGTTTCAAGCGCAATCCCGCCGACTTGACGGGGCGTGAAAGCATCACGGTGATTGATACCACCACGCCGACGTCCGTTCTGGATGAGATTGATCTCTATGAGCGCAACGGGCGTGTGTTGCGGAGCGGAGTGGGTTGTTATTTCCAGCGGCGCGAATCCTACCGGGGGGATTATTCGCTGGAGTTGCGTGCAGAACGCAAGGAGGGCGGATCGGTATCATGGCAGCCGTTTCAACTGGATTCTCATGAGACCGACTATGTTCGTTTTGCCTATCGCAAGACCAATCCGCAAAGCCGGATTTCCATCGGCTGGCGTCCTGCGAATCAGACGGATGTCATGTTTGTTGCCACGGAAGGGGATCTGAGGGGGAGCCAGGGTTGGGAAATTCCGCACCGGCAGGATGGCGATTATCACGAGGTCGTCCTGGATTTTGCCGACATGAAGATGCCCGTCCGCGGCGGGAAACGGATCCCCCGGTGCGCCATCGGAGAGTTCAACTTCGGCATGGAGAATTGCAATCCCGGCGACGGTGTCTTTTTTGATTGCGTGGAATTTTTATCCGCCCGGGGGGTTCCCGTGGCGGCTCCCGGGAAGGGCGTTGTCATCGGAGGCCGCGTTCTTCCGCCGGAAGACGGGAGGGAAGTCGTTTTGAAAACGGGGCGGGATACGCGGACATCGAAAACCTCTTTGGGCGGATGGTATTGGTTCAACAATGTCCCTCGCGGGGAGGTGATCAGTCTGACCTCCGGCAAGGGGGGGGTGGAGTATTTCCCGGGCCGCGGCCGCCTCGCGCAGGCGGTTAAGAACGATTTGGAATTTAATATTTATCAGGTGGACGCGAAGTGCAATTCCGTGCCGAGGGCGCTGGCGTTGATCTCTCCGAAGAACGTCACGCCGGCGCTGGCGAATCGCGCCGTGAACGCCGACGCCCAATGGAGCGGTCGTTTCGGATCGTTGCTGGCGCCGCATTCCCTCCGGTTTTACGCGGGTTTTGAGGGGTGGGACATCCAATACGTGGCGGAAAGCCAGGCGAACAACTTCGGTTTTCTCGACAAGGATCGAAGAAGCGAAAATCCCGACAAATCGTTGCGGATCCTGCTCCTGGGGGAATGTTGGACGGAAGGTTTGCAGACAACGGCCTCCGCCCGATACGCGACATTGCTGGAGTCCATGCTCCGCCGCGCCTTGAACCGGAATGTCGAGGTGATCGTCTATGCCACGTCCAATGCCACCATCGGGACCAATGCCATCGCCTATGAGAAGTATGGCCGTCAGTTCAAGCCGGATTTGATTGCGCTCATGTCCAACGGTTATGCGGCGGCTACGATGAATGGGGATTTGCAGAAGAAGATCGTCGGATGGGATCCGCGCCATGCGCCATACCGGATGTACGATTTTGACGGGCAGGGACGGTTGATCCGGTACGAGGCCGATCCGAATTACCCGGCCTACATGGAAAAACCGGTTCCGGCGGGACCCGATCAGGTGCCATGGGGATGTTTGCTGATGGTCAATACGGAATTGACGCCGGATGCTCAAAAGGCCCTTCTTTTGTTTGAAACAGTGTTGAAGGAGAGTTATTGCGCGACCGCCAGGGAAGACGGGGGGCGTGTGGCGTTGGTCTATGGATATAATCCCCGGGAATGGGGGCCGGCCAAATATGGGGAAACGGAAATACGCGAGGAATATTTTTCAAAACGGATGCGTGATGTATGCGGGAAAATCGGGGTGACTCCGTTGGATTTGGCGCCCTTTCTGAAATCATTGAATTTGGACAAGCCATACGAATCCCTGACGTGGGAAAAGGATGGTCACCTTTCCCCGAACGGCCATTACATGCTTGCCCGGGCGATCGCCGATCAAATCATTCCGTTTTTGAAATAAGGACAAGGGACATGAAGACGTTTTCGGGTCAGTCGGAGTTACCGATGTCCTTCTCCAGACCGTTGGCGGTCCTGCGTCAGCGCCTCCTGGATACCACCATTTTCTCGTCAATCCATCGCCGGAAACATTCGCGTCGAAATTCCTTGGCCCTCGTCGATCTTATTGCTGCGTGAGACAACCCACATGATCAAAAATGTGCCCAAGGCCAGTTCAGTTGCGAACGTGTGGTTGGAATCATTCGTCGAGAAACACGGCCGCGCTCCACGTGTACTTCATATTGGCAACATTGCAAACAATGCTTATCTAAATGCAAAGATACTCAATGCCGCAGGCGTTGATTGTGACGTGATTTGTTATGACTACTACCACATTATGGCTTGCCCGGAGTGGGAAGATGCTGATTTTAAAGGCGACATCAAGGACCAGTTTTTCCCCGACTGGAGCGGTATCGACTTGAATGGTTTTCGACGGCCAACCTGGTTCGCGCAGGGGCCGTTGGGTTTGTGTATTGATTACTTGATCACGAAACGAGGCGGCGATAAGCGCCAGGCGCGGGAATACTGGCGCCAACTGTCGGTTGCAAACAAGACCGGGAAAGGGTCAAAGGATGCCTTGCCGAAATCAAGAAACTTCTTGTTCAAGGCTGCTCGTTACCTGCGATTTCTCGCGGAGGATCGCCTCTATGCCAGTAAGAGTCGTTCGATCAGTGATACGGAAGTTTTTGAAAATCCGAAATTCAAGGATTTAGAGAGTTTGGAAAATATTTACAAGGACTGGGCAGGACGTTGGCAAACGATTTTCAAGGGATCTTTTCCGCACCGGCCTGACAATGTCCAACTCGAGGATATTATTGGCTACTACGATCTGTTGCCCAAGTTGCGTCAACTCTTCAGTCACTACGATTTGGTCCAAGGCTATGCGACAGATGGCATATTCCCCCTACTTGCCGGATTTCCTTACGTTGCATACGAACATGGAACGATCAGAAATATTCCCTTTCAGGAATCGGCGTCGGGACGCTTATGCGCGATGACTTACAGGCAAGCGAATCATGTTTGCATAACGAACGCGGATAATGTGGTGGCCGCGAGAAAACTGGGACTGGGCAGGTTTACTTTTGTTCCCCATCCGATAAACGAGGAGCCTCTTATTGGATCCACGGATCAACGGAAGTCTTATGCAGCGCTGCACCGGGAACTCAATAGCGATTTTTTGGTGTTCCATCCGGCAAGGCAGCATTGGGATTCGCAACGACACCCGGATTGGGAGAAAGGCAACGATATTTTTATCAAGGGTTTCGCCAAATTCGTAAAGGAGGTGAATTGTCGTGCGGTTGCGATCTTCGTTGAGTGGGGCAACACCGTCGAAAAGAGCAAAGGGCTGATTCGTGAATTAGGAATAACCGAGAATATCGTCTGGATACAACCTCTAAACGCTATGGGAATGGCGAAGTACATTCTTTCCACTGATTTGTTGGCCGACCAGTTTTTTTTAGGGGCATTCGGCAGTACCTTGCCTCGAGCGCTCGCCTGCGGCAAGCCGGCAATGCTTCGTCTAAAAGTGGATGTCCACGAGTGGTGTTTTGCGGAAATGCCACCTGTCGTCAACGTCAGCAATCCGGAGGAGGTATTTTCAGGCTTGGTAACGGTATTTAAAAACAAAGAGTGGGTGAAAAACACGGTTGCTCGGGGGCTGGCTTGGTACCGACGATATCACTCCAATCAAGTTATCCTGGAAAGGCTATCCAAAATCTATGAGTCGATTCTGTCGAATCCTTTCCACACTCCCGGCAAATGAGCGTTTTGCACATCCGAATCCGAACGTCTAAAATCGTTTACTCGTCACAGGGTAGGTTGCTATATATTTCAAGAAGTTTCGCCGCCTCATTCCTCCAATTATATTTTAAGGGCGCCAGGGAGAGGGCTGTTTTTAATTGTCCGGAAATTGTCTTGTCAATAAGCCGCGTTATGGATGTCGCGACGTCGCCGGGCGAGGTGAAGTCGCACGTGGCGCCGATTCCTTCCTGCGTGATGATTCTCGAAATCTCGGGGAGCGGGTGTGAGAGAATGGGCAGACGTGCGGCGATAAATTCAAAGAGTTTGTTGGGGGTGCAGAAACGGTTGTTCAGGCATGTCTCCAGGTAGGGGATGACCCCGATGGTCGCGGAAGACGCATAACCCACAAGTTGGGAAGGAGGAACGGGGGGAATAAAATACACGCAATTCCCCAGGCGGAAGCGCCTCACTTTTTTCTCGAGGAGATAGCGATAGGGTCCACCTCCCATAAAAACCAAGGCGATATTTTTATTGTTCAGAAGACGGGCGGCTTCGATCAGTACCTCGAGATTGCGTTGCGGGGCGATTGTGCCTTGGTAGAGAACCACCTTTCGCGGGCCGATTTGAGGAAGGAGTTTGGAAATACGGCCATCATCGGATAACGTCGGCGGATCGATGCAGTTCATGATCACCGCGGGCATGGGGATGGAGTATCGCCCGCGTAGCGCATCGGCCACCGAAGGGTTTATGGTGATGACACGTGTGGCCTGGCGAACGTAAGCATTCTCGATCCGTTCCCATTGTGACCGTTCGGGCCACGAAAACTCCTGTTCTGTGAAAAGTTCATGGGAGTCATAAATAACGTGCGCTTTGTGTTGGTTGGCGACTTGGCAGGCGATGGGCAGGGTTTGCAGGTCGTGGGCGTGGTATACATGGGCGGGGGGGAGGCTAAATACTGTTCGGAGAAGGCGGGTATAATATTTCTCGAAAGGGAGAAAGACACCCTTCGTAAATGATCGAATCAGCAACGCGGTTTTTGTATGATAAAGATATGTTTTTTGTAGGTGGTGATGGATGCGATGGAGAATATCCGGTTCGCCCGATTGCGGTGCGGAAGGGGTGTTTTCACCATTTGCGCGATTGTTCAGTAGATAGATTTGATAGGGGGTGACGATGGTGACGTCGTGATTGTTTTCGGTCAGGGCACGGGCTTCCTGAAGAATGCGGCGATCGTTCAGGCGCTCATGGGCGAGCATTACGATACGCATGGTGTCATTACGGGAGTGATGGTTTGAATGTTCTCAACCAGGTTTCCAGACAGATCATCCCCCAGAGCGGGCGCGTGGGGATGGGATCTTTCTCCAGAAGCGTTTCCATGTTCTCCATCCGATAGATTCCCCGCGATCTCGCCTGGGGTCCGGTGAGAAGATCCCGGGTCAATGATTTCAGTTCCTTTTGAGTCCAGCAGGACAAGGGGACGGGGAATCCCATCTTATCCTTTCTGTCAAGAACGTCGTCCGGGATGATCCCGCGGATGGCTTGTTTGAAAAGGTATTTCATCTGGCCATTCTTGAATTTTATCCTGGTCGGCACGGTGGCCATGAATTCAATGATGCGGTGGTCGAGCAGGGGGACGCGGGACTCCAGGGAAACGGCCATGCTGGTCCGGTCTTCCACGTGCAAAAGGGCGGGCAGGGAGGTTGTCAGATCGAAGTAAAACATCCGGTCCATGAGCGAAGCGGCGCCGGGCTCGTTGAATATGGATGAAAATGTTTCCAGGATGCGATCATCATTGGGGAGGAGTTCGTCTGAAATAAGGGGGGGTGTGTTTTCCCGCCTGTCGGTTAATCGCATATAGCGTTTATCCGGGCTGTCAAACAGCCCTTTCTCCCAGAAGTATTGGAGGTAGCCTTTATAGTTTTGTAGAAGAGAGAGGCTCGGCGCCAGGTTTTTCAGGACGGCGGCATGTTTGTGAATGTCGGCGGTTTCCCATATGGCGCCACGGAGGCATTCTTCGAGATAGCCCATAAGGTAGCGCGCATACCCGAAAAAAATCTCATCGCCTCCCTGGCCGCCCAGAACGACTTTGACAAACTGGCGCGCCTGCCTGGAAACGTGGTATTGGGGGATCAGCCCGGGGCCGGCGGCGGGTTCGTCCATGTGAAAAATCATTTTTTCGAGCGTTGGATAAAAGTCCGCTGCGGATATGGGAATGTCGTGGTGGATAGTGTTGGCATGCCGGCTGACAAGCTGGCTGAAATGCGACTCATTGAATTCGGGATGTTGAGGGAAAAATCCCGAGAACGTGTGGAGGGGATCGCGGATGTTCCGGGCGGCCAGGCATGTTGTCACGGAGGAATCAATTCCACCGCTCAAGTGGGCTCCCAGAGGGACGTCGCTTCGGAGTTGCAGGCGGATGGAATCCTCCAGAAGGGAGCGCAATCGCTCGATGAACCATGTCTCATCATGGGTGAAATCGTACTGAAAATTTATTGACCAAAATCGCTTTGGCTGTGGGGATTGAAAAGGCGACGAAATGGTAAGCGTATGTCCGGGGGGAAGTTTGTGGACATTCTGGAAGAGGGTGTGATTTCCAAGGGCATGTTGAAAAACGACATATTCATGGAGCGCGGAAGGATTGAGGGTGGGGCGTATTTCCTTGGTTGCCAGGAGCGCTTTGATTTCAGAGGCAAAGGCAAAGGTCCCCGGTTTGTGGAAATAATACAATGGTTTTATACCGACGCGGTCCCTGGTCAGAAAAAGCTGATGCTGACGCAAATCAAGAATCGCGTAGGCAAACATGCCATTCAGGCGATCATTACAGGCGGGGCCGTATTGTTCATAGGCATGGAGAATGACTTCCGTATCCGAGCGACTTTTAAAGATATGGCCGCGTGACAACAGGTCCTTCATTAGGTCCAGATGATTGTAGATAGCCCCGTTGAATACAATCCAGAGGGAACCATCTTCATTGGACATGGGTTGATGCCCGCCTTCCGGGTCGATAATGCTCAAGCGGCGATGTCCCAGGCCGACGGACAGGGGTGGTGGGGCGATATACAGGCCTTGATCATCGGGACCGCGATGCAAAAGCGAGTTTTGCATGCGGACGACGATTTCCTGAAGCGTGTCGGAGGATGTGTCTTCCTTCCATATCCCGGCGATGCCGCACATGGATGACCTCTTAAAGGCGATGATCGGACGAATAGGATGTTTTTGTTGTCATGGGCTTATCCGGACGACGTGCGGACGCGGAATCCGACACGGCATTGCTCCAGAAGCTGGCGGACGGGTTCTGGTAGATATGCAGCATGCGTTCGGCGATCTTGTCGGGATTATGCCATCGTTCCACAAAAGCGCGGGAACGATTCCCGATATCGCGGAGTCTTTCCCGATGAGTGCATATATCGGTCAAAACATCCGTCAGGGTTAATGGGTTTGCGCGGATAACCGGAAGGTCTGACGCCATCTGGAGCGGGATAAAACCAAGATCGTCTTCCCGGATATAACAGACGACGGGTTTTCCCAGGGCCATCATTTCCACGGAGAATGTTCCATACCATCCCACACGCATCTGATCAATCGCCAGGTCCGCATTACGGTACATTTGCAGTGCTTTGGCGTGGGGCATGTTTTCAACCAGAACCAACTCGATGTCGTGGTGACGGGATAAGGCCGTGATTGATGCGATGATGTGATCGGTCCCTTTGATGGCGCGATCGGTTGGAGCGTGGACGATTGTGAGGCGCTTTCCGTTTGGGGAGGGGGCGGGGGATATGCCGGAGACATCCACGGAAGCATAGGGGATGAATTCACTCCGGGGCACGATACGGACAAGGTCCGGATTTAAACAAAATATTTTGTGGGCGTATCGCGATACATAGCGAACTCCGTATTTTCGCTTCCGGCCATCACAGGTGGGACAGGGCTCGGCCCGATGGCCATCCGGGATGGGGAACGCCAGGGAGTCGTGAACCGCGCAAGAATCGGCCTGCCGGGCGTCGCATCCCTGATACGTCATGAAAATGCGTTTTCCCAGGAGGCGAAGAAGGGGAAGATCAATCCCCCGGCCGGTCAGATGGGGCAGGAATGTTTTCCCGTAGTTGAAATGGAAGACATCGTATCGGTGGATGCAGGACGCGAAAAATTGCGCCTGGCGGAGAAGGCGGATCGGCCTTGGCTTTGCGGCAATATCGAGGTTGATGTCAATCGGGTTGCCCAGCCATGAAGTCCGATGGGCGGCGACCGTGCTGCAGGCGCCGAGTTTGCGTTCCGCGCGGGAAAGCCCCGTCGGATTCCCTCCCACATCGGTGGGGTAGTGTAATATCCGGAGTTGTTTTTTATCTTGGATTGGCATGATCAAGGGTCTTTGCAATCGCCTGGGGCAGGGGTGTAAATGCGGGAGAGCAGAAGTCGCGCAAGCGTTGGATGTCGGCGATGAAGTCGGATTCCCGGGCCATGTCCGTCAGATGGAAAAGGGGATCGATTTCGAGTTGATGACCGATTTCCTCCCCAAGTTTTCGCATGCTGACGGGTTCGATCCCGGCGACATTGAGGATGGCGGGCGGGGGTGTCCCGGCGCAAGCTTTTTCGGCGAGGGTCGTTAAAATGCCAACGAGATCCTTAACATAGCAGAGGGAGATGCGAAATCCATGGAGGTCATCGGCGTTTCGGGGATTGCGATCGAGCGTGATCGGGGTTCGCCGGATGATGCGGTTGATGATGTTGGGGACCAGCATGTTGGCTTGACGTGGTCCAAAAACACCGAAAAATCGGGCGCAGGTGACAGGCATGTATTTCGAGAAAAGGGCAAGGGCTTCCTCCCCCGAAATTTTGCTGAGGGCGTAGGCGTTATCGCGGCGCGCCGGATGTTCTTCGGGCAACGGTTGAAAGGAGGGTGAATACACGTTTCCTGATGAGGCGTAACAAAAAAATCGCGCGCCGCGGTCTCTTGCCGCCATGATGGTTCGCAAGGCCCCGATGGTATTGACGCCGAACAGGTGATCGGCCTGGTTGGGGAAATCACGATAATGGGGGGATTGGGAGAGGTAGAAGACCGCATCCGTGTTGGGGGGAAGATCCGGAGATGAATTCATGACATCACAAGAGATGATCGGAAATGAATTTTCAGGATGATCCCCGCCGGCGGTACGGCGGGGCAATAGGATGTCAAAACCGGTGACATCATGTCCGGAATGCCGCAGGTGGTTGCCGAGGTGCTTTCCGATAAATCCGGATGCTCCCAAAATCGCGCATTTCATGTGGCGCCGACTCCCAATTTTTCATATGCCTTCTTCAACCTTTCGGCAAAATGCCGTGGGGTGTGGTATTTTTCGATGTAGGCCCGGCTGCGCATGCCGATTTCCCGGAGGCGACCGCGGTGATTGGCCATGTCGCGCAGGGTGTCTTGGATCGTGTCCGGCGTGATGTTGATGATCGGCGATTCCTCGGGATGGAGGAGGTATTTGTCGGGAGTTCGTATGTAACACATGACCGGTTTCCCGAGAGCCATGGCCTCCTGGGCGAAATAACCGTGGAAACCGATCAGGCATTGATCGAACACGATGTCGGCCGTACGGTAGATTTCAAGCGATTCGGTGTTGGATTTTCCTTCTGCCAGAACAAGTTCCAGGGGAATCCCTTCTTCCTGCAGGTGTTTCACGGCATCAATGAGAAAACGGGTGCCTTTGAACGGTCGGTGATTTGAGGCATGCACGATTCGCAGGGGGAGATTTCCGTTGTCTGTTGGGTAACGAGGAGCGTATTTGTTTCCTCCGTCGGCGTCAATATCCACCGGCCAATAAAACACATCGGGAATGCAACCTGGCGCATATTCGAGCATGTCCCCCATGGAAAATATGGCGTGGGCATAGCGTGAGATCGTGAGAAAATTGGTTTCCCTGGTTTTTTCGTCGCATATGCAGTGCCTGCCCGGATCGGGGCATTCAAGGCAACAATGGTATTTTCCCATCGGTCGGGTTCGCTCCAACGATCGAACATCGGCGCCATATGTCCAAAAAAAAATCTTCTTCTTCAGGCGGTGAAGCAGGCGCAGTTCGTCTTCCCGGAATTCGAATGGTTTTAACGGGGAGAGGATCCCCCGGTCGCAAAAGTAGTGGAAACGATCATAACGACACGCCGCCCAGAGCATGACGAAGTATGGGATAAAGGCGCGAAACAGGGGATTTTTCATCCACCGTGAAAAATCATATGTGAACTCATTCGTGATGTGGTAGGTGGAAAAAACGAGGGAATCCGAAGATATTCCCAGAAAACCTTCGGAACGGCAATTCACCGGCATGGAGATGATGGGACTTCCCGTCCAGAGACTCCGTTCGATTTTTGTGCGGCGTCTGAATTTCCGGTATGTCGAGGCAATTGCCCAGATCACGGGGATGAAAATTCGGGCCAGGATCAGTTGGACATGTCTTTTGAGGGATTTCATGTGGCGAGCGCTTTTGTGATGGCGTCACTCAACGTGCGGAGAATGACCTCGTTGGAGTGATACCGGCGATACCAATCGCGTCCACGAGAGATCAGGTCTTCCCGATAACGCGGTTCCTGGTACAGACGTTTCATGCTCATAAAGACATCGTCGGAGGTTCTGGTGTTGAGAACGGGAGGAAGTTCGGGAAAGCACCATCGGTGGCGTTCTTCGTTGAGATAGAGCATGGCCGGGCATCCATGAAGCAATGCCTTGGGTGTAATTCTGCCAAATGCGCCTAAAAAGAATTGATCGGCGGTCAGATCGGAGGCCATGATATACGTGATCATCTTTCGGTCGGTTTGAGGGGATATCCAGAGGATTCGATCCGATATCCCCAGCGTGTTAAGAAGCCTTTTCGATTCTTCAGCCGTCTTTCCCCAATCGACAAAGATCGCCGCGGCCTCCGGGTTTATTTCGTTGACAAATCGCGCAAATCCATGGATCAGGATGTCGTTTCCCTTTTCCCAACTTGGGTTGCGGGATGCCTCCCAATGATGGCGCGATGGATGAAAAACGATGAAATTGCATTTTAATCGGTCAATGACCTGTTTGCGAAGTTCCAGGTAGGAATTGTCGGGGCGGTGATCTTCGTTGACCGGGTGGGGAATAAACCGGTAGTGTTGAAGGCCGAGTTTTTTGGCGGCGTCGATGTTATCGCAATTGGTGATAAGGCTTTCGTCAGCCTGGTGATAGGTCAAAGCGCAAAGTCGGCCTTGTTGCGTAGGCTCAAATGGGATGCTTCGCAGGGTGCCATGCTCGAAGGCGAAGTAGGGACGCTTGCCGCATAATAAGGGCAGGATTCCGTCCGTGGAATATCCGATGATGACATCGTATCGGTCCAGCAGAACGCTCCATGGATAGATTACGGAGGTGTATGGCAGGATGTCCGAACGGGTCAACTGGTCGGGACGGTTGGGGAATATTATGGTGAATTTTTGAACGATTAATTTGACGGTTGCATCCCAATCCGTCAGGGAGACGACTTCCTTTTTGGATGGAATCAGTGATAACGGATAAAGAAGAATGGCGAACAACAGGTATACAAGATTTACGAGGGAGCCGATCAGGTAGATTAAGGCCTTCAATAAAATCTTGATCACCGCCATGGGCATCACAACAGAGACGATGAGGAGGAAATATAACGCTCCGCTTACGAATGATCGAAAATAATTCAACACCGTATCCGAGTGATTGATGCGTATTGTGTATTGGAGGGGGAGGAATGTGGAGAGCCAGGGTTTGTTCAGTATCTGATTGAAGTAGAATTGGATGTTGGATTGGGCCTGGTTGAATTTTGATTTGGGCGTCTTGTAAAGGAGCCGGTACAGAAGACGGATTTTATGTATGAGACGTACGGTGTTTCTTTTCCGACGCGCATTCAAGACGAACCACCAGATGTTGGATTTGACGGGGTTGTCTTTTCTGCGCGCCATGAGGTACTGAATGCAAAATCGGAGGGGGCCCTGGGCAAACCAGCGCGGACGCTTGAACCCTTTCAGGTCGACGCTTTCCCAGTCGGGTTCGAAGTGGTCCTTTAGATCGCCTTCAAAGTCGGCGTCCTCCCATTCCGGACACCCCATGCTGTGGTAGTAGTCGTAGCAGATCACATCGCAATCAAATCCGCCGGAATTCATGATCTTGGCGTTGAGGTATGCATTATTGGCGATATTGCCGATATGCAACACCTTGAGAGGGCGTCCCGGTTTTTGACGGTGTTGACCTCCCGGGGAAGAATCGGGAAGTGTTGTCGGGTGGCGATGTGTGTTCGTTGTGGGCATGATGGTGGAAAATCAGATCATGGAGAGGGCCAATCCTGCTTTCAAAATGGAAATCACCCGATCCTGGTCGCCATCGGTCATCCCGGGGAATATGGGTAATGTAATGGATAGGTCCTCGGCGTCGGAGGCGTTCGGAAAGTTGTCCGGATGGATGTTATATTTCGTGCGATAATAGCCCAGGCGGTGAACGGCGTGTGTGCCCGGGCGTGTCTGGATGCCGGCGGTTGCGAATTTATCCATAATGGCATTTCGGCGTTTTTTTCCGCCGGCGAGAAGGCGGATCACATAGGATTGGTAGGTATGCCCGCACAGGGGGGATGGAAGCGGGGGGCGGACGTCGGGAATCTCCTTAAGCAGCGAGTGATAGATGCGGGCTCGGTGAGCACGCTCGGAAAGAAGTCCGTCCAGTTTTGCCAGTTGGGCGATCCCGACCGCGGCCTGAATGTCACTCAAGCGAAGATTAAAACCAATCTGATCGAATTTTCCCATTGTATATGGTTTGGAAGGTCCGGATTCGGGACCCGGGTGGCCGGAGGCACCATGATTGCGGAGCGAGAGGACCCGATCGGCCAGATCCTGGCGGTTGGTGGTCACCATTCCCCCCTCGCCGGTGGTAATGATTTTGCGGGGGTGAAATGAGAAACATCCGATATCCGCCAACCCTCCGACCGGGATATTGTTGTAGGTCGTGCCGATGGCGCAGGCGGCATCCTCAATCACGGCGATACGATGTTTTCTGGCAATTGTCAGGATTTCGTTCATCCGGGCCGCGTGTCCAAAAAGATGGACGACGACAACCGCGCGTGTCCGGGGGGTGACGGCGGCTTCGAAGGAGGAGGGATCCAGATTGAATGTGTCCGGTTCGATGTCCGCAAAAACCGCCCGGGCGCCCACATATTCCGCGCAGTGAGCCGAGGTGACCCATGTGAAGGCGGGGACGATGACCTCATCCCCCGGGGCGAGCCGGAGTGCCAGGGTGGACAGATGCAGAGCGGCAGTGCATGAGGTGGTGGCCAGGGCGAACTTGACGTTGTGCCGTTGGCTGAAATTCTCCTCAAATCGCCGCGTCAAGGGGCCTTGAGTGACCCATTTCGAATCCAGGCATTGTTTCAACAACGCCAATTCCGCATCGTCAAAGTGGGGGGCGGTGAGATTCATGGCTCGTCGGAAGAATGGGTGTTAAAGAAGTTTTCGATGATTTCAGCCATTTCGGGTTTGATTGGTGGGGGGGAGGACCGATGCAGGGGAGCGATGGGGATGTCATTGCGGGCCAGGTTCCCCCCGATGTCCCGGACGGCGTTGACGATGGCGTACAGGGTTGTTTCCGGATCCGCGCATAATGTTTCGTAGTCGAGCGTCACGGCATGCACTCCCGGCCGGCGGAGTTCGTCGCGCAATTCGCGCCGGCAATCATGAACCTGTCTGGCGACTTCCAGGGAGGGGTTGTCCGGGGTCAAAATGTTTTCATAGGTGGAGGGTTTCAGCGACCACCAGGCTTCGTAGGCGCCAAATCGTTTGAATCGGGCATGCAGGATGGAAATGGCGGCCTCACGGGGATTTCTGCGAATCTCAACAAACAGGGAAAGCGGATGGATCTGGCTCAAAAAAAATGCGTTGAGACCGCAGATGGGATTTTTAAATACGAAAGGCACCTCCGATGCGGACAGGATATCATTTTCAAGGGTTGATTTCAAGCCATCCCGGTCAACGGACGCCAGTTCGCCGGCATCCAGCCGGTGTGTCCTGGCGTTATCCAGGCGGAGCCAGTGTGTCCAAAAATATCCGAACTCATGGGGGCCTGCCAGGGATGATGTGACGCCATGGGTGGAGGAAAGGTCAATGTGGTGTTGGGCATGCGGAGGAAGGAGGATATGCGACAATGCGATCCCGACATCGGGATTTAACCAGAAACGCGCCATCAGGTTGTTGATATAACGGGGTTGGAAGTATTTGACGAGAATTTGGGATAACAGGGTTGTTCCGGATCGGGGAGCCCCGACGATGTAAATAACGGGCACGGACTGGGGGTGGGGGTGTTTCCGGGAGGTTTCGGCGCGAAATGGTTTCAACCACTCGTTGAGACGTTGTAGGAACTGCTCATCACGTTCCTGTTTGACGAATTCCAAAAGTGGTTTGTGGCGGTTCAAGGTGTCCTCACGTTAATTGGTTAAGGGGAAACAGGTAATAGTTGGGAAAGGCGTCCAGAAGGAGGTTCTTGTTCTCTTTCATCCGGGAAAGTCCGGCCGGGTTGGTAATGATGTAATAGCGATAGGGGTAATCCCGCGCCCCCAATCCCTTTTTAAAATGGTAAAGCGATTTTTGGTTGAGCCATGTCCCGCCCCAATTCCAACGCTGAAAACCGTTTTTCACGGCGTCAATCATGGCGTGGTGGATGAGAAAGGAAAGCGGTTGTCTGGAACGATATTCGTGGGAAACCGCCGGCGTGAAATATTCCACGGTTCTATTGTACAAGAGCAAAAGCAGGGCGGCAACGGGACGGCCTTGGTGGCTTGCAATCCAGAGGGTTCTCATGTCGGGGGGGAACGTCTCGCGAATGGCCAGGAAATGCTCCTGGGGTTTATATCGGCCGCCGATGGTGGTCAGGTTTTCCCGATGTGTTTGAAAAAGGAAATTCCAGGAGGCGTCGTCGTCCGCGCGGGACATCTCAAAACCCTGGGCGAATGACTTGCGGACCAGGTTCCGGGTCTTTTGGGTAAAGACATCCTGTAGCAATCGGTCCCCGATATCTTCACCGGCCTCGGGAAGGGAGGTTAATTGTCCGATGCGGGAATCGGTCGTAAAGACGTCCAGATGGCGTTTCAACAATGCCGCGTTGTTTTCGTCATCGAACAATGACCCAATGATGGTGGCCGAAAGCAGGTTTTGGGATCGAATGTGCCGAAGAAAGGCATCCGCGAGGGCGGCCACGACCGGCTCTTGAAAAGCCAGAATGCCGCCATGGCTTCCATACCACGGCAAACTATTGGAGACATACCCAAGACGGGGATGGACCATCTCAAACGCGGGCATGGCGCCGACGATCGCATTTCCCTGGGTGGCCAGATAATAACGAGCTTGCCCGGGGACCACACGGCTTAAAAACGACATGTAGGGGAGCGACGCGTAGATCAGGTGTCGCGGGGCGGACAGGAGAAATCGGCCATACTCCTCAAAGCGGTCGGGAGACAGAATTTCAATGGAGATTGCATCCATTGTTTACGAAACTTCTTTCAAGCAACGAGAATGATAGACCCGTTCCTCCTCGGTTTCCTCCGCCAACAGGGGGTTGATGAGTTCCCTGGGTAGAGGGACGTGGTCGGCGGCCAGACGCAACAAGGCGAGCATCAATGGCACGGTTTTCCGTTCGCCGTGATTGCGGATAAGCCAGTCCCTCATCTCCGTTCCTTTTTTAATGCGGTATTCGGCATTGTCCGTCAGGGCGATGATCGCCTGCCCGACCGTTTCGCCGTTGCAATTGATCACCGGGGCGGCATCCCCGTCGTAAAGGGCTTGATATTGATCCGCGCGGAGTTTCATCAGGACGGGTTTCCCGATGGAGGCGGCCTCCAGGGCGGTTGACCCGTAATAGCCATAGGTGAATTGATCGAGGACGATGTCGCACGAACGATAATAATCAATCAGGCGTTTTTTTCCAACGGGAGAGAGAAGGATGAATTGGCGGGAAAACCCGGAATTCTCTATCCAGGATCGAAAAGCGGCAACATCCGTTCCCCAGGCGAGGAAGATGAATCGGAGCTGGGGGCGTTTCTTTGCCGCCACGGCAAGCGTCTGAAATAACGATTCGTCGTATCCCTTGACAGCTTTATCCAGGCGCACGGAGGATAAGACGTAACATCCTTTTCCGTGCCGGGCTTCCCATTCATGCCGGGCCAATCCTTCTCCGGGAGAGTAGCGTTCGTCATCCATGGGATACGGCAGATACAGGCCGTTTGTCAGACCAAGGCGGCGGGAATGGCCAAGGATGTGAGGGTTGCTGATGAAAAGGAATCGGGCGGCATTAAAAGACAACCGCATCGCATCGCCGTAATCATCTCCGCGGCCGCAATCGAATTGGAGATCGCCTCCGACCGCGCACGTGCAATAGGGTTTTCCGCTTGCATAAGCGGCGAAAGGGGTGCTTGCAATGTAGATGACATCGTATTCAGAGAGTTTCTTTGCCCATTCGAAATAGGTGTAGAAACCGGCATGGGCCATGAAGACTTCATGACGCAACTGAAGGGCGCTGGCCATCAGATTCAATAATGGGATCTTGTTTCCGTGCCCGAATTGTTGTGAGTGGGAGTATGTGTCGGTGTGTGAATGAGGGATTCTGTGGCATGGGACATCAATGGATATCGAAGGGTTGACCTTGAGGAATTCCAATCCATTCAGAACGTCGGAGAACTCTCCGTCAAATTCCTCCCATTCGGGGGAATTCAGGGCGGTGGAATCCATGGTGTTTGTGAAAAGTTCCGCTTCGACGCCGTACTTCACGGCTAACTTGGCCCATTTGTGCATGTTTTGGGCCATGTTCACCGCGAAGGCGCACCGCATGTTTCCGGGATGTGACGATTGATACTGAAGGGCAAATTCCCAGACGGCTTTGGAGTGATCGCGAAAGGCGGAAATGTGCTGATGTGTCAGAAAGGGATGTTCCCAAGGGGTCAAGTCTATGCTGTCGTGACGAGGATTATTTGTGGGAATCGCTTGCTTGTGTTGCAGGAGTTCTTTGTGGACGTCTTTGATCCGGGTCTCAAGAGCGTCAATTTTCCCTGCCGTTTCTTTTGCGTGCATTGCCAGCGACGCCGTATCGTTTTCGATGCGATCAACACGTTCTTTGAGGGGGGGGATTTTGGTGATTTCTTTCGAGATCTCCGCAATTCGCCGGTCGAACCCCGGAATCTTGGCCAGGCCGGTAAATATTTTTTTCAGTTTGTTGATCATGAATTGGTCACTGATTGCACCGGAATATAAACCGAGTCCGTAGTATTCCGATATAAAAGCCGATATTCATGCCGAAACAGATAATCGCTGACTTCAAGGAAGGAATTCCCTCTCTGACTTGATGAAGGAGTGAATGCTCGGCTTCTCCCAAGGCGATCATGTCAATGTGTGGATTCCCGATCACCTCATCAGGCGCTATCGTTGGGTGAACGCCTCCGCATATCGTTGGTATGTTTGGAAATTGTTCCTTTATCTGTTTTGCGTATTCCTTTACATATTTGTAGCTACTGCTGACAGAAGAAAAACCGATCAGTTGTGGTTTGGCTGTTGAAACTATTGAGATTAGCCTTCCAGCTTCCGCTGAATTTTTCGGTCCGAAGAATTCAACCTCAAAACCCGCCAGTTTTAGAAAAGCAGAAAGATAACCAATCCCTTCAAAAACGGATCCGTTATGTATGTGCAGATCTGGTCTGAAATCAGGGGCTATAAAAAGCACTTTAAAACTCATTTTGACACCAAAGTGGCTGAATGAGTATTTCGGTACCGTTGTGTGCCCGTTTACTTGCGACCAGCATCATATATTTTTAACGACAGCGTTCAATCCCCCTGACAAAATACGATTATAACACATTTTGGGTTGGCGGTTATGACGTTCGACTGGAAAACCAATCCAGACACTGACCCAAATTCCAGGGGTGAAATCCGTTGTTGATAATTTCTTTTATTGCCAGGTGCATGCCGGTTGTTTCCGTCACATTCTGGGGATGTAAGTTCAAAACCAGGACGCCCGGGATGCCGCTCGAACGTATGCGATCCGCAAATGTGAATATTCTATCGGCGGATTGTTTGTCGGACAATCCGCCGGCAAAGCGAATGCCGTCTCCGATCGCCGTCAGGATGGACCAATGTGTCGTCAATTTTCCCGAATATGCGACTTGGGCCGGCAAAAGGGATCCGTTGAGAATCCGGCCGTCGAATCCCGGGATGTTGGCGCTTCCGCGAATACCATGATGCAACCAATCGGGCAAATGGCCCCAGTAGCCGTCATTCAGAAATCCATGATTGCGCACAAGACGGGGGGGGCGGCCCGTCAAATTGCGAAACCATGCGGCCTGTTCGGAAAATATTTCGTGATAACATTGCGGGGAATCCAGGGCATCGGGATGCAGTTCGACCTCGATCCATGACTTTCCAAGCATTGATTTTAATGTGTCCGGGCGATGGCGGGTTTTGGGGTGAAGGAAGTATGTGATGGGAGTTTCCCCCAGCAGATCCAATTGCTCGGCATATTTTTCCAAATAGGCCTGATCATCGTCACCGGTGACGACAATCGCCCCAGGTGCATCATGGGGGAGAATGGGGATTGCGCGGATACGCAAACGTTCGGAGAGCGCATGAACCAAGGCCATGCACCAGGCATCAGCCGGACGGGCATCCGGCGGTTCTCCGGCGAGTTGTGTTTCAAACAGGTAATTGGGGCGTTCCCCGGGGATTCCCCACAAGTTCTCGGTGGGACGTAAGTTGGTGAAGGCCGGATCGCCTTGGCGATAGCGCACCAGGTCCCCGGCCAGATCCGTGCCGACGAGGAGAACCCCGGCCGCCCCGAGCGGTAGCCACAGCCACGTCGCATCGCCGGAATCGTCGGCGACTACGGTCTGCCCCTTCGGATGATGCAAGATTTGTATTTCGTGAAGTGTGCGCAACTGGGCCCAGGGTGGAGCGGGATCGGCGCAGTAACGCAGCCGTCGCGGGGCGGGGTGTATCCCGGAGATTGCCGTGCCCATCGTCGCAAGAAAGTCCGGCCGGGGGCGGAGCGCCACCACGGTCGAACCATCAGCGGTCCAGGATTGCACGAGGGGTGTGATCGTGGCGTCCGGTGAATCCAACAGGTGGATTTTAGGCGTGGCGCCGGTCAAGGTCATTTCCGGCATGCCGAAAAGGCGCAGGTGATGGGTTACGATCGCGGTTGCGAGTTGGGGTTGCACGGATTGTCACTTCACTCAACCGATGTTTGGTCGGCGGCAATCGCAAATATGGTGATATTCACCCGCCTTCGGGGCGGGGTTAATGCCGAGAGCAGGGTTTGCAGCCACAGAGGCAGACAGACGCATGTCAGATACCACCATGCCGTGGTGAAGAGCGGAGGCCAGAATCCAAAGGTGAAGTTGCGCACGACCGAGAATCCGTGGCGCGACACCAGGTTTTTCAGCTCCTCCGTTGTGTACAGGTGTTTGGACGCAGGATCCAGCCGTTTGCCGGTGACGGAGGTGTAGAAATTGTCGCGGTTGACGGTTCGCAGGACGAGTCGCCCACCAAGTTTGATCACGCGTCGCATCTCATGAAAGGCCAGATCCGGGTCATTGAAGTAGAGAAGCGCTCCCAGGCAGACGACGTGATCGAAGCTGGCGTCCGGGAATGGCAGTTGTTCCGCGACAATCCGGCTCATCAGTTCGGCGTTCGTGCGCTTCCGGATAGTCTGCCATGTCGGGAATTCCAAGGGGTCCGTGCCGATGACCCTGAATCCCAGGGTGCTGAGGAGGGCTATGTATTTCCCGGGCCCGCATCCCAGTTCCAGCACGCGGTCGCCCGGCCGGTTCGGAAGTCCGTCGAGCAGTCGCGCATGCATTGGATGGCGCGACATTCGTTCGGCGAAGTCGCGGCGGTTGAGAAGGGTCTGAAGGAAACAATCCTGGGAGGTCGCCACCTGCCGGTTGAAGATCGCACGCATCATGCTCGACCGCCTTGTGTGATTTGCACGGGGACGCGCCGGTTGAGTACGCCGAAGTCCAGTCCCGGGTGTTCGCAGAGGATCTTCAGGTGAAGGCAGTGCAACTTGCGATCGAACACCTCGGAGTACGGGTAGTTGGCCGGGAAGTTCCATTCGTTCGCGGAGTAGGTGGAGATGAGATAGTCGCCGCTACCGAGCAGGTTCTCGGAGAAGTCAAACGCCACTTCGTATTCGCCGGCGGGGCGGACCAGATTGTGTCCAGCCAGACCGGCCGACTGCCAGAAGATGTAGACCCCGTCCGTGCGCATGATTCGGACGCCCACGTCAACCAGTGCCGGCGCATCCACGGCACGGATGTGTACGACGATGCGGAAGGGCTCCCGTTCCTTGACGACGGATGCCGTTTTCCCTTCGACTTCGACCCGGGCGTCGAGAATCTCCACGGGAGGCCTGCTGAGAGTCTCTATCTTCTGTCGGACCTCGGGCAGTCGCTTCTCGTCGATCATCGGCATTTCCAGACGATACCGGAACGATTTCCATCCGTCGTCCAGTGCCGACGTGCCCTTGGCTGAGGCGCGCCGCCACTCGCCGGATCGGTAATCGACGAATTCAATCGTCAGGGATTCCCGGTTGGAGATGGATTGGACCTCGACCTCGACGTCCGCATTCCAGACCTCTCCGACGCCTGGGGGAGGCGTCAGCAACAGGTGGCCGCCGCGGCTCTTGCCTGTACAGGAACTAAGGATGCGGCATACGTTCGGCCCCCGCTCGTAGAGTCTTCCCCATTCCGAAAACAAGATGTCTAGACGGGATCGGTCCGTAGCGGGCATGTCGGGGAGCGCGAGGCTTAATTCCTCCGCGGCCCCCGTCGAGTCCCGGACCACAATCCGGCGGATGTAGTGGGTGTTGCCGAAGATGCGGCGCGGGTTGTCGGCGACGATCCTCGCTCGGAAGCAACGCGGGGAGGATAGTTCCGAGATGCCGGCCATTGACTGGAGGTTGTCGCGCCGTGCGATATTGCCGGCTCGTGTGGTTTCATCCTCGTGGCGACGGTAATCTTCTTCGTACAACTTCAGAATGTGGTCCGTAGGACCGATGGCACGCACGGCGCCATTCTCCAGCCAGACGACGCGGTTGCAGAGCATCTGGATCGCGCCTATGGAGTGGCTTACGAACAGCAGGGCGTTTCCCCGGTTGCACAACTCCATCATCCGACGTGTCGCCTTGCCCATGAAGTAGGCGTCTCCGACGCTCAACACCTCGTCAATGACGAGTATGTCGGGATCGATGGCGGTGGTGATCGCAAAGGCGAGTTTCGCGTTCATGCCGGAACTGTAGGTCTTCACGGGGGCGTAGATGAAGGGGCCCAGTTCTGTGAACTCGATGATGTCCTCGGTTCTCTGCTCGACCTTGGCCTTGGGGCATCCGTTGATCAACAGGTTGAACCGGATGTTGCTCAACCCGCTTTCCTCCGGGTTGAGGGTGGTGTTGAGCGAGAGCATGGCGGAGATTCGGCCTTGAACGTTGACATGCCCCCGGGTCAGCGGCAGATTCCCGGTGATGATCTTGAGGAGTGTGGTCTTGCCGGAACCGTTGGGACCGATGATCCCGAGCCGTTCCTTTTCGCCGACAGAAAAAGAGATGTCCTGAAGAGCCCAGAACAGGTCGTGGCGTTTTCGACCTGTGACGATTTCCCAGAAGAAATCGGCCGGTTTGGAATACACGGCATATGCCTTGGCCAAATTTTCGACGGTGATGACGGGTTGGCTCACAGTACGTTTCCGAACATGAGTTTGAGTTTGCGGAAGACCCGGTAACCGATGTAGAAGGATCCCAGACTAAGCGCCGCGAAGGCCGCCCACGCCCAAGGGTGATCGAATCGGCCGAAATAGCAGGCGTCCTGGTAGCACCACGTCATGTAACTGAACGGATTCAAGTAGAGGATGGGCTTGAAGAGTTCCGGCACCCACTGGGGGAGGTAGCAGACGGGCATGACGTACATGCCCATCAGGCAGAAGAGTTGCACGATGTCTTTTGTGTCCCGGAAATAGGTGCCCACGGAGGACAATATATAGGAGGCGCCGATCATGGCCAGGGCCTGGAACACAAAAAGCACGGGGAGGAGGATATAGGTCCAGGGCACGATTCCGTGGCTGAATGCGACATAGACGACGAGAATCCCCGTGGCGAAAATTTGCGTGAAGAATGACGCCAGGACGCCCTTGACCGGGAGCACCTCGATGGGGAAAACCACCTGTTTGACGAGATTGGAATGGGCGATGATGGCCGTGGCGCCCTTGCTCATGGATTCCTGAAAGGCCATCCATGGGATCAGGCCGGACAGGAGGTAGGTCGTATAATCCAGGGGCATTTCCAGCGTGCCGCCAATCTTGGTTTTAAAGACATAGGCGAAGACAAATACATAGACGCCGATCAACGCCAGTGGGTGTCCCAGGGTCCAGGCGGTCCCCAGGGTTTGCCCGGCGTATCGGTCGCTGACCTCCCGTTTGGCCATCTCCCAGGTGAGCTGGCGGTGGCGGGTCAGAAGGTCCACCACCTCCCGGGTCGCTTCCCAGTGGGTTCGGGGGTTTAGGAGCGACATGGCGACATTTCCACAAGCGTCCGGATTCCGGCGCCGTCTCCGGGGAAGACTGCCGTTGGGGCCGGACCGTTCATTCTGCCCGTTTGTCCACGAAGTGCCGCTGGAGCCATTCCAGGGAGAGCAGGGACCAGATCAGAAGCCGGTGATTGTGCTGGCCCGCGAAGTGCTCCTCCAGCGTCTTGTGGGTGCATTCCGGGTCGAACCAGGGGCGGGCGCGCGTTTTCGGATCGTAGAGAATATCCTTGATGTATTGCATGGAGGGTCCGCGATACCAATTGGCGTCCGGGGGGCTGAATCCCTGTTTTTTCTGCCGGGTATACTCCGGGGGCAGGAATCGTTCCATGGCACTGCGGAGGATCTGTTTGCCTTCCGCGGTTTCCATGTGGGCATGGTCCCGTTTGCGGCGTGTGCCGGTCAGATCCACCTTGAGTCCCGGAGGGATGGACAGGGCGAAGGCGGCCAGATCGTTGTCCAGGAACGGAACACGCGTCTCCAGGGAATGCGCCGTGCTGAGACGGTCCTCCACGATCAGGAGCCCGTGGAGGAATGTGGAGTAGTCCACGTAAAATGCCCGACGGAGCATGTTGCTGGCGCGGTCGAGATGGGGGATCGGCGCCGGCGCGCCTTTCAGCATGGCTCGGAACCGTTCCCGCGCCCCGTCCATATGAGGGCGGGTATCCGCCGTGAACAGTTTCTCGAGGCGGTCGGGCGGCAGGAGGCGGTGCCAGTATTGAAAGGCGGTTTTTTCGAACTCGTCATCGTTTGCGACATCCATGAACAGGCGGTAGCGCCAGGGATATCCCCCGAACAATTCATCCCCGCCGCCGCCGGCCAGGCATACCTTTACGAACCGGCTCGCCAACTTGGCGGCATACCAGCCCTGGTGGCACATTCCGCACCGGGGATCGTCCAGGTGCCAGGTCAGGCGTTCCATGGCCGCGGGCATGTCTCCCGCGTGCAGGACCACGTCGTAATGCTCGGTTTGGAGGATATAGGAAAGGCGCTCCGCCATCTTGCGTTCGTCGAATCCCTGCTCGATGCCGTCAACGTTGGTGGTGTCAAATCCCCCGGTGAACGTCAGGAGGCGCGGAATGCTCCGCCCGGCGACGGACACAATGGAGCCGGAATCCATGCCCCCGGAGAGATAGGCGCCGACCGGCACATCGGCCAGAAGTTGGCGGCGGACAGCTTTTTCAAAAAGGTCTGATACCTGTGCGGCGCACTCCTGCGGGTTTTCCCGGGTGATTTCCTGCGGGAATGCCTCGACATAACGGCGTGGAGGCGTCATCTTGGCCGGGGTTCCCACCGGCAACTGCAGATAACATCCCGGGGGGAGAAGTCGAATCTGGGAGAAGAGGGTCTCCTCCCCGTAGAGATTTTGGAACGTCATGTATTCGACAACGGTGGCGGGGTCGAGGCGGGGCGGAATCAACCCGCTGGCCAGAATGGCCTTGATTTCGCTCGCAAAAATCAGGAAGTCGTCGGTCCATGCGTAATACAACGGACTGACGCCAAAACGGTCCCTAGCGAGCGTGAGCATGCCCGAGGCGCGGTCCAGGATGGCGAACGCAAACATGCCGTTCAGCCGGGGGAGCGCTTTTTCGCCTTCCTCCTCCCAGAGATGCAGGATGACCTCCGCGTCCGTGCGCGAACGGAATACGTGTCCCCGTGCGTGGAGGGATTCCTTCAGTTCCGGAAAGTTGTAGATTTCCCCGTTGTATGTCAGCCATAACTGGCGGTCGGAACTGGACATCGGCTCGTGGCCGTAGGGGCTCAAATCGATGATCGCCAGCCGGCGGTGTCCGAGGGCCACGTCAAACCGCTGCCGCGACATTTCCTCGCTGCAGAACTCCCCGCTGAAGGGGGGCAGGTGTTCGTTGAAATGATGGAATTTGTCATCCGTGAACTCGCACCAGTAACCGTGATGGCCGCGGCCCGGCCCGGGTTGCCGGAAGAACGCGTACCCGGCGTCGTCCGGACCGCGATGGGCGATCGCGTCGCACATCCGCTTGACGGCCCTTGGATCGAAAGGACGATCGCCGAGCCCGATGATGCCGGCAATGCCACACATGGTTATGCGCTGGATACCCCGCCAACGGCCATTTGTTTTTTCTTGAGGGAATCCTGGTGGTCCCGGCGCCACTGGATGAGGCTCTTCATGCCATTTTCCAGATCAATCGTCCAGCCGAAGCCAAGATCCTTCCCGGCCTTTTTCGGACATCCGATCCGGTTGGTCACGAACGTCAGGCCGGCCTTCTCATACTGGATGGACAGGCGGCTGTCGGTGAGGCGGAGAAGCAGTTCCGAAAGATCCTTGATGGAGGTTCCGATGCCCCGTCCCACGTTGTAACACTCGCCGCTCACGTCCGCCTGCATGGCGAGCACGTTGGCCCTTGCCACATCCGTCACGTGGATGAAATCGTACTGCTGGCTTCCATCTCCGAACACGACGGGGGGCTGGCCGGTGTTGATTCGGTCGAGGATCTTGTGCATCACGGCGACATAGGCCCCTTTGTAGTCCTGGCGGGGGCCATATACGTTCATATAACGCAGGCCGACCCATTTCAGGCCATATCGGTGCCCCAGGCTTTTAAAGAAATGCTCTCCGGCGATTTTCGACGCCCCATAGAAGGTGAAATTGTTGTAGGGATGGTTTTCCGTGATTGGGATATCGATGGCATCGCCGTAAACCGATGCCGAAGAAGAGTATACGACCCGCTTGACCTTGTGTTTGATGGCGGCCATGATGACGTTGAATGTGCCCCGGACGTTCACATCAAAGGCGCTTTCGGGATATTCGTGGCATTGAAGAATCCAGAGGGCGGCCAGGTGGAAAACGCCATCCATTCCCTCCATGGCTTTATCAAGGATGTCCCTGTGGAGGACATCCCCGCCATGGGGGAATATTTCAACGCGCGGGTCTTTCAAGGCATCCTGGAGATTGTCGAGTGATCCCCGGAAGAAATTGTCATAAACGACAATTTTCCGGACATCCGTCTTGAGCAATTCGTCGACAACGTGGCTTCCGATGAGGCCCGCGCCACCGATGACGAGAACGTTTTTCCCGGAGAGGTCCATAACCACCTTTGTAAAAGTAACTTAAGCCGAATTATAAAGCAGAAACATCATTCAAGTCAAGCAGATATCAATGAAGGGAGGGGAGGGGGGAATGTTTTATTCGGATTACGGTTATTTTTGAAATCCCCATTTGGCCCGGACCTGTTTTTCGAGGGCCGCGAATATCAGCTTGTCGCTGATGAGCCCCAGCGTGATGATGACGATGATAACGGCCACCACCTGGTTCATGTCGTTCAATTCGCGGCCCATCGCGAGGAGGTTCCCAAGGCCCGGCACCGCATAGAGAAGTTCGCCGGCCATGAGAGAGCGCCAGGCGAAGGACCAGCCCATTTTCATGCCGGTGACGATGGATGGCCAGGCGGAGGGGAAAATAACCCGGAGGTACAGATTGACTCCATCGGCCCCCAGGTTCCGGGCCGCCTGAATGTAGACCGGTGGGGAATTCCGGATGCCGTCCTCGGTGGCCTGGGCCACGGACAACATGGATCCCATCACGATGACGAAAATAATCGCCTGTTCGTTCAAGCCGAACCATAGGAGCGCCAGCGGCAGCCAGCAGATGCTCGGAAGCGTCTGGAGCCCCATCACCAGCATCCCGAACGTGGTTTTAAAACCACGGGATTGCGCGAGGAGCATTCCCAGCGCAAGACCTCCGGCCGTGGCGGCGACATAGCCCCGGATCAACCGCCACAGACTTCGGGAGATGGCGATGAAAAACGTCTGATCGCGGAATCCCCGGATCAGCGTGGCAGCCACCCCGGATGGGGCGGGGAACAGATAGTCCGGCCATATATGCAGCCGCGCAATCGTTTCCCAAAGCAACAGGACGGCCATCAGAAATGTCAGACGCACGGACCAGGTTTTGCCTCGGTGGGTGGTCCATGTCTCTTTAGGGTTTGTTGGCATGGTTCGGTTCTTCCACGATTTTCAAGTCCGCCGCGATTCGGCGCGCAACGGCGGCCGTTTCCATATCCTCCACGTGGCGCGGACGCGGGAGATCAATCCGGTGTTCCGCGACGATCCGCCCGGGCCGGGGCGACATGACCAGCACCCGATTCCCGAGCACGACGGCCTCGCGGACGTTGTGGGTCACAAACACGATGGTCTTGCTTGTTTTGCGCCATATCTCCTGGAGTTCGGTGTGGAGATGCCCGCGTGTGATGGCATCCAGGGCGCAGAAGGGTTCATCCAGGAGCAATACTTCCGGATCCACGGCCAGCGCCCGGGCCAGCGCCACACGCTGGCGCATGCCTCCGGACAACTCATGGATGCGGGCATGGGCGAATTGTCCGAGATGAACCATTTCGAGCAGGCGCCGCGAGACCTCCCCCCTTTCACGGGCGGGACATCCTTTCATCACGAGTCCGAATTCCACATTTCCCTGAACGGTGAGCCATGGGAAAAGGGCCGCCTCCTGAAAGATGAGAACCCGGCTCGGGCTGGGGCCGTGAATCGGACGTTCATCGGCCAGGATCACGCCCTCCGACGGCGAGTCCAGTCCTGCGATCATGCGGAGGAGCGTTGTCTTCCCACAGCCCGAGGGGCCGATGAGGCAGACCAGCTCCCCTGGCGATACGACAAGATCGGTTTTTTCGAGAGCGGCGAGCGCGCCCCCGCGAGCGACAAATTCCTTTCGGACCCCCTGAAGTTCCAGCTTCATCATTTGGGTGGAATGACCTTTGGAATGCCCCGGGCCTCCAGGACGGCGTTGAGCAGGTTAAGATCATATATGCCGTCGAGAATGGGTTTCTCCGCCAGGAAGCCGGCCGCGTGGGCCGATCGCGCCGACTCAAAAAGGGAGGATGCGATGGGATCCCAGGTCGGACGCATACGGCTCCAGGACTGGCGGAGCACCTCCCCGGGGATTTCCTTCCCGGTCATCTTTCGGATTTCGGCGTTGAGGAGGCGTTGCGCCTCGTCCGGATTCCCCTGTTCCCATTGCGTGATGGCGACATGGGCGTCGAGCCATGCCCTCACCTGTTGGGCGTGTTGTTGCAGGCAGGTGGTGCTGACAATGACGTGAGCGGTTGTAAAGTCGCCGTTCGGCCAGATGTCCCGTTCGTCAAGAAATAACCGGCCGCCGCCCTCGACGACCAGTCGGCTGGCCCAGGGTTCAGGGACCCAGGCCCCGTCAATCTTTCCCTGGCGGAAAAGGTCCAGAATCTGGGGATTTTGCGTCGGGATGACCTCGACTGTTCCGCCTTTCTCCGATGTTTTGTGCCCGTGGGATACAATATAGTTGCGCAGGGCGACGTCCTGGGTGTTGCCGATCTGGGGGCTGGCGATGCGTTTCCCCGTGAGGTCCGTCGCCGAAAGAATTTTGGCGTCCGGGCGGACGATGAATGCCGCGCCGCCGCTCGTGGCGCCGGCCACGATCCGAAGCGCCTGTCCATGGGATTTGACAAAGCCGTTGATGGCGGGATTGGGTCCGATATACGCCAGATCAATTTGATTGGCGAACATGGCTTCGATGACCGAGGGACCCGCATTGAATGTGGTTGCCTTGATTGTAACGTTGTTTCCCAAAGCACGTTGGAAATCTCCTCTGGCCAGGCCTATAAGCGCCTGGGAATGGGTGATGTTGGGGAAATAACCGATCCGGATCACCTCGGTTGAGGACGGAGGGGTGGATTTGCCACAGGATATCAGGAGAAACGTCAGGACAAGGGAGGGGATGAGGGAACGGTTTGACATTTTTCCTCCTGTGAAAGAGAGCCATTTAAACGTATCGGAGGGGTTGGCGCCATAAATTTCCGGATCGAAATGATCCCCGGGAGGGTCGCAGGGCCGCGTGCGGTGTAACGGCAAGGGGCGGCCGGGAGAAGATTTGGACAACGAAGGATTCGTGTTGTATCATCGGAATCCGGGCATTCGGGGAAGATGTCGTCCATGTCGGAACATTATGAACTGTCCACGCTGGATTTTCTCGAATCCGAAAGCATTCACATCATTCGTGAGACGGCGGCGGAGTTCGAACGCCCGGTGATGCTGTATTCCGTCGGAAAAGACTCATCCGTGATGGTGCATCTGGCGCGGAAGGCGTTCCATCCCGGGGGAATCCCCTTTCCTCTGCTCCACGTGGACACCACCCTGAAATTCCCGGAGATGTACGCCTTTCGGGACCGGTTCACGCGGGAAATCGGCGCCGACCTGCGGGTGTATGTCAATCGCGACGCGCTCGGTGCCGGCGCGGACCCGGGCAAAATGGGCACGGTGAAATGCTGCGCCCTTCTCAAGACCCGGGCGTTGCTGAACGCTCTGCGGGAGGGGGGGTTCGACGCGGCCTTCGGCGGCGCGCGGCGCGAGGAGGAGCGATCCCGGGCCAAGGAACGCGTGTATTCCTTCCGGGACCGTTTCGGCCAATGGGATCCCAAAAATCAGCGTCCCGAGCTCTGGGATCTTTATAACGGCCGAATCAATCCCGGAGAGGGCATCCGGGTGTTTCCGCTCTCCAACTGGACGGAACTTGACGTGTGGATGTACATCCATCGGGAGGAAATCTCGGTGGTGCCGCTTTACGTTGCCGCCGAACGGGACATGGTGGAGCGGAATGGTCAGCTCATTTCGCCCGGGGAGCGTGTCCGTCTCCTCCCGGGGGAAAGGGTTCAGAAGGTCATGTGCCGGTTTCGGACGCTGGGGTGTTACCCCTGCACCGGGGCCGTGCGATCGTCGGCAAAAACCATTCCCGACATCATCGGGGAACTGGTTGACGCGCGTCACTCCGAGCGGATCACGCGGGTCATTGATCACGACTGCGACGCCTCCATGGAGCAGAAGAAGCGGGAGGGATATTTTTGATGGACGCCGCTTCCTTCCCTTCGTCCCGAGAAACGGATCTCCTGCGTTTCATCACGGCGGGCAGCGTGGATGACGGGAAGTCGACGCTCATCGGCCGGCTCCTGTACGAAACGGAGAGCATATGGGAGGACCAGCTCGTTTCCGTCCGGGATGCCTCGCGGCGCCTCCAGCGGGGGGAAATGGATCTCTCCCTGGTGATTGACGGTCTTCGCGCCGAAAGGGAGCAGGCCATCACGATTGACGTGGCCTATCGGCACTTCGCAACCCCCCGGCGGCGGTTCATCATCGCGGATTGCCCCGGCCACGAGCAGTATACGCGCAATATGGCGACGGGGGCCTCCACGGCGGATCTGGCGGTTCTTCTCGTGGACGCACGGCAGGGAGTTCTCGTCCAGACCAAACGGCATGCCTTCATCCTTTCGCTTCTGGGTGTGCCGCATATGGTGCTGGCGGTGAACAAGATGGATCAGGTGGGATACGCGGAGGATGCCTTCAATGCCGCGGTGGGAGAGTTCCGGAGCTTTGCCGCGCGTCTTGAAATCCGCGATCTGGTCGCCATCCCCTTGAGCGCCCTTCGGGGGGATAACGTGAAAACCCCCGGCGCCAACATGCCCTGGTATCGCGGCCCGTCCCTTCTTCAGCATCTCGAGGATCTTTACATCGCCAGCGATCGGAACCTTGTGGACCTGCGTCTTCCGATCCAGGGGGTGATCCGGCCCCACCAGGACTTCCGCGGCTTCGCCGGACGGATGGCCTCGGGGGTGATCCGTCAGGGAGATGATGTCATGGTCCTTCCGTCGGGGCGGGTCTCACGGGTGGCGGATCTTTTCGTCGCCGGGCGGAAGGTGACACACGCATTTCCTCCGCAATCCGTCATGGTATGCCTGGAACACGATCTGGATGTCGGCCGGGGGGACATGATCGTGCATCCGGCCAATCAGCCGAGAAAAAGGGCGGAATTGGAAGCCATGTTGATCTGGATGGATCCGGTTCCGCTGAAAGCCGGCAAGGTCTATCTTGTCAAGCACGCCACGACGCTTGTGAAAGGATGTGTTTCGAGGATTCGATATCGCGTGGATCCCAACAGCCTTCACCGCCAGGAAACCGCGGAATTTGCGTTGAACGACATCGGTCGTGTGGAGATTGAACTGTTCAAGCCGTTACTGTATGATGAATACCGCCACAACCGGGCGACCGGGCGGTTCATCCTGATTGATCCGGAGTCGAATGCGACCGTGGGGGCTGGCGTTATCATCGAGCGAAAAGGGGGAGGGCGGCTGGATGACGTGTCCTCCGACGATGTTGCGAAACGGCATGTCATCCCGGTGGCCGGTCGGGTGGATTCCGCCCGGCGGGCGGGTCTCCTTGGACAGAAGCCGTGTACGATCTGGCTCACGGGATTGAGCGGTTCGGGCAAGACGACGATCGCCCATCGTCTGGAGGAACGGCTTGTCGGCGCAGGCCGCGCCTGTTTCGTGCTCGATGGCGATGACGTTCGCCATGGTCTTTGCCGCGATCTCGGATTTTCGCCGGAGGGCCGTTCTGAAAACATCCGCCGGGCGGCGGAGGTGGTCCGTCTCATGAACGAGGCCGGACTGATTGTGGTCACGGCGTTCATTTCACCCTACCGCCGGGATCGGGAGGCGGCGCGACAGATTGTCGGCAAGGAGCGTTTCCTCGAGGTATTCGTGGACGCCGACTTGGAGGTTTGTGAAACGCGGGATCCCAAGGGGCTTTATAAAAAAGCCCGAAGCGGAGAAATTCCCGATTTCACCGGAATCTCCTCGGCGTACGAACCGCCCGAGACGCCCGACCGTCGGATCCCCACGGCGGCGTGTACGGTGGAAGAGGCCGTCGAGATGATCTTACGGATGGTGGCTGAAAGAATAGGATAAGGAGGCGTCAATGGACAAGCATTCCGTTTGGATGGTTTTGACTGTCGTTGTCTGTCTGGGTTTTGTTGGATGCGGCGACAGTGGTGGGGGGGCGGCCGCGACCTCGTCAACGGAAGTGCCTGTCGGGGTGAAGACGCTGGTGGCGTTATTCTCTTCGGACAACTTCCGGACCCTCTTTTATATGGATATGGGGTTCCGGGCTCCTCCGCGCGATATGCATCAATCGCAAAATTCAGTAGCAGTCCCTTTGGAACCCGGGGCGTGGGTCACCACTTACGGTCCCGGAGATACACAGCTCATGGTGGGGAATGTGACGGCCGAATACGGCGGTGGGACGACAACCACGTACTGGTACGATTATTATGGCGCTCTTAGCGTTAATATGATGGCCATCACGGACGTTCACCACAGTTATTCAGATCTGCGGTTCAGTTTTACTTGCGATGGAACGGTCTACGACGTGACAAAAAACGGGGAGATGGAATTTTCCGGTTTCTCGGCCAGCAGCCCTTATTCCATCTCCGCACAAAATCTGTTGATCACGGGGAGTACGTCCACGGGCGAGGTGTACCGCTGGTCAATTCCCAGTTCGAGCGTTGACGTTACCGATGTGATGACGTATCGATATCCCGTTTCGGGCCAGACGGAAAGCGGCACGATTACCTGGAACGGCGCCAGTTATGGGTATTCAATATACTACGATGGCACAACTCTCGCGACGGTGACGATGTCGGGAGCGTCCATCGGGTCGTTTGTTGTGAATTTGGCGGAGGGGGCATTTCAGTGAGCGGACACCCGGAAATTTCTCCGCGATTGGGGATGTGCGCGGGGTTTTTCGTTGCCAGGCAGGCTGATTTTTGGTATCAGGACGGCCGTTATTGGTATACGCATGAGCGGGAGTCAATTGGGGAATTGCGCTGTCTATTTGAGGAAATGGGGGATATTCTGAAATGATATCAACGACATTCAAGGACAAGTGGGAAAAGAATGCCCGATTGGTTTTTAAAGAAACCCTTTCCGAAAAGTCGGAGATTTTTCAGTGGATCCTGAACCGGAACGGGTTCAAAACCCCTTCGGCGTTTCGTGCCTATCTGCGGGGCAGACGTCGCATCCTGGATGCGGGTTGCGGAAACGGAAGGGTGACGGCTCTTCTGCGGAAGTATTCCGATCCCCGAAAGGCGGAGGTCGTTGGGATTGACATCGCATCGGCGCATGTTGCCAGGAGAAACCTTGCGAACGTTCCGAACGTGTCCATACGCAAAAAAGATATACTCGCCGGCCTCTCGGATTTGGGGCGGTTCGATTTTATCTACTGCCAGGAGGTGTTGCATCACACGCCCAACCCGCGGAAGGCCTTTTTAAATTTGACGGAGAGGCTTGAGAAAGGCGGGGAGATCGCGATTTATGTCTACAAGAAAAAGGCGCCGATGCGCGAGTTCGTTGACGATTACGTGCGCTCCCGGATTTCCAAACTCCCCTATGACAAGGCCATGGTGATCTGCGATCAGATTACCCGGTTGGGGAAGACGCTGCATGAAATGAAAACCAGGATGAAGGTTCCCTCCGTCGAAATTCTGGAGATTGAAGGCGGGAAGTATGACCTTCAGCGTTTTGTTTATTATTTTTTCATGAAGTGTTTCTGGAATCCATCCCTGTCCTTCCACGCCAATTCGGTCATCAATTATGACTGGTATCATCCGCATTATTGTTCCCGGTACCGCCGGGACGATGTGCGTGAATGGTTTCGCGCCGCGCATCTCCGTGTGGTCCACGAATGCGTTGACCATTACGGGATTACCATGCGCGGCCGTGCCCGTTAACGTGGAGGCGCCATGAGTCCGTCAAACGTAATTCCGCAACTTGATCTCCTGGCGCAGTATCGGGCCATCCAGGCGGAGGTGGACGCCGCCATGAGGGGGGTGCTTGAGCGGACGGCCTTCATCGGCGGGCCGGACCTCGGGGCCTTCGAGAAGGAATTCGCCGCCTTCTGCGAGGCGAAGCACGCCATCGGCGTGGCCAACGGCACCGACGCCCTGTATCTTGCCCTCCGGGCGCTGGGGGTGGGGGCCGGGGATGCGGTCATCACCGTTCCGTTTACCTTCATTGCGACGGTCGAGGCGGTGACGCTCACGGGCGCAAAGCCCATTCTTGTGGATGTGGATCCGGTGACGCGAACGATGGACCCGGCGAAGGTGGAGGCGCTTTTCAAGAATCCCAAGGCCTCGTTCGGCGGGGCGAAACCCAAGGCGATCCTCCCCGTTCATTTGTATGGTCATCCGGCCGACATGGGTGCGATCCTCGCGATCGCCAGGCGTGAGAATCTGTTTGTGGTCGAGGACGCCGCCCAGGCCCACGGCGCCCGGTTCAACGGAAAGCGATGCGGAAGCATGGGGGATCTGGCCTGCTTCAGCTTCTATCCCGGGAAAAATCTCGGGGCCTACGGGGACGGCGGGGCGGTGACCACGAACGATCCGGAACTGGCGAAAAAGGTTGCGATGCTCAAGAACCACGGGCGTCTGGCCCATTACGAGCACGCTTTCGAGGGCGTGAATTCACGTCTCGATGGTCTCCAGGCGGCCATTCTGCGGGTGAAATTGAAGCGCCTCGATTCGTGGAATGAGGCCCGGCGCCACTGGGCGGGGCGCTACGCGGAACTCCTGGCGGGCTCGCCGGTGGGGATTCCCGCGGTGAAAAAAGGTTGTGAGCACGTTTATCATCAATTTGCCGTCGAGGTCCCGGCGCGGGCCAGGGTGATGGAGATTCTCAAGGGCAAGGGGGTTCAGACCGCGGTCCATTATCCGATTCCTCTGCACCTCCAGCCGGCCTATCAGTATCTTAATCTGGGACGGGGGAGTTTCCCCGTTTCCGAGGCCCTCGCGGACAAGGTCCTGTCCCTGCCGGTCTATCCCGAGCTCACCGAGGCCCAGGTCGTTCAGGTGGCCAAGGCCCTCCGCGAGGCGGTGGAGGCGGTCGGCGGTAAGGTCGGAAACGCAACGTCGTAACCCGGCGCGGGGCGCGTGAATTCGGATCATCCGGTGCTTGTCGAAGAAGGATGAGTCGGTTGAATCGCGCGGTGGCACGGGTATAATCCAAGCGATGAAAGCCCTGATGACACCAATCGACGATCCGATGGCGATGACGATTGCCGGGATGATCCGGGACGCGGTTCGTCCGGATCGGATTATCCTGTTTGGCAGCCGGGCGCGGGGAGATGCCCGTTGCGGCAGCGATTACGATATCATGATCGTGGGGCCATCATCATTTCCCCGGTGGCGCCGGACTCCCCTGATTTACCGGCTTCTTGCGGGACTGGGGGTTTCCAAGGATGTGTTGTGGTGGACCCCTGAGGAGGTGAAGGAGTGGGAGGGGGTCAAGTCCCACTTTATCTCATCCGTGCTTCACGAGGGGATTGTCCTTTATGAAAAACCCGCGTGATCACGCGCTGGAACTGCTTGAAAAGGCGGGGCATGATTTGGTGAATGCCAGGACGGTCCTTCCGACAGGGGCGGCGCTTGACACGGTTTGCTTTCACGCGCAGCAGGCCACGGAGAAAAGTCTCAAGGCGCTTCTTGCGTTGTGCGATGTGCCTTTTCCCTGGCGGCATGATCTTGGTGAATTGTCGACTCTCGTCAAAAGCCGATTCCCCGAAATCGCCGGTTGGGAAGAGGGGATTGTGGCGATGGCGCCGTACGCGGTGGAGGTTCGGTATGATGGCGCGTTGAATCCCGATTTGGCGGAAACGCGGGAGGCGGTGAAGATCGCCGAGGAGGTTTACTCATTTGTGTGCCGGAAGGCGGCAAAGGTTCCAAAATGACGGATCACGGTCTTTTGTCGTCCCAACTTCCGAAGGATCTCGTCCGGGACGAGGGGGTTCTCATTGCCTATCCCCCGGCCCGGAAGGTGAAATCGCCGGAATTCATCATCAGTTCCGGCGCGAACCTCCGCGCGGGGACCATCCTCTACGCCGGGACCCGCATCGGCCGGAATTTCCAGACGGGCCATTACGTCATCATCCGGGAAGAGAACGAGATCGGGGATGATGTCCAGATCTGGAGTCACTCGGTGGTGGATTACGGCTGCCGGATCGGGAACCGGGTCAAGATTCACACGAGTGTGTATATCGCCCAGTTCACCGTCCTCGAGGATGATGTGTTTCTCGCGCCCGGGGTCATGGTCGCCAACGATCCGCACCCGGGGTGCGCTCATTCCCGGGAATGTATGCGGGGGCCGGTGGTCAGGCGTGGCGCCCAGATTGGCGTGAACGCCACCCTCCTGCCGTTCATCACGATTGGCGAGCGGGCGCTCGTGGGAGCGGGCAGCGTCGTCACCCGGGATGTCCCTTCCGGCGCGGTTGTCGCCGGAAATCCTGCGCGCATCCTCAAGACCGTCAGCGAGTTGAAGTGTTTCCGGGGCCTCACGGACCGGCCCTATCCCGATTAGCCGATCGCATCTCCCCCATCCCCGCGTTTTATTTTTGATTGCACCATCGTCTGTGGGGGATATACTTTATATTTCCCGCGTTCCTCGCGAAATGGTCAAATATGGTGCTGATTCACCCCAAGGATAGCCGTCTCAACGCCCGATGGAAGGCTTTTCTTGTCACCAAGTGGAGCCTGGTGGCGGTGGATATTGTTGCTATCAATGTTGCCCTGATCTTCGGTTTCTGGTTTCGAATGCAGTCCGGTGTGTTTCATACGGGTCTTTCCGTCGAACCCTCGCTCGGCTTGGATCACGTCCGGACGATGGCGTTGGTCTCCGTCATCACCCTCTATATTTTCAAGTCCAACGGCCTGTACCGGGAGGCCATCTTCTCGGAGCGGTTCACCCAGGCGCAACTGGTTCTCAAATCGGTCACCCTGTCGGTGCTTTTATTGCTGGCCACGACATTCATGGCGAAGGAGGGGCATTTCACGGAGCGCCGGTCAATTTTGTTTTTTGCGTGGGCGACACTCCTGGCGCTGGAACTCGTCGTTCGTTGCGGCCTTCTGGCCTACGTCATGCGCCTGGGCAGCTGGCGGAAGGAAATCCTCGTTCTCGGGGCGGGGAAGAGCGGACGCTATCTGGTCCATCAACTCAATAAATCGAAGCGGATGGGATATGACGTCGTCGGTTTCCTCGACGATCATCCGGATCTCATCGGGAAGAAGTTCGAGGAGGTGCCGGTCCTCGGGCGCGTCGAGGACCTCGGGCGTGTGGCCGATGAATACGGCATTAACGAGGTTTTTATCTCCATTTCCTCCATGTCCCACCGTCGGATGCTGGACATCGTGGCCCTGTGCAAACATCACGATTTGAGCGTCCGCATCCTTTCGGATCTCTTCGATGTTCTCACGACGCGCGTCCACGTGGAGACCGTCGGGAATCTCCCGCTGATTCGCCTCAAAGAGACGCCGCTCCAGGGGCTGAATCTCATCCTCAAGCGGACCGTGGATTTTACGGGGGCCTTTCTCGGGATTCTCATTTTGTCGCCGTTGTTTCTTTTCCTGGCGGCCGCCATCAAGTTGACCTCGAAGGGGCCGGTGTTCTACATCCAGCGCCGGGTGGGGCGCAACGGCCGCGAATTCGATCTGTACAAGTTCCGATCCATGCGGATGGGCAACGACGACCGTTCCCACCGGGAATATGTGACCCGGATGATACGCGGGGACGATGTGTCGGTTGTCGACGGCAATGGCCGCAAGGTGCACAAGATGGTCGGTGACGCGCGCATCACGCCCGCGGGTCGTTTCATGCGGCGTCTGAGCCTGGATGAGTTTCCCCAGCTTTTCAACGTGCTGAAGGGGGACATGAGTCTCGTCGGTCCTCGTCCGCCCATTCCGTACGAGGTGGCGGCCTACGACCAGTGGCACCGGAAGCGCCTGGAGGTGCTTCCCGGCATCACGGGGCTCTGGCAGGTGAACGGCCGCAACGAGACGCGTTTCGAGGAGATGGTGCTTCTGGACATGTACTACATCGAGAACTGGTCGTTCCCGATGGATGTCAAAATTCTGCTCCGGACCGTCCCCGCGGTGGTCCGTAGAAACGGGCATTGATTGATCATGCGCGCACGTTTCAACATCGCCGTTGTCGGTTGCGGTTACTGGGGGCCGAATCTCGTTCGGAACTTTCAGCGGACCCACCGGTCCCGTGTCCGGTACGTGTGCGACACGGACCCGGCGCGGCTTGAGCATATGACGGGGCTCTATCCGGATGTGACGGCCACCCGTGATTATCAGGAAATCCTGGCGGATCCCAAGGTGGACGCAGTGGTCGTGGCCACCCCCTTCCGGACGCATCATGCCTTCGCGAAGAAGGCCATCGAAAAGGGGAAGCATGTCCTTGTGGAAAAGCCCATGGTGGCCAGCGCCGAGGAAGCGGTCGAGCTCATCCGTCTCGCCGATGGCGCCGGGCGCGTCCTCATGGTCGGGCACACCTTCCTCTACACGCCGGCCATCCGGAAAATCCACGGCATCATCAAGGCGGGGGAACTCGGCAATCTGTACTATGTCAGCATGCAGCGGCTGAACCTCGGGCTTCTGCAGAAGGATCACAACGTCGTCTGGGATCTCGCGCCCCACGACATCGCCATCCTGATATTCCTTCTTGACGAGAAGCCCTCCGAGGTGACGGCCCAGGGGCGGGACAACCTTCTCAAGGGCATTCACGACGTGGCGCACCTGACGCTCCGGTTCCCCAGCGGGGTGCTTGTGTTTCTCCATTTGAGCTGGCTCGATCCCAACAAGGTGCGGACGGCCACGTTCGTGGGAAGCCGGAAGATGATTGTTTATGACGACATTGACCCCGCGGAGAAGCTCAAGATCTACGACAAGGGGGTGGACGGCCCCGCGCACTACGACACGTTTGCGGAGTTTCAGTTCGCCTATCGCTACGGCGACATTGTGACACCGCGGATCGAGGGGGCCGAGCCCCTCTGGGAGGAGTGCGGTCATTTCCTGGACTGCATCGAAAAGGGGACGCGGCCGCTCTCTGACGGACGGAACGGGTTTGACGTGGTGTGTGTGCTGGAGGCGGCCGAGCGGTCCATCCGTCACGGCGGGCGGGCGGAACCCGTCCGCTACGCGGTGTTGGCCGGGGGCGCGAGCCTGTCGCACAAACCCCGTTCTTAATGATGGCGCGGATCGCCCGCCGCACGGGCCTCACGCCAGAAGATTTGTGAATGGATGACTCGTCCGATTTTTCTCTGCGACCCACGACCCCAGTATAGGCATTTTCTTTGATAGAGGAAACACGGAATGGCGCAGAAGATTTGGAATAAGTTTTGGTTGATCGGAGTTGGGGTTGTCATTGTTGTGGTTGTCTTGTCCTCACAAATTCAGGTTTATCGTCCGTGTGGGCACAAGCAGTCTCTTGGCGAAAAATACTTTCCACGTTTTATATATTGCGCCACGCATTGTTGCAGGGCAGGCGTGCTTGTCTCGGACCTGACTTCGATTTATTGTGCGGAACAGATGTATCACGAAGAAATGGGCCGTTACTCACGGAACTTGGCCGACCTTGAGGGACTTGCCCTTATATCCTCGACGCATATCGGCAGAGATTACTCCCTTGTACTCTCTGGCACATCATTGAGTTGGCAGTGCGCTGTGTTCAAGAATTCAGATCTTCCGGGGCATTACCTTCTGACGAGTGATGGGTACATCTATTTCTCGGAGGATCGCGCGGCGACGACGAAAGATGTTGTGTTACATCACTTCTGATTATGAATGCGGAGTCTTTTTGCCGGGGTGTGAATGAAACGATTTGGATTGAACTGGTTCCTGGTGCTGGGAGGCAGAAGGGGTCAGGTCTTGATTTATCAGTTTTCTGGGGTAGGATGGCGACATGGCGCGACCGATGAGGATAGAATACCCGGGGGCGGTGTATCACATCACGGCGCGGGGGAACGCGCGGGAACGCATCTACCGGGACGATCGGGACCGGGGGCGATTTTTGGAGGTGCTCGGTCGCGTGGTGGAGCAGTTCCGGTGGAAGTGCCACGCCTACTGCCTGATGGACAATCACTATCACCTGTTGGTGGAAACGGAGGAAGGCAACTTGTCCCGGGGGATGCGGCAGTTGAACGGAATCTACACGCAGACCTTCAACCGGCGGCACGGGCGCGTCGGGCATGTGCTCCAGGGGCGGTACAAGGCGATTCTGGTGGAGAAGGGCCGGCATCTTCTGGAATTGTGCCGGTACGTGGTGCTGAATCCGGCACGGGCGGGTGCGGTGAAGACCCCGGGGGCGTGGAAATGGAGCAGTTACCGGGCGACGGCGGGGACGGGGGCGGGACCGGAGTGGCTGACGACGGAATGGGTTCGGGGGCAATTCGGCCGGACGCGGGGGGCATCGGGGGTGGCGTATCGGAAATTCGTAAGGGACGGGGTGAAGGGGCCGTCGCCGTGGGAGGGGCTGCGGGGGCAGATTCTGCTGGGGGCGGAGGAATTTGTGGCGCGGTTCCGGGAATGGGGGGCGGGGAAGACAGAACTGGCCGAGGTGCCCCGGCGTCAGCGGCATGCGGCCCGGCCGGGAGTGGAGGCGATTTTCAAGCAGGCCGGGACAAAAGCCGCCCGGCAACGGGCCGCCCGGGAGGCGCATGTGGCGCACGGGTACACGCTCGCGGAAATCGGTCGCCATCTCAACGTTCATTACACGACGGTGAGCAAGATGGTGAAGGCGGAGGAACCAAAAAAGTGATATTTCAAGACCTGACCCCATTCTTTTTGACCATTCTTTTGCAAAAAACATGGGATAGCATTTCCGCAAAGAATCTGACTTGTCCCCTCTTCCAGCGCAGAAGCGATAGGCGGGACTGAGGAGAATTGGGAGCAACGGAACGGGGTCACCCATTAAAGGCCCGCCCGCAAGCAGATTTTAATATGGTCAAAGTTAGCGGCAAGAAGGATAATGATGACAAGGCGTTAGGGACAACGTGACGTGCGGCCGGGCAACCGGTCGGGACATGCCGTTTCTAACGGCCCGTTGTTTCACAGCCGGGCCGCCGGCCGGAGTCGGAAAACGGGTTTTACCAGTGCCCATAAGGAGGAGTGTGGCATGGGCAGGGAACGCGGAACGGGCACCGAGGAATCCTTGGAGGTCTATCTCCGGGAGATCGGGAAGATCCCTCTTTTCACGCCGAAGGAAGAGCGGGACTTCTCCCGGAGGGCGCGGCGCGGCGACAAGGTCGCCCGGGACCGGATGATCCGTTCAAATTTGCGTCTGGCGGTATCCATCGCCAAATTGTATTCAAACCGGGGGCTTCCCCTTGTGGATCTCATCGAGGAGGGGAATCTGGGGCTTCTGAAAGCCGTGGAGCGTTTCAACCCGGACCAGGGTTACAAGTTCAGCACCTACGCGACGTGGTGGATCAAGCAGTCCATTCGCCGGGCCCTTATCAACAAGGCGCGGGCCGTGCGGATCCCGGCGTATATGGTGGAGACCATCGCCAAATGGAAGAAGGCCTCCGTGGAACTCTCCCAGCGGCTCAACCATTCTCCGTCCGCGGAGGAGGTGGCCGACGAACTCGACATCGAACCCGGCCGGATGGGCATCATTAAAAAAGCCCTTCGTGCCTCGAGCCCTTCCGATCGGACGCTTTCTTCGGACATGCTCTGGGCGCTTCGGGATGAGGTTGTGGACGAGGAGACCCGCCGCCCCGAAGAGTGCGCCTTCAGCCAGTGCGAGCGCGAGATGATCGAACGGTTGCTCCATGCCATCACGGAGCGCGAGGCGGACATCCTCCGGATGCGGTATGGCCTCACGGGCGGGGACCCGATGACGTTTGAGGCGATCGGCAGGAAGTTGAGGCTTACGCGCGAGCGGATCCGCCAGATCGAACACCGGGCTCTGCGGCGGCTGCACGTCATCATCAACAGGGAAGAGGAGGAGACGGGTTCCCTTCGACGTCCCGCAAATCGGACCAAACGAAAAGGATGAGGTGATTGATGCCCCAATCCCGTACGGCGCTCACGGACCCCGGCTGGAAGACGGCCATCCGGGATGTTCCCGATTTTCCGAAAAAGGGGATTGTCTTCAAGGATATCACGCCGCTCCTCAAGGACGGGCGGCTTTTCCGCGCGGCCGTGGACGCCATCGCGGACCGCTTTGCGAAGAGGGGTGTCACGACGGTGGTCGGCATCGAGGCCCGCGGTTTCATCATCGCCCCGGCGGTGGCCGTGCGGCTCGGGGTGGGGTTTGTCCCGGTCCGGAAACCCGGGAAACTGCCCTGGAAGAGCGCGAAGAAGACATACGCCCTGGAATACGGAACCGATGCCATCGAAATCCACACGGACGCCGCGAAGAAGGGTGACCGGGTTCTTCTTGTGGACGATGTTCTGGCGACCGGGGGGACGATGGCGGCGTGCATCGAACTCGTGGAATCTCTCGGGGCGGAGGTGGCCGGTTGCGCGTTCCTCATCGAACTCGATTTCCTCAAGGGGCGGGAGAAGTTAAAGGCGCGGGAGATTGTGGCACTGGTTCATTACGATTGAATTGCCGGCGAGACTTTCTTTTTCCCGGCCGATCCCGTTGTGCGGCGGTAAACCAAACGGGGGAAGAAAGGGGGAAAATGTGTCAAAACAAGACCCCATTCTTCCATTCCACCTGACCTCATCCTTCCCATGACCCCGTTCTTCCTTTTCGTGGTTCTGGTTTGCCTCATATACGCTGTTTTTAAGGGGCGGGTCTTGCGTTGGGGACGACTCCTTTTGCTTTTTATGGCGCTATATCTTCTACTGTACGGCGCCCTATTTATAAATGTACATTCAGGTCGCACGGAGAAATTGTGTGACCTGCTCATTACAAAGAGTGAATGTCAAGCGACAATCGTACTGCCGTCACATGGGGAGAAGTTTTATTTGTTGATGCGTTGCAACAAGAAATATGCGAACGGATTGAAAGGAAAGGTGACGATTTTTAATAAGAGAGGCGACATTATTGTGAGCGACCAGTTTGATTGTAGGAGTATTGTTGTTGAATCTCCCATAAGTGATGATGACAGAGTATTCCTTCTGGTATCAAGGGCGATAGATAGTTCGTTGAGTTTTCGAAGCGATGAGACATTGATCGTCAAAATGAGTTTTGAAACCATGAGGTTGGAAGATTGGGCTTGCGCGTTGTATGTTCGGTATTCATCCAGTTGGTGGCGTGGAAAGACTAAAACGAATGATGACCCAACACACCAAGACAAGGTTGGGGATGTACATGAAATTATGCCAATCACTTGATTGATAGGTTTGAAATTTCAGTTCAATTTCATGCGGTTGGGAGGTATCCTGCTTTCCGCAGAAGGGGTGTTCCAGACTCTTTTTCGCATTTTCGTGGTGAAAAGGGGTATTTCGTGTTTTCGTGTTATGCGCCCGTAGCTCAGATGGATAGAGCAGCGGTTTCCTAAACCGCAGGTCGGCCGTTCGAATCGGCTCGGGCGTAAAGGCATGGGGGGCTGGAATTTCCTTGAAGGTTGGGGCTCCGGCTTTAAAATCCAGTGTTTCTACTTCATCGGGAGGCGATTATGGCAAGGTCATGGTCGGTTGTGGCGGTTGCCGTGTTGCTGGGCGTGTTCGCGGCCGGGTGCAACGGGACAACGGGGTCCTCCACGGCCAACGGAGGCGCTCCGGAGGTGATTCTGGAACCGGAGACGAAACTCCAGGTGAGTGACGTTCCCGTGCCGCGGGATTTCGCGCTTGTCCCGGCGCAGTCCTTCGCCAGCGAGAGCAAGGGATTCCGGCTCTATTTGCTGACCTACGAAGGGGAGGCGGGGGTGGAGGCGATATGCCGGTTCTACAAGGACCAGATGCCCATCAGCAACTGGAAGTTGAAGACGACGAGCGGAACGTTCGAATCCATGAGGCTGGATTTTGAGAAGGGCAACGAGGAGTGCGTGGTGGTGATCGAGCGTAAAGGCCGGAAAACCGTTTTGAAGGTGACTGTGAAATGACGGCGACAAAAGAAGTGAAGATGGCGTCCGCAAAGACCGGACCGCTCGTGGTGGAGAAGCGCGCGGAGGCGGGACGACGCCGGGTGATGTCCCTGCGCCGCAAGGGGTTTGTGCCGGGGATCATCTGCCGGCGCGGATCCCCGTCGGTTCCCGTGGCCGTCGAGGAGAAGACGCTCCGCCAGGTTCTGGCGGCGGCGCGCCGGATGATTGATCTCCAGGTCTCCGGAGATCAAAACATCGACAAGGTGCTTATCCGCGACGTCCAGTTCGATCATCTCACCGACGAGATACTGCACATTGATTTCAATTTCGTCGCGATGGACGAATTCCTGGAGGTGAAGGTGCCGGTGCGGATCCGCGGTACGCCGAAGGGCGCGGCCGAAGGAGGGGTGGTCGATCACCTTGTTCACGACGTTGAGATCAAATGTCTCCCGGCCAATCTGCCGGAGGATATACGCGTCGACATCTCGGCCCTTGTCATCGGAGACGTCATCCAGCTGAAGAATCTGGTGGCCCCGGCCGGGGTCACCATCCTGGGCGATCCCGAGCAGATTGTCGTCATGGTTTCGAAGCCTCGTGAGGAGGTGGTGGAGGCGCCGGTCGCGGCGGAGGTGGCGGGGGCCGAGCCGGAACGGATTGGCGGCAAGAAGGAGGAGGAGGGCGGGGAGGAAGAAGGCGCCGAGAAACCGGCCAAGGAAGAGACAAAGGACAAAGACAAGGACAAGGACAAGGAGAAAAAGGAAAAGAAGGAGAAGAAGGAGAAGAAGGAGTGAAGGTTGTCCTGGGGATTGGCAACCCGGGGCCGCGGTACGCCGGAACGCGGCACAACCTTGGGTGGCGGGTGGTCGAGACCCTGGCGGCGGCGTGGAAGGTGCGCCTGCGTCGGTGCAACGATTGTTGGGTGGATGCGGTGCGCGCGTTGTGCGGCGGCGAGGAGGTTGTGCTTCTCCGGCCGAGGACTTATGTCAACGAGACCGGGCGGGCGGCCCGCGCGTCGCTGGAGCGGTTCCGATGCGACGTGGCGGACCTTCTGGTGATCGCGGACGACCTCAACCTTCCGGTTGGCCGGATGCGGTTCCGGCGGGGCGGGTCGAGTGGCGGGCACCGGGGGCTGGAATCCATCATCGGGGTGGTGGGAGCGGATTTCGCGCGCCTGAGGCTGGGGATCGGAGCCAATGTGGGAGTTCCATCCGAGGTGTATGTGCTGGAGCCGTTTCCCGCGGCCGAGCGACCTCTGGTGGAGGAAAGCGTGGAGCAGGCCGCCGAGGCCGTGGCGGTCTGGGTGACCGGCGGGATGGATGCATGCATGAATCGGTATAACTGACGAAAGGGGGGCGATCGTGCCGGAAGAGAATCGATACGAAGCGATGTTCATTGTTTCCGCGGGGAAGACCAAGGAGGATTGGGACAAGTGCATGGGAAACCTCCGCGGGATCCTTCAGCGCCACAAGGCGACGATCCAACAGATGGAAAAGTGGAGCGATCGGAAACTCGCCTACCCGATTCGCGGCCACCAGAGCGGGGTGTATATCCTCGCCAACTTTTCGGCGCCGCCTTCCGCCATCCAGGAGATCAAGCGGGATTGTCAGCTGGCGGAGGATGTCCTGCGGGTGCTCATTCTCAAGGAGGAGAAAAAGGCATCCAAGGCCGTCGTGAAGAAGGAGGCCGGCGATGGCAAACCTCAATAAAGTATTCCTTATCGGGAATCTGACGCGGGACCCGGAGCTCCGTTACACGCAGGGTGGGGCGCCGGTGGCCAATTTCGGCCTTGCGGTGAACCGCAAGTACAAGGACGCTTCGGGTGAGTTGAAGGAAGAGACTTGTTTCGTGGACATCACGGTTTGGGGACGCCGGGCCGAGGTCTGCGGGGAGTATTTGAAGAAGGGGAGGCCCGTGTTCATCGAGGGGCGGCTCCAGCTCCACACATGGGAGACGGAAAACAAGGAGAAGCGGAGCAAGCTCCGTGTGGTGGCGGATAACTTTCAGTTTCTCGGACAGGGCCCGGGAAAGTCCGCCGGCGGCCCCCCCGAGGCGGGGGAGGCCCCGGCCGCGGGCGGCGCGCCGGCTGCGGGAAAGGGGGACGACCTTGCCCTCGACGACGAGAATATCCCGTTTTAGAGGTGATTGAAAGGAGGAAGGCATGCCGTTTCGTCCGGGGATGAAGAAGAAGGACGGTAAGCGCAAACGCAAGGCCAAGGTTTTCGCGCCGAAAAAGTGTCGTTTCTGCACCGAGCGGATTTACGAGATTGATTACAAGAATGTGGACAACCTTCAGAAACTGACCACGCTCCAGGGAAAGATGTTCTCCCGGAAACGGTCGGGGAACTGTGCCTGGCATCAGCGGCTCGTGAAGCGCGCGGTGAAGCGCGCGCGGTTCCTGGCGCTCCTTTCCTACGGGCGATAACCGGAATCGTTTGTTTGAGATGTTGTGCGGATGGGTGTGACGGGTGTGCATGGGTGTGGGTTATTCATTTGCGGAGCCGTGATATCATGAAGGAACTATTGCTGCAACAGGACGTGGAGAGGCTTGGGAAGGCCGGCGCGGTGGTCAGGATTGCGGACGGGTACGCGCGGAACTATCTCATTCCGAGGAAGTTGGCCATCCCGGTCACCCCGCAGAACCTCAAGCGGATTGAAGATGAGAAGAAGCGCAAGGTCGAGTTCCTGGCCCGGCGGAAGTCGGAGATGGAGGTTCTGGCCAAAAAACTCGAAGTCACGTCCTGCACCATCACCGCGAAGGTCAACGAGGAGGGGAAGCTTTTCGGATCGGTGACCCCGGAGCAGGTGGCCGAGGCCTATGTCAAGGAAGGGATCCCGATCGAGCCCGACTGGGTGGTTTTGCCCGGCCCCATCAAGGAGCTGGGGGTATATGGCGTGAAGATCTGTCTCGGACCCGATCTCGAGATCGCCGGGCGGGTCTGGGTCATCGAGTCCTGAACATCGCCGCGGGCCGGCGGGGCGCGCGATGCCGCGGGCGCCCGTTGCCCGCGCCGCTCGTGCGCTGAATAACCATGAGCCCTCCTGGACTGTCGGACAGCCATCCGGAAGCGAACCCCCCCTTCAGCGAGGAGGCCGAGGTGGCCGTTCTCGGTTCGATCTTCGTTGACAACGAGGCCATGGGAGGGGTTGTCCAGATCCTCGAATCGGTGGGGGGGCGCGATGCCTTCTACAAGCGTGGCCACCAGGAGATTTTCGAGGCCGCGTCCGAACTCTACGACTGCAACAAGGCGGTGGACCTCATCACCCTGCGGGAGGAATTGAAGCGCCGGGGTCGCCTCGAGGAGGCGGGTGGGGGGGATTATCTGTCCTATCTCATGGAGATGGTTCCTTCCGCGGCGAACGTCGAGCACTACGCCGCGATCGTCCGGGACAAGGCCGTCCAGCGGGCGGTCCTGCGGGTGGGGCGGATGATTCTGGATGAGGCCCAGCGGAACCAAAAAAGCGCCGATGAGCTTTTGGATTATGCCCAGCGGGAGATCATGGAAGTCGCCCAGAGGCGCGGTTCGAACGACAGCGTGCCGGTGAAAAGCCTTCTTAAGGCGGCCTTCGAACGCATTGAGAAACTGCAGGGTCAGGAGAACCGCCTCACGGGTCTCGCCACGGGATTCGCCGATCTGGACGACATCACCTGCGGGCTTCAGAATTCGGAACTCATCATCATCGCGGGTCGGCCCAGCATGGGGAAGTCCACCTTCGCGATGAATATCGCCGAGCACGTCGCCATTCAGGAGAACATCCCCGTTGGTTTTTTCAGCCTCGAGGTGTCGCGGCAGCAGTTCACCCAGAACCTGCTCTGTTCCCATGCCCGTGTCAATGCCCACAAACTCCGCCGGGGATACCTGGCGGACTCGGAGCTTCAGAAGCTGGGCATTGCCGCCGGACGGCTCGAGGAGGCGAATCTCTTCATCGACGACACGCCCGGGCTTTCCACCATGACCCTCCGGGCGAAGGCGCGACGGCTCAAGTTGCAGCACAACATCCGCATGGTGGTGGTGGATTACCTCCAGCTCATGGACGCGCCGCGGGCGGAGAATCGCAACCAGGAGATCTCCATCATCTCCCGGTCCCTCAAGGCGCTTGCCCGGGAGCTCGACATCCCGGTGGTGGTGCTTTCGCAGCTCAGCCGCGCGGTGGAGGGGCGTGAAAGCCACAGGCCGCGCATGTCGGATCTGCGCGAATCGGGCGCCATCGAGCAGGACGCCGACGTTATCCTGATGCTGTTCCGGGAGGATTACTACAATCCCGAGCGTGAACAGGGGAAGGTGGAGGTCATCGTTGCCAAGCAGCGGAACGGCCCGACCGGGGATATTTCGCTGGCACTCATCAAGGAACACATGCGTTTCCAGAATCTCGCTGCCGAGGGAATCTAAGCGGATGAATCGAATGATGAAATTGTGGTTCGTTCATGCCGCGATCCTGGTTATTCTCGGCGCCGCCGGCGGACCCGCGCCCCGCGCCGGCGAGGCCCTGCCGAAGGCCGGGGATCTTTCCCCCCGGACCGAGACATCCCCGCGTGTTGAATCGATCGATATCCGCGGCAACCGCGGCGTCTCCCGGAGCGCCATCGAGGCCCAGATGCGGACGCGCGCGGGTCAGCCCTTCTCCGCCGACGTCCTGAACGAGGACATCCGGCGCATTTCGGGGACGGGTTATTTTGATCCGGAGAAAATCCGCGGCTGGACGGAGCCCGTCACGGGGGGGGTTCGTGTCATCGTTGCGGTCGAGGAACGCCGGATCGTGGATGAGGTGCGTCTGGAGGGGGTGCGCCTCCGGCCCGCGGAGCTTCGAAAGGCTCTCCGCGTCAAGGCGGGGCGTCCCTTCGATGAGCATCTTCTGAAACTGGACGAGTCCGCCATCCGGGATCGTTACCGGAAGGAGGGGCGTCTTCATGTGAAAACGGAGTCCCGCGTCGAGCCCCGCGGGCCCGGGAAGGTCGCGGTCGTCTATCGGGTGGAGGAGGGGCAATCGGTGCGTATCGCCGACATCCGTTTCGATGGATTGAAATCCATTTCCCGCCGCAAGATCAATCGTTTCCGGGGGGCTTATGAGTTCGAGACGCGGCCGGCCCGCTTTCTCATCCGGAAAGGGCTTTATGACGAAGAGACGTTCCGCCGGGATCTCGAACGTCTCCAGGCATGGTACCGCGACCAGGGGTGGCTCGATGCCGTCGTGACCCATGCCGGAACGGAGACCGACGCCTCGGGCACCCGCCTGACGCTTCGCGTGAAGGTGGTGGAGGGGGAGCGCTACGTCGTGGACCGTGTGGAATACCTCGGCGCGAAGATTTTCACGCCCGAAGAACTGGCCAAAGGGCAATTTCTCCGGTCCGGCGATTTCTTCACCCGGGAGAAACTCGAACGCGACCAGCATCGCATCCAGCGGATGTACGGGGACAAGGGCTATGTGAAATTCTACGGTCCCGGGGATGTCCTTTTCGTGGACCTCGATTCGAAGCCCCGTTACGACATGGCGGCCCGGAAGGTTGCGCTCCAGCATGAGATTCGCGAGGGGGAGGTCAATACCATCCATCGCATCGAGATCCGGGGGAATTCGAGCACACGCGACCGCGTCATCCGCCGGGAGCTCACCGTGTCTCCCGGGGACGCCTTCAGTTTCAGCAATCTTCAGGACAGTATCCGGCGGCTGGGCAATCTTGGATATTTCTCGAAACTCGAGCCGCGCATCACGGAGGGGCCGACACCGGATACGAAGGATGTGGAATTCGAGGTGGAAGAGGCCAAGACCGGCGTATTCCGGGTCGGGGTGGGATACAGTTCCGAGGATCGCGTGATGGGTTCCACCCAGATTGCCGAACGGAATTTCGACTACCGGAATGTTCCTCATCGGTTCTCCGATCTCCTTCACGGCGCGTTCAAGGGGGGGGGGCAGACGATGAGTCTGAGGGCTCAGGCGGGGAGTGTTCGCAGGGATTACGGAATCGATTTCCGCAACCCCTGGATTTTCGACCGTCCGGTGAGCTTCGGCTTCGGGCTTTTCCGGCAGGAACGCGATTACGACGAGTACGACGAAGACCACATCGGGGGCTACACGGAACTGGGACGGCGATGGATGCGGGATCTTCAGACGACACTCCGTTACCAGAACGATCAGGTGGACATTACGAATATCTCGGATCTGGCGCCCTCCGCGATCCGGGATGACGCCGGGAAGAACCGGAAGAGCAGTTTCTCCGGGGAGATCGTTCTCGACAAGCGGAACAGCATCTATATGCCCACGCGGGGATTCCGGTCGTCGCTTTCCTACGAATACGCGGGTGATTTTCTCGGAGGCACCCGGAGTTTTTCCAAGGCCATCGCCGCCGCCTCCGTCTACCGAAACCTGTGGGAGCCGGCCCCGAGTTGCAACGTGGTGCTCTCGGCGGGGTGCCGGGCCGGTTGGGCGGAGGCCCACTCCGGATCGTCGGATGTCCCGGTCTTCGAGCGGTTTTTTGCCGGGGGAATGAGCACCATCCGCGGTTTCGAATCCCGCCAGGCCGGCCCGCAGGAAAATGGGGAGTCTGTTGGCGGGGATATCCTGGGAATCGCAACGGCGGATCTCGAGTTGCCCATTATGGAAAACACCCTGAAAGGCGCCGTTTTCTATGATTACGGGAACGTGTGGCGGAACCGGCATGAAATCAATTCGCAGGAGATGCGGTCCTCCTGGGGTGTCGAGATGCGCATCCGCATCCCGGCCCTCGGTCCGGTGCCGATTCGGTTCGGGTATGCGTTTCCTCTGGAAAAGGAGCCGGGGGACGAGAGCCAGAAATTCTATTTCAGCATGGGCGGGCAATTTTAAGAGCAATTCCATTTTACGGGAGGGGATCATGCGTTCATGGATCATCGCGGCGGCGGTTGGGGCGGTCGTTATCCTGGCCTTGCGGGTGCGTAGCGCCGATACGGGCGAGGGCGCGGCGGCCGGGGCGGGGGCCGGCTTCAAGGTGGGAGTGGTGGACCTTGACAAGGTTTTCAAAACCTACAAGCACAGCATTGAATTGAACGATCAACTCAAGAAGTGGATTGACGGGGAAAAGGACAAGCGCACCGCGCTGGAAAACGAAATCAAGAAGTTGGAACAGGAGCTTCAGGATTTGAATCCGACCTCCAAGTCGCATGAGTCCAAAGCGGAGGATCTCTATCGCAAGCAGGTCCAGCTCACGGCCACCCTCACCTCCCTCAAGGATGTGGTGGAGATGAAGCAGATGAAGTATACCGCCGTTGTCTACGAGGAGGTCCGGGCGGAGGTGAAGAAGATGGCCGAGGATGAGGGTTATGATCTGGTTCTTTTCACGAATGCCACGGGCGTTCAGGGGCAGCGCATCCAGGGTCTCGTGGATGAGATCAAGCAGCGGACGGTCCTGTACCACCGGCCCCAGATGGATGCGACGGACGCGCTCCTCGATCGGCTCAACAAGGGGGGCGGTCGGAGGAAGTGATGAAAACGACTCTGCGGGAGATCGCGTCGCTCGCCGGTGGGACGCTCACCGGCGAGCCCGGAACCGTGGTCACCGGTGTGGCGGGGATTCGCGCGGCCGGCCCGGGTGACATCACGTTCATTTCCGATCGGAAACTCCTGCCGTTGCTGGATCTGTCCCCCGCCGCGGCGGCGCTGGTGCCCCGTGGGACCCCGGCCTTGAGAATCCCCTCGGTCGCCGTCGAGAGCCCCGATCTCGCCTTCGCGGCGGTGATCGAGGCGTTCATGGTGCCGCCGGTCCGGATTCCCTCCGGCGTCCACCCAGCCGCGGTTGTCGGAGAAGGGGTTCGACTCGGGAGGGACGTGACGGTCATGGCCTATGCCGTTGTTGAGGCGGGCGCCGGGATCGGCGACGGGACGGTGCTTTTCCCTTTCGTTTATGTGGGGCACGGGACGAAAATCGGAAAGAATTGCCGTTTCTACCCGCACGTTTCCGTGCGGGAACGGGTGACCATCGGCGATCGCGTCATCATTCACAACGGGAGCGTCATCGGCAGCGACGGCTTCGGTTATGTGAGCGGGAAGGACGGGCACCGGAAGATCCCGCAGCTGGGAACGGTGGAGATCGGGGACGATGTCGAGATCGGCGCCAATGTCACGGTGGACCGGGCGCGCTTTGAAAAGACGGTCATCGGGCGGGGGACGAAGATCGACAACCTTGTCCAGATTGCCCATAACGTCGTTACCGGAGAACACTGCATTCTGGTGTCCCAGGTCGGAATTGCGGGGAGCACGCGCCTTGGAAATTTTGTGACGCTGGGTGGTCAGGTCGGCGTGGTGGGGCACATCGAATTGGGGGATCGGGTCATGGCGGGCGCCCAGTCGGGCATATCAAAGAGTTTTCCCGCGGGAAGCGTGGTTTTCGGATCCCCCGCCCAGGATCACCGCACCGAGCTCAAGGAGAAGGCGCTTCTGCGAAAGCTTCCGGAGATCATCGGACGGCTTGAACGGCTGGAAAAGGGAATGGCGGATCATGGGAATGCAAACCACGCTCCGGCGTGAAGTCGTCCTGGCGGGAAGAGGACTCCATACGGGCGTCGATGCCCGTGTGCGCCTTCTGCCCGCCCCCCCGGGCGCCGGCATCGTCTTCATTCGACGGGATCTCCCGTCGGCCCGTCCCATCCCGGTTGCGCTGGAAAGCCTCCGGGAGGATCTTCTTCGCCGGACGACGCTGGCATGCGGGGAGGCCAGCGTCCAGACGGTGGAGCATCTGCTTGCGGCCCTCTACGGGATGGGCGTGGACAACGCGGTGGCGGAGGTGAACGGCCCCGAGGTCCCGGGCTTGGACGGAAGCGCCCTTCCCTTCGCCGCGGGGATTCGCGAGGCCGGGATGGTTGCGCAGGATATGGATCGCGAGACGTTTGCCGTTCCCGGCGAAGTTCGCGTCGAGGACAGGGAATTTTCCATCACCGTGCGGCCGGGAGGGCGGAATCTCCGCATCCGCTACCGCTTCGAGTGGTGGAGCGAATACGGCGAGATCCGGAAAGACCATCCCGTGCTCACGCCGCAATCCTTCGAGATGGAGGTGACGCCGGAAACGTTCCTCCGGGAAATCGCCCCGGCGCGGACGTTTTGCCTTCGGCGCGAAGCGGAGCTGTTGGTCAGAATGGGGCACGGCAAAGGGGCCACCACGGCGAACACGCTCGTGGTGGACGAGGAGAAGGGTGTTCTGGACAACACGCTTCGATTCCCGGACGAGTTCGTCCGCCACAAGATGTTGGATCTCCTCGGGGATCTCTCAATTCTGGGGGTGGCTCTTGAGGGGACAATCGAGGCGGTGAAATCCGGGCACCGGTTGAACCAGCGCCTGGTCCGGGCTTTGGCGGATCTCCGGGGGAAGGACGGGCGCAGTCCCATCGTTGTCGTTTCACGGGGGGGTATCACGGGTGGCGTTAGACAGGAGAAGCCCATGAGCGAGAAACCGGAAATTCGGAAGCGTCCTTTTGTCATGGACGTGAAGGATATCCAACGGCGGCTCCCGCACCGCTACCCGTTCCTCCTTGTGGATCGCGTTCTCGAGGTGGAGGAGGGGAAGCGCGCCGTCGGCCTGAAGAATCTCACGATGAACGAGCATTTTTTCCAGGGGCACTTCCCGGGCGAGCCCGTCATGCCCGGCGTCCTTCAGATCGAGGCGCTCGCCCAGCTCGGAGGGGCGTTCCTCCTCACGACATTCGGGGAGGGTGAGAAGCTGGCCCTTCTCACGGGGGTGGATGGGGCGCGATTCCGTCGGCCGGTGGTGCCGGGGGACCAGCTGCGTCTGGAGGTGGAGATTGTCCGGCTCCGGAGCCGCCTGGGTGTCATCCGGGGAAAGGCGACGGTGGACGGAGAAGTGGCCGCGGAAGTCGAAATCCAGTTCGTGGTGGTGGACCGGCCGGCCGGTGGCGTCGCCGCGGGATAGCCTGTCCATGGCGCGCCGGGCGGGACCCCGCCGTCGGGTGTGGGGCCGCCGGTTGACACGGGATGGGATTTGTCATAGGATGAGTTTGGGGGGCGGCGGTCGTCGTTCGCTCCGGAAGGGGGATGGTCAATGAATCGCATGATGTCCTGCGCGTGGGTGGTTCTGGTCGCGTTGATGGCATTTGTTCCGTCGTCCCTGGCCGGCGATGCCCCCAAGGAAGCGGGGAAGACCTACAAGAAGTTCAAGTTTGAGAACAATCTGTTCATCATCGAGGGGGATGCCGACGAGAATTTCGGAAAACGGGTGGCCCAGGGCGTTGTCAACATGGCGGATTTTTTCGTCAAGACGTTCCGCATCCCCAAGGCGGACATATACGATGATACGTTCACGGGCAAGGCGCATATCTACATCCACAAGGACTATGAGGAGTTCATCAAGATTCTCCAGGAGCGGTACAAGACGAAGGCCCGTTACGTTCGTGCCTATTACGGACAGTTCTTCAATGACGAATCGGCGGATGGCGGAAAGGACAATCGCGGGAAGGGGAGGGAGTACCGGCGGGAATGCCGCACATTCCTTCGCGAGGGGGAGCCCTCCGACGAGGTCTACAGCGCGCTCGTCCATGAGCTCGGCCACATGTTCATGTGCATCTACACCCGCAACTTTAATCTCGAGGCCGTGCCGTCCTGGATCCAGGAGGGCGTGGCCATGCTTTTTCAGTATATGCCGGGCGTCGGAATCAAGACGGACAAGGACCGCCTCCGGAACAAGGCGATCATTTATGAGGGCGTGAGAAACGGGGACGCCTGTACGTTCCTGGAGTTGAAGGCGATCAAGAACATCGACAACTTGGGATACGCGGCGACCGATGCCGCGAAGATGTCCATGCATTACGCTCAGGCGTGGACCGTCATGTTCTATATGACCACGATCGAGGGGGACCGGTTCTCTGTCTTCATGAAGGAGCTGAAGCGCGGGTACGGTATGAATTCCGATGCGGCCTTCAAAAAGGCGTTTTCCGGTTACACTTTCGAGGATATGGAAAAACCCTGGCGGAGGTATGTGGAGACGAAGTACAAGGAGGAACTGGACCGCAAGCCCCTGGGCTATTATTTCATCGGCAGCTACTATTTTATGAAGAATCGTGTCCGCCCGGATGAGAAAAATCTTGTCAAGGCGAAGGAATATTTTGAGATGGCGGTGGCACGCGATCCCAACATACCCGAGGCCCACATGGGCATCGGTCAACTCCGCTACGCGAAGGGGGATATGGATGGAGCTCTCGCTTCTCTGAAGAAGGCCGTGGATCTGGATCCGAAACTTGACGATGCCCATTACCTTGTCGGGGACATCCTCGTCCGCAAGAGCGATTATGCCGGCGCGGTGGAGGCATTCGAGAAGGCCGTCGCGGTAAATTCCGGGTTCTGGCAGGCCTATCACAGGCTTGGGGAGGCCGCCCTGTACAATCGGGAATTTTCGCGGGCCATCAAGGCGCTGGAGCGGGCGACGTTCCTCATGGCCGAGGACTGGGGGGGATATTACCTGAAGGGGCTGGCCCATTACCACAAAGGGGAGAAGGATCAGGCGCTCATGGAGTTCCGCCGGGTGGACATGAACACCAACGGGGCGCACGAACCGTCGAAAAAGGCCATTGAAGCGCTCACCAAGGGCGGGGATCTCGAGCCGTTGCCCGCCAAGGAAACTCCGAAGGAGCCGAAGAAGGAACCGGAGCCTCCGACGGAAAAGGATCCCGGGAAGGCGCCCGCCGAACCGTTAAAAAAGTGAGATTCCCATGACCGACGGCCTTCGAAAAACCCCGCTGAACGACGCCCACAGGCGTTTGAAGGCCACTCTCGTGGACTTCGGCGGCTGGGGAATGCCCATGCAGTATGGCAATATCGTGGATGAGCATCGGGCCGTCCGGACCGGGGCGGGCATCTTCGACGTCAGTCACATGGGGCGCCTCGCGATCGAAGGGGCGGATCGCCTGGGGTTTCTATCGCGTCTGGTGCCGACGAATCTTGAAAAGGCGGAGCCCGGGGACGTTGTGTATTCGATGTTCACGACGGAGGGCGGCGGCGTGGTGGACGATATCACCATTCTCGTTCGCGCGGACGACATCCGCCTTGTCGTAAATGCCTCGAACGCCGCGGCGGTGAAGGACTGGCTCGCGGAACACCGGGATGGAATGGATGTCGCCGTTCGCGACGAGACGGAGGCGAAGGGGATGATCGCCCTTCAGGGGCCGCTCGCGGCGGCCATTCTCCTCCGGCACACGGCGGCGGCGGCCGGTCGGATGTTCTTCTTCCAGTTCATCGAAGGGACATTCGACGGGAGGCCGGTCCTCATCTCCCGGACGGGTTACACGGGGGAGGACGGTTTCGAAATCATCATGTCCGCCGCGGACGCGCCGGCGGTGTGGGACGCGCTCCTTGCCGATGGCGCGGCGCCCATCGGCCTCGGGGCGCGGGACACCCTTCGGATGGAGGCATGTCTTCCGTTATACGGACATGAGCTGGGACGTGACATCAATCCGATCGAGGCGGGGCTCGGGTGGGCGGTGACATCGAAGGCGGACTATCTCGGGCGCGCGCAAATCGAGAAGGTCCGGCGCGACGGCGTGGCGCGCAAACTCGTGGCCTTCCGGCTGGAGGGTCGCGTACTCGCCCGGAAGGACGCGGAATTCGTGAAGGACGGCCGGAAGGTCGGCGTCGTGACGAGCGGCACGTTTGCGCCGTCGCTCGGGTGCGGCGCCGGGATGGGGTTCGTGGAGGCGGCCCTGGCCGCGCCGGGCGCCACCCTGGACGTTGTCGTTCGGGAGAGGCCCTGCCGGGCGGTCCTGGTGAAACCGCCGCTTGTGACGAAACATACGGTTGCCCGCAAGCCGAAACCGGCGGCGTCCGTCGGGGGCGGCCGCGGTTGAAACCGGATCGGTGCGATCGCATCATTCATCAGCGGAAAGGAGGAACGGGCATGTTTCCGGAGGATCTGCACTACACGGAGACCCACGAGTGGGCGAGGGTCGAAGGCGATATCGTTACGGTGGGCATTACGAAATACGCGGTGGAGCAACTCAAGGATCTTGTCTACATTGAGCTGGGACGGGTGGGTGACGAGCTCGATCTTCATGTCCCGCTCGGCGTGGTCGAAAGCGTAAAGGCGGCTTCCGATCTGTACCCGCCGGTTTCCGGTGTCATCACCGAGGTGCACGACGCGGTGGCCGAGAAGACCGACATCGTGGCCAAGGATCCCTACGGCGAGGGATGGCTTGTTAAAATCAAGATGCGGGATCCGTCCGAGGTGAAGGATATGTTGAGCGCCGCCGAGTACGAAAAACACATCAAGATGAGTTAGGCGCCATGAGCGATATCTCCTATCTGCCGCACGGCGATGCCGATCGCCGGGCGATGATGGATACGATCGGCGTCCGTTCGCTCGATGAATTGTTCGGGATGATCCCCGCGGAGGCGCGGGTGAAGGGGGCGCTTTCCGTCATCCCGCCCTCCCTTACCGAGATGGAACTCGTCGCGTGCGTCGGCAAACTCGCCGCGAAAAACGCGGACGGCGCGCGGTTCCCGTCCTTCCTCGGGGCGGGAATTTACGATCACTTCATCCCGGCCGTGGTGGATTTTCTTTCCGCCCGGTCTGAATTCTATACGGCCTACACGCCCTATCAGCCGGAGGCCAGTCAGGGTACGCTCCAGGCCATTTTCGAATACCAGAGCATGATAACGGCCCTGACGGGTCTTGACGTTTCCAACGCGTCGCTGTACGACGGCGCCTCCGCCGCGGCCGAGGCGGCCGCCATGGCCCGGGCGACGACCCGGCGCGACAGGGTCATCGTGTCCCGGGCGGTCCATCCCGACACCCGGCGGGTGCTGGCGACCTACCTCACGGCGAGCGGCGGGACGCTTGTGGAGTGCCCGCTTTCCGGCGGCCGGACGGATCTCAAGGCCCTTGCGGGGCTTCTGGGGAAGGATGTAGCGGCGATCATTCTGCAGCAGCCCAACTTCTTCGGGTGTCTTGAGGAAATGGAGGACGCGGGGAAACTCGCGAAAGGGGGCGGCAGTACCTTCGTCGCCTCGGTGGACCCGGTGTCCCTCGGATTTCTCGAGCCGCCCGGCGCCTGGGGCGCCGACATCGCGATGGGCGAGGGACAGTCCCTCGGCAATCCCCCGTGCGCCGGCGGGGCCACATTCGGCTTCATGGCCGTGCGGGAGGGGTATCTCCGGCGTCTGCCCGGGCGTGTGGTGGGGGAGACGACGGATCGGAAGGGCCGGCGCGGCTTCGTCCTGACGCTGCAGGCCCGTGAACAGCACATCCGCCGGGAGAAGGCCGGTTCCAACATATGCTCAAATCAGGGGCTCATGGCGCTTCGAGGGGCGATCTACCTCGCCGCCGTGGGACCCGTGGGGCTGCGCCGCGTGGCGGGATTGTCCGTCGAAAAGGCCCATGCCCTTGCCGCGCGCATCGGGAAGATCAACGGGTATGCCTCCGCTTTTCCGGAGCCGTTCTTCAAGGAATTTGCCGTGACCTGCCCCGCCGAACCGGCGCGAATCCAGGATGCGCTTCTGGAAAAGGGCCTCCTTGGCGGTTACGACCTCGGGCGGGAGTACCCCGAATTCAAGCGGCACCTGCTCATCGCCGTGACCGAGAAGCGGACCGATGAGGAAATGGGCCGTCTGGCGTCGGTTCTCGAAACCCTTTGTTGACGTTCAACAGGAATCCGCCATGGAGATGGAACCGCTTATTTTTGAAAAGAGCCGGCCGGGCCGTGTGGCCTGCCGGGTGTCCGCGCCGGACGAGAAGGCGGTCAAGGCCGCCATCCCGGAGAAATTCCGGCGTAAATCGCCGCCCGCGTTGCCCGAGGTGGGGGAGCTCGATCTCGTCCGGCACTACGTGCGCCTGTCGCGCCTGAATTTCTCGGTGGACACGCATTTTTACCCGTTGGGCTCCTGCACGATGAAGTACAACCCCAAGATCAACGACCTGCTGGCGGGGTTGCCGGGCTTCACCCATGTGCATCCGGCCCAGCCGGCCAGGACGATGCAGGGATGGCTTTCGCTCATTCATGACATGGAGGAATTTCTGAAGGCGGTATCGGGGCTCGATGCCGTCACGCTCCAGCCCGCGGCGGGGGCCCATGGGGAACTCACCGGGCTGATGGTGGCCCGGGCCTACTTTGCCGACCGGGGGGAAACGGCCCGTGTCAACGTGCTGGTCCCGGATTCCGCCCACGGCACCAATCCCGCGAGCGCCGCCATCTGCGGTTTCCGCACGAAGGAGATCCCCTCCGGCCCCGACGGGCTCATCAACCTGGAGGCGTTGAAGAAGGCCCTCGGGCCGGATACGGCCGTTCTCATGGTGACGAATCCGAATACCCTGGGGCTGTTCGAGGAGCGGATCATCGAAATCGCGGAAATGGTCCACGACGCGGGCGCCCTGTTGTATATGGACGGGGCCAACCTCAACGCCATTCTCGGCGAGGCGCTACCCGGGAAATTCGGCGTGGATGTCATGCACTTCAACCTTCACAAGACGTTTTCGGGGCCCCACGGCGGCGGCGGACCGGGCTCCGGTCCCGTCGGAGTCAAAAAGCATCTTGAGCCGTACCTTCCGGTCCCCCGGATCATTTCAAGGAACGGGATGTTCGATCTCGACGGGAACTGTCCGAAATCCATCGGGAAGGTCCGGGCGGCGTTCGGAAACCTGGTGATCGTGGTGAGGGCGTATTGCTACTTCCTCGCCCTCGGGCGGGAGGGGATGGCGGAGGTGAGCCGCCACGCGGTCCTGAACGCGAACTACATGATGAAACGCCTCAAGGGGGCGTTTCATCTCCCTTACGACCGGCCCTGCATGCACGAATTCGTTCTGTCGGCCTCGAAACAGGTGAAAAGCGGCGTGCACGCCCTCGATATCGCCAAGCGCCTGATTGACTTCAAATTTCATCCGCCCACCATCTACTTCCCTCTCATCGTTCCCGAGGCGGTCATGATCGAGCCGACGGAGACCGAGTCGAAGGATGAGATGGATTTGTTCATCGCGGCCATGCTCCGGATCGCGAAGGAGGCGAAGGAAAATCCCGATGTTCTCCACGAGGCGCCCCATGACACGCCCGTTTCCCGCCTGGACGAGGTGAAGGCGGCCAAGTCGCCCGTGTTGCGGTGCGTCGGGATGTGTTAGAACTGCCGGACAATCCGATTTCCCCGTTGATGCGATTCCTCGTTGCCTTTTGAAAAAATCGCGGATTTCCGTTTGCCAATCGGAAGAATGATGCTATAATAGCACCATTATGGCATCGCAAAAGCCTGCCCAGCCCAACCAGAGTCTGATCCGCGGCCTTGACGTTCTCCAGGCGCTCGTCTCGGCGGGGCGGCCGGTGGGAAGCCGCGAACTGGGCCGGCAACTGACCCTTGAGCATACCCGGGTCAACCGGTTTCTCGGGACGCTGGCGTTTCTGGGACTCGCCGAAAAGACCCCGGACCGCCGGTACACGGTGGGGCCTGCCATTCATGTGATATCGGCGCAAAGCATGAAGGGGTCAGGGCTTCTGGCGTCCGCGCTCCCGGTTCTTCGGGAACTGCCGGCTGGGAATCTCAACATTGCCCTCGGGGTGCTCTGGCGGGATCAGGTATGCTATCTTTTTCACGGACGGATCGGGCGGGATTTCGACCGGGGCATCGGCCGGCATGACGTGTACCCGGCGGACAAGTCGAGCATCGGATGGGTGTTGCTGGCTCACCGCCGTGAAATGCCCCCGGGGATGGGAAAATCCCCCGGGCCGGAACGCCTGAAACGGGTTCGCGCGGCGGGGTATGCGTTGCTGGAGACCGGTCGGTCCAATTTTTCGGTGAGTGTCCCCGTGGGAACCCCGCCGGTCGCGGGCATCGCGGTCGCCGGCGTCATGACGGCGGGGGAGGCGCGGGCGTGGGTAGGGCCGTTGCGGCAGGCCGCCGGCCGCATCGAGGATGGAATGGTGCAGATTCGGAAATCGTAATATCATTGTGGAGGCGCATATGACCGCCGATCCCAATTTCATCCCCGCGTCCCCCGTGCATGTGAACGGGGTGTTCCCGCACCTGGCGGTGGTGGCCGCCCATGTTCCCCGGACCGAGACGGGCATCGGCGCCCTCATGCCCTGGGCGGACCGTCTGTGGTTCGTGACCTATCCGGCCAACCGGCAGGGGGGGGCGGGAACGGGGCTGTTCTCGATCGACGCGGGGATGAATATGCGCAAGCATCCCGAGAGCGTCGTGGGGACCTACGCCAACCGCATCGTTCACACGGCCAGCAATCATCTCATCATCGGGCCGCATTTCATCACGACGGACGGCGAGATCCGCACCGCGGCGGATCTGGTGCCTCACCGGCTGGCCGCCGTCATGACTCATCTCACCGAGCCGGAAACGAAGGTCTATTTCCTGACCATGGAGGGGCTTTTCTTCGAGACCGACGTGCGGACCCTCCGGACGACACGGCTGTTTGATCTCAACAAGGAACTGGGGCTCGGGGGGATCGAGCATCCGCACTTCAAGGATGCGTTCACGGGCCACGGGCGGGTGATCGTTGCGAACAACACCTACACCGCGCGGGATTTCCCGGGAGACCCCGCCCAGGGGCGTCTCTCGGAGTGGAATGGGAAGCGATGGACCAACATCGAAACCTGCCAGTTCAACGCCGTGACGGGAAGCACGTCGCCCATCGGGAAGGCGATTTTCGCCGCCGGGGCGGACAACCGGTCGATTGTTCTCCGGGTGCTGACGGCGGATGGCGGCTGGGACAAATACCGCCTGCCCAAGGCGACCCACACACAGGACCATTCCTGGACGACGGAGTGGCCCCGCATCCGCGAGGTGGAATCGGAACGCTGGCTGATGGACGCGGGGGGGATGTTCTATGAGCTTCCCGCCATGCAGTACGCGGGGAAGGTGTGGGGGGTGCGTCCCGTCGCCAGCCATCTCCGGATCATCGGGGATTTCTGCGCCTGGCGGGGGATGCTGGTTCTCGCGGGGGATCAGACGACCCCCATCTGGGACGCCAATCCCTTCTGCGGCCAGCCCCAGGCGAATCTCTGGTTCGGGAAAACGGACGATCTCTGGACGTGGGGGAAGCCGCAGGGGTGGGGCGGGGTGTGGATGGACACCCTGGTGAAAAAGGACGTCCCCTCGGACCCGATGCTCATGACGGGGTTTGTCCACAAGTGCGTCCATCTCGCTCACGACGCGGCCGGCCCGGTGAAGTTCACCGTCGAGGTGGATTTCATGGGCCACGGGGTCTGGAAGCCCTACGGCGCGTTCCGGGTGGCCCGCAAGGGGTATGTTCCTCATGCCTTCCCGGAGGGGTTCAGCGCCCACTGGGTGCGGGTGCGCGCGGACAAGGCCTGTCGGGCGACGGCGTGGTTCACCTACACATAGGAGATTTCCGTGACGACCGGCAATGTCAAAACGGTGGTGGCGGATCTCACCGTGGTCGGCGGCGGGATGGCGGGCATCTGCGCGGCCATCGCCGCGGCGCGGGGCGGGCTCCGGGTGGCGTTGGTGCACGACCGCCCGGTGCTCGGCGGCAATGCCTCGAGCGAAATCCGCGTGTGGATCTGCGGGGCGACGGGCGGTGCCAACAACGTTTACGCCCGCGAGGGGGGCATCGTCGAGGAGTTGATCCTCGAGAACATGCATCGCAATTCCGGGGGAAGCATCGCCGTGTGGGATGGTGTACTGCTGGATGCGATCGGCGCCGAGCCGGATATTGGTTTGTTTCTGAACACGGCCGCGGACGGGGTTGAGATGGTCCGCCCGGGGTGCATCCGCGCCGTGACCGCGTTCCGTGCGGTGAGCCAGGAGTGGTTCCGTTTTGAAAGCCCGCTCTTTTTGGATGCAAGCGGCGACGGCATCGTGGGCGCCGCCGCGGGGGCGGAATTCCGCCGGGGGCGGGAAGCGCGGGCCGAACACGGGGAATCGTGGGCGCCGGAGATCGCGGACGGCGTGACGCTCGGGGCCTCGCTACTGTTCGCGGCGAGGGATGCCGGGCGTCCCGTCCGGTTCCGCCCGCCGGCCTTTGCGCGGGATTTCCGGAATCATCCCCCGCGCATCGTCGCGGAGCGGACGGACCCCTTCACGAAGGGGCACGGGCCCTGTTACTGGTGGTGGATCGAATTCGGCGGGGATCTCGACACCATCGCCGACGCCGAACGCATCCGGGACGAACTTCGGGCCGCGGTGTACGGCGTCTGGGATTACATCAAGAACGGCGGAAAATTCCCGAACGCGGCGAACCTGGACCTGGAGTGGGTGGGGAGCGTTCCCGGCAAGCGGGAGAGCCGGCGGTTTCTCGGGGATTATATATTGGCCGAAGGGGATCTGGTGGGGCAGAGCGACTTCCCCGACGCGGTGGCCCATGGCGGATGGTCCATTGATCTTCATCCCCCGAAGGGGATCTACGACGAAAACGCGGAAGGGTCCCGCCACTGGCAGCTCGCCGGGCCGTATCCCATCCCGTTCCGGTGCCTCTACTCGCGCAACGTGGAAAACCTGTTTCTCGGGGGGCGGCTCATCAGCATGACCCATGTCGCCTTCGGCTCGGTGCGGGTGATGATGACGCTCGCCGCGCTCGGCCAGGCGGCGGGCGCGGCGGCCGCTCTTTGCCGTCGCCACGGTGTGTTGCCGCGGGGGGTGGCGGCGCGGCACGCCGGGGAACTCCAGCAGAGGCTTCTCCGCGACGACCAGTGGGTGATGGGGGTTTCCAACCGCGATCCGGAGGATCTCGCGCGCCGGGCGCGGGTGACGGCCGTCTCGACGGATTCGCTCGCGCAGGGGGCGGAGACGGTGCGTCGGGCGCTCGACCGCGACACCTGGCTCCATCTGCCGGTGGCGGCGCCGCTCGAGCGTGTCCAAATCCGGGCGGAGGGTCCGGAGGGCCGGGCCGTTAAATTTGAATTATGGCGGCGCGACAAACCTCAGAATTACCTTCCGTCGCGGCAAATCCGGTCCGGCGAGGTTTTCCTGTCGGGAGGGTGGTTGGACATCCCCGTCGGGGCGGATCCCGCGGAAGGGCCGGGGATCCTGGTGTGCCTCAAGGCCGATCCGGCGGTTTCTCTTTTGGGCGGAAAAGTTTCCATGACGGGGGTGCTGGCCGGCGTCACTCACCCGTCGGCGACGTGCGAGCCGTGGGGGCGGGTGAGGTGGCTCGGGTGGCTACCGGCGTTCCGGGCGCTTCCGGAAACGGGCGCCCCGTTCGCCCCGGCGAACGTGGTGAACGGGTTTTCCCGGCCCTACGGGCGGCCCAACGTCTGGCGTTCAAGGCCCATTCGGGAAGGGTGTCCGGAATGGGTGGAACTGGCGTGGGATTCCCCCGTCCGGATCGGAAGCGTTCAGATTGTTTTCAACACCGGTCTCGATGCCAAGGTGCAGAACACCCTTCCGCAGGAGGCGGAGTGGATGCGGGAGGTGGTCCGGGATTACACCCTGTCGCTCCGGGCGAATGGGGCCTGGCGGGATATGGTTCGCGTCACGGACAACTACCGGCGGCTTCGACGCCATGGCTGGGAACCGGTGGAGGCGGAAGCGCTTCGCATCACCGTCGAGGCGACCGGCGGAGCGCCCTGCGCCGAGATTTTCGAGGTGCGGGCCTGCACGGAGAAATAGAATGGCAATCATGAAACGCAACTCGTCCGGCGTCGCGGTGGACACGGGGATTCCGTACGGCAACGCCGCGGACGTGGCGGTGGCGCGGCGCGGTGGGGAGGTCGTCGTGGAATTTTCCGCCGATCCCCACGGCGGGAACGAGACGCTGTGGTTCTGCTTCCGTCTCACGGGGCGGGCGGCCGTCCCGGTGCGCCTGGTTCTGAAGCACAGCCCGAATATGCTTGGTTGCGGCCGGCCGGCGTTCATGCGGCCGGTGATCCGGTCCTCTCGTCGGGACTGGGAGCGCCTGGCCGCGCCGGAGGTCACGGAACTGCCCGACGGTCGTCCTATTGTGTTGTGGAAAATCCGGTTCGCGCCGCCGCGGATGGATGTCGCCTGGTGCTACCCGTATGGCCTGCCGGAGATCGAGGCCCTTCTCCGGGACACGAATGGATACTGGCGGCTGGATACCGTCGGGGTGAGCGGAAGAGGGCGGCCGCTGCTCCGGTTGTCCAACGGCGACGGGATCCGGGGGGATGCCCGGCCCGGGTTGTTCCTGATGGCCCGCCAGCATTCCGGCGAGACCCCCGGCGGGTGGATGCTGGACGGGTTTCTTCGGGCTCTGGCGGAACTAAAATCAGCGGCCCCGCTCGTCTGGGCGGTTCCCCTGGCCAACCGCGACGGCGTCGAGGAGGGGGATTACGGCAAGGATCCCTATCCCTACGATCTCAACCGCGCCTGGGGCGAGCCGCCCATGCGCTACGAAGTGCTGGCGTACCAGCGGCTCTTCCGACGGTGGATGGAGCGTTGCCGTCCCGTCCTGGCGATGGATTTCCACGCCCCGGGCGGCACCGAGACGGACGGGGTCTATTGTTTCCTTCCGGATCCGAAGTCCCACCCGGAACCGCATGCGGCCATCCGCCGTTGGGCGGAGGTGGCGAAGAAGGCCGTCGGCGGCGACTACGCTGCGGATAATTTCTGCCGGGTGGCGGACTATCCCAGCCGTTTCGGATCCGGCTGGTTCAAGGCGTTCTGCTGGGAGCGGGGGAAGGTCCCCGCTCTTTCCCTCGAGACCTCATACGCCCTCGTTCGGGACACCGTTCTCACCCGCGAACGCTACCGGGAGATGGGCGCGCGCCTAGCCGCGGGGGTGACGGGGGCGATTTTCCGCTGAACGGCGGATATTTTCACGCATGGACACCCGGGCGGCGCCGGTGTATCATCGTGCCGGTGCTTCACGGGGGGGGGCGGATGGATTTCTCCCGACGGCGTCTGGCCGGCATCGGCGCGGGATTGATTCTCGCCGCCGGCGGGGTCTTTATCGGGCTGGCCGCGGTCTGGACCCGGCCGGCCGCGCCATCCCGGGGAACGCCTCCCCGACCGTCCATTCCCGCGGCATCGGCGCCGGCGGCGGAGACGCGTCCGGCCGCGTGGGCGGTGCGTCTGGACCGGCCGGGGCTTCCCAACCTGCACCGGGTGTCCGCGGATCTCTTCCGGGGGGCCCAGCCCGTCCCGGAGGGGTACCGGGAACTCGTATCGCTCGGCATCCGGACGGTCGTGAGTCTCCGGTCGTTCCACGATGAACGCGCGGCGGTGGAGGGGGCCGGGATGGCCTATGAGCACATCACGATGAAGGCTTGGCACGTCGAGGAACACGAGGCGGTGAGGTTTCTCAAAATCATCAATGACCCGGCGCGCCTCCCCGTCTTTGTCCACTGCCAGCACGGGGCGGACCGCACGGGGACGATGTGCGCGCTCTACCGTGTCGTGGTCGGGGGGTGGAAACGGGAGGAGGCCATCGCGGAGATGACAAAAGGGGGATTCGGTTTTCACGGCATATGGGAAAACCTTGTAAGCTGGCTGTGGTCGGTGGATATGGATAAACTACGGGAAAAGGCGGGGGTGGCGGATCCTGTCACCGCCGTCCCGTGAATGGAAAAGTAATCGATTTCGGGAGGGCGAAATGAGAATCACCGTCTGGGGGGCGCGCGGGTCGGTGCCGGTGTCCGGCCGGAATTTCGTCCGGCACGGCGGCGACACCACCTGCGTCGAGGTCCGGACGCGGACGGGCGAGGTGGTCATCCTCGATGCGGGGACGGGGCTGCGGAATCTCGGGAACCTGCTTCTCGCGGAGGATTTCCGGCATATCCATTTTCTCCTTACCCACGCCCACTGGGATCATCTGCTGGGATTCCCGTTCTTCAAACCGCTCTTCCGGAAGGGCGTCACCCTGCATTTCCACGGCTGCATGTTCGCTCAACGGTCCATCAAGGCCATCCTGCGGCAGACGATGAAGCCGCCCTTCTTCCCGGTGAGTTTGAGGGATGTCGGGGCCAAACTGGTGTTCGACGGCGTCTGCCGGCGGAACATGACCGTGGGGGGGATGTGCGTTCAATCGTTGTTGTTGAATCACCCGAACATGGGGTTCGGGTTCCGTCTTACGGAAGGGAAACGGTCGCTCGCCTTCTTTCCCGACAACGAATTGACGTTCGCCCATCCGGACGGGAAATCCTTCGCGGAATACGCCCGGTTCGTTCGGGGGACGGATGTGTTGATTCACGACGCGGAATACACCCCGGCGGAATACGCGCGTTACTCCCGCGGGTGGGGGCATTCCATTTATCTTGATACGGTGCGCCTGGGCGTTGATGCGGGGGTGGGGCGGCTGGTGCTCTGGCATCTGAATCAGGAGCATTCGGACGCGGCGCTTGACGCGATGGAACGGCGGGCCCGCGCGTTCGCCCGGCACCTCGGATCGCGCCTCCGCCCGGAGATGGCACGGACGGGGATGGTGATGGATGTGGGAATCGGATCCGGCAACGGGGATTGGAGAAGGTAACAAGTCGATCGTTGATTCCTTTTTCTGGTTTGACAGGCGTGCGGTAGTGGCGTAGATTGCGAGCCGGGTTGAATTGAGTGAGGCGTGTGCCATGGGGATAGTTTTTCTGTTGCTGGGGATGGGGATTATTATTTCCGCCGTCTTTCAGTGGCGCCGCGGACAAATTCGGTATCATCGCCCCGCGCGTGGAGCAAGAATTCTGGGGGAAAGAAAATCCATGAATGCTGAAGACGATATCTGGCGTTTTCGGGCGTTGTTAATTGTCAAAATTCTGGGCGGCATTCTGCTGGTGATTGTCGCGCTCGCCATTTTGTTCGATGGTTAGATGTGCCTGCGTTGTGACCGGGCATGACACGTTGGAACGTGTATGCCCGGGTTGTCGCGGAGCCGTTCTATTCCGAACTCATCGGTTTCTTCGGCGCCTCGTGGAATATCGTGTGCATCTCGGCCAGTATCGCCAGGATGCGGTCCCGTAATGGCGAAGCGGCGATCGCACGGGTGAGATTGAGTTCCCCGGCCCGGGCGGCGTTCATCCCCGGGAACCAGTGGCCGCCGTTGCCCAATAAATTATAGCGTTCCTTCACGTAATCCGTCATGCCGTAGGCCTTCCACAGTCCGTAAAGCCACAGGATGATGGAAATGTTGATTTTCCCCGGGGTTTGGGTCCAGTCGGGGAGTCCCTCCTGGATGGCCTCCCGCCAGCGAGGGGCGAGGACGGCGTCCATGGCGTCCTCGAGGCGTTTCACGATGGGCGCGAGAGTTTCCTCCGCCGCCGCGAGATGCGGCAGGGCTTGCAAATGAGTATCAAAATCCCCGGGCCGGGCGGCGCCCACGCTCACGGTGTGGATTTCCGGCCGGGCCAGGCAATACAGGTCATTGAAGATCATCGGGGGAAGCGGGGCGGTGAGCGCCGAGAATTTTTCCGGCGGGGCCTGGAGTCTGCCGCCCTTGTCCGACGGGCTGATGATGAAGACGCCCATGTCGCGAGCGGCGGCCGCCGCGAGGGCGGGCTCGACGCGCCGGTTGACGAAGTACCAGTGGAGGTTGACAAAGTCGAATCCGCCATGGTTGGGATGGTTTATGGCGGCGAGGATGTATTTCGCCGGGCCGTGGGTGGAGAAGCCCACATGACGAATCAGCCTCCGCCTCTGGAGTTGGCGGGCCCGTTCGAGGCATCCCCCCCGGCGCAGGGCCATCCACAGGGTGTGGCGGTCGTTCAATCCATGAATGGCGAAGAGGTCGATATACGAAAGATTCAGCCGCTTCAGGGAATCCTGGATGTTGTTGGCGAACCCGCGGGCATTCCGCATCGGTCCGGCCTTCGTCTGGATAATCAGGGAATCCCGCGGGAATTTCGGCAGGACCTGGCCGAGCTGGCGTTCGCTCGTGCCGTAGCCGCGGGCGGTTTCGATGTGACAAATGCCGAGTTCCACCGCCCGGTGGATGATCGCCTCCACGTTTTCCTGACTCTCCCGGGGAACCGAATCGAGGGGGCTGTCCTTCCACTGATGTTGAAAGCGCATCCCGCCGCAGGAGAGGACGGGCATTTGGATTTCCGTGCGGCCGAAGCGGCGGTAAATCATGTGTGCCATTGAATTATTCCCGGCGATAGGGTACTAAAATAAGCCGCGGGAGTCGAGGAGCATGGTCACGGGGCCGTCGTTCACGAGGGACACCGCCATGATTTCGCCGAAGCGCCCCTCGGCGGTTTTTACTCCCAGCGCCCGGACCTCCCGGAGAAAATGTTCATAAAGGGGGCGGGCCTTCTCCGCCGGGGCCGCCGAGGTGAAGGAGGGGCGCCGGCCCTGCCGGCAGTCGCCCCAGAGCGTGAACTGGGAGACGATGAGCATTTCCGCGCCGACATCCAGCAACGAAAGGTTCATTTTGTCCGCATCGTCGGGAAAGATTCGCAGGTTCGCGATTTTTCGGGCGAGGTCCGTGGCGTCTTTATCGGTGTCTTCCGCCCCGACGCCGAGGAGGACGAGGAATCCCCTTCCGATGGCGCCGACGGTTTCCCCGCTGACGGCGACACGGGCCTCCTTCACGCGCTGGACGACGGCTCTCATGGGTTTTCTCCGGTGCGGAACAGATGGATGGCGTTTTGACGGGTGATGCGGGCGGTCTCCTCCGGGGATTTTCCGAGGAGCCCGGCGAGGGCCGCCACCGTGTGGCCGAGAAAGGCCGGTTCGTTTCGTTTCCCCCGGACGGGCTGGGGGGCGAGCCAGGGCGCGTCGGTCTCCACGAGGAGCCGGTCGAGGGGGATGTCGCGGACGAGTTTTTGCAGATGTGCTGATTTCGGGAACGTGACGGGTCCGGCCAGGGAAATATAAAATCCGAGGGCGAGGGCCTGCTCCGCGATCCCCGGCCCCTCCGAAAAACAATGCATGACCCCCTGGAGCCCCCGGCCGCGGAATTCCCCGAGGATGCGAAGGGTGGTTTCGCCGGCCTGACGGCTGTGGACGACGAGGGGAAGATTCCGTTCGAGGGCGAGCGCGACGTGGCGGCGGAAAAATTCCTCCTGGACGGCACGCGGGGCATAATCCCGGTAGAAATCGAGTCCGGTCTCTCCGATGGCCCGGACGGCGGGGTGGGCGGAGAAGGTTCGGATCTCCTCCCATGCGCCGGCGGCGGATTGTGTCAGGGCCTGGGGATGGATTCCCACGGCGGGATGGATTCCGGAATGCGTTTCGGAAAGCGCGATCGCGCGCCGTGCCCAGGCCGTGTCCACTGACGCCTCGAGAATGCCCACGACGCCCGCGGCGCGGGCCCGGGTGATTGCGTCCTCGCGGTCGGCGTCGAATGCGGGGTCACACAGGTGGCTGTGGGCGTCGAAGAGCGATCCGACGGATTCCGGGAGGGGGAGGGGCGGCGTCATCGGGGATCGCACCGGAAGGCGTCGGGGATGATGTCCACGACGGTTTGGCCATCCTGTTGTTCCACGGTCACGACGTCGAACCGGCAGTTGATGTTCCGGAGGCGGTGCTTGAGGATGTAGGCCTCGGCGAGTTTTTTTATTTTCCGCTGTTTGGCGGGCGTTACGGCGAGGGCGGCGGGGCCGAAACGCGCGCTCCGGCGGGATTTCACCTCCACAAAACAAAGCACCGGACCGTCCAGCGCGACGATATCAATTTCCCCGTGGGAAAAGCGGACGTTGCGTTCCAGGATTTTATAGCCTTTCTTGTGGAGGCGTTTGGCGGCCTCGTCCTCGCCGGAGGCGCCCCATGATTTGGGATCTTCCGGCGGGGCGGCGCGAAGCCGGTCGAGAAGGCGTTTAATCCAGAGAATGCCCATGCGGTGAAATCGGGAGGGAAAAATCGCCTCGGGCGCGATGGGGAAACGCTCTATGCCGTGGCGGCATCCTTCGCTTCGGCCTTTTCGGGCGCCGCGACGGGGGTCGACGCCTCGACCGGAATCTTCTCGTCGGATTCCCGGATCCGTGTGGCCTTGCCCACGCGGTCGCGCAGGTAGAAGAGTTTCGCGCGGCGGACATTGCCCCGGCGCTTGACGACGATTTTATCGAGTTTTGGCGAATGGATGGGGAACGTCCGTTCCACGCCCTCGGCCTGTACGATGCGACGGACCGTGAAGGTCTCCCCGATGCCGCCGTTCTTCCGGGCGATGACGGTGCCGGAGTATACCTGGACGCGTTCCTTGTCGCCCTCGATGATCTTCACATGGACATCCACCGCGTCCCCGACGTGGAAGTCCGGGATCTCCTTCTTGATCTGCTTGTCGTCAATCGCCTGGATCAGACGGTTTTTCATGGCCTTAACCCCTTGACACATTGAAAGAAGGGCGAATCATAGCAAACCGGCGGGGGGGCGTCAACCTGAAAAGCGGGAGGCAGGTTGGCTTCCCGGTTTCCGCGGATATAATGTGACGCCGAGGTTATCAAGGAAGACATCCCGGGAGGGCATCATGATCACCATCGAAGATTTCCGGAAAATTGAACTCCGGGTGGCGGAGGTTCTGACCGCGGAAAAAGTGGCCGGGGCGGATCGATTGTTGAAATTGCAGGTGGATCTCGGCGCGGAGAAGCGCCAGATCGTGGCGGGGATCGCCCTGTGGTATGCGCCCGAGACGCTTGTGGGGCGCAAAATCATTCTCCTGGCCAATCTTCAGCCGGCGGTCATCCGGGGCGTGGAATCGCAGGGGATGCTTCTCGCGGCGAGCGGTCCGGATGGGGTGGTGATTCTCACCCCCGACAAACCCGTGCCGAACGGTTCGGCGATTTCGTAGCGAAAAATTAAAAAAAATCGCCCTTCGACTTGCATGGCGCAGAGCTATGCGGTATAATCAAGAGAAATCAAAAAAACAGGAAAAACATATGCCTGCCAATCGCCGCATCCACCGGCTGGGGTTGGTTGTTGTATTTTATCTTGTCGCCACGGGTTGCGGCTCACACAGCGGCGACATTCCGGCGACGTTTAGCGAAGGGGAAGGAACGCAACTCGTGGCGGGGCTCGTGTCCGCGCCGGCCGGTTCTGTAAGCGCGCCGCCGCGGGGCTCTCCAATGCTCGCGCCGCGGAATGCCGCGGATCCCTCCTCCAAGGCCGTTCGTTGCATCCGGTCGCCTCTGGTCCAGTCGAAGAAATCCAAAAATACCGGCGGGCGATTCGCCCCGTCCAACTCGGCGCTTCCCACCGTTGGCGCTGGGGTGGTGGTGCGCCTGGTGGAAATTGACGATGCCGGCGCCGTCGTTTCGGAACTGGCACGGACGACGACGGACGCCGACGGATTCTACGCCTTCAACCTGCCCGCGGGGTTTGTCCACAGTTGGAAACTTTGCATCGAGGTGCTGAACGCCGACGGTAGCGTGGCGATGCGGTCGTTCGGGTCGGGAAGCGTGACCAACGTCAACCCCGGTTCCGAGGCTGTCTACCAGGGGGTGCTCCACCAGGCGGAGCAGGGCCGGCGGAGCGGCGTCGGGCTGGATTCGTTCGGGACGGGGGAACTGGGGTCCATCGAGAGCGACCTGTCGGATTCGCTTTCCGGTACGGATCTGTCGGGAGCGCTCGCGGACGCGCTGGCGGCGGCGCAGTCGGAGGCGGACCAGGACTTCTTCGTGCAGGCGGATGTATCGGATTCCAAGGCCACGGACGCGCCGGCGATCACGGGGATCAGCGCCACGAAGGGAATTCCGGGGGATCTTCTCCGGCTGACCGGGAACAATTTCGGCCCGGTGGCGGGATCGGCGGTGGTCCGGATGGGCGGCGTCGCGGTGGCGGGATTCTCCTCCTGGTCGGACACCGGGATCGAATTCACGGTGCCCGCCGCCGCCCGGAGCGGGGCGGTGATCGTGGAGCGCGAGGGGCTGGCGTCCAACCCGGTGGCCTACGAGGTGGCGGGGGATCCGCTTCCCCCGGTGGTCACGCGCATATTCCCGGTCACGGGAAGCGCGGGCCGGCCGCTCACCATCGCGGGGGATGGGTTCGGGGAGGAGGAACTTACCGTCACCTTCGGCGACATCCCCGTGCGGGTGGTCCCGTGCGTGTGCGGGACGGAAATCCAACTCACGGTGCCCGCGGGCGTCGCGACCGGGCCGGTGACGGTGATCCGTCCGGACGGTCGCTCGAGCAATGCGTTGGTGTACACGGTCAGTCAGACATTTGAACTTTCCCGGGCTGTGGTGACCGGTCGGTTCCTCGACGCCGTTTCCGGGGAACCCATCGCCGGGGTGAGCGTCCTGGCGGTGAACACGTCGCTGTTTACCGAGAAGGACGAGACCGGGGATCGCCTGGCCGCGGGGGCCTTCGCGCCGACGGCCGTGTCGGGGGCGGACGGGGCCTTCTCGCTCGACCTCGTGACCGGGCAGTATATTCTCGACGTGCGGCCCGATCCCGCGACGGGCGCCTATCCCTATCGGAACTTTCAGATTGACGTGCCCGAAGGATATTCCACGGTGACGGTGGGGGACGTGTCGCTGGCCGGCGGATTCGCCATCGGCGGACAACTCCGGGACAGTTTCGGCGCCGTGGTGGCGGGGGCGCGGGTGCTGGCCCTGGCGATACCGCCGGCGACGGGCGATGTCGGCGGGGAGGCGATGGACCGGGAGAGCGGCCTGGGATACGGCGAGGGGGAGACGGGGGCCGACGGGAATTTCCGCATGGCGCTTTATGACGGAAACTACCGGTTCCGGGTGGAGCCGATGTCCGAATCGGGCATCCCGCCGCAGGAATTCGTCGAGCGGGTGGACGGAGCGGCGACGCTCGCCTTCATGATGAAACGCGGGGTGGTCATCTCGGGAAGAGTCACCGTCGAGGGGAGCGGGGCGCCGGTGCCGCAGGCGGCCGTCGTGGCCCGGACGGTCGGGAGCGAGCTGGCCAGCGAGACATACACCGGCGTGGACGGATCCTACCAGGTGCCTGTTTTCCCAGGGGAGCAGAATGTGCTGGTACGTTGCACCATGGGGGTGGTGGAGGCGACGGGGACGGTGGATGCCGATACCACGCTTGACATCGTGATGCCCGCCGGAGCGGTGATCTCCGGGACGCTGGTGGACACGGCGGGCGCGCCGGTTGCCGGGGTGGAGGTGAGGGCGCTGCAGGCGGATCTCTCGAACGAAAACCTGGCGGACGCGCTCAAGACGGCGATCTCGGATGAGGCCGGCCTGTTCCGGATGACGCTCGCGGTGAAAAACGGCGCCACCCCCTTCTTTTTAAGTTTGTCGGATCGGATCCTTGGCGCCACGCGCTTTCCGGATCAGCGGATTTCCATGAACGGGCTCGAGGTGAACGGTTCGCTCGTCGTCCATGGGGATGAGGACATCGGACAGATTGTGGTTCGGCGGGGTGTGGTGGTGTCGGGACGTGTTCTGAACGCTCCCGCTGCGCCGGTGATCGTGACGGCCGTCCAGACGGATTCCCTTCTGCCCTTCCGGGCGACAGCGCAGACCGACGCGTCGGGCAATTACCAACTGCAGTTGATGGAGGGAATCTACAACCTGGAATTCGCCCCCCCGGCGGGATCCGGGCTTCGGATGGGGCGGATGCTGGGGGTTGTCGTGATGGGTTCCAACCTCTCCGGGAAAAACGTGATTCTTCCCGGCTCCGTGATGGTGACCGGGAAAACGACCGCGCCGAACGGCACCGTCCTGGCGGCGGAGATCCTGGCGGTGGGGGATTCCTCGCTGAAACGCGGCTACTGCGTGTCGGATGCGGCGACCGGGCAGTTTTCGATGGTGCTTCCGGAGGGGACGTATGATTTCTACCTGTATCCGGTGACGTCGGGGTATGTCACGGTGGGGTATGCGGGGCGCGGCGTGGCCGCGCCGACGTTGAGTCTTGGGACCACGGCGTTTCCCTACGGGCGCGTCCTTTCCGGGCGCATCCTCGTGGATGCCGATAACAACAGCGTCCCCGACGATGCGGACGGCAACGGGACGGCGGACGGCGTGGGCGGTGTGAACGTGGTGGTCTACGAGGACACCGGCGGCGGGATCCCGGGCGGGTGGGTCGGCTCGGGGGTGAGCGACACGAATGGAAATTACCGGGTGTCCCTCTCGGACGGGAGTTACGTGGCGTATGTGCTCATTCCCCCCGGCGTGCCGGGGTTGGAGAATCTGGTGCCGCCGGCGCCATCGCTTGTCACGGTGTCGGGCGGAGCGGTGGCGCTTTCCCCGGTGCTGAACGGGCAGAGCGGGACGCTCTCCGGGCTTCTCACGGATCCCGACGGTCAGCCGGTGTCGGGCGCGGACGTGACGGTCGCGGCGGACCTGGATTCGGGCGCGGGGGTCACCCGCGGAGGGGCCGTGGCTTGGGCGCGGACGGGCGCGGACGGGTCTTACTCGATCAATCTGCTCGCGGGACAATATGTGGTGGATTTCATCCCGCCGGCGGGGAGCAACCTTCAGGATTCGACAGACCATGCGGTGACGGTGGGGGCGGGAGTCACGACGCTGAACGGGACATTTACGGTGATTCCGCAGACGTACGCGCTGGTGTTCCGTCTGGCCCCGGGAAACACCCGGAAGACGCTTGAACTCACCCCGGCCGTCGAGGTCGCGGTAGTGGACGGCGCGGGGAACACGGTCACCGCGGCGACCGGGACGATGACGCTGGCCATCGGGTCGAATCCGGCGGGCGGCGTTTTGTCGGGGACGGCGTCCGCGGCGCTCACGAATGGTGTCGCGTCGTTCCCCGGGATTTCCATCAACAACGCGGGAATCGGGTACACGCTGGTGGCGATGCTGGCCGGGATCGGGAGCGTGGAGAGCGATTCCTTTAATATATTAGACGCGGCAGGAATCACGGTGAGCCCCGTGTCGGGCCTGGTGACCACGGAAGCGGGGGGGACGGCGTCGTTTATCGTGGCGCTGAACGGTGTGCCTCTGGACACCGTCACGATCGTGATTTCCTCGGGCGACATCACCGAGGGGGCGGTATCGCCGGCGTCGCTTGTCTTTACCGCGGGGAACTGGAGCACGCCGCAGACGGTGACCGTCATCGGGGTGGATGACCTTGCGGCGGACGGGAATGTGGCTTATTCGATAATTACCGCGGCGGCGGTGAGCAACGACGCCACATACGGCGGCATCGATTCGGCGGACGTGACGGTCACGAACAACGATAACGATTCCGCCGGGATCACAGTGACTCCGACGTCGGGACTTGTGACGACGGAGGCCGGAGGGACGGCGAACTTCTCAATAGTGCTCAACAGCCAGCCGACGGCGAATGTGGTGATCGGAATTTCCTCGGATGACGTGCCGGAGGGAACGGTAAGCCCGGCGTCTCTGACGTTTACGAGCGCGAACTGGAACACCCCCCAGACGGTGACGGCGACGGGGGCGGACGACGCGGTGGCCGACGGGAATGTGGCGTACACGGTCATCACCGCGGCGGCCTCGAGTAGTGATGCCACCTATAACGGTATCAATCCGGCGGATGTTTCGGTCACGAATAATGACAACGACACGGCGGGGGTCACGGTAACGCCGACGTCGGGCCTTGTGACCACCGAATCGGCGGCAACGGACGGATTCACGGTGGTGCTCGACAGCCAGCCGACGGCGAATGTGGTGATTAATTTGTCTTCCTCCGATGTGTCGGAAGGGGCGGTCAGTCCGGCGTCTCTGACGTTCACGAGCGCCAACTGGAATACGCCGCAGGCCGTCACCGTGACCGGGGCGGATGACGCGGTCGCCGACGGGAATGTGGCCTATTCGATAGTCACGGCGCCGGCGGTGAGCGCGGACGGGAATTATAGCGGGATGGATCCGTTCGATGTATCGGCGACCAACAATGACAACGACACGGCGGGAATTACGGTCACTCCGACGTCGGGTCTTGTGACGACGGAGGCGGGAGGGACGGCGAACTTCACGGTGGTGCTGGACAGCCAGCCGACGGCGAACGTGGCGATTGGGTTGTCGAGTTCCAACGTGGCGGAGGGGACGGTCTCTCCGGCGTCGCTCACCTTCACGGGCGGGGACTGGAACACGCCCCAGACGGTGACGGTGACGGGGGTGGATGACTTGGTTCAGGACGGGAACACCGCCTATAACATCATCACCGCGGCGGCGACGAGCGCCGACGGGGTCTACAACGGCATGAACGCGTCGAACGTGGCGCTGACCAACAATGACAACGACGTGGCCGGAATCACGGTGACCCCGACGTCGGGACTCGTGACGACGGAGGCGGGCGGCACGGACACCTTCACGGTGGTCCTTGACAGCCAGCCGACGGCGAACGTGGGCATCAACCTCACGAGTTCCGACCTCCCGGAGGGGACGGTAAGCCCGGCGTCGCTCACGTTCACGACCGCCAACTGGAACACCCCGCAGACGGTGACGGTGACGGGCGTCAATGACGATTTGGATGACGGGGATGTCGGATTCGCCATCGTCACCGCCGCGGCCACGAGCGCCGATCCGGTCTTCAACACCATGCCGGTGGCGGATGTCTCCGTGACCAACACCGACAACGACACGGCCGCCGTCACGGTGAACCCGACAGCGGGGCTCGTCACCACGGAAGTGGGGGGATGGGATCAGTTCACCGTGATCCTGACGAGCGAACCCACGGCGGATGTGACGATAAATCTCACGAGTTCGGACCTCACGGAAGGGACGGTTTCTCCCGCGAGCCTCACCTTCACCGCCGGCGACTGGGGCACCTCCCAGGTGGTGACGGTGACGGGGGCGGATGACGCGGGGGTGGATGGGGCCGTGGCCTACAGCGTCGTCACGGCGGCCTCAAGCGCCGACGGGCTTTATAACGGCATCGCCGTGGCGGATGTGTCCGCCTCCAACACGGACAACGACACGGCGGGGATCACGGTGACGCCGGTGGCGGGATTGTCCACCACGGAAGCGGGGACCACGGACGGCTTCACGGTGGTGCTGGACAGCCAGCCGACGGCGAACGTGGTGATCGGGTTGTCGAGTTCCGACGTGTCGGAAGGCACGGTGAGTCCGGCGTCCCTGACGTTTACCAGCGCCAACTGGAACACCCCCCAGGCGGTGACGGTGACGGGGGTGGACGACGGCGTGGACGACGGGGACGTCGGCTACACCGTCATTACCGCCGCGGCGGCGAGCGCGGATCCGGTGTACAACGCCATGGCAGTTTCCGATGTGTCCGTCACGAACACCGACGACGACACGGCGGGGGCCACGGTGAATCCCGTGTCGGGCCTGGTGACGACGGAGGCGGGCGGGACGGACACGTTCGACGTGGTACTGGACTGCCAGCCCACGGCCGACGTCTCCATCGCCCTCACGAGTTCCGACCTCATGGAGGGCACGGTATCCCCGCCGTCGCTTTTGTTCACGAGCGCCAACTGGAGCACGCCCCAGACGGTGACGGTGACGGGGGTGAACGATGCGGTGGATGACGGGGATATCGGGTTCACCATCGTCACCGCCGCGGCCACGAGCGCCGATCCGGCCTACAATGCTCTGGCGGTGGCGGATGTTTCGGTGACGAACACCGATGACGACGCCGCGGGGATCACGGTGAATCCGACGTCAGGGATCGTCACCACGGAGGCGGGCGGGACGGACACGTTCGACGTGGTTCTGGACAGCCAGCCGACGGCGAACGTGGTGATCGGAATCTCCTCGGATGACGTCTCGGAAGGGACGGTGAACCCGGCGTCGCTGACGTTTACAAGCGCCAACTGGAACACCCCCCAGACGGTGACGGTGACCGGCGCGGACGACGCGGCGGACGACGGGGATATGGCGTATTCCATCCTGGTTGACGCGGCGACGAGCGCCGACCCCGCCTACAATGGCCAGAATCCGTCCGACGTGACGGCATCCAACACGGATAACGACACCGCCGGCATCACGGTCAATCCCACGTCGGGGCTTGTGACCTCGGAGGCGGGCGGGACGGCCCAGTTCAATGTGGTCCTGGCCAGCCAACCCTCCGACGACGTGACGATGGATGTCGCCTCCTCGAACGTGGCCGAGGGCACGGTGTCGGCGGCGACGCTCACCTTCACCAATGCCAATTGGAGCACCCCCCAGACGGTGACGGTGACGGGGCAGAATGATGTGGCGGCGGACGGGCCCATCAACTATACAATCATCATCAATAACGTGGCAAGCACCGACCTGGCCTACAGCGGCCTGGATCCGGCGGATGTCTCGGTCACGAACACCGACGACGACACCCCCGGCATCACGGTGAACCCGACGGCGGGCCTCACGACCACGGAGGCGGGCGGCACGGCCCAGTTCAACGTGGTTCTGAACACCCTGCCCACGGACACCGTGGACATCGGGATTTCCTCAAGCGACCTCTCGGAGGGGACGGTCCTTCCCGCGACGCTTACGTTCACCGTTGGAAACTGGAACACCCCCCAGACAGTGACCATCACCGGCGCGAACGACGCCGTGGCCGACGGAAATGTGGGGTACACGATCCTGACCGCGGCGGCCTCGAGCACGGATCTCGACTATAACAATCTGGACGCGGCGGATGTCTCGGTCAGCAACACCGACAACGACACCGCGGGGATCACGGTCACGCCGACGTCGGGACTCGTGACGACGGAGGCGGGAGTGACGGATCAGTTTTCAATCGTTCTCACAAGCGAGCCGACAGCGTCCGTGACGATTAATTTGTCGAGTTCCGACCTCGCGGAGGGTTCGGTATTGCCGGCGAGCGTCACATTCACCAACCTGGACTGGTCCACCCCGCAGAACGTGACGGTGACCGGCGTGGATGACGGGTTGGATGACGGGGACGTGGGGTATTCGATCATCACCGACGCGGCGTCGAGCGGGGACGGAACCTACAACGGGATGAATCCCGCCAACGTGACGGTGACCAATACCGACAACGACACGGCGGGGGTCACGGTGAACCCGACGTCGGGCCTCGTGACGACGGAGGCGGGCGGGACGGACACCTTCGACGTGGTGCTGGATTGCGAGCCCACGGCGAATGTTGTGATCAATCTCTCGAGCACCGACACGTCGGAGGGGACGGTGTTACCCGCGTCGCTCACGTTCACCGCGGGCGACTGGTCCACGCCGCAGACGGTCACCGTCACGGGCGCTGACGACGCGGGGGTGGACGGGAATGTCGGGTTCACCATCCTGACCTCCGCGGCGGCGAGCGCCGATCCGACCTACAACGGGAAAACGGTGTCGGATGTCACCGCGACGAACAACGACGATGACGTGGCGGGGATCACGGTGAACCCGACGTCGGGCCTTGTGACGACGGAAGCGGGATCGGCCCAGAACTTCACGATCGTGCTCGACAGCCAGCCCACGGCGGATGTCACGATCGGACTTTCCTCGAGCGACACCTCGGAGGGGACAGTGGCGCCGCCCTCATTTACATTTACGAGCGCGAACTGGAGCACCCCCCAGCAGGCGACGGTGACGGGGGTGAATGATTTTATCGATGATGGCAACGTCGGTTACTCCATCATCACCGCCGCCGCGACGAGCACCGATCCCGCGTATGGCGGGATGACGGTGGGTGATGTGTCTCTGACAAACAACGACGATGACGTTCCCGGAATCACGGTGAACCCGACATCGGGGTTGGTGACGACGGAGGAGGGGGGGACGGTTCAATTCACGGTGGTGCTGGATTGCCAGCCGGCGGCGAATGTCATCGTCGGGATTTCGAGCGGCGACACCACCGAGGGGTGGGTCGCGCCGACGTCCCTCACATTCACGAGCGCGAACTGGAGTACGTCGCAGACGGTTACCGTGACGGGGCTTGATGACGCGGCGGCGGACGGGGTGATCGCCTATTCGGTGGTGACCGCGGCGGCGACGAGTGCCGATCCGTCCTTCAACGGAATAAATCCCTCCGATGTGTCTCTTTCGAACGGCGACAATGAAGGTTCCATTGTGTGGACCGGCGCCGGCGTGACGAACAACTGGAGTGAATCGGCCAATTGGGCGGGGAATATCGTTCCCGGCGCGTTGAACAAGGCGGTGTTCAACAACACCAGCAGCAAGAGTGCGACAATCAATGTCGCCACGTCGGTCAAAGGCATCGAGATCCAGGTCGGTTACGGTGGCACGGTCACCCAGGCGGCGGGTCAGACGTTCACGGTCGGGACGGATGGTTTCTCGCAAGCGGCCGGCACGTTCACGGGCGGAAATTCGGCCATCACAGTGAACGGGGCCATGGTGGTCACCGATGGGTTGTTCACGACGACATCGGCCACACTCCAGGCAAACACGCTTGTTATCACAAATCCCGGCGTCGTCAGGATGGCGGCGAACGGGAAACTTGCGTTAATGGGATCGGGGACGCCGCTCACGGGCACAGGCACGCTTGATACGACGACGAACACCCCGAATACCGTGGAGTACACCGGAGTCGGGGCAATGGACATCGCGGCGGCGGGACCGGCAACGGCGTATCATCATCTCTCCGTGACGCCGCCGGGATTCAGCAGAAGTGAATCATATTCCCTCGTATTAGGCGAGTGCTTGCTTCGCGGGGCTGTGATTGACATGGCTAATGGTTATGCTTATTTCGGAACATATACCACCCCTGCCTATGTTGTGAAGATTGATTTGGTCACATTTACACGTGTGGGAGTTATCACACTCAACTCCGGCGAGTCTTGGGTGTCTTCTGGGGTCATTGACCCGGTTAACGGTAAAGCCTATTTCGGAACGGGCGGTTCTCCGGGAGTTATAGTGAAGGTGGACTTGGCTACATTTACTCGTGTTGGGGCGATCACGTTGAATGCTGGCGAAGATTCTCCAAAGTCGGCTGTTATAGACACTGCGAATGGCTATGCCTATTTCGGGACACTTACCTCCCCCGCTCGCATTGTGAAAGTGGACTTGTCTACGTTCACACGCATGGGGGCAATAACTCTGAATACAGGGGAAAATAATTTAAATTCCAATTCCGCAGTCATTGATGCTTCGAATGGATACGCCTATTTTGGGACCGGCAGCAGTCCTGCCAAAGTGGTGAAATTAAATTTGAACACATTTACGCGTGTGGGGGCGATCACGCTGGACACGGGTGAAAATACTGTAGAGGCCGCAGTGATTGACACAGTGAATGGATACGCCTACTTCGGAACGTGGACCAATCCCGGTAAGGTTGTGAAAGTCGATTTGTCTACATTTGCTCGCGTAGGGGCAATCACCTTGGATACGGGAGAAAACTATTTTGCATCTGCGGTTATTGATGCCACGAACGGGTATGCCTATTTTGGGACAGGTAACGTCAGTTCTAACAAGGTGGTAAAGGTGAATCTTGGTACATTTACACGTGTGGGAGCCCTTACGTTGAACACGTGGGAAAGCAATCTGCATTCTGCAGTTATCGACACTGTGAACGGTTTTGCCTATTTTGGAACAAATCAATTTCCTGGGTGTGTGATCAAGGTCGACTTGGCCACATTCTCACGCATTAATGCCATAACATGCAATGTGGGTGATGACGATATTGGATCTGCGGTCATTGACCCTGCGAATGGGTATGCATATTTTGGAGGAGGCTCGGCCCCTGGTCGTGTGGTGAAAATGGATCTGACAACATTCGCGCGCGTAGGGGCCTTAACTTTGAATGCGGGGGAAAACAATTTAGATGCTGCAACTATCGACACTGTGAATGGGTATGCCTATTTTGGTACAAATACATCCCCTGGCATTGTGGTGAAGGTGGACTTGTCCACCTTCACGCGTGTGGCAGCTATTACGCTGGACGTGGGGGAAAATTATCTACAGTCTGCTGTTATTGACTCTGTGAACGGTTACGCGTATTTTGGAACAGGTACCCTCCCAGGCCGGGTGGTTAAGGTGGATTTGTCCACATTCACGCGAGTGGGATCTATTGCGCTGAACGCAGGAGAAGATTCTTTAAAGTCTGCGGTTGTTGACGTCACGAATGGTTATGCCTATTTTGGGACGAATCCCAGTCCCGGCCAAGTTGTGAAGGTGGACTTGTCCACATTCGCACGTGTGGGAGCTATCACGTTGAACACGGGGGAGAATTCTCTACAGTCTGCTGTTATTGACGTTGCCAACGAGTATGCCTATTTTGGGACAGAAACGTCCCCTGGCAAGGTTGTGAAGATAAACTTGTCCACATTCATGCGTGTGGGAGTTGTTACGCTGAACGCGGGGGAAAGCAATCTGCGGTCTGCTGTCGTTGACGCCGCGAATGGTTATGCTTATTTTGGAACGTGTGACAGTTCTGGTGAGGTTGTGAAGTTGAACCTGTATTCATTTACGCGTGTGGGTGTACTTGCCGCCAACGCGGGGGAAAATCCTTTAGAGTCTGCGGTTATTGATAGCGCGAACGGTTATGCATACTTTGGTACTAAAACATATCCAAGTCACATTGTGAAAGTCAATCTCACTCCCAGGTTAATACGCCTCGGCACCGTCAACGCCCAAACACTCACCGTAAACGGCGACCTCACACTCGGCGACGGGACGAATTCCTGTTCGGTGGACGACTTGACGTATTTCCCGACGGTGAATGTCGCGGGGAACCTGCTCATCAAATCCGGCGCGACGCTCAATCAGGGGGTGGGGAGCGTCACCGCCGGGACGGTGACGGTCAACGCCGGCGGGGCTTGGCAGAATTTGTCGGTGGGGGATGTGGCGATCGGCGCGGGCGGGGTCACCAACAACGGCGTCATCGCCTTCAACGGCGGCGGGGCGGGGTGCGGCGCGGATGACATCGTCATCACGTCCACGTCGTCGCCCACCCAGAGGACGTGGACCGGGACGGGCACGTTCAGCATGCGCGATGTCAACGTCACCGACCAGGTCGCCTCGGGCGTGGCCATCACCGCCGTCCACAGCACGGGGACGGGCCAGAACAACTCCGGTTGGACGTTCACGGGCACCTGCGACGGTCCGACAATCATCGTGACCCCGACGTCGGGACTTGTGACGACCGAGGCGGGGGGGACGGCTCAATTCACGGTGGTGCTCTCGGATCCGCCCTCGGCGAACGTGTCCATTCCGATATCGAGCAACGATCCTTCCGAGGGGACGGTGTCCACGGCGATGCTCGTGTTCACCCCGGCCAACTGGTATACGCCGCAGACGGTGACGGTGACCGGCGTGGACGACCCGTCCATTGATGGAAACGTGCCGTATACGGTCCTGACGGGGGTGGCGACGAGCGCGGACGCGAATTACGACCTCCTCGACGCCCCGAATGTCTCCGTGACCACGAACGACAACGACACGGCCGGCGTCACGGTGAACCCGACCTCCGGCCTCACGACGACGGAACCCGGCGGCACGGCTCAATTTACAGTTGTCCTCACGAGCATGCCGACGGCGAGCGTGCAGATCAACATCACCTCGTCGGATTCCTCCGAGGGGACGCCGGACACGGGGTCCCTCATGTTCACGAGCGCCACCTGGAACACGCCCCAGACGGTGACGGTCACCGGCACGGATGACGCCATGGACGACGGGGACGTGGGGTATTCGATTATTGTCGGCGCCTGTTCGAGTGGCGACGGCAATTACAACGGGTTCAATCCGTCCGATGTGTCGCTCACCAACACCGACAATGACACGGCTGGGATCACGGTCAGCGAGACGTCGGGGCTGGTCACCGGCGAACCGAACGCGACGGATAATTTCACGATCACCCTCACCAGCCAACCGACGGCGAACGTGGTGGTGGACCTCTCCAGTTCCGACACCTCCGAGGGCACCATCAACCCGGTGACTCTGACGTTCACGAGCGCCAACTGGAACGTCCCCCAGACGGTGTGGATCTACGGCCAGGACGACGCCGTGGATGACGGCAACGTCGGTTACACGATCATCACGGCCGCGGCCGTGAGCGGCGACCCGGTGTATAACAACATGAATCCGTCGGACGTGTCGGTGACCAATACCGACGACGACACGGCGGGGATCACGGTGAATCCGATGTCGGGACTCACGACGACGGAAGCGGGTGGCGCCAACCAGTTTACGGTTGTTTTGACGAGCCAGCCGACGGCGAACGTGACGATCACCCTTACGAGTTCCGACACGACGGAGGGCCTCGCAAGTCCCACGTCGCTCACGTTCACCCCGGCCAACTGGGCCTCGATCCAGCAGGTGGTGGTGACGGGGGTGGATGACGACGCGGACGACGGGAACGTCGGCTATTCCATCACCACGCTTCCGGCCTCGAGCGCGGACGGCGTCTATGACACCATGGACGCGAGCGACGTCTCCCTCACCAACACCGACAACGAGGATGTGGTGTATGTGAAGTTTGACGCGGGGGGCGCCAACAACGGCACCTCCTGGGTGAACGCCTACACGAGTTTGGCGACCGCTCTCACGAACGCCGTGGCCGGGCAGCAACTTTGGGTGGCGGCGGGGACGTACAAGCCCGGCGGATCGAGAACCAACACGTTCCAGATGAAGGCGAGTCTTCCGATGTACGGGGGATTCGCCGGGGGTGAGAGCGCCCGGAGCGCCCGGAATTGGGTGACGAATCAGACGATACTGAACGGTGACGTGAACGGGGACGACGCCGGCCTCACCAACAATACCGAGAATAATTATCACGTGGTGACGGGGGCAGGGCCCGCGATTCTGGACGGCTTCGTCATCCGGGGCGGAAATGCCAACAGCACGGGTGTTGACAGCCGGGGCGGGGGCTTGACGAGCAGCACCACCCTTACCGTCCAAAACTGCGTGTTCACGGAGAATTTCGCGACGGACGCGGGGGCCGGCGCCTACTTCGTCGGCAATCCCGCGGCGGTGCGGGGGTCTCTCTTCCTGAACAACGTCTCCGGGGCGGGTTCGGGCGGGGCGGGGTTGTCCTTCGATTCGACGACATCCGCGGACGTGGCGGATTGCGTTTTTGCCGCGAATACCTCGGCCGGTTCCGGCGGCGGGGCGCGGATCATGAACGCGGTGAACGGCGCCTTCACCAATTGCGTCTTCACCGGGAACACCGCGACGAGCGGGAACGGGGGCGGATTCATCAGCGCGGGCGGGTCCACGGCCGAAGTTTCCAACTGCACGTTCCAGGGCAACTCGGCGAACTACGGCGGCGGTGCCTGCGCCATGTCCTCGGTGCTCAAGGTGATGAATTGTGTGATGTGGGGCGACACCATGATCACGGCGGGTCCCGAGATTCACAACGGCACGGGGACGGTGGTCATCGCCAACACGGACATTTCCGGGAACGTCGCCGGGGTGAACGGCGGTGCGACCGACGACGGCGGGAATCTCAACGTGGATCCTCAGTTTACGAACGTGGGCGACAAGGACGGCGCCGATAACCGATTTGGGACGCCGGACGACGGACTCGCGCTCGGGAATGCGAGTCCGGCTCTGGACGTTGGAATTTATCTCGATCCGCTTACTTATGATGTCGCCAGCCAGGAGCGCGTCCGGGGCGGCGGGGTGGACATGGGGGCCTACGAGAACCAGACCGGGAATATCGTCTATGTGGACAAGGACGCGACCGGGTCCAATAACGGTTCGTCCTGGGCGAATGCGTATGTGACACTCGCCAGCGCCCTCGGGACGGCCGCGGCCGGGGACGAAATCTGGGTGGCGGACGGGATTTATAAGCCCGCGGCGGGGTCCCGGTCCAATACGTTGCAACTGGTGTCCCGGGTGGGGGTGTACGGAGGATTCACCGGGACGGAAACCTATCGGATTGACCGGGACTGGCGGATGCGGCCGACGGTGCTTTCCGGGGATTTCAACGGGGATGATTCCGGTTTCACCAACAATACCGAGAATGCCTACAATGTCGTGACAGGGGCCAATAAGGCGATTCTGGATGGATTTGTGATACGGGAGGGCAACGGTCCTGGTGGTAGTGGGTTGTCAAATAATTCATCAAGTCCCTCGGTACGCAATTGCACTTTCTCGATGAATAATGGTGGTCCATCCGCCGGCGGGGCAGTTATGAATAATAATTCCTCACCTTCTTTATTTAATTGTATTTTCCGTGATAATATTGCTCAGGGTGCTACTGCGAATGGTGGGGGTGTTTGTAATACTGGTGCCAGTTCTCGCCCCAAAATTGTCAATTCTGTCTTTTTAAACAATTATTCTGAGATTTGGGGTGGAGGAATTGCTTTTTCTGATTCTGCGTCAGGTATAGTTGTAAACTGCACTTTTAAAGGGAATACCGCGGTTAATTGTGGAGGAGCAGTTTACATGGCATCATCCTCTGTCTGCCGAGTAGTGAATTGCGTTTTGTGGGGTGATACATCTGCGTCCGGGAATGAGGTGTATGTCAGTAGTGCGACCTTGAATATCGGCAGTACGGATATCAGTGGTGGACTTGCCGGAATTACCGGTGGAGGCACCGTGAATGACAACGGTGGCAACATCAGTTCCGATCCCTATTTCGAGACGCCCGGGGACCCGGATGGCGCGGACAACATTTGGGCGACCGATGACGATGGGTTGATGTTGCAGGTGACGAGCGGCGCGAAGAATACCGGCACGTGGCAGGACGCGCCCCGGACGGACATCCGCGGCGTCACCCGTCCGCAGGGCGGGACACAGCCGGATATGGGGGCGTACGAACAATAAGAAGTCAGCGAGTCAGCGAGTCGGAGAGTCGCCGAGTCGGGAAGAACCTCGAGGATCGGGGTTCGGGACTCACAGAAAAACCGGATGCCTGGGTCGAGAAATTGATGGAGGGAACGATGAAACTGAAGCCGTTATTTCACTCGCGCCGCAACCGTGTGATTGCGGGAATGGCCTTGCTTGTCGCGTGCATGATATTGGTTCCGATGGTGGTTCCCATGTTTCACCCGTGGACGGAACTGAATTTCCGCCATGAGGAGATCAATATCAAAACCGGGCAGGCGCATTACACCCGATATCTCTGGTATGTCAAGATTTCGGACGAGTTCCGGGACACGCCGTTATCGGTCGCGTTGCAGGGGGAACGGGTTGATGTGGAAGAAATGCCGTTTTGGTGGCGGGTGAATACGTTTTCTCCGGGCATCCCCAATTCGCCGCATTACTTTTTTCATGGGGCACTTCACCAGGCGTATTGGTTTCAGCAGATCAGCGAGTCTTTTCAATTGCCGAGTGAGAAGAGGAGGGAGATTGCGAAGGGAATTCTCGTATCCTGGCAGAAGAACCGGAATTATCACGATGCGGATAGGTATCTTCAACGGGTTTGGGAGGAATACTGGAAAGCAGAAGCCTCAGATTCTCCGGAGAAAAAATAACCACGACGGGAAGGATCAATCGTGTCATTTCTGTAACGTTACCTGGCCGGCGGATTCTGAACCGGCAGGACGGCCGGGTCTTGCCGCCGGTGGAATGACGGGATGGCAAAGGAGGAATCGTGAAACGTTCCATGTGGGCGTGGCGGTGGGAACTTGCAACCGGAGTCTCATTCCTGTTTGTTTCGATAATCCAGGCACAGGAGGTTTCCCGGGGTTCATCGCAGGATTTTCGGGCTACGCTTCGCGGCATCATTTTTGGAGTGCTGTTGATTTTGATTTTCCTGAGGCCGGTTGTGCCTTTCTTGCGCAAGCGAATCCGGTTGGTTCATCTGGTTGTCGCGCTGATTGTGTGGATGGGGTATTGCGTGTTATTCCCAGTTCTGACGCGGGGTGTGATTTCATGAAATCATGCATCTTTTTCTTTGGGCGGGAAAAGAAAAGGGGCAATGAATTGAGGTTTTGTTCGTGTCTGATATGATGAGGTTCATCGGGGAGGGAGGATGAGGCAGTTTCAAAATCGTTCCCGTCTGACAATGTCGGAAGCCGATTTTGCGGCTGGTCGTGTCCGACGTGGAAGCGCATCGGATCTCAAAAAGAATTCGGAGTCCCTGCCATCCCTTCTTCGCCCGCTCTTCTGGGATTGTTCCCGGCGGCGTTTGTCCTGGGCGGAACACGCGGAGTTCATCACCCGCCGGATTCTGGAGGCGGGGGACTGGACGTCCGTGAAGTGGCTCCTCCGGCGGATGGGGAAGGCGCGTCTCCGGGCGTGGCTTCTCCTCCGGGGGGGACGGGGACTCGATGTCCGGCGGATGCGGTTTTGGGAGACGGTGCTTCGCATCCCGCCGGAGGCCTTCGATGCGTGTCGAAAGGCCGCGCGGCGGAATCCGTGGGGGCGGAGGACGGCGGGATGATGTGGCATGCCGAAATCCTGAATCGCCGGCAGCGGCAGGTATTGTTGCCGCTGGCGGTTTTTGCGCGGGAACGGGGGTTTTACCTCGCGGGGGGGACGGCCGCCGCCCTTTGGTTGGGGCATCGGCGTTCTCTGGATTTTGACTGGTTCTCGACGGCGCCCGTCGGGGACGTGATGCGGCTGGCCGCCGATCTTCGCGCGAAGGGGATTTCCTTCCGATCCGGAGGGACCGCCCCCGGGACGCTTCACGGGTCCGTCCGCGGCGTCCGTGTCAGTTTTCTGGAATACCGCTACCCGCTCCTGAAGCCGGTCGCACGCTGGCCGGAGAACGGATGCCCCGTGGTTTCCCTGGAGGATATCGCCTGCATGAAACTTTCCGCCGTCGCCCAACGGGGGGCCCGGAGGGATTTTGTGGATCTCCACGCCATCGGCCGGCGCGTGGGGAGATTCGAGGCCCTGCTGGCCGGGTATCGGAAAAAATTCGCGACGACGGACGTGGGGCCCGTTCTCTACGGGTTGAGTTATTTTGATGACGCCGAGAAGGATCCGATGCCGCGAATGCTTTCGGATATCACGTGGGAGGAAATCAAAATGCGGATTTTAAGTTGGGTGAGGGCGCTGGCATGAATCCCCGCCTCGGCGAAACAACCTCCGCGCTCCTGGTGATTGACATCCAGGAGAAATTCACCTCCGTCATCCGGAACTGGCCGGGGATGCTCGCGGCGTCGGAGCGGATGATCCGGTTTTATTGCCTTCTCGGGGCGCCAATCCTCGTCACGGAGCAGTACCCGAAGGGCCTCGGGGCCACGGCGCCGGAAATCAAGGCCGCGCTCGATGGGGCCGGGGCTCCGGTCCTCGGCGATTCCGCAGCGGGCGTACATGCTTCCGTGGGTGCGAAGGGCGGAATCGCTTTCCGGATAAGCGGCCCGAATGACGTCACGGGTGTCATCGCAACGCCGGGCCGCTTAGAAAAGACCGTGTTTTCCGCCGCCGGATCCGATCCGCTCCGGGAGGCCGTCCGGAAGACGGGGAAGAAACAGTGGGTGCTTGTCGGCATCGAGACCCACGTCTGCGTCTCACAGACGGCGCTCGATCTCCTCGACATGGGGCTGGAGGTGTTCATCCCCGCCGACGCCGTGAGTTCCCGCCGGGACGGCGACCGCGCCGCCGCGCTCGAACGCCTGGCCCGCGCCGGGGCGGTGGTGTCCACCACGGAATCCCTGATGTTCGAGGCGATCCGGGACGCCAAACATCCGCTCTTCCGGCAGGTGTCGGCGCTCGTCAAATAACCATCAATGCGGTCAGGAAAACAAAGGCATGAATCCCGCCGTCCGGTCCGCGCTCGAAGAAATTTTTCGCCGGCTCGACGCGGAAATCGCCGCGATGGGCGCCTCCTGCGCGGCCTGCGGGGATTGCTGCCGGTTCAAGGAGTCGGGTCTCGTGCTCATGGCCAGCCGCGTGGAGGTGGAGCGGCTTCTGGCGACGTCCGGCCCGCCGCCCCATCCGTGGGACGGAAACGCCTGCCCTTATTTAGCCGATGATGTTTGCACCGCCCGGGAGGGTCGCGTCCTCGGCTGCCGGATCTACTTCTGCGCGCCGCGGATGAAGCCTCTCATGCCGGGGCTTTACGAGAAATACCTCCGGGACCTGAAATCCCTCCACGACCGCCTCGGGATTCCGTGGGAGTATGTGAGGGTGATGGAAGCGCTGGAAGAGAGCGTATAGCGTGTAGCGGATAGTCAGCGAGTCAGACTGGGGGACATGAACCGGAAGCCCGCCGCTCCGGCGGCGGGATCGGTTCGTGTCCCCCGACGGAATGAGAGAAGTGCTGAGTACTGAGTGCTGGGTGCTGGGCAAACGACGAGTCAAGAAGTCCAGAAGATTCGAAGTTGGATGAAATTCCGAATTGATTCGGCATTCCATTCGTCTTCCCGCAGGTGACTGCCCGAAATTTTCAAGATTTCCCGAAAATCCGCTTGCCAGTACCTACGAGTGTCGGTATACTGAACTACGAACGTAGGTAATATTTTCCGGAGGATATCCGCATGGCCGTCAAAAAACCGCTGCCGCCGTTGTCGGAGACGCACCTCGAGATCATGAATGTGATCTGGGACAGGAAGGAGGCCACCGTGGCCGAGGTGTGGGCGGCGGTCTCGGCCCGCCGGCCGGTGGCCCGGAACACGGTGCTCACGCTGATGACGAGACTTGCCGCCAAGGGGTGGCTCCGGCACCGTCCGGACGGCAACACGTTCCGTTACGCCGCGGCGGTGCCCCGCCAAAGCGCCGTCGGGGGGATGGTGTCGCGTTTGGTGGACACCGCCTTCGCGGGCTCGACGGAGAATCTGGTGATGGCGCTTCTGGACAGCCGGGGGGTCTCTTCCGAGGAGGCCGCCCGGATCCGGGACCGCATCGCCCGGGAAGGAGACGAAAGGAGGGTCAAGTCATGAAGATGTTCCTGACGCTTTACCCCGGGGATGGGGTCGCGATGGGGATGGCCAACGCGATGGTCCAGGCGACGGCGGTGCTGATCCTGGCCGGGGTGTTGGCGGGGATCTTCCGCCGGGCCGGGGCGCACGTCCGGTACGGAATTTGGCTTTGCGCGCTGGCCTGCGTCCTGGCGAGTCCCTTCACGGCCTGGGTGGCCGGCCGGACGGGGTTCGCGCTCGTGAAAATTCCGTTCGGGAAGGTTGCCTCGCTCCCCGCCAGCCCGGCGGTGTTCCCGGCGCCGGCGGCCATCCCGGCGGTTTCCGTTCCCGCTCCGGACCGGATTCCTCCGGTCGTTGCTCCGGTTCCGGCCGCCGTCCCGTTATCCGCGGCGGACCGCCTCCGGGTGGGATTCACGGGATTGATGATCCTCTGGGCCGCCGTGGCCGTTTTTCTCTTCGGACGGCTGGTGCACGGCTGGGGGGTGGCGGCGGCCCTGAGGCGGAGTTTGAAACCCGTCGGCCCGGACGGGGCGATCGGCAGCGTGCTCGCGGACGTCCGCCGGTCGCTCGGCGTGCAACGCTTGCCGTCGGTCGCGACGTCGGGGTTCGTGGATAGTCCGATTTCACTGGGCATCCGGAAGCCGGTGGTGGTGCTTCCCACATTATTGATCAACGCCCTGGAGCCGGCGGCGCTCCGGGATGTGCTGGTTCACGAATGCGCCCATGTCCTCCAGCGGGATCATCTCGTGGGGCTCCTTCAGAGGTTCGCGGCGATGGTCTTCTGGCCCCATCCGATGGTGTATGTTCTGAACCGGGAACTGGCTCGGGCGCGGGAGGAAGTGTGCGACAATCATGTTCTGAAATCGGGGGACGCCCGGGGCTACGCCCAGGCGCTTCTCGATCTTGCGGAAAAAACCACCATATTCCACCGCATGCCGGCGACCGTGGGGCTTGTGCACCCGCGGTGGTCGCTCGAGGAGCGCGTGGAGGGACTTTTGGACAAAAGGAGGGCTCTCATGACCCGGATGAACACATGGGCATTGGGGATGGTCGCGGTGTTGCTGTTATCGGTGGGAACAACCGCGTGCGTGTTCGGGGCACGGGGAAAATCCGCTTCTGAGGAAAAGGCGGCGTCCGCCGCGGAATCCATGCCGGCATGGGAAAAGGAAATCCGGGCGAAGCTTCAGGAAAAAATCTCCTTCCAGTTCGACAATCAGACATTCGGAAACGTGGTGGATTTCTTCCGCGACGTCCGAAAACTCCCGATCCTGGTGGATCCCAGGGCGGTGGCGGAGGTCAACCAGACCATCACGCTATCGGGGATGAACATGTCCATCGAGTTGGCCTTGAAGTGGCTCATGAAGTTAACGAACTTGGACTATGTTCTGAAGGATGGTGTGATCTTCATAGGGGATTTCAAGGGTGGGGAATTGGCGAGGGCGGCGGAGGATGAGGCGAAGGCCGCGGCGGAACAGGCGAAGAACCGTCCGGCGGACGGCTGGGAATGGGAAAAGGAGATCCGGGCGAAACTTCAGAAAAAAATCACCTTCCAGTTTGACAAGCAGAGATTCGAAGACGCGGTGGATTTCCTCCGCGACGTCACGAAACTCCCGATCCTGGTGGATCCCAATGCGGTGGCGAAGGTCAACCCGACCATCACGCTATCGGGGACGGACATGTCCGTCGAGTTGGCCTTGAATCGTCTCATGAAGGTCACGAACTTGGACTATGTTTTGAAGGATGGGGTCGTTTATATTTTTGATCCGGCATGGAATTCCACATCGACCGTTGAGAAGAAAGTGGCCCCCTTGTCCGACGCCTACACCCCGGCGGCGGGGGAGAACGTGGTGGTGATGGGCCGTCTGATTTATTTTGATGGCGGACTCAATGCGGGAAAAACGGAAGGAGGCGTTTTCGTCGCCACAAAATTGGATCCCGTGCCGGTTCTTGTGATCAACGGGGTGTCGGTGGGCGGGGAGATTGTGAATGTCCGCCTGAATTTCCCCGGGAAAACCGCGGAGGATCTTCGGCGCGAGTATCTTCCCCTTAAGAAGAAGGGTGTCGTGATGGAGGCGACGGGGCGCTGGACGCCGGCCGGGAAGGAGGCGCCGCGCGACGCACGGTTGGAAGTCGTCTCCTGCCGGGTGCTGGATGCGGTCCTCGAACCCGAAAAGAAGTTTATTGGGAATGTGAAACCGGCGGGGGCGAAATAACGGCGTGATTGTGCCGGGAATCAGGGTCTGGGGCTGGGGGCTGGGAAGAAGGAGAAAACCGGAAACCTGAAACTCAAGCCCGATCAGTCCAATCCTTGGAATTCGTTCTGGATTTGTTCGAGGGCCGCCTTGAAAGGGGGCAGGTCGTTGGCGACAATCCGCCGGATGATGTCCAAATCCACCCCGAAGTAATCATGGACGATGCGGTGACGCAAGCCGGTGATTTTCGCCCATTCCACCGCCGGGTGCTTGTCACGAAAGTCCGGCGGAAGGCGGCCGGCCGCCTCGCCAATGATTTCCGGGTTTCGGACGATGGCGTCCGCGGTTTTGTTGTCCCACGGCGCGCCCGCCGACTTCCGCTCGCGGGAATATTCCTGCCCCCGCTCAACCGCCTCCTGGATATCCTCACCGCAGGATCTCATGACGTCACGACGGAAGTTCGGAATCGTGTCCGCGTACCTTGCCCCAACCTCACGTTATCGGCAAGGATTCGTCAAGTTACTTTCCCTTGCCCTTCACCTTGCAGACCGCCGCCTTGCCGGGCACGCCGAGGGCCTTGCAGAGTTCCTCGACCTTGTCGGCCTTCTCCCATGTGAAGCCATCGCCGGTGCGTCCGAAGTGGCCGTGGCGGGCGGTCTCGCGGTAGATGGGTCGCAGGAGCTTCAGGTGTCCGATGATGGCCTTGGGCTTCAAGGGGAAGACCTTGCGCACCGCGGCGGCCAGCTTCTCGTCGTCGACCCGGCCGGTGCCGAAGCTGTCCACCCGGACGGAAACCGGGTCGGCCACGCCGATGGCGTAGGCCAATTGCACCTCGCAGCGCTTGCTCAACCCCGCGGCCACGATGTTCTTGGCGATGTAGCGGGCCATGTAGGCCGCCGAGCGGTCCACCTTGGAGGGGTCCTTGCCGCTGAAGGCGCCGCCGCCGTGCCGGCCCATTCCGCCGTAGGTGTCCACGATGATCTTGCGGCCGGTCACCCCCGAGTCGCCCTGGGGGCCGCCGATCTCGAAGCGCCCCGTCGGGTTGACGTGGTAGACGGTGCCGTCGTCCAGGAGCTCCGGGGGGATCACCGGCGTGATCACCCGCTTGATGATGTCGGCCTTGAGCTCCTCCTGGCGGTCGTTCATGGAGGGGTCGTGCTGGGCGCTGACCACCACGGTGTGCACGCGGACCGGGGCATCGCCCTCGTATTCGACGGTGACCTGACTCTTCCCGTCCGGCCGGAGGTAGGTCAGGAGACCGTTCTTGCGGACCTCGGCCAGGCGCGCCACCAGCTTGTGGGCGAGCATGATGGGCATGGGCATCAGCTCGGGGGTCTCGTCGCAGGCGAAGCCGAACATCATGCCCTGGTCGCCGGCGCCCTGCTCGTGCTCCTCCGACTCGTTCACGCCGCGGGCGATGTCCGGGCTCTGGCCCTCGATGGCCACCAGCACCGCGCAGGTCTCGTAATCGAAGCCGGTCTTGGCGTCGATGTAGCCGATGTCCTGGACCGTCCGCCGGACCACCCCGGGGATGTCCACGTAGCAGTCGGTGGTGACCTCGCCGGCGACGATGGCCATGCCGGTCTTGACCATGGTCTCCACGGCCACGTGGGCGCGGGGGTCCTTGGCGATGATGGCGTCGAGGATGGCGTCGGAGATCTGGTCGCAGAGTTTGTCCGGATGGCCCATCGTGACCGACTCGGACGTGAAGAGGTGATGGCGGGGCATGGCGGCTCCTTCATTCAAAATGCGTTTCATGAACCGCCTACACGACGGCTCCCGCCTGATTTTATTGGATGGCGGGACGGATGCAACGGGAAATCAGGGAGAATGGAGAGGATCGCCCCCGCCACCCGTCCGGAAGCCCCCCGCTGGTTTTCGAAATGCCGGAAGGCGGCCGCACGGGCGCGTTCCCGCGCCGCGGGATCCCGGAGAAGCGCCCCCGCCGCGCGGGCGATGTCCGTCGCATCCCGGACGACCCGGGCGACGCCCGCCTCCCCGAGGCGCCGCGCGTCGTCGGCCTGATTCGCCATGAAGGGTCCGTGGAGGACGGCCCGTCCCTGCGCCGCCGGTTCCAATACATTATGTCCGCCTCCGGGCGGAACGAGGGATCGGCCCACGAAGGCCACGTCCCCGGCGCCGTAAAACGCCGCGAGTTCCCCGACGGTGTCAATCAAAAAGATATCCGTTCCGGCCGCGGCCACTCCCGTGGAACGCCGGACGACCGCGAACCCCCGCTCCCGGCCGAGGCGTTCCACCTCCGCGGCGCGTTCCGTCCGGCGGGGGGCAACGATCATTGCAAGGGTGGGGAATTCCTTCCGGAGCGCGGCGAAGGCGTCGAGGAGGATCTCTTCTTCTCCGGGATGGGTCGAGCCGGCCACGAGCACCGGCCGGTCCGTCAGTCCCAGATCCCGCCGGAGCCGCGCGCCCGCCTCCGGCGGCGGGACTTCCGCGTCTGTTTTAATTTCCCCGAACGTGGCCAGTTTCTCCCTGGGGAGTCCGAGCTTCGCCATCCGCCGGACGCCTTCCGCGTCCCGCATGACGAGAAGGTCGAAATGCCCGAAGAGGAAGCGAAAGGGGCCGGCGAGCCGCAACATCCGCCGATGGGTCTTCTCCGAGACGCGGCCGTTCACGAGTACGACGCGGGCCCCGGTGTTCCGGGTCATCCGGACGAGGTTCGGCCAGATGTCGGTTTCCACCGCAATAAGAAGCGCCGGCCGCCATCGGGCGAGAAAGAGCCGCATCCCGGGCGGAAAATCCATGGGCGCCCGGACGGCGGCGTCGGCGGGGAATGAACCGCTCCGGGCGTAATCCAGGCCCAGGTCCGTTGCGGCGGTGGCCACGATACAAACATCCGGCCGCCGTTCCCGGATCTGCCGCACGACCTCCCGGATGGATTTCATCTCCCCGAGCGACATGGCGTGGACCCAGACGGTCGGACGGCGGGGGCCGGCCGGACCCCGCCCGATCCCGAAATGGCCGAAAAATTCCCGTCTCCGCCGGCCCGTCACGAGGGCGCGGATGCCGAATCCCAGAAAAAACGGGACGGCCATCACCAGCCATACCAGATTATACAACCAGTAGATAATTATCATGAAGCCGGCGGTATTCTCTTTTCCGTGTTTCCGTGGTCCTGTTCCGTGTTTCCGTGTTACAGGTATTGTTCCAGCAACCCCATGTTCCGCGCCACCGCTCCGAGGTTGGTCCGGACGGCCTTCTCGGCGTCCTCGCCCATGTGTTCGCGTTCGGCGTCGTTGGCGAGGAGAAACGCCAGGGCGTCCGAAAGATGCCGTCCGTCCCGGATACGGAGCCCTCCGCCCGTCGCCAGAACCGCGCGCGTCTCGTCCTCGAAATTCTCCATGTGGGGGCCGAAGAGGACGGGCCGGCCCAGTGCGGCGGGTTCCAGGAGATTGTGCCCGCCGTGGGGGACGAGCGAGCCGCCGATGAAGACGATGGTGGCCTGCGCGAAAAGCCGGGGCAGGTCCCCCAGGGTGTCCACGACCAGGACCTCCGGCCAGCTCCTCCGGTCCCGCGCGTGGGTGAACAGGGCGAAGCGGAGTCCGGCGGCCTTCACCAGCGCCGTCACCGCCCCGGCGCGGGTGATGTGGCGGGGGACGAGGACGAGTCTCAGATCCGGATGGGTCTCCCGGAGCGTGGCGAAGGCGCCGAGGAGGATTTTTTCCTCCCCGGGATGGGTGGAGCCCGCGACGAGAAGGGATTCCGGGGACGGCGGCGTGTCCCGCAGGGCGGCGGCAGTCATGCGGGCCTGGTCGAATTTCATGTTCCCGGTGATGGTCACGCGGTCGGGCGGGGCGCCCAGAGTCCGGATGCGGTCGGCGTCCGCCGCCGAGCGCATCCCGAAGGCCCGCACGGCCGGGAGCGCCGCGGCCAGAGTCCCCCGGACGAGCCGGTAGCGCCGGAACGACCGCGGCGAGACCCGGCCGTTCAGGATGACGACGGGGGTGTTGTCCCGCGCCGCCCGCCACAGCAGGTTCGGCCAGATCTCCGTTTCCAGGAGAACCAGGCACCGGGGGCGGACCGCTGAAAACGTTCGATCCACCGCGCCGGGGAGATCCAGGGGTAGCAGGAACGTTGCCGCGAGGCCCGGGAATCGCTTTTTCGCCAGGTCCCGTCCCGCAACCGTGGTTGTGGAGAGGACGACGTCGAACCCTCCCGTCGCCATCAGGGCCTTGATGACGGGTTCTCCCGCGGCGAGTTCCCCGACGGAGGCGGCGTGGATCCAGACGACGCCCTTCGCGGCGCGCGGGTGATTCTCCACGGTGAACCCGGGATCCCCCAGACGTTGGCGCATCTCGTCCCGGAATTTCGGATTCGTCATACGGCGCAGGGCCAGGACGGGCCATGCGCCCGCGTAGGCGGCGCGGAAAAGAAGGCTATAGGCGGGGCGTTGCCAGGGCATGGGGCGGGCTTTCCGGAACGGGAGGGGCGGGGCGGGACGAGGGGATCCCCCATGTTTGAGAAATCATAAGTCGAGAAATCCCGTGAGGGGGCTTGAGGCCTCGGCGGAGTCCCGCGCCGGGGCGAGTCCCGCGCGGTATCCTGTCCGGCCCGCCTCCACGGCCTGGCGGAATGCCGCGGCCATGCCGGCCGGGTCGCGCGCCACGGCGATGGCGGTGTTGATGAGCACGGCGTCCGCGCCCATCTCCATCGCCTCGGCGGCGTGGGAGGGGGCCCCGAGACCCGCGTCCACGACGACCGGGATGCCGGCTTGGTCAATAATGAGCGCGATGGCGTCCCGGGTGCGCAGGCCCCGCGCCGTTCCGATGGGGGCCGCCAGCGGCATCACCGTCGCCGCGCCGGCCTCCTCCAGACGCCGGGCGAGGACGGGATCCGCCTGGATATACGGCAGCACCGTGAAGCCCTCCTTCACCAGCGCCACGGTCGCCGCGAGGGTTTCCACGGGATCGGGGAGGAGATGCCGCGGATCGGGCGCCACCTCGAGTTTGATCCAGGTCGGAAGTTCCATCGCCCGCGCCAGTTTCGCCAGCCGCACCGCTTCCGCGGCGTCCCGGGCGCCCGAGGTGTTCGGCAGGATGAGGAAGCGCTTCGGGTCAATGAAGGACAACAAATCCCGGTCCGGCGCGGAGAGATCCACCCGCCGCAGGGCCACCGTGACGATTTCGGCCCCGGACGCCTCGAGGGCGTCGCGCATGGCCTCGGGGGATGAGAATTTTCCGGTTCCGAGAAACAGTCGCGAACGGATCGTCCTCCCGGTGATGACAAGCGCGTCGGCGTCGGGAGAGGATGATTTCGTCATCATCCCCCAATCCTAGCAGGACGGACGGAGCGTGTCAAATCCGTGGAATTTGTCGGATGGTTCGGATGAATTGCGCGCGAGATGGCGGGGCAATTGGAATCCTTCGACTTCGGGGCTTCTCGACTCCGGGACTCTTGGACTCCGAGACTCCCAGACTCCCAGACTCTCGGACTCCCTGACTCGCCGACTTCTTATCGGTACACGACCACCCTGTATTTCCCCGTGCCCCGGCAGGAATCGCACGGGTCGATGACGGTGCCGCCCAGAGCGGGATCCACGCGCTCCATGCGTCCGGATCCGCCGCACAGGGAGCAGTCCTTGTGGATGATGCGCAGGACCGACATGAAATTCTCGGCGTACCAGGCCTTGAGAAATTCCGCCCGGGACGCGGGCGGGGCGTCTTTCCACCAGGCCTCCGCCCCGGGATCCCCGGCGCGGCCCTCGGCCAGCCAGCTTCCGCTTCCATACGAGGCCTGGCGGGCGGTCGTCGCCACGCGGTCGGCCCAGAAGCGTTCCACGTCGCGGACGGGAATGGTGTAACGTTCGGAGAGACGGTCCCGGATATCCCCGGAGAGTGTCGTCCGGATCTCATGAAGGGTCTCGAGGTAACTCGTGTCCCCGTACGACTTGATCCGGGTGGATTGTTCCACGGCGGCATACCAGTCCTGCAGGATGTTTTCCCCGAGCCGCGCGTCACGGTGGCGGACGAGTTCGGCCTTCAGCGCGGGATAACGCGCCGCGATGGACGATCGGGCGGCGCGCGTTTGGAGTTCCCCGAGAGTCTCGAGGGCCTTGTCGTAATTTTCCTCGTGCAGGTGGGCCATGATGCGGTCGAGGCGGTCCCGGACGTCGGGCTCGGTCGCGGCCATGCGGGCGTTGAGAAAGGTGTCCAGAATCTGTTTCCGGCCGCGGGAGCCGATCATCTCCGCGAGGAGGAGGTTTTCCCGCGACTTCTCCGGCAGGTTGATGGCAAGGCAGTAATCCCCGAGCGCCCGGTAATCCCCCGGGGTGCGCGGCCGGATCTCCTCCAGTTTCCGCTGGTAGAGTTCATCGGGGGTGAACAGGTCGAGGGCGTTCACGAGAACGGGTTCGATCAGGCGGATGCGCGCGCGTGAGATGGCGATCTCGGCGTCTTTCCGTTTGAGGACGACGCGCTCCGGCGTCTCGCGGCCGGGGATCGGGGTTCCGACGTATTTTTCCCCGTTCTCGAGGGTGATGGCCTCGGCCGGAAGCAGGGGGGCGCCGATGGGGCTTTTCCGGAGAATCCCCGATTCCTCGAGCAGGGTGCGGCGGCTCTCGTCGCTCACCGTGTCCCACGGGAAGCCGAGGATGGTGCCGTCCTTGGCCAGTTTGATCTGGAAACCGACGGCGTCGGCGCGGACGATCTCGCCCTCGAGGGTGATCCCCGTTTTCATGATGACGGTGCGGACGCCGGGAATTCCCGCCGGGGGCGGCGGGTCCGGCGCGTAGGCCGCCGGCATCGTCAGAAACGACAGTATCACCAGCGGCGCGTATCGGAGCGTCCGGACAATCCGAGGCATAATGGCACCTGTTTCGCTACGTTATGTATCGTGCACGCAAGAGGGGGGCTTGAGGAAATCCCATCAGGCATCGAGAAGGGCACGGATGACGCGCCGGGCGCCGGCGGGGGAAAGATCGGGGTAGATCGGCAGGGAGAGGAACCGGCGGTGGGCCGCCTCGGCTCCGGGAAACCGCCGGGGGGGCAGGTTCAGAAGGCGGTGGAGCGGGATGAACACGGGCGGTTTCGCCTCGATGCCCGCCGTCGCGAGCCGTCGCGCGATCCCCGCCTGCGGGCGGGGGCATCGGACGACGTAACGGTAAAAGACGCCGCCGGGGGCGGCGTGGACGGGGGTGAACGGGGCGCCGGCCAGAAGCGCGTCGTAAAGGGCGGCCAGGGTCCGGCGCTTGCGGAGGAATCCGGGAAGGCGGCCGATCTGGGCCAGTCCCAGGGCCGCGGCGATATCGGAGAGACGATAATTGAATCTGGGCCCGTCCGTGTCGCGCTGGTCGTAGGCGAGCATCTCCCGGACGCGCCCGAGGAGCCGGCGGTCGGCGGACAGCACCGCGCCGCCATGGCCGGTGGCCGCCAATTTGGTGGCGTAGGAGGACATCACCGCGACACGCCCGAACGATCCCGCCGGCCGGCCGCGCACCGAGGCGCCGAGGGCCTGGGCGATGTCCTCGACGAGGGGAATTCCAAGGGCGAGAAACGCCTCCGGGTCCACCGGCTCCCCGAAAAGGTGCGGGAGGACAATGGCGCGGGTTCGGCGGGAGAGGGCCTTCCGGGTCGAGACGGGGCACATCTGGCCGGTCTCGGGATCTGCGTCGGCCAGCGCCGGTGTGGCGCCGGCGTGGCGCACGGCGTGGAGGATGGCGGCGCAGGCGTAAGAGGGGATGACGACGGCGTCGCCCCGTCCGACCCCGAGCGCCAGAAGCGCCAGGTGGAGCGCCGCCGTGCCCGAACTCGTCGAGACCGCCCCGCCGGCGCGGCATGCCCGGGCCAGGGCGTTTTCATAGGCGGTGACGGTTTCTCCTGTCGCCAGGCGCCGGCTCCGGAGGACGCGGACCACCGCGGCGATTTCCCGCGGGCCGACGGCCGGTCGGGAGTGGGGGATGATCGGGGGGCGCGGCGTTTTCACGCTCTTGATTATAACGATCGGAGGGGCGGTCCGCAAAATTTAGTGATCGTTGCGCATCGAATCCGGTAGAAGCCGGGGATGCAGGTTCCGCCGGACGAATCGGCTCCAGAAGTCCGCGGACCGGGTGCGGAAATACTCCAGGGAGATTTCCCTGTCGGCCAGGCGGTCGAATGGGCCGGAGGGGGAATCGAGGATGTCGTCGAAAACCGCGTGAAAGGGTTTCCCGCGTTCGGGGAGCGGGATCTCGCAACGGGACCGCCCCACGGCTCCGACGAGAAGACGGTTCAGGGTTTCAACCGTCCGGTGTGAGCGGGCCGCGGGAATTTCGGCCAGGAGCGCGGTCACGCACGCCTCCCGGCGGCGGTCGGTGATCCGGTGCAGACCGATCGCGGCGACCACGCGGTTCTCCTCGATCGGATCATCGAGGATTTTGACAAGGGGGGCGACGGCGTCCGCCGAGGCGACCTCGCCGAGGTGCTGGGCCGCATGGCGGCGCGCCACGGCATTGGCGTCCTCCAGTCCCCAAACGAGGAAGGATTCGCTCCGGGCCGGTTCCTTTTTCACGATCGCGGCGAGGGCGTTCTCGGCCAGAAGCCGGGCAACGGGGTCGGGGTCGCTGAAGGCGGCGATGACGCCGGGGATGAATTCGGGCGCGTTGGAAAAATCCGGGGCGAGGCGGAGTGTCTCTTTCCTCCGGGCCGGCGTCCCCTGTCGGAGCGCATCCGCCCATTCCACCTCCTCCGGGGTGAGGCGGGGCCGGTAACCCGCCGCGGGGGGTGACACGCAAGCCCCGGCGGCCAGAGCGATGAGAAGGAGGATCGTCCGGGACATGGCGGATATCATATCAGGAGGCGGGCCGGGTGGGGAGGGACTTTGTTTTATATCAAATAATCCCTCCCGCGCTTGACTCGTCCGGAAGGGGGGGCTACACTGGGTCGTCGTGTCGGAAATGACGCATCCGTGACGTACGGGCGGGGAGCCATCGCATGCACCAGGCCTATTGGGAGCTTCCCGAAAATCCGTTCCGGGCCGGCGAGGACGACCGCTGGTTCTTCTACTCAAAAACCCACGAAGAGGCGCTCGTCCGGTTGCTTTACGCCGCGGCGGAGCGCCCGGGGGTCATGCTCCTGCTCGGCGCGCCCGGCGCCGGGAAGACGATGATCCTCCGCATGATGCGGAAGGGGCTCGAGGGGAAGAAGTTTCTTCTCCCGACCGTCGTGTTCCCGCGTCTGGAGCCTGATTTCTTCCTTCGTGAAATCGCCCGACAGCTCGGTCTCGATCCCGCCGGGACGACGCGCCTGGACACCCTGCGGGTGCTTTCCGGATTTTTCCACGAGGGGGGCAAGGCCCGCCAGGAGATGACGGTGGTCCTCTCCGTCGAGGACGCCCAGGCGATTCCCGACCCGGCCGTCTTCGAGGACCTCCGGTTTCTCTTCAACTTCGCCGGCGGCGGCCCGCGGCTGTTCATCGTGCTGGCCGGGACGCCTGAACTCGAGGCGCGCCTGAAGGCGGTACCCTCCCTCCAGTCGGTGGTGGGCATTGTGAGCCGCATCGAGCCCCTCGACGAGGAGGAGACCCGGGGGTATGTGGAGCACCGTCTCGCGACGGCCGGGGGGCGGAAGGACCTGTTCGAGGCGGAGGCCCTCCGCGAGATTCATGCCATGTCGGGAGGGAATCCCCGCCGGATTAATCTGATTTGCGACACGGCGCTTCTGGTCGGAAGCGGCGACGGCGCCCGCGTCGTCACGGCGGCGCTCGTCCGCAAGGCCGCCGCGGAACTGCCGTGAGCCCCGATCCGTCCCGGATCGCCGGGGATGCCCCGGTGTCTTCCTCCCCCCGCGCCACCGCACTGTCGAGCCTTCCCCCCGAGGAACGGCCCCGGGAACGCCTGCGCGTCCTGGGGGAGGACCGGCTCTCCAACGCGGAACTCGTCGGGATTCTGCTGGCCAAGGGGGTCGGGGGCAAGAATGCCGTGGCGCTCGCCCAGGATATCCTGGCCCGTTTCGGCGGCATCGAGGGGCTTTCCCGCGCCACGGTCGCGGAACTGTCCGGGGTGCGCGGGATCGGGCCGGCGAAGGCCGCGGCGATCCGGGCCGCCTTCGCTCTGGGGGCGAGGCTCTCGGAACTTCCCGGACGCGCCGGGGGGCATTTCACGACCGCCGCGGCCGTGTACGGGCATTACCGGGAGACACTGCGGCCGCTCAGGAAGGAACGGTTCATCGCCGTCTTTCTCGACGCGAGGAACCGCATCCTCCGGGATGAGGTCATATCGGAGGGGAGTCTGACGGCCTCGGTGGTGCATCCGCGGGAGGTTTTCCGGGCGGCCATCCGGGAGGCGGCGGCCGCGGTGATCCTCGTTCACAACCACCCGAGCGGCGATCCCGAACCCAGCCCCGAGGACGCGGAGATCACCCGGCGCCTCGTCGCGGCGGGGACCCTCGTCGGCATCCGGGTGCTCGACCATGTCGTCGTCGGACGGGACGGGTACGTGAGTTTCGCGGAGAGGAGGCTTTTGTGAACCGCACCGGCAAGGCTGTCATCGCGATCGTTCTGGCGGCCGGCGTCGCCGCCCTGGCGGCGGGCGCGGCGAAGCGCCACGATGCGCCTCCCCCGGAATTCGACGCCAACGTGACGCCGCTCGTGGACGGGGATTATCTCCCGGCGGTCCGGGAACTTCTCCGGGGGGCGAAATCATCCATCCTCTGCGTGATGTTCCTCGCCCAGCCCGACGACCGGCATCCCGACGGCCCCGAGTCGGCGCTCCTCGATGATCTCATCGGGGCCGGGAAGCGCGGGGTGGCGGTGACGGTGATTCTCGACCGGACGCCGGAGCGGGGGGAGTCGGAGGACGGGAAGAATCGTTCCGCCCACGACCGGCTGCGGGCCGCCGGCGTGCCCGTCTTCTACGATTCCCCGGATCGGACGACGCACAGCAAGGTGATCGTGGTGGACGAGGAAGCGGTCGTCATCGGCAGCGCCAACTGGACCTATTCCGCCCTGAAACGGAATCACGAGGCGTCGGTCCTCATCCGGTCCCGGGATCTGGCGGTTCACCTGAAGAAACGCCTCCTTCCGATTCGATCGGAGGCGGCGGAGGACGATCGGAAATAACGCCTCGATGAAATCCCGATCGTGGTGACCCCCCCCCCCCCCCATGAATATCCGTTCATGGCGGGCATTCCTTTCGTGAGTTGCTTGAGATGCGGCGGCTTCCGGACGATAACAGGGGATATCGTTTCCGGGGGCTTCCCGTGGAATTCACGCCGGCATCCTCACGATTCTCATTCCGGACGGGGGTTTTCTCCGCGGCGCTCGTTCTGGCGGCGTTGCCGGTGTTGCCGCATCTGGCGCGGCAGTATCTCGAGACGCCGGAGTATTCGTTCGGCCCGGTGCTCCTGGCGGTCGTGGCCTGGCATCTGTGGCGGGAACGCGCCTATTACGCCGCGGGGGGGGAGCCGTCTCCGGCGGCGGGCGCGATCGTCTTTGCCGGCGGCGTCCTGTTGTACGCCGTGGGGGCCCTCACCCGGTTTCTGTTCGTCTGGGAGGCGGGGATTCTCGTTCTCGCCGCGGGCGGAATGGTTTTCATGAAGGGGTGGGGGACGGCCCGGCGATGGGCGTTTCCATTTCTGGCCAGTCTCGCGGCCGTGCCGGTCCCCTATCTTGTCGTCGCGGAGGCGTCGTTCCGGCTCCGGATGGTGTCCGTCCGTCTGACCGAAGGGGTTTTGGCGTTGTTCCTTCCCGACGTGGTACGGGAGGGGACGTGCCTGGTCGTTAACGGTATTCCCGTCGAGGTGGCGGAGGCCTGCTCGGGACTCCGGTGTCTGCTATCCACCGCGGCGATCGTGGCGGGGCTGTGGCTTCTGGTCGGGATGGATCGGCGGCGGAAATGGCTTCTTGTTGTCCTTGTGGCGCCGCTGGCCGTCCTTGGGAACACCCTGCGGCTGGTGGCGAACGGGTTTCTCTGCCTGGGGGATTTCGGGCCGGGAGTCCGGGAATCCCTTCATCAGGTCACGGGGATTATCCCGTCGGTGGTTGCGGTGGCGGGAATTCTTCTGGCGCTGCGTTCTTCCCGGCAGGGGATTGTCCGGCGACGGTTTCGCGCCGTCGAGGCGGGCGGCGTTGTCCCCGCATGGTCCCATGCCCTGGCGGGAATCGTGTGCCTCCTGCCGTTTCTCGCCGCGGTTCCCGGAGGAAGGCGCCTGGCGATCCCGGCCCTTGTCACGGGGGATTGCGCCGCGCCGCCCTTCGTTGTGGCGTCGGATCGCGAGGCGGTCCCGGATGGCCCGTCGGCGCGCACGCGCCGGGTGGAATACCGGTCTCCGGAAGGACATTCCCTCCACGCGCTCATCCGGTTCGTGCCGTCGGTCGGGAATGATGAGGGTCTTCACAGCCCGCGCCACTGTTTGCCGGGCGGGGGGTGGATCCGGGAGAAGACGCGCGGGATCCGGGGGGAGACCATTGTGGTGTATCAGCGGGGAGACCGGCGGATGGCCGTCGGGTATTTTTACGTCCTGCCGGCGGGCGTTTTCCGGCGGGAGGCGGGTCTGCCGCTGGCGGTTCTGTGGTCGCGATTCGTCCGGGGAGAGGCGGGCGGCGCCCTGGTCCGGGTGACCGCGGATTGCGGAGATGACGAGCCCGGGGTGTGCGCCCGGGTGGCGCAGCTTCTGGAGGGACTGGCGGGACGGGCCGCGGCGGGGCCGGCGGCAATTTCATCGGCATCGTTCGGGGAGGCATCACGATGATGGGAGAACTTCACACCCGGCGGCTCGAGCGGATTCTGGCCGTGTCGGGAATTTCAATCGCCGCGCTGGCGCTGGCGATGGTGTTCCTGCCGCGGATCCTGAGTCGGGAGGAGAGGGGCGATGCGTTCCCCGCGGGGCCGGCGGCGGGCGATGCCCTGCCTTCCGCCGTCGAGGCGGACATCCGCGCGGCGCTGGCCCGGGGGGATTTCGCGGGGGCGCTCACCCGCGTCTCGGCGGCGGAGGAGCGATATCCGGCCGCGGCGCGGCTGAAATTGTTCCGCGCCCACATCGCCATCCAGCTCGGGCGGCCGGAGATGGCGGCGCGGGCCATCGCGGATGCCGTTCGCCTGGCGCCGGAGAATCCGGAGACCCTCCTTCATGCGGCGGTCTATGCCAACGCGCTCGGGAACGATCTCTTGGCTGAAAAACTGTACCTGGAGATTCTCCGTCGTGACGGGAAAAACGTCAATGCGGCCCGCGGACTTTCCACGACGTATCTCCGCGCCGGGGCGTGGGCGGCGGCGGAGGAGGTCGCCCGGAAGGGGCTTCTGGCGGATCCGAAGGACGCGTTTCTCCACATGAACATCGCCCGGTCGCTCCATGCCCGGGGGGATTTCGCGACCGCCGTGGGACACCTCGAGGCCTACCGGAAGGGCGGGGGGCCGGACAATGCCTGGATTCAGCATGCCCTGGCCGACTGCGCCATCGCCTTGGGGCGGCCTGCCGATGAGATCGTCCGCCATTACGAAAAGGCGATGGCCCTCGATCCGCGGTATCTCCCGGCGCTCAATGACTACATCGTTTTTCTGTCGGACAATCGCCAGGCCGCGCGGGCGGTGGATCTGTGCGGAAGGCTTCTGACCTCCGCGGGGCGCCGGGGGTTCGCCCTGGACACCGCCGGTTACGCCCATCTTATGGCGGGACGATACGCGGCGGCGGGGGAGTTTCTCGCCGAGGGGTTGAAGAGGGAGCCGGATCATCCCGAGATCCTGTTCCACACGGCGCTTCTCCTCCGGAAGACCGGGGCGTCGGAACGAAGCATCGAGTACTACCGGAAGGCCATCGAGCGCGCCGGAACGGACCCGCGTCTGCGGAAAAAGATGGAGGAGGCGTATCGTCGTGGTTAGAAGAAATCTCATCTTCGTCGCGGTCGTCCCCGTTCTTCTTCTGGGGTTCGCCTTTTCCGCGGAGGCCTACGTCCTGGGGCCGACCACTCCCGGCCGGTGGGCGATCGGTTCCACGGTGACGTTTTCGTTCGACACCGCGGGGGGGTACACGACGGACGATGGGCCCACCACGAGGCTTCAGGATGTGATGCCCGTGGGGTGGGAAAACGAAATACGCCGGGCTTTCAACACATGGGCATCGGTATGTAATCTTGATTTTGTGGAAGTGGCGGACAACGGTCAGGATTGGAACACGCCCGGAGCCACGGGGGACATCCGCATCGCGGCCCATGTCTTTGACGGGCCGGGAAACGTGCTGGCCCACGGGTATTATCCGCCCGTGAACGGCGTCTCGGCGGCGGGGGACGTTCATTTTGACATCGCCGAGAACTGGACCATCGGGGCCGCCGGATTCGATATTTACACGGTGACCCTTCACGAACTGGGGCATGCGATCGGGCTCGCTCACACCGCCGTCCCCGGATCGGTGATGCTACCCATCTACGGATTCAATCCCGGGGGGCTTGGCGCCGACGACATCGCCGGGGCCCAGGACCTCTACCCCGAAGTCCCTGAGCCCTCCACGTGGGTGCAACTGGTGCTCTCGGCGTCGTTGCTTCTGGGAGCCGGAAAACGATTCCGAAGGGCCGCATGAAGAAAGTGGATTCAGTTAATCGTGGATTGCTCTATCCACTCTTCTAGACTGCTTCCATCGTGGACGTCGGTTTCGCCGCGATGTTGTAGGTCACACTCACCACGCCGGGGACCTCGGTCGTGAGGCGTTTCGCCAGGCGATCGAGCACCGGCCAGGCGAAGCGGGATGGCTTGGCCGTGACGCAGTCGGCCGTCTCCCAGGACCGCACCTCGATCTGAAAGCCGTAGTCGCGCCGGTTGTTCCGCATTCCCGTCACGCGGTCGGCATGGAGGATGGCCATCACCTGGAAGGGCTTGAGTTTCATGAGTTCCGCCTCGACGATGACGGTGGCCTTCCGGACGATTTCCACACGTTCCGGGGTCACCTCGCCGATGACGCGCGCCGAGAGGGCCGGGCCCGGGAAGGGCGGGCGGTTCCAGATTTCCCGCGGCAACCCCAGGGCCTTCGCCACCTGGCGGACGGCGGGCTTGCGGAGACGCACGAGCGGTTCGAGGACCGCGTAGCCGTACACCTTCCGGGTGTCGATCCCGAGCTGGGCCAGGATGTTGTGCTGGCGTTTGATGCCGGCGATTGTTTCCTCGACGTCCGTGTAAATCGTCCCGTGGAGGAGAATCCGGCCGCCGCTTTTCTTCACGATTTTCCCGAAGACCGTCTTGTAGAACGTGTCGGTGATGGCCTGACGCTTGATCTCGGGATCGGTCTTGCCCTTCAAGGCCGCGAAGAATTCCTTCCGCGCGTCCACGAGCCCGACTGGAATGCCCATCCTCCGGAAGAAGCGGACGACCCGCTGGGGCTCCCCGTCGCGCATGATGCCGTTGTTGATGAAGAAGGTTTTCAGGCGCTTCCCGACGGCCCGGTGGCCCAGCACGGTCACGACGGACGAGTCCACGCCGCCGGAGAGGGCGTTCACGGCCGTGCCGCCGCCGACCGCCTCGGCGATGTGGCGGACCTCCTCCGCGATGAAGGCCTGCGGATTCAGGCGGGCGAGCGGGATCTCGGTAAGCGCCATGGTCTTTTCTCCATAATGGGATTGAAGGGAAGCATCATAATGGGGCAACCGGATGGCGCAAGGGGGAATTTGCTGGAGGAAGTCCGGGAGTCTGGGAGTCTCGGAGTCGGCGAGTCAGGGATAGACTCTTGGTTGTGAAATCTTGTGAGAAACGGCAAGGAAATATTCGTTTGCGAAGTGGTAAAACCGCTCATGGTTCGTGGTTCGACATTTATTTTAATTTTTTAAGGAATGCTCACCACGAGCGGCATTGAGGGTTCGACCTGTTTGGTTCCGGCTCTGCCGGGTTGGGGGATGGGGGCGAGAGAAGTGCTGAGTGCTGGACGTGAGTCCCGCGTGCGGCTTCGCCACGCGGGACAACGTCCCCCTCACGGGGAGTGCTGAGTTACAGGGGAAACCGGCCACTGGAAACAGGAAACTCAAGTCCGATTCATTATGGCTTCATGACGGTTTTTCTTGCCACCCACGCCCGGAGCGGCAGGATGGCCAGGACCATGGGGATCTCCAGGAAGATGCCCGGGACCACCGCCGCCGCGCCGAACGTCTCCTTGAAGAATGTCGTGGCGAACACCACCGCCATGCCGTTGTTGACATAGGCGGTGCTCACGGAAATCGCCGCGCGATCGGCCAGGGGCCGCCAGGGGGCCAGCCAATAGCCGGCCAGGTGGAAAAACGCCGAGAAGAGAAACATGAATCCGAAAAGCCCGGCGGCGGCCGCCGGTTTTTCCCGGGCCAGCGCCCGGAAGTCGGCGCTCACCGAGGCCATCGCCCCGATGATGAGAAACGAGAGGGACAGGATGGAAAGGCCGGTGAGGGCGCCGCGCCGGCGCTCCACCCATCCGGGAAACGTCCGGCGCACGAAAAACGCCGCCGCGGTGGGAATGAACAGGATGGCGGCCAGAAAAAGGGATTGCCCGAGAAGGTAGCCGCTGCCGGCCTCCCCGGCGCCGCCCGTCGCGAACCGGATGACCCACGGGGTGATGAGGGGGCAGGCGAGGCTTGTCGCGAGGGTGTTCACGAGGGCCAGGGCCGCGTTTCCCCCGGCGATGTCGGTGAGGGAACTTCCGGCCATCCCCGCCGGCATGGCGGCGACGATGAGGATGCCCAGCGCGAATTGCGGAAGGACGGCGCGCGCGGCCCCCCAGAGGGCGAGCGGCAGGGCCACCATGACCATGGCCGTGACGTAAATCACCAGCCACGGGCGGGAGAGTTCCCGCCAAGCCGCCCGGAAATCCGTCTTGAGCCCCGTGAAGAACAGGATGCCGCCGAGGAAGAAGCGGATGGCCCAGGTGTTTCCGAACGGGGCGGCCCACGGAATGAAGAGCCCCGTGAGCACCGCGAGAATGCAGACGGCCCAGAACCACGTTTCGACGAGGCGGATGGCGGGCATCATGGGGAGGGCATTATAGCGGGGGCGGGAGGGAGTGGATAGGGGCAGGGGATAGGGAATGGGGGCAAGAGAAGTGCTGAGTTCTGAGTGCTGAGTATGAATGAAATTCCGACCCTCCTTCGCTAAAGCTTCGGAGGGCCCTGCGAAGCCGCTTGGCGAAGCAGGGATGCCGAGTTCCGAATGCCGAATGGGTACGGCACCTCATTTTTTCATCTGACGTGTTCTCCTGATGCCGTTCGGTTTTCGCGAAGTGTCTTTCAGTAGTTTCCGGTTTCCCGTTTCCGGTTTTTCTGCGAATCACGATTCACGACACACGCTTCATCCCGGTCTCGACACCGCCGCCTCCTCGAACGTGGCGACATCGGAGAGCAGTCGCGCCGCGGCCTCGACGAGCGGCATGGCGAGGGCCGCCCCGGTTCCCTCCCCGAGGCGCATGTCGAGCGCGAGGAGGGGCTGTTTCCCCAGCCATTCCAGGGCGATGGCGTGTCCCGGCTCCACGCTCCGGTGGGCGGAAATCATGTAGTCGCGGCTGGCGGGGGCCAGGAGGGCCGCGATCATGGCGCCCGCGGTCGAAATGTAGCCGTCCACGAGGACGGGTTTCCTCTGCGCGGCCGCGCCCAGGATGAACCCGGCGATGCCGCCGATCTCGAATCCCCCCACCTTCGCCAGGAGATCGAGCCCGTCGGTTGGCGTCGGGCGGTTGACGGCGAGAGCCTTTTCGACGACGGCCACCTTCCGGGCGAGGCCCGCGTCGTCCACGCCGGTCCCGCGCCCGGTCACGTCGGCGACGGCGCTCCCGGTGACGGCGGCGACAATGGCCGCCGAGGGGGTGGTGTTCCCGATGCCCATGTCGCCCGCGCCGACGAGGTGCGCGTCCCGGGTGAAGTCCCGGGCGATCTCGATCCCGGCCTCCACGGCCCGGCGGGCCTCCTCCGGGGTCATGGCGGGTCCCCGGGCGATGTTTCGTGTGCCGGGCCCGATGCGTTTCGACACGATGACGCCCGACGCCGCGAGGTCCTCGAGGTCCGCCGCCACCCCCATGTCCGTGATGACGATGCGCGCCCCGGTGATCCGGGAGAAGGCGTTTATGCCGGCGCCGCCCCGGGCGAAGTTCCTCACCATCTGGCCGGTGACTTCGGCGGGGTAGAGGCTCACGCCCTCGGCCGTGACGCCGTGATCGCCGGCGAAGACGGCAATCCTCCGGCGCGCCACGGGCGGCGGCACCTGCCCCGTCATCCCGGCGAGGTCCAGCGCGAGGTCCATCAGTCGTCCGAGGGCCCAGTGGGGCATGGTGAGCGAATCGAGACGGGCCTTCGCCTTTGCCCGGGCGGCCTCGTCGGGCGGGCGGATTTCGGCCAGGGTTCCTTCGAGGGGGTTCATGCCGGGTTTTCTTTCAGGTGGAGGGGGATGCCGCAGGCGATCAGAACGACCTCGTCCGCCGCCGCCGCCAGGGTTTGGTTCATGCGTCCCGCGACGTCCCGGAACCTCCGGGCGATGGCGTTGTCGGGGATGAGTCCGAAGCCCACCTCGTTGGTGACAAAGACGACCATCCCGCCGCGTCTCCGGGCCGCGGCCGCGAGGTCCCGCGCCAGACGCGCCATCCGATCCTCGGTGAGCGGCCGGTTTTTGGCTTCGGCGTGGAGGAGGTTGCCGGCCCAGAGGGTGAGGCAGTCCACCAGCACGGTGGGGTGGCGGCGCGAGCGGCGGAGAACTCCGGCGAGATCGATCTCCTCCTCGATGGTCGCCCAGTCCCGTCCGTGGCGTTCGGCGCGGTGGCGGTGGATGCGCGCGCGCATCTCGTCGTCCAGGGCCGGCGCGGTGGCCAGGAACAGACGCGGCCCCGGCGCCGCCTCGGCCCGCCGGCGCGCCCAATCGCTTTTTCCGCTCCGGCTTCCGCCGGTGACGAGGATGATCCGCGAAGCGTTCTTATCCATGTTCGTCAAGCCCCCGATGAAGAAGAAGCCATATGAAAAACGGCCCGCCGAGGATGGCCGTGATCACCCCGACCGGAAGTTCCGCCGGCGCCACCACCGTCCGCGCCAGAGTATCGCATAACGTAAGGAAAGTCCCGCCGAAAATCAGCGTCGCCGGGGCGAGAACGCGGTGGTCCGGTCCGACCCAGAGCCGGCAGATGTGGGGGGCCATGAGCCCCACGAACCCGATGGGGCCCGTGATGGCCACCGCGCCGCCGATGAGAAGCGATGTCGCCAGGAACAGAACCGTCTTGACCCGCGGCACGTTCACCCCGCGTGTGGCGGAGAGGTCCTCGCCGGTGGACAGCAGATTCAGTTCCTCGCCGTAGGCCACGAGGACGAGCAGGCCCACGGCCGCGAAGGGCAGGAGATGGAGGACGGCGTCGAATCCCACGGTCTCGAGTCCCCCCAGGATCCACAGCATCACCCGCGTGGTGAAATAGAAATCGCCCATATACTGGAGGAAGAGGATGAGGCTCGAGAAAAAGAGATTCACCGCCACCCCGGCCAGAAGCATCGTGGCCGGGGAGAACCCGCCGGCCCGGGCGCGGGCGAGCCCGTACACCAGCACAATCGTCCCGAGCGCCCCGAGGAACGCGAAAATCGAGATGCCCGGGATGCCCGCCACCGTGAACGCGAGCCCCGCCTGGACGAACAGCACCGCGCCCAGCGACGCGCCGCTCGCCACGCCGAGGACATAGGGGTCGGCGAGGGGATTCCGGAACATCGCCTGGAACGTCATCCCGCTTGTTCCGAGAATCGCCCCGGCCAGAAACGCCAGGCACACCCGCGGGACACGGAGTTGCCAGAAGAGCCGCGCGTCGGGATCGGCGGCCCCCGGGGACAGTAGCGCGGACAGGGGGATGTGTCGCGGGCCCGACGTGGCGGAGAACACCAGTGCCGCCGCGGCCAGCGCCAAAAGGAGCGCGATCCGCCAGGCGTTGGCGCGTCGGGCCATCATGGCATCTCCTTCGGGAGGACGAGGGGTTTCCCCGTATCGGGATGGGGAAAGCGCGTGAAGGCGAATCCGAAGATGTCCTCGAGGGCGCCGGGGCGGGCGAGCTCCGCCGGAGAGCCCAGGAACGCGACGGAGCCGTTTTTCAGGGCGAGGACGCGGGTGCTCGCGTGGAGGGCGCGGTTGATGTCGTGGGTGACCGAGAGGATGGTGAGGCCCCGCGTCACATGAAGCCGTTTCAGCGTCCGGATGATGTCCTCCTCGTGGCGGGGGTCGAGGAACGTGGCCGGCTCGTCCAACAATAAAATATCCGTCCCCTGGGCGAGGGCCGCGGCGAGGTAGGCCTTCTGGCGTTCCCCGGCGCTGAGGCCGTTCACCCGGCGGTCCGCGAAGGATTCCATCCCGGTCAGTTCAAGCGCCTCCGCGGCGGCGCGGTGGTCGGCCTCCGTCGCCGGGGCGAAGGCGTCCCGCCACGGGTAACGGCCCATGAGCACGAAATCCCGCACGGTGAACGGGAAAACGCGTCCGTCGGCCTGGGGGACATAGGCGAGACGCCGGGCGAGATCCCGCGGGGAAAACGACGCGAGGGGGCTTCCGTTGAGGCGGATCTCTCCGGCGGCGCCCTTCAGGATCCGGCAGAGGATTTTGAGAAGTGTTGTTTTCCCCGCGCCGTTCGGGCCGATGAGGGAGAGGTATTCCCCTTTTCCGACGGAAATCGAGATCCCCGTCAGCACCGATTTCGTGCCGATGCGATGGCATACGTTCTGAAGTTCAAGAATCGGAGGCGTGCTCATTTTCGTGGATGGATCACATCCGCCATCTTTTCCGCCAGTTCGACGTATCGCGGCCCCGGCGCCAGCGCCCACGGTTCCCCGAAAACGTGAATCCGCCCGGTCTTCACGGCGGGGAGATCCGGCAGGACGGACCATTCCCGGAGGATCATGGCCGCGCTCCATCTGTTTTTTTCGAGGTCCGGGACGAGGTCCATGATGACCTCGGGCGCCAGGGTGAGCACCCCCTCGGCCGAAAGCGTCGGGTAGGGGAGTTTCCGGTCCCCCCAGGCGTTGTCGCCGCCGGCCAGTGTGATGAGGTCGTCGAAGACGCTTCCCCGGCCGGCGATGCAGATGTCCTGGAGGGTCCCCGTCCCCACGGGTCGTCCCGTGGTGACGAGCACCCGCGGCCGTGAGCGCCCCGCCGTCCTCGCGGCGAGGGCCGCCGCCCTCCGGTCGAGATCCGCCAGAATTTCCCGCGTGCGCCCCTCGACGCCGCAGGCCTTTCCCAGCGCGACCAGGGACGCCCGGATCCCGGCGACGGAGTCGTGGTTCACCTCCAGGGTGGCCAGCCCCATTCCCGCCAGGCGATCTTTCACCTCCCGATGCCAGGGGAGCGTCACCACCAGGTCGGGGCGGAGGTTCATCACGGATTCCAAATTGAGATCCAGGAATCCCCCGACCGTGGGTTTCCCTTTGGCGCCAGGGATGTGGGCGCAGAAACGCGTCACGCCGGCCACGCGGTCCGCGAGCCCCAGCGCGAAAAGCGTCTCCGTGAGACTCGGCGAAAGGGAGACGATCCGCGCCGGCGCTCCGGCGCGCGGGGCCGGACCGGCCGGGGCGGGGACAAAATGCCGGCCGACCGCGGTGATGACGATCGCGCCGGCCGCCATCCCGACAAGCAGAAATTTCCGGTTCATCGCCATTCGGGCCGATCCCGTCCTCTTTCGCGGGTTGGACTAAGTCACCGTTCAACAATAACTGTTCCATTCGGGACAGCGATGCATCCCCGCCAACTGCGTTGCTCGTCGGTTGCGTACCTCTTGGTACGCGCCCTCCTCGCGCCTTGCCGGCGGGGCGCCTCCCCGTCCCTCGGTGAAACATTTATTATTTCACGGTTTCTAAAAACTCCCTTCCACGCCGCCCATGACGAAAATCCCGGGCGCCGGATAGCCGGCCGCCTCTTCGTAGTGTTCGTTCCCGAGGTTTTCGACCCGGCCGAACAGCCGGACGCGTTCGTGGACATCATACGATACCGAAACGTCGAGTTTTGTGTGACCGTCGAAGTAGCCGCGGGTGCCGTTGAAGTCATCGTCGAAGAACGGGCCCGTGAACGTCGCCCCGGCGGAGGCCGTGAGTTTGGCCGTGGGCCTCCAGACGAGCCCGAGCGATCCCTTCCGGACGGGCCGCCGCCGCAGGGGCTCGTTCCGGTCGAGGTCGCGTGACGAGGTGAGCGTGAGCGCTCCCGTCACGGTGACGTTTTTCCGGAGGTCTATCGCGGCGTCGAATTCCCCGCCTTCCGTCTCGGCCCGGCCGATATTCATGGCGGAGCCCACGAAGGGGGCCAGGCTGATGATGGTGTACTGGATGAGGTTCCGGAAATGGTTCCGGAAATACGTCGCCCCGAGCCGGACGCGATTCTTCAGCAAGGCCTGCCGCACCCCGGCGTCCCAGCCCGTGTTCTCCTCGGGTTTCAGAGCGGGATTGCCGAAGCCGGGGAACACGAGTTCGTTGATGGAGGGCGCCCGGAAGGCGGTGCCGTAGCTCGCGTGCAACGTGGTGGCCGTCCGTTCGGCCGTCCAGGATCCCGTGACGCGCGGGTTCGTCTCCGAGCCGAAGTCGCTGTTGTCGTCGGCGCGGACTCCGGCCTCGATGGACAGCGCCGGCACGGGCGTGAACGTGTTCGCCGCGTACCAGGCCCGGTTCGTGAGAAGCTTGTCGAACGCGTACGTCCCGGAGCTGATGAAGTCCGGATCCTCGCTGGTGTTCCGGCCCCCGGAACGCTTGAACTCGAATCCCGCGACAAGGGTGTCGTGGGAGCCCAGGGCGATCGTGTTCTGCCAGTCGAGGCGTCTCACCTGCGTGTTCGTGGTGGTCCGGGCCGTCTGGGTCTGGGCGAGGCCGAAACCGTTCGGCGGAGGGGAGAGGTACCGCGTGTCCTCCTGCGTCTGGGAGATCTGGAGCCGGGCGTCCCAGCCCGCCATCGGCCGGTGCTGCGCCGTCATGGCGAAGGAGGAAAACGTCGTGTCCTGCTCGTCGTTGGGGTCGAAATTGAACCGGGGCTGGCCCGGGATGCCGAGCGTGTCGGTCCAGGCCCGGCCCATGAGTTCGAGGGACGTCCCTTTCGTCGGATGAAACCCGATCCGCCCGGAGAATCCGTCGCTGGTGTATTTCGTGTTTTGCCCGGTCCCGTCGGAGTCGGTGCGCGAAACCGAGAGGCTGAAATCCGCCGTGTCGTCCCCGCCCTTCGCCCCGGCGGTTTCGCGGAACGTGCGGTGGGCGCCGGTCTCGGCGCGCAGATATCCGGACGCGGGGCCCCGGCCGCGTTTGGTGATGACCTGGATGACGCCCGCCACGGCGTCCGAGCCGTAGAGGAGGCTCATGGGGCCGCGGACCACCTCCACGCGCTCGATATTCTCGGCGGTGAGCGATCCGAAATTGAACTGCCCCGTCGTGGGACTCGTGGCCGGGACGCCGTCAATCAGGACGAGGGTGTGGCTCGGACTCCCCCCCCGGATGAAGACGTCGGTGTTGCTGCCCAGAGATCCGGAACGGGAGACGTCCAGCCCCGGCACGTCCCGGAGGGCCTCGGCGGTCCCGGCCGTCCCGCGCGCCCGGAGGTCTCCTTCGCCGATGACGGTCACGCTGCTTCCCGACGCGGCCGGATTCTCCTCGACCCGGCGCGCCGTGACGACGACCGCGTCGAGGGTGGGCCCGGCCTCCTCCCCGGCGGGGGAGACGGATGACGTCAAGCAGGCCGCGGCGACCGCGGCGGAACAAACGATGCGCTTCATGGAAATGTCCCCTCTTTCTTCCGGGGAGCCCCGGTTCCGCCGCGCGGCGTCCGTAATCGCTCGCCGACGAAAAAGCCCCGCCCTTTCGTGAGAAAGAGCGGGGCCGTTTTTCCCCGGTATGTTGTCCATCAACCCGTCGCGCCGTCGTGTTCCCGGGGCGCTCGAGGCGTTACGTGCCGGTCGGTCTTCTGGCTCGAGGCGGGGGAAAAGCCCCCGGTCGGTCCGCCGTCACTACCTCGGCGGCCGCGAAGGCCTTCCCATCCCCGCGGACAGTGGCCTTCGCCGATCTCCGGCGGACGCGCGGTCGCGCCTGCCGGACCCCTTACAGCGGCGGGTCCGCGCCCTTTATGACTGCGCCCGGGGCGAAATCATATGGGACTTCCCAAAACCGGCGTAACGGGGGCACTATACCGGCATCCGGCGGGATGTCAATATTCCCCCGGGAATTATTCGCGGGAAATCACGTTTTTTTTTCAAGGACGGGCAAAACACGCCCGTTTTCAGTTCGGCGCCGGGGGGGGGATTTCTCCGGGCTCAAAACGCTGATTGCCTCCCCCCGGTTTTTCGGATATCATTCCCCGCTCCCGGTTTGCGGTGATGACGGAAGCGGGGGCGGGACGTGGCGGCGCGGCTGAAGAGCGATTTGGGAAAAGGATAATGTCATTATTTCATGTACGTCCCCTATTCGTCGGGACAAAAGCCGCCTGGCAACGGGCCGCCCGGGAGGCGCATGTGGCGCACGGGTACACGCTCGCGGAAATCGGCCGCCATCTCAACGTTCATTACACGACGGTGAGCAAGATGGTGGAGGCGGAGGAACCGAAAAAGTGATATTTCAAGACCTGACCCCATTCTTTCCTGCCATTCTTTCCTGACCCCATTCTTTCCATTCTTTCGTAAAGCAATTACGGTTCGGGAGATACTAAGAATGAGAATATTGTTATTTGCGCTCATGTTCGGTGTTATGGGTATCTGCTGTCGTTCTCGTGAGATAGCCACGCCGCATGCAACAACTTCTCCGTGTATGTCTGAGTTTTTGGGTCCACAATTACCACCTTCGGCGTCTCTTTACAAATTATGGGGCGAGATAGTCTCTTTGTACAAGATTGAACTATTCGTTGTGAAAGGTGAATATCTGGCGCTTCAGAAATCCGAGAATTTACCTGTTGTGTTAAAGGATGGTTGTATCACTCGTACAGACAAACCAGTCATCGAAAAAAACAGGTACTATTTATATGGGGAAATGTTTCTCAAAGGAGAAAAGGGGATTTGTGTATACCGGTGCTCTTTACGGGTTTTATCGGGTGATTTAAAGGGGGCCACTTTCAATTTGTGCGATGGGAGAATACCGGAATCAATTTGTTCTCCTTATCAGGCATTCTATGCAGTACCAGAATCGATTGAGAAAGAAGGTCCTGTAAATTTTGAGGTCGTTGACTTTTGGGGAAAATAGTGTGGATTACACGTGGACCACGCTCCATCAGCCCCACGAAATCAAGATCCGGATTTTAACGCCCAGCACCCAATCAATGTTCAGGAGGGGGAATTTCTCCGAGCTCAAAACGCTGATTGCCTCCCCCCGGTTTTTCGGATATCATTCCCCGTTCCCGGTTTGCGGTGATGACGGAGGGGATGCATCGCCGTTCCGAATGAAGCATTTATTGTTGAACGGCGACCCGGGTTCATCGGCTCAGGGCACATGGCGTCAGACACCACGCACAACATCCGCAACTTCTGCATCATCGCCCACGTGGACCATGGGAAGAGCACGCTCGCGGACCGTCTTCTTCTCAAGACCGGCGCCATCGAGGAGCGGCGTTTCCGCGACCAGGTCCTC
>JAZDJP010000011.1:0-13145 GCA_043803805.1 Planctomycetota bacterium
CAATTTTGCAGGTCGTCAGTGTCTCGGTATTTCTGAAAACCCCGATCTTGCAAGCATTTGCGGATACTGTTTCCAAGATCGTGAACGGCGACTCCGCTAACCAGTTGGTGTTATTCGAGTAATGACCGGACAGCAGTGATATCGGATGACATCGAAAGAGTGTGTTGAGACGCGTAGAAGCAATTCGCAAGCCACGATTTCCGGAAATGAGGATCATGACTCCTAACTCAGCACTCAGCACTCAGCACTCAGCACTCAAGTTTCAGCACTCAGCACTCAAGTCTAAGCCCTCAGCACTTGTTTTTGTTCGCCGCGCCGCGGAAATTCTTTCCCTCCCGGTGGTCCACCGTGTTAACACCCTCGGCGGGTACGGCCCGGCCGGGGAGGTGATTTACGAACGCCATCCCGACGGATGCCCCTCGGTCCTGGTGGCAACGGCGGGGCCGGCCAAGGCGGCGTTCCAATCCAACGGGTCAATCGCGTTCGAGGTCCGGGACCCCCTCGGGATGGAGGTTCGCGTCCTGGACGGCCATTTCGACCCCGCTGAAAAACGCGAGACGGGCGTCCCGTCGGGGGGGCTCTGGCTGGACATCGGGGGAAACCCGCGGCGGATCGCGGCGCTCGTCAACCCCCGCCTCGGCGTGAATTCTGATCCGGTGCGCCGGCGCGTGGTGAAACTCGGCGACCCGGAACGGGCCATGTGGTTCGGCGCGGAATTCCGGTTCGGCGGGGCGGCATTCTCCACGGCGGTGAAATTTTCCCTGGTCGAAACCCCGACCGGCCCGGCCCTCCTCCGGGAATTATTCCTCTGGAACGACGGCCGGCGGGCCCTTTGCGGAAATCTGTGGGCCTTCTTCAACCTCCGCGGCGCCCAGAGGTTCGTCTACAACAAGGAGATCTGGTACGACCGGGGGATGCCCGTCGGCCCGGCGGATTTCGTCGTCGCGGCCACGGTGCCCTACAGCGATTGTTTGCAGATCAAACGGGTGGCTTCCGACGTGGCCGGCGGGATTCGTCCCGTGGAGGACACCTGCGATTTTACGTCATTCGTGGGGGACAGCGCAGCCGTTTCCGCCATGCCGGAGGCGGTGCGGGCCGGACGGCTCCGGCCCGGGGCCGGGCGGCGGCTCAACCGGTTTTCCATCGCCACCATCACCGCCAGCCGTTTCGCCGTGGATATCCCCGCCGGGAAAACCGCCATCCTCCGCCAGGAGATTCTGTACGTGACGCGCCGGCCGGTCGTGGAACGGTTCCGGACGATGTCCTCCTGCCGGTTCCCGGACTACCCGCGGGTGGAGAAGGCGTTTCTCGCCGCGGCAAAAGTCCTGACACGGGCGACCCCCGGCGCGGCCCGCGCGGCGTCGCTTGCCGCGCGGAAGGCCCCGCCGCCGCCGGCGTTTTCGCTCGAGATGCCGGGTGAACCCGTCATGACGGAGTACGCCCGTTCCGTCTGGACGGGGGTGGCGGAGCTGTATGAAAACTGCCGGGCTCACGGGGCGCGCCTGGCCGACGGGATCGAACTCGGGACGCGCGACCGCGGCCAGGACATGTGGCCGAAACTGCGGGAGGACCCGGGTCGGGTCCGCGGCGATCTCGTCCATGTCTTTTCCTTTCTGTATGTGACCGTTCCCCCGGGACACCGATTCGGGAAGCCGTTGTCATTGGTCGAAAAACTCCACGGCATGATTCCCCGGCAGTATCCGAGTTGTTGGCGCGACCGGTCGGAGTCGGTGATGAACGACAACCGGCCTTACGCCGACAGCCCGCTCTGGCTCCTGAACGCCCTCGCGCGGTACGTCCGCGAGACGGGGGATGTTTCGATTCTGAATGAAACGGTGGGAACGGTGCGCCTCACCGACCCGGAGCATCCCGAACGGTCGGGCATCGTCGGGACCGATCGGACGCTCACGATCGCGGAGGCGGCGCTCGAGGCGCTGGAATGTTTCGGCCGGCACATCGCCGATTCCCCCTATGGCCTGGCGCAGGTGATGTACGGGGACTGGTGCGATCCCGTGGACATGTTCGGGACCTCCCCGGTGGGGGACGCCGCGACGCGCGGAAAGGGGCGTGGGGCCCAGGTGCGGCTGTCCTGTCATGTGTTCGAGTGCCTCGCGGAAACGGCGGATTTGTTCGATTGCCCCCGGGTGGCCGCGGCGTTGAAAATTCCCGGCGTTGGGCGGCGTATGGCGGCGCTAAAAATGTTGGCGGGACGCCTGCGGCAGAATATCCTTCGTGTGGCCTGGGAGGAAGGAAATGGCGTGCCGGCCGGTTTCGTCGCCTGCGTCCACGAATTCCACCGGGACGGCTCCCGGCCGAATTATAAAAAAGGGGAGGTCGGGTACACCCTCGGGTCGCTCCGGGGGACGGATTTCGACGGGGCGGCGCGGCGGGATCTCACCGCGCAGGCCTACGGGCTCCGGACGCTTCTGGTCGAACGGGACTGGCTTCCGGCCGTCCCGGACGCCCCGCGTCGCGTCCGGGAGCTTCTGGCCGCGACGGATAGTTTGTTATTCGATGAGCGCCTTGGATTGAAACTGTATTCCACCGCGATCGCCAACAGTCCGGATGCTCTCGCGCTCGTCGGGCGGATGGGGGTGCTCCCCGCCGGTTGCGCCGAAAACGGGGAATACCACCACGCCCAGGTCATGATGCACCGGGTCCGGATGACCGTGCCGGGCGAGGCGGATCGCGCCTGGGGCCAGTTCAAGAAAATGGTATCGGCCATGCGGGACGAGACGCTGGCCGGGCCTTTCGAGATGCCCGCGACGAGTTACGCCTCCGATAGTGCCGACCCGCATTACGGGAAGGGGATGTACTTCGGGCTTTCCGGCTCGACGGACTGGATCGTGGATTTGTTCGAGGCGGTTCCCGGTGTCACCCTGTCGTTGCACGACGACCGCCGGCCGGCCGTGTGCGTGAAGCCCCGCCTTCCCGCGTCCCTCGGCGGGCGGCTCGTGTTCCGGCGGTTGATCCATGTGGCGAAGCCGGGCGGCGGGTATCGTGTGATTCCCCTCCGGGTGGAAATCCGCCCTGAACGGGAAGTCGGCGAGTCGGCGAGTCACCGAGTCGCGGAGTCGAAGAGCGGGGTCAGGAATCGCAGAAAAGGCACAGGTGAATCCATCCTTGCCGGGGTGACGATCAACGGGAAACGGGCGGAAAAGGCGGAGGTGGGGAAATTGGATGGATTGAAGAAGATTGATATGGTGATTACGGTGAATCCATGACCGACAGGATGATTCTCATGGAACGGATTCAGAAGACGATCTGCCTGGTCCGAGGGCAGAAGGTAATGCTCGACCGCGATCTGGCGTCGCTTTACGAGGTCCCGACCAAGGCGCTTAAGCAGGCGGTCAAGCGGCATGCCGATCGCTTCCCGGGCGACTTCATGTTTGTGCTTGATCACAAAGAGTTTATGAATTGGAGGTCACAGTTTGTGACCTCCAATTCCGACCGCATGGGGTTGCGCCACGCGCCCATGGTTTTCACGGAACAGGGTGTGGCGATGCTCTCCAGCATCCTGAACAGTCCGCGCGCCATTCATGTCAATATCGCGATCATGCGCGCGTTCGTTCATCTGCGGGCGCTCTTGGCGACCCATGCCGACCTCGCCCGGAAACTGGAGGACTTGGAAAAGAAACATGACGCCCGGTTCCGGGTGGTTTTTGACGCCATCCGGCAACTCATGACTCCGCCGGAATCCCCGGCCAAGCCGATCGGATTCCAGGTGCGCGAGAGGCGGGCGAAATACGGGAAGTGAAGGGGGCGTCCGTGAAAATCAACTCGCGAAAAGATTTCCTGCGCTTTGGCCTATATTTATCGGTTTTGACTATGGCTGCATTTTCGATTGGTTTGATCATCTCCGCGTACCTTGAAGCCGACTCGGAAGTGACTTTCAAGGATTGGATTTGGTTTGTGTTGTTTCAAGGTTCTATCCCATGGCTTGTATTTTTTATAGCTGTGCTAACCATCTTTTTGTGGCGATTTTTTTATTGGAATTTCCCGAACTTCAAAATCTCAAGGGCGTTGGATAATTCCAAAAAGGGAATCGCGGAAGAAAAACAAAAAGAAAATCAGGAGTAGCCGATTATAGGGGGGGGCATCGATTTCCGAACTCTCGAACTCATGAACTCCCGAACTCATTCCGATATCTCAGTCTTCACTTGCCCCGCCTGACACGGTATAATGCCTCTCGGTTGCCGGGTGGCGGAACGGATCCATAAAGGGGGGAGAATCATGAGGACGCTTCTTGTGGCGATGGTGGGGACGGGTTTGGTCGTGGCGATGCTGGCCGGCTGTCAGCCCCAGACGTCCTACGAGGACCCGGACCGGGTGGTCCTGGTGGATGACAAGTTCAACGACACGGATTTGAAGCAATTCGCCGGGAAGATGGCGGATTCCATCCTTCAGTTCATGGCGAAGGAGCATCCGGACAAGAAGCCGGTCGTTATGGTGAACCGCCTGGACAACAAGACGAGCGAGCACATCAGCACGAAGGGCATCACCGACAAGATCATCACCGCCCTCATGCAGGGGGGGAAGGTGCGCGTGGTGGACGAGACGGCCCGCGCGGACGTCGCCAAGGAATACGAGTACAACGCCGGCGGCGCCGTGGACCCCAAGACCGTCAAGGGTCCGGGCAAGCAGACCGGGGCGGATTATTTTCTGCGCGGGGAGATCCTGTCCGACACCCATGCGGGCAACAAGCAGAAGGTCCAGTTCTACATGATCACGCTGAAACTCACGGACATCGAGAAGAACGAGATCGTCTGGCAGGCGGACGATGAGATCAAGAAATACACCAAGCGGGCGAAGGTGGGGATGTAGGCCGCCCGCCCGACGGTGCAACGCGGTGTCCCGGTGATACTCCGTCCGTTCCACGCGTTTTTTTTCATCGCGGGGGTTCTCGCCGCCGGCGGCTGCAGCCTCGCCGCGCGGGATGACCGTTCCCGCACCCTCTACACCCAGGGGCGTTTCGCGGAGGCCGCCACCGTCCTCGATCCGAAGGTCGGTCCTGACACGAAGGGCAAGGACCGGCTCCTCTTCCTCATGAACCGGGGGATGATGCTCCACGCGGCGGGGCGCTACGCGGAATCGAACGCCTGCCTTCTCCCGGCCGCCGACGAGGCGGACAAACTCGACATCATCCGCATCTCGGAGCAGGCCGGGACCATCCTCACCAACGAAAAATTCTCCGCCTACCGCGGGGAGGATTTTGAGCGCGTCCTCATTCCCACCCTCGCGGCCATCAATTACGCCATGCTCGGGAAGAACGAGGACGCCCTCGTGGAGTGCCGCCGGATTGACATCAAACTCCGCGAATACGCCCGGAAACGCGGCACCGACTATCGCCAGAATGCCTTCGCCGTCTACCTCTCCGGCGTCCTGTATGAAATCATGGGGGGCGCCAACGACGCCTACGTGGACTACAAGAAGGTGCGGGAGCTCGACAAGAACTTCCCCCAGGTGAAGGCGGATCTGCTGCGCCTGGCGGCCGGGCTCAACTTCACGGATGAACTCGATCAGTGGAAAAAGGAGTTCAAGGCGGATCCCCCCGCGCCGGCGCCCGGCGGGGAGATTCTGTGCCTCATCGAACTGGGGCTGGCGCCCGTGAAGAAGCCGAACGAGGTCGTGTTCATCATCCCCCGGTTCGTCTCCCGGCCGACACGGGCCCGCGCCGCCGAGATTCTGGTGAAGGGGGAGTCGAAGGGGCGGTCCTGGCCTCTGGCCGACCTGGATGCCATGGCGAAGAAGAGTCTGGACGAACGGGTCGGGAAGATTCTGGCCAAACGCCTGGCCATCATCGCGGCGAAGGAAGTCGCGGCGCACCAGATCGAGGATCACGCCGGCAAGGACTGGGCGTTGTTATCGCGGATTGTCTTTTACGCGCTGGAACAGCCGGACCTCCGGAGCTGGCAGACCCTGCCGCGGGACCTTCAGGTGGCGCGCGTTTCCCTTCCGGTGGGGACGTATTCGGTGGCCGTGCGGCTTCTGGGCGAAAACGACGCCCCCCTCGGGGTGGACAAGGTTTTCGACAACGTCCAGGTGCCGGAGAAGGGAATCGTTCTGCTGCATTTGAGGGCGGTGGAATAGGGAAGTCTTGGAGTCTGGGAGTCTTGGAGTCTGAGAGTCGAGGAAAGAGAGGATTCGGAGTCGGATGAAATTCCGACCCTCCTTCGCCCAAGGGGCTCCGGAGGGCCCTGCGAAGCCTCTTGGCAAAGCAGGGATGCCGAGTTCCGAATGTCGAATTAGAACAATTCGCGAATTGATAAGCCCGTTCATCCTGAGCCTGTCGAAGGATGAACCGGTGCTCATGGTTCGACGGGCTCACCATGAGCGGCGGAACGAAATAGGAGGGGAAACAATGACGACGGAGCAACGTTTGGAAAATCTGGAACGGCAACTGGCCTGCGTGAAGCGTTTCAATCGTTGGCTTCTGGTCGCCGTGGGGGTGGCTGTCGGGGGATGGTGGTTGCTGGGCGCTGGGGGCTTGCGTCACGGCCTCAGCACGGCGCAAGCGGCGGAGGGAGGTGGTAAGGAAGAAAAGATTGTCCGCGCCAACGGATTTGTTTTGGAGGATATAAATGGTAACACACGTGCCTCGATGACGTTGGATAAGGAAGGTGGGCCAAGTATGATTCTGTTCGATGGAGCCGGGAAAGCCGGTGCCATTATTGCGATGATTCAGAATGAGCCAAGCATATGTTTGTATGGTAACAACTCAAAATCCGGTATATTGCTGAATGTAGACAAATTTGGATCCAGTATCAACCTGTCAGATGAGAAAGGCAATATTCGAGTTGATCTGGCGGTAACGAAGTATGGACCAGCGTTAAACTTGTCTGACGAAAAGGGAGTTCGTCGTGAAATGTTGGGGGTGGATAAGAATCAACCGTTTCTGTATTTTCGAGACGAGAACCAAAAAGAACGTGTCGTGCTGATTGTTACGAAAGAAGGTCCGGAGTTGATTTTGAACGACGAGAATGGCAAATCCATCTGGTCTGCGCCAGCGAAGAAGTAGATTGAGTCGCCGGGTCATGGAACAGTATGCGGCGATTCCTTCCGTGAGCGCGTTTTAGTCGGAAAGTCTGGTTTTTTCGCCGGTGGCGCCGAGTTGAAGCAGGTCAAGCGCCGCTGCCAACTGCCGGTCGTAGTTGAAGAGGACGAAGCCGGCGCATTTCTGGCGCCGCGCGATCAGCACCTGTTCGAGGGTCTCGTCCGGCGACTGGCCGAGGGTCGCGCCGATGCCCGGCATCAGCGGAATCCGCCCGGCCACCCACTGGCCGGACTGCCGCGTGCGGGCCTCGAACATCGCCGCGCTTTCGGTGTACTGCATGGGGCAGACGAAATCGAGCCAGCCCTTCTCGACCCACAGCTTCCAGTCCTGGCCCACGTGGTTGCGGGCGCTGGGCCAGTGCGGGAAGACGGCGGCGGAGATCTTGACCCCCGGCCGGAGCTTGTGCGTCTCCTCGCTCACGGTCGTGACCAGCCGGGTGATCTGGTCCCGACGGAACTGCAGGTATTTGTCGCGCAGCGCACCGTCGGTCACGTCGCCCGGCCAGTTCCCGACCTTGGCCCCCAAGCCGTCCTCGAAACGCTGGCGGCAGCCGGCGCAGTAGCAGCCCTCCAGGCCCGGATAGCGGATGTAATCGAGATGAATGCCGGCCACCTCGTAGTTGCGGACGACCTCCAGCAGCGACTCCAGTTCCAGTTTCTGGTTGTCCGGGTGCGAGGGGCAGAGCCAGTCAATGGTCTTGCCCTGGCGGTCGGCCTGCAGCCGGCCAGCCTTGAGCATCTCCTGCCGGAATGCCTCCGGTGCGAGCGGCCAGAGGTTCCAGTTGACCTTCCAGACGTGAACGGCCACTCCGTGCTTTTTGCCGGCGGCCACGCACTCGGCCAGCAGGTCGCGGTTGAGATCCCTGGCGCGCGGCAGGAGCCGGCTGGTCCCGGCGCTGGCCCCGCCCCAAAGCATGTTCGGGAACACCGCGTTGAAGCCCGCGTCGGCCAGCCGCTTCATCGCCTGGTCCCAGCTCAGGCCGGCGACGCCCGCCGGGTCGTGGCACCAGACGCCGCGGAACTCGCCGGCCGCACCCGGCACCCCGGTCGCGTAGGCCCGAAGCAAGGCGTCCTGCGAGCGGCCGAGCAGGTCGGTCGCGGAGGCGAAGTTGCCCTCCCTGGCCGCCGCCTCCGCCTCGCCGCGCAGCCTCCCGGACGACTGGAGAAGCGCCTCGATCCCGGCTTGCCGGTCGCCGCGTCGGGCGCCGGCCCGCGCCGCCTCCAGCAATTGCGCGGCGTTCTTGAAGCCCGCCAGCGCGCCGAACCGATTCTGCCGGCCCGCGTAGGTCTTCGGCCACATCTCCGGCCAGAGCTCGCCGAGCATGGCCAGAAGCAGTCGGTCCTTGGCCGCCTGGTCCGCCGGCGTGAGCACGTGGCCAATGAAGAAGCCGTTGGCGTTGCGGGTCACCGCCGGCTCGGTCGAAACCCTGCCCTGCCGGTCGATCCAGAAGGCGCGGACCTGGGTTCCCTCGGCCGGCGCGATCCGCCGGGCCCACCAGCTTTCCTGGCCCACCTTCAATTCGGGCCCGCCGGCCGCGGGGCGGAAGGCGAAGGAGTTGAGCGCCTCCGGCCCCTGTAGCGCGCCGCGGTCGGTCACGCCGAGCAGCTTGTCCAGGGGGGCCGGCAGCCGGTAGCAGACCAGCAATTTGCCGCCGTCGGCCGCGAACTTCTCGACCGCCGCGGCGGCGGCCTTGTCGAGCACAGGATTCAGCGGCAGGATCGCCAGCGTCTTGCCGTTCAGCCGGCCGCCCGCCGCCTCCGCGTCGCCGATGATCTCGTAAGCCACGCCCACGCGGTCCAACGCGTCTGCCATCTGCCGGACGTACTCCGGCACGCTGCCCTCCTCGTGAATCCCGCCGTCGTTCCGGTAAACGGCCACCCGGGCCGGCAGCGCCACTCCGCCAAGACGGCCGACCAGGATGGCCCGGTCCTCGCCCTCGTCGTTGGTTATCGCCAGGCGGATCACGTCGACCTTGTCCCAGCCCGCGGGGCTGCCTTCCAGGCGGAAATTCTTGCGGGGCAGCCCGGTGGTCTGCCGGCCGGGCGGCACCGCGAAGCTGCAGCCGTACCAGCCTCCGCCGCTGTGGAAATAGAGAATCATGCCCGCCGGCTTGTCGCGGTCGGCGATGGTTTCCATCTCGATCGTCTGGCAGGGGGACAGGTCCCACTGCCCCTGGCGATCCCACCCCACCCGCCAGTTTCCGTTGGAGGCGAAGTTGCAGGGCAGCTTGAGGAGGTGCGGGCCTTCCCCGTCGGCCACCTCAACCGGCGGTGTTCCTTTTTCGATCGGGCGCCACACCGCCTGCGCCGCTGCCGCCGTGGCGTACTCGCCGCTCTCCAGCGTGATGATCCGCTCTTCATCTCCGGCGACCGCCACCCCAGCCGCCGAAGCCAGCAGGAACGCGACGAGCCATGCGAGCCTTCTCATACGGAATCTCCCGGGGTTGGCGACGATGAGGAACGTCTTCCTTCAGGATATTTTACAGGCGTCATTCCGGACCTCCGCAAACGCCGCGAGCGCCCGGTCGAGATGCCGCCGTTCATGCGCCGCGGAAATCTGGACCCTGAGGCGCGCCTTCCCCTCCGGGACCACCGGGAAGCCGAAGCCGGTCACGAAGACACCCTTTTTGAGAAGTTGGTCCGAGACGCGGATGGCCGTGGCGGTTTCGCCGACGATGATGGGAATGATGGCGGATTCGCCTTCGAGCGGGGTGTACCCCATCCGTTTCAGGGCGTCCCGGAAGTAACAAACGCTTTCGTGAAGTCGCCGGACGCGTTCCGGCTCCCGTTCGAGGACCCCGACCGCCGCGAGGGCGCTCGCGGCCACCGTCGCCGGCAGGGCGTTGGAGAAGAGTTGCGGGCGGGACCTCTGGACGAGGAAATCCACGACCGGCCGCGAGGCGGCGACGAAACCACCGGCCGCGCCGCCGAGGGATTTTCCCAGAGTCCCCGTGATGACGTCCACCTTCCCGTGAAGGCCGAAGTGCTCCGCCGTCCCCCGGCCCGTCTTCCCGAGGACGCCGATGCCGTGGGAGTCGTCCAGGATGACGGCGGCGTGGTATTTCGCCGCGAGGGGGATGATCTCCGGGAGGCGCGCGAGATCGCCTTCCATGCTGAAGACGCCGTCCGTGACGACGAGGTTCAAAACGTCCGCCGGGCATCCGCGGAGTTTCGTTTCGAGATCCGCCATGTCGCTGTGGCGGTAGACCTGGCGCGTCACGGTCTTTCCCGCCAGGCGCCCGGCGTCAATGATGCTCGCGTGGTTCAATTCGTCCGAGAGGATGAGGGAATTCTCCAGGGCGAGCGTCGGGATCACCCCCTCGTTGGCGTTCCAGCAGGAGACGTAGGTGAGGGCGGCCTCCGTGCCGAGGAACCCGGCGATCTTCGCCTCCAGTTCCCGGTGGACGTCCAGCGTCCCGCAGATGAACCGCACCGACGCGGTGCCGGCGCCGTATTTTTTCAGGCCCGCGATCCCGGCCGCGATGACCTCCGGGTGGTTGGCCAGGCCCAGGTAATTATTCGAGGAAAGCACGAGGACGTTCCCGTGCCCCTCCATGGGGACCTCGGCGTCCATCGGGCCCGTCAAATGCCGCAGGACCTTGAGGGTCCCGGCATTCCCGAGCGCCTCCACCTGCCCGCGCAGGATGTCGTCGAGTCGCTTCATAATCTATTTCGCCACATGGAGGATGACCTTCGCGGCCTTCCCCTGGTGGATCAGGGCGAATCCCTTCTCGAACTCCTCCAATTTGAATTCATGGGTGACGATCGGGTCCACGTTGAGTTTCCCTTGGGTGAGGAACCGCTCGCACTGGTACCAGGTGTCGAACATCCGCCGGCCGTTGATGCCGAACAGGGTGATTCCCTTGAAGATAATGAGTTCGGGCAGATTGAGCGAAACTTCCTCCGCCGGGATGCCCATGAGAGACACCCGACCGCCGTTCCGGACGAGGGAGAGGCCCAGGCGGATGGCGGGGGCTTTCCCGGACATTTCGAGCAGGACATCGGGACCTTCGCCGTGGGTCAGCTTTTTCACCTCCGCGACGATGTTGTCCTTCGCCGGGTCGAGGCACACGTCGGCGCCAACCTTTTTCGCGAGGGCGAGGCGCATCGGGTTGGGATCCACGGCGATGACGAGCGACGCCCCGGCCGCCCGCGCCACCGTGCAGGCGTAGAGCCCGATGGGGCCGGTGCCCATGACGAGGACGGAACTCGCCGAGACGCCCGCCGTCATGACGGCGTGGACGGCATTCCCCAGGGGGTCGTGGAGCGCGGCCACCTTGTCCGGGATGCGCGGGTCCATCTTCCAGATGTTCGTCTGGGGCATGACCACGTACTCGGCAAAGCAGCCGTTCACGTCAATTCCGATGATGTCCACGCGGTCGCAGATGTGGCCGTTGCCCGTGCGGCAGCAGGCGCAGATGCCGCAGCCGATGTGCCCCTCGGCGGACACACGGTCGCCAATCTTCACGGCGGTGATGCCGGGGCCGGTGGCCGCCACGGTGCCCATGAATTCATGGCCGCCCACGAGCGGCGGCTTGATGCGCCGCTGGCTCCAGGCGTCCCAGTCGTAGATGTGGACGTCCGTCCCGCAGATGCCGACCATTTTTACTTTGACGAGGATCTCTCCCGGACCCGGCTTCGGGACGGGCCAACGGCCGAATTCGAAGCCCGGCCCGGCGTTGCGCTTGATGATGGCCTTCATGGTCTTTTGCGGCATGGGCATTCCTCCAACCCGGCATAGCCGGAATCAAACAGGCCGAATCTTCAATGCCGCTCATGGTGAGCCTGTCGAACCATGAGCGAAGTACTGGCTCATCCTTCGACATTCGGAACTCGGCATCCCTGCTTTGCCAAGAGGCTTCGCAGGGCCCTCCGGAGCCCCTTGGGCGAAGGAGGGTCGGCATTTCATTCCCCCTCAGCACTCAGCACTTCGTACTCAGCACTTCTCACCTATTCCCTTCGCGAGCCGCCTATTACACACGGTACGCGCGGGCTTGTCAATCGTCGTTCATGCCGGTCAGACGCGTGCCGTCGGCGGGATCGAAGAGGTGGAGGAGATCGGTGTCGAAGGCGATCGAAACGGGCGTATTGGCGGAAAGGGGGAGTGTCGGCGGGACCTTGGCCACGAGGCGGTTCGGGCCCGCCGCGAGGTGGACCAGGAGTGCGTCTCCGAGCGGCTCCACGACATCCACGCGGGCCGTGCCGGCGGTGTCCGGGGACGGGACGCTTCCGGCGGGGGAAATCCGGATGTTCTCCGGCCGGACCCCGAGATCCGCGAGCCCGCCGGCGCGGGCGGCGGCCTCCGCGGCGGGGGGGATGCGGACGGAAATCCCGTCTCCCGCGAACCGCCATCCCCCGTTTTCGGAAACGACGCGGCCGGGGAGAATGTTCATGGGCGGGGTTCCCAGGAACGTCGCCACGAAACGGTTGGCCGGGCGGCGGTACACCGTGAGGGGGTCGGCGTATTGTTCGAGGCGTCCGCCGTTCATCACCGCGATGCGGTCCCCCAGGGTCATCGCCTCCGCCTGATCGTGGGTGACGTATACAAGGGTGGCCGAAAGCCTTTGGTGGAGGCGTTTTAGTTCCGCCCGCATCTCCACGCGCAGTTTCGCGTCCAGGTTCGAGAGCGGCTCGTCGAGGAGAAACACCTTCGGCTCCCGGACCATGGCCCGTCCCAGGGCCACCCGCTGGCGCTGGCCGCCCGAAAGGGCCCGGGGCCGGCGGTCGAGAAGGTTCGTGAGCCCGAGGGCCTCCGCCGTCGCCTCCACCCGCCGGCGGATTTCCTCCCGGGGGGTCTTCCGGAGTTCGAGGCCGAACGCCATGTTCCGGAAGACGGTCATGTGGGGGTAGAGGGCGTAATTCTGGAAAACCATGGCGATGTTGCGATCCTTCGGGGGGACGCCGTTCACGGGCCGGCCTTCGATGGAAATGACGCCGGTGTCGGGTTCCTCCAGCCCCGCGATCATCCGGAGGGAGGTGGTTTTGCCGCAGCCGGAGGGGCCGACGAGGACGACGAGTTCCCGGTCGCGGATGGAAAGCGTCAGTTCCCGGACGGCCTGGACGCCGCCCGGGTATGTCTTCGACACGCGATC
>JAZDJP010000012.1:0-6273 GCA_043803805.1 Planctomycetota bacterium
TGGCCATCGTGAAGAAAGAACTCCGATTGGAGCAAAGCCTCTACACAATTTTGCAGGTCGTCAGTGTCTCGGTATTTCTGAAAACCCCGATCTTGCAAGCATTTGCGGATACTGTTTCCAAGATCGTGAACGGCGACTCCGTTAACCAGTTGGTGTTATTCGAGTAATGACCGGACAGCAGTGAATCCGGATAGGCGCTTACACGGGCGCCCGCGCCGCGGCGAGAACGGCATCCGCCAGGAGCCGCACGAGCGCCGGGTCGGCGTTGAGGCAGGGGAGGAAACGGACCTCGACGCCGGGAATATCCCGCAGGGCGATTTCGGCATCCAACCCGGACTCGCTCGAATCCGCGAGAAACCCGAACGGAAACACGACGATCCGACGGGCGCCGTTTCGCGCCGCGACGTCCGCGGCCTCCCGGAGGGACGGCGCCGTCCAGGGGCCGCCGCGGGAGTGGTTCAGCCAGCCGATGCCGACGGCGCCGAATTCCGGGGCAAGTTTTTCCCGGATCGCTTCGTACAGGGCCATTGTCGCCGCAAGTCCGTTGTCAACGCCCGCCGGCGCCGGATCGGGCGTGCCGTGCCCGGCCAGGAGCAGCATCATCTTCCGCCGCGCGGCCTCCGGCTCTCCCGCCAGGCGCTCCCGGACGAACCGGGCCATGACATCCGCCAGGGCCTCTCCGCGGAAATCGGAAACCCACCGCGGGACCGGCCGGGAGGCCCCATGCCGCCGCTCCCACGCCGCCACGCGCCGCCGGGAAATTCCGTCGGTGAAATCGGAATCCGCGACGTACATCGGGACGAGCCGGAGTTCCGACGGCGGATCCCCGGCCATCCCGGCGAGCGCCGCGGCGAGATCCGGGGCGCGGAATTCGTACAGGGATCGCACCTCGTGCCTCCGGGCGCCGTCGCGGGCGTTCAGTTCCCACGCCAGGCGTCGCGCCGTCTCCGCCGTAACGGCCTCGAGCGGTGACCGGTAGTTCTCCCGCCGCCACGCCCGCGCCCGCGTCCATGCCCCGCGCGCCGCCGCGTACGGAATGACCGCCGCCGGCATCCCCCCCGTCCGCCGGGTCACCCCCCGGAAGAGCCGGCCGAGGTAGCGCGCGTGCGACATCCAAAACCCGTCCGGCGGCTCCCCGTAGGTCAGCAATCCCGTTACCACCCGCCCCGGCTTCACCGCGGCCGTCACGGCCCGCGCGGCGGCCTCCCCGGCGCGGATGACGTCCGGCACGGAAATGCCCCCGAGGTGGTTCCCCGCGAGCGCGAGCGGCGCCGGCGAGCGTCCCACCGCCGCAACTAGTTCTGCCGCACGCGCCGCGTGGCCGAGCGGGTACGACGGAATCGCCCGGTCGTGGCGGGTCACCCGGAACAACGCCATCTCCCCGGAAAATCCCATCGTCGCGGCGAGGTCCCGCCGGACCGTCTCCCGGATCTCGTCATCGGACAATGCCAGGGCGCCGGTATCCGTCGCCCCGCCGTAGAACATCGTGAGGAGCGCATGGCCCGCGGGGGCGCGGCCCGGATACATCGCGCTTGAAAACAACACCCCCAGGGCGCGGATCCCCCGATTCTTCACCGCGAGGAATCCGAAGCCGCGCGGGGAAAATTTCAAGGATGACAACGACACCCCGACGTGCACCACCGCGACCGGAGAGACCGGGAGTCCGGCGAGAAATTTCGATTCGGGAAGGAACCCGCCCAGAAGCCGCGCGGCCTCCCACGCCGGGACGGCGATCACCAGCCCATCGGCCTCGTGCGCGGTCTCGCCGCGCTGTCCCCCGACGCGGACCCGCCATCGGCATCGGCCGTCGGCGCCGCGTACGGGCTCGACCGAACGGACCCGGACGCCGCATTCGACCGCGCTTCCCAGCGCCGCCGCCAGGCGTGCCGGGAATTCCGAAAGCCCCTCCCGGAACGAAACCATCGCGGAGGGACGCCGCGGCCCCCCCGGCCGGGGCCGGCCCGCGCGGCCGGAAAACAGTTTTCGGACCGCTCCGCGCACGACGCTTCCCCCCGCGGCAAATTCGTGGATCGCCGGGAACGCCGCCCGGACGCTCAATTGCTCCGGGTCGCCCGCGTAGACACCCGACACGAACGGGCCGATTAATTTTTCCAGGAATTCCGGCCCGAGATGGCGGCGGGTGAAATCCGCCAGGGATTCGTCCGCCGGGGGACGCGCGCCCAGGAACGGCTCGCGGAGGAGCCGGAATTTCGCCTTCCATGTCAGGAGCGGCGACGCGAGAAACGCCGCCGGATTCATCGGGACGTTGTGCATCCGCGTTCCGCTGAAAATAAACCGCGGGTGCTTTCGGACGGGCGCGGCGAGAAGCGATCCCGGCGGGACGACCTCCGCCGCAAGATCGTAAAAGGCCGGCATGCCGCGGAAGGAATTGGGGCCCAGTTCCAGGAGCCACTCCCCCTGGCGCACCGAGGCGATGACCCCGCCGGGCCGGTCCGCCTCCTCCAGCACCCGCACATCCAGCCCCGCCTCGCTCATCCGGTACGCCGCGGCGAGCCCCGCGGCGCCGGCGCCGACGACGATGATCCGGGGGGGTCGGATGGCGTCCGTCACGGCGCGCCCTCCTTCAAAAGAACTTCAATCGTATCCGGGACCGTCGAAGACATGACGCGCATTATAGACCCCTTATCCGCAACATCCATAAACCTTGCGCGCGAAATCCATCTTCCATCCTGCCCCAAATTGATTTATCATGGCCGGGCAACCCCGACGGGAGAACCTCACGCCACAGCGGGGTCGGCGGAGCGAATGGGAGGCGCCGGACGATGACGACCACGATCACATACGAGGCGATGACGAGTCGGAATATCGGCCTGATCACGGAGAAGGAACAGCGCCGGCTTCGCGGGTCGGTGGTGGCGGTGTTGGGGATGGGCGGGATCGGGGGAGTCGTCGCCGAGCTGTTGGCGCGCGCCGGCGTGGGCCGGTTGAAGATCGTGGACCGCGATGTTTTTGAGGTGTCGAACCTGAACCGCCAGATCTTTGCCTACGCCCACACCGTGGGGCGGAAGAAGACGGAGGTCGCCAGGGAGTTTCTGTTGGGCATCAATCCCGGGTTGAAAGTGGACGTCTACGACACGGTCAGCGAAGACAACGCGGACGACGTGGTGAGCGGCGCCGATGCGATCGTTCTGGGGATTGACACGGTGGCGCCCTGCATCGCCGCCATGCGCGCGGCGCGCGCGCGGGGAATCCCCGCGGTGGAGGGGTGGGCCATACCCTATGGAAATGTCCGCGTTATCGACTCGGGAACTCCGTCTCTTGAGGAATTGTACGATCTGCCAACGTTGAGCCGGCCGCTGGCCGGCATATCGGAGAAGGAACTGGCGATGCTGGATAAGCTCGTGCTGGCGAGCCTGGGGAGAATACCGGGTGTGGCCGGGTATTATCCGCCGGAGGTTCGGGCGGCGATGAGTGACGGGAGTCTGCCGCTCCGGTCGTTCGCGCCGATGGTGTGGCTGGCGTCGGTTCTGGTGGCGACGGAAACGATCAAGGTGTTGCTCGGGCGTGGCCGGGTGGCCCGGGCGCCGGCGTGGGCGTTGTACGATCCCTACGAACACCGGGCGCTCCATACGGCGGACGGAAAGGATTCGTCATGAAAATCATCAACGCGCATGTTCACATGCTGGAACTGAGACCGGGGGACGCCATGCCGGCGGAGGTGGCGGTGCTGAAGGGGCTGGCGAAGACCCTGCCGTTGTTGAAAACGGAGGAACTGCTCCGGCAGATGGACGTGGCGGGGATCGAGAAGTCGGTCCTGTATGCGGTGGCGGCACCCATTGTGTACGCCTCCAACGAGCATGTGGCCCGGCTGTGCCGGGAGCATCCGGACCGTTTCATCGGGTTTGCGTCGTCGGATGTCCACGGCGCGGGGGCGGTGACGGAGCTCCGGCGCGCGGTGGAAGTGGACGGTTTGCGGGGGTTCAAGTTTCATCCGCCGCTGCAGGGCTTCTCGCCGGACGATCCGAAGATGGATCCGATCTATGAGTTGGCGGTGAGTTTGAACGTGCCGATCGTGTTCCACACGGGGACGACGCCTTTCGGAAAGTTTGCGAGGCTGAAATACGCCAATCCGATTCTCCTGGACGAGGTGGCGTGCCGCTGGCCCCGGTTGCGGATTCTGATCACACACCTGGGGACATTGTGGCACAACGAGGCCATGATGGTGGTCGAGAAGAATCCCGGCGTGTTCCTGGACACCTCCGACTATCCGCCCTGGATCCGGAAACTGGTGACGCCGGACAATGTGCAACGGGTGGGAGAAGGCAAATACATTTTCGGCACGGATTATCCCATGCCGTACCGGGGCGAGGCGCACGATCTGGGGATGTATGTGAAATGCATCAAGGGATTGCCGCTGCCGGAGCCGATCATACGCGGGATATTCTGGGACAATTTCTGGACCTTCCTGAACGGGAGGGAGAACCTGGACCGCGTGGTGACGGGCGCCGATCTGGCAACGCTGAACACGGGAAACCCATGATAACCAGGTCCAATCGCCTTCTGTGGCGTCTGAAGGTGCGCGCGTGGCGGCGCGGCTACCGGTTTCTGGAGCGAGCGGACCCGGACGTTCTGACGCGGAAGAGCGAGGAAGCCGCCGTGCTGACGTTTCAGCGGGCGGCCGCGAGAGTGCCGTTCTACCGCAACCTGCTGAAGGAGCGGGGTGTCGACCCGAAGCGAGTCACCGGCCCGGAGCGATTTCGGGAACTCGTGCCCGTCGTGGACAAGCATCAGATTTTCAAGGATGCGCCACTGCATGACCTGTGCGTGAACGGATCACTCAAGGACGTGAAGTCCATTCTGGCCAGTTCGGGCTTTTCCGGGGTATTCAGCCTGGGGGTGAATACGCAGGAGAACCAGCGGCATTCGGCGGACGCGATCGACGCGGCCCTGGACTATTTATTCCAGGTGGGCGATGTGCGGACTCTGATCGTCAATGCCGTTCCCATGGGCGTGAAGATCCCGACGTCGCTACCCTGCGCGGACGTGTCGGTTCGCGGCGACATGGCGTTGGCTATTCTCAAGAGACTCCGGCCGTACTACGAGCAGTTCATTGTGGTAAGCGATCCGCACTTTATGAAGAAGCTGGTGGAAGACGGTCAGGATCAGGGGGTCTGCTGGAAGGATTTTCCGATCCACCTGGTGATGGGGGAAGATTGGTTTTCGGAAACGATGAGGACCTACCTGGCGGGGATCACCGGGGCGGATCCTGATGATCCGGGGGAAAGCAAACTTGTCGGCGCGACAATGGGTGTGGCGGAATTGGACCTGAATATCTTCCACGAAACCCGGGACACCATTCGGATCCGGCGCCTGGCGGAAAGAGACGGCAAACTGCGGCACGCGCTGTTCGGCGAAACGGAGATTACGCCCGTTCTGTTTCACTACTATCCCCATCGCACGCACGTGGAGCTCGCGCCGACCGCGGAGGGTTCACGCGAAATCGTCTTTACCATGCTGAGCTCGAGGATGCGAATTCCATTGGTGCGATACAACGCCGGGGACTGCGGATACCTGTTCAGCCATGGGGAGATGCGCGACATCCTCCGGGACTTCGGCTACGAGTCATACGCGCCCCGGTTGCGCCTGCCGCTGGTGGCGGTGTCCGGGCGCGCCGGCAGGACGATCTCGGCGGGTGGCGCGAGGCTTACGCCGGAGGCGGGCCGTTCCGCCTTGTACGCGGATCCTGCGCTGGCCCGGGCAACAACAGGACAATTCTGGATGTCGGCGAACAACGGCCGGATCACGTTCGAGGTGCAACTGAGACCCGGTTACCCGCCCTCGAATGGAATGGGTCCACGCCTGGCAGAAAGGCTGGGCGGCGGAGTGGATGTTGTCCTGGTTCCATACGACGGGTTCCCGGTTGGCATGGCGGTCGACTACGAAAGAAAGTTCCGGCACATGAACCAGACGCCTGTCGGGCCTTCCGTCTCTTAGAAACTATCGGCCTCGAACCGACGCCTGGGTTTTGAGATAGTTTCCTAGTTTGTCCCCGCGGCCTTGACGACCTTCACCGCCTCGGGGTCGCTGGGGAAGTAGGCCTTCAGCGTGGCGATGATGCACGCCTTCACCCGGTCGTTGACCTTGACCTTGGGGGTGGGGTTGCGCAGGCCGCCGAGGAGCGCGTCGCGGGCCTTGGCGCCGCCCATTTTCCCCAGGGCGTTGGCCGCGGCGTAGGTGAGATTGTTGGTCCCGTCGGAATTGTAGGGGATGGCCAGGGCCTCGGCGAGGAGCCCCAGATCCTCCTCGCCGGCA
>JAZDJP010000013.1:0-63211 GCA_043803805.1 Planctomycetota bacterium
TTTTCCCGCCTGGGAAAGTTTCGAGATGTCGAGATAGGACCGCTTTTCCATTTTGGTCGGGTAGATCTGGATGGCCAGCCCCAGACGCGGCGGCCGGTAGGGATGGTATTCCGTGATGCCCGCGACGACGACGGCGTCCACCTGGAGGGCGCGCCCGAGGCGGATGGCGTCCTCCGGACCCGCCAGGGGATTTTTGGCGTCGCTCATCGCCTTCCGGACGGCCTCCGGGGAAACCAGTTCGAACCCCTTGAACTTGGCGAATTCCGTGTAGAACACCTGCCCGAGAACCTCGGTGTCGAGTTTCCGCTCGGTCGTGAGATTCATGAGCGGCGCGATGGCGAAGGTTTTCAATTCCGGATAGGGATTGGACGGATTGTCCGGCATGGGCGCCACGCACCCCCCCTCCGCCCCGAGAAGTACAAGCCCCATCGCCACCAGAAGGAATCTCATGCGGGGAATCCTACCATGCCCGGCGGGGAATGGCAATGGGAAGCAAACGCGAGACGCAAAAGGCAGATGGAATCAACAATCGGCACAACACCGGATAATGATCAAAATACGACCAGAGTCATCTACATCACATCCAGAACGGCTTCTTCCTTTTCCTCACGAGTTCGGCTAGTGTTCCCTTTGATAGGGTAGAATTTGGTCGAGAATGTTTTATTAACGCCTTCTTAACATATTCCCGGATCTCGCGATGAATAACGCCTGAATCGATTGTTAAAATATCCAAGAGATACCTCTTGCATTTTGCATCTCCTTGCTTGAACTTCCAAACAAGACTGCCAATGGCGTGGTCTGAAATATCCTCCCCGTAAAACCTCCAGGCCAAATATGCAATCTGATCCGTGGTCAATTCCGATCTGCACCCAAGCGTAGAAAGACAACCGTCGATCCCCAATCGGGTTCGCTTGCAATATTTATAGGCATCCGATATCACATCCCTTGGACAATTCGGATGATCTAAAATTTCCGCAACAACTTCGAACGGTACCCATTCCTTTGGCTTGTGCTTCTGATAAAGCGCACGCAATTCCCGCGCAGATAAATCTTTCGGCAACGCAAGAACCCAACTCGAATGAGTCCGTTCATACTTCCTAATTGTCGAGGAAGAACCTGCCCAAGGATAACATCCGGCCGAACAGTGTTTTCTAGACATTGAAAAGTGTCTCCACAACCATAAATTCTCCGTTCATAGATAGGGGAACGCCGTGCCCCTATCGAAACACGCCCCCCCCCCCTCATCCGACGAATTGCCTCCGAGATTATGGTCCGGAAAGAATATCGTCGATGGCTCGCAATTCCTCCGGCCTGAATTCCCGATTCTCTAGCGCCCCGACGGCGGCGTCCACCTGGTCGGGGCCGCTCGCCCCGATGAGGGCGCTCGTCACTTCCGAACGGCGCAGAACCCAGGCGATGGCCATTTGCGCGAGGGTCTGCCCGCGCATCCGGGCGAGATCGTTCAGACGGCGGATCCGGTCCAGGCGTTCCGGCGTGATCTGGTCGGGTTTCAGGAATCCGTGCGCCTTCGAGGCGCGCGACCCGGCGGGTATGCCCCCCAGATATTTATCCGTGAGCAACCCCTGCGCCAGCGGCGAAAAGACGATGCAGCCGATCCTCTCCGCGGCAAGCGTTTCCAAAAGCCCCTCCTCCGGCTTGCGAACGAACAGGTTATACTTGGGCTGGTGCAGGAGGCAGGGCGTTCCGAATGCGCGAAGTCCTTTCGCGGCGTCGCGCGTGAGGTCCGGCGGATAGGACGAGATGGCGGCGTAAAGCGCTTTCCCCGACCGGACGATGTCGGCCAGGGCCCCGAGCGATTCCTCCATCGGCGTTTCCGGATCGGGCCGGTGGTGATAAAAGACATCCACGTAATCCAAGCCCATCCGCCGCAAGCTCTGATCCAGACTGGCGATGAGCGATTTCCGCGAGCCTCCGTCGCCGTACGGCCCGGTCCACATCCGAAACCCGGCCTTGGTCGAGATGACCATTTCATCGCGACGGCCGGCGAAATCCAACTTCAGAATCCGGCCGAAATTCTCCTCTGCCGACCCCGGCGGCGGGCCATAATTGTTGGCCAGATCGAAATGCGTGATGCCGCGATCGAAGGCGCGGCGAAGGATGACTCTCGCGGTTTCGAAATCGTCCACGCCGCCGAAATTGTGCCAGAGACCGAGGGACACGGCCGGCAGTTTCAACCCGCTCTTTCCGCAGCGGTTGTAAATCATTCCGTTTTCACTCCACGCCGCCGCCGTCCGGTTCATGGCGCTCCGGGGCGCCGGCAGGTTTTCCCTCGACGGCCCCCGGGTCGAGGATTTCCGCCGGGAAGCGTTTGCGGAGGTCCGGAAGGACATCCTCCCGCTTTTTCGTCTCCTTGAGGGTCGGATTCACCCCCAGTTTTGCCAGATAATCATTGATGATCCGAAGGCGGATAAGGGGGTTCCGAGCCACCCCCGCCGCGAGGGCGGCGCGGAACAAATTCTCCTCGTCGCTCCCGGCGCCCTCCGCGCCGGCCAGTTCCTTCCGGAGCCCCGCGTCGAGCCCCTGTTGCTTTTCCCCGATCAATAAAAACCGCGCGCGCGCCCGGCATTCCGCGAAGGGTTTCCGGACCGGGTCCTTCCGCTCCCGCACCCGGGCGAGGACGAACCGGCCGCCGTTCTTGAGCACCTTCGTGACGCCGCCCGCGGGAAGTTCGATAACCTCCGCGAGTCCCATGACGGCAAATAACGCATTGTCCCCTTTCTTCACCCACCCGCCGCTGCGCCAGGCGAGCGATTCCGGCTTGGTGCGCCCCGCCTCGGCCTCCGCCTCCGTCGTCCCAAGGGGAAATTCGCAGATTTCCACGTCCACCTCGGCCGGATCGGTGAATTCCTCCGGGTGGGCGTCGTAATATTTCTCCAATTCCTCGTCGGAAAACGATCGCGGCTCGATTTTCGCGGTGGTGCGGCTGGAACGGAACTCGCCGACGATCCGCGACCGGATGTATGCGTCGTTCAACATGCCGTCGGCCAGCGCCGCCTGGAAGACGGTTTCGTCGTCAATCGCCTCCGCAAGAACCTGCCGGCGCTCCTCCGGCGTGAGATCGCCCACGGCCCTGTTCAACCGGTTGGCGCGCTTCAGAAGGTACCGGTCGAGTTCCGCCTTCCCGATGCCGCCCGGGCCCACCTTCACCACCCGGTCCGGAGGCGGGGGCGGCGCCGGCACAGAGGACGGCGCGGACGCGGCGAAGGCGGCCGTCCCGGCATCGCGCCGGACGGACTTGATGCTTTTCGCCTCCAGAGTGACGACGCCCGACGAAATCTTGAGAGTGACCCCCTTGGGCGTCTCCTCGATGATCTCGCCGCGGAACCGCGACCCGTTTTTCAGCACCACCTCATCGGCCCGGATTCCCGCCGCCAAAACCAAGGAAAGGCCGGCGACGGAACGCCAAAAGACATTCCGATTGCACATGGTTTTCCCCCTCCCGTTCCCTGATTATAAACCGGGATGCGGGAGAAACAACCCCTGCCAGCCATCCGGGGAATTCCCAGGGGATAAAACCACGGGCCGCGGAAGGTTTCCCTTCCGCGGCCCGTCCGATTCCGAGTTTCCGTCCTCTTCCGTGTTTCCGTGGTGTTATCGGCCCGCCAGCAACTCCATCCCGATCGGGCTCACGCTCCAGATGTTCTGCCGCCCGCCGCGGGTGGAGCTGAAGAAGATGCGGCCGTCCGGCGCCCATGTCGGCCCCCACTCGGGCTCCGCCGTGGTCGTAAGCCGGATCAGATTCGCGCCGTTTCCATCCACGACCCAGATGTCATCGCCTTTCCAGATCCGCTTCTCCTTTTTCGACGCGGGGCTCTGATGGACTGTCGCGAAGGCGATCTTGGATCCATCCGCACTCCAAGCCGGATTGATGGCCGCCCACTCCCGGCTCGCGATGACCTCGGTCAGGCGATTGCCCTCGAGATCCATCGTCCAGATGGAGTACCAGTGCTCCCCTCGCTGGCGGGCCTTCTGGAAGGCAATGCGGTCGCCCTTGGGGGACCAGACCGGGAAAAGCCCGGCGCCGATGTCGGTCTGGATGTGATTCTCCAGATCCATCACCCAGATCCGCCACTCCTGATAGACGTCGTCCCAGGAGCAGTAGGCGATCCGCTTGCCGTCCGGGGACCAGGTCGGATGGATCTCGTCGGCGACGCTCTTGGTGACCTGCCAGCTCGCCTCGCGTCCGTCCAGCGTCGTGACGAAAAGGTCCCAGTTGCCGTTCCGGTCCGAGGCGTAAATGATACGTTTGCCATCCGGCGAGAACCGGGGATGCATGTTCTGGGCGGGGTCGGAAATCAGGACGGACACAGCCGTCCCGCCGACGGGCTTTGTGTAGATCTGGGGGTTCTCGCTGTGCTGGGTGGAGGAGAAGAGGATCGTCTTGCCGTCGGGTGAAACGCTGACATCGAAATCCTCGCCGACCTCGGAGTACGTGTGCTGGGTGAGCCCGCGGTAGGCCGCGCCCTTGAACAGGGGCGGGGCCGCGATGCCCGCCTGGCCCGCGGCGATTTCCGCCGGTTCGCCGGCCGTGGCTTTCGGCGCCGGCGACGACCCGCCGGCGGCCACGCACCCGGCCAATCCCAGCGCGAACATCCCGACGGTGAAGATTCGGAATTCCTTCATGGCAGTTCTCCTTCTATGTTCCCTCTTGACGAAACGCCCTCCCCGGCGTACTATCATATCCGGGGACAAGGCCCTCGGGCTCTGGCACCACTACTTACTGTTCGTCAGAGTCCCGCGGCCACTTTACGTTTTTCGGGAATTATTTATGACCCGACCCATATCGTCCGTGGGGAGCGATATGCTCCGCGCCAACCTCCTGGCGCCTTCCCAGGCGAAACCGCCGGCGGCCGCGAGCGTCGAACGCTCGCGGGAGATGGAAAAGGCGGACGAGTCCCGGGAACGCGACAAGAAGACGAGAATGGCCGATGAGGTGTCCGCGGGAGACAAACGCAACGCCCTCCCGGGACGTTTCATCGACGTCCTCGCGTAGACGCGGGCAACCGCCCCGGTATCAAACCACCGCCAGGGAAGGCGGCGGATTACCCGGAGTATTCCGGCCCATGGTAAACGGAATTACCATCGGGGGTTCATCCGTATTCGCCCCCCCGCGTTTGTCCGGAGTCGTGGTCCGTCCGCCCGCGACGCCGGAAACGCCCCTTCCGAAGACCCCGGAACCGGAGTCCCCGGCCGTGCGGCCGCGGACCGGAGAATCCGGCGTCCCGGGCGGGGTGCGGGCAACGCCCGCCAGCGCCACCATCCACGTCTACGCCCTTGAGCGCCAGCACCTTCCGGCCCAGCGACGGCGGATCGAGGCGGCGGATCTCGAAATCCTCGATCAGCACGTCACCCTGAAATTCGCCTTCGTCGAGGGGAACCGCGTCGTGGCCGTGGGCGGACGGACCGAAACGACCTTCTCCAGCCCCGCCGGGGAGGCGCCCCGAATGCTCCGGGAACTGGCGGTCATGTCCGACACCGCCTCCCTCCCGGAGGATATGCGCGACGGCCTGCGCGACCCGGCGGTGGTCCTGGGCATGTCCCAGAAGGCCGTGCCGGCGCTCATTCTCCTCGACGGGTACGGATCCGCCCTCAAACTCTGGCTGGAACGCCAGGAGATCCTCGCGCGGACCGCGCCACGTCCGATCGAGACCATTCGGGAGCAAACCGGCCGGATTCGCACGCTCTTCACCGGGGCGACCGGCCCCCTCGAGACGAAACTCGGCGACCTGCAAATACGGGTGGCCGGCCTTCTCGACGGAGATGCGTTCAACGCCCGCCGGGGCGAGTCCAGCCAGCCGGACCGCGTCACCGTGGAAACGGGCCCGTCGACCGCCCCCGGCGCGTACCGGGTGGAGGTGCGCCACCCCGCGACGGCCCAGTCGGTCGCCTCCGATTCCGCGAGCGACCGCGCGGCGGCCCTCGGGTATTCGGGGAACATCCTCATCAACGGGAAGACGCTCGTCGTGTGGACGAAGGATTCCCTCGCCGATCTCCGAAATCTCATCAACCGCGGGGAGGACGCCAACGGCAACGGGCGGATGGACACCGAGGACGCGAACGGCAACCACCTCCTGGACGCCGGCGAGGACCTCGACGCCAACGGCGAAATCGACCCCGTGGAGGACCGGAACGGCAACCGCGTCCTCGACGCGGCGGAAACCCCTTTCGGCGTCCGGGCGCGGATTGACGACCGGAACCGCCTCGTCCTCGAGGCCCTCCGGCCCGCGGAAACCATTGCGTTCCAGGATCCCGACCGTATTCTGCGCGACCTCGGGTTCGCGGCGGAAAGCCCCCTGAAGGAACTCGCCTGGAAAAACGTCCTGGCGGCCCCGGCCGAGGGGGATGTGACGGTGGACGGCGCGGCGTCCCGGATCGCATCGAACACCGCGGAGCATCTCATCCCGGGCGCGACACTGGGAATCCGCGCCGCGACGGAAACCCCCGCCACCGTGTCGGTCACCGCGGACACGGCGGCGGCCGCCGCGGCCGTAAGGGGATTTGCGGAGAACTTCAACGGCGTCATGGAGACGCTGAACGGCCTCGTCGGGACCGGAGGACTGCTCACCCGCGACAAGACGCTTCAAGACGCCTGGCTCGATCTCACCCGGAACACCCGGGAACCGGTGGCGGGCCGGCCGGCCGGATCGGACGAGCTCGCGGACATCGGGGTCGCGCCCGTCCGCCGGGAGCGGCTCACGTTCACCGAGCCGGCGGTCGCGACGGCGCTCATACGCCTGCGCAGCGACCTCACGGGCATGTTCGATCGCGCGGGGAACGCCCCCGCCGTGGCGCAGTCCCTCGGGGAAATCGGCATCCTCCACCGGGACGACGGGACGCTCGCCGTGGACGATGCCGTCCTGGAAAAGGCGCTCGCGGAGGACCCGTCTGCCGTGACCGACCTCTTCCGAAACGCCTTCGACGGCGTCGCGACGCGCCTGTCGCGAACCCTGTCCGGACTTCTCGACGAAACCACGGGATCCCTGCGCATCCGGGAGAACGTTCTGTCGGAGATCGACTCCGGCGCCCTTACGGAATCCATTCTGGCCACATCGCGGACCCATGAGGAAAGCTACCTCCGGGCGGCGCTGCTGCTTCGATAATCCCCCGAAGACGTTCAAACGAACGGGGCCCGCGGATTCTTCCCCGCAGGCCCCTCGTCGCCATTCCTCGCGATTCCGTGATGATTATTTTACCGTCTTCAACCGTTTGATGAGTTCGGCGATCTTCGCCGGGGCCTCTCCGGGCTTGAGCTGGCAGGTCCCGGCGCCATCGTGGCCGCCGCCGCCGAATTCCCGGCAAAGGAGCCCAACGTTCACCGGACAGGTCCGGTTGAAAATGCTCTTGCCCACCGCGACGTTGACCGTGGCGCCGCCCTTGCCGTCGTGAAGGCGCGTCTCCACGTTCCCCTGCGGATGGAGGGTGTAAACGAGAAAGCGGTTTCCGACGATGACGTTCCGCTGGCCGCGGAAGTCCGTGACGATGACGTTGCCGTCGGCGCGGCTGTGCTTCTTGAGAAGGACCAGAAACTCGTCCCGTTCCTGCCGCACCCGCTCGCAGCGTTTCTTCACCTCGGGATGCTGGAGGACCTTCTCGAGCGAGACCTCCTTCACATACTCGACGAGCCACCGGAAGTATTTCTGAAACTCCGGTCCGAAACCCGTCCGCGGGTCAAGGGTGTAACCCAGGAGCACCCAGTCCTTCGGATCGGTCACGTCCGCCGGGGTGAGTTTCCCCGAGTCGAACCGATCCACCTCATCCAGAAACGCCTTGTGGCGCGCGAAATCGGGATGGGCGTAGTGGTCGTGGATGACCCGGGCGCAGGAAGGGGCCACCGCGAAACGCCCCTGGAAGGCGCCGGCGGCGCGGGCCTGCTCGTCCTGGGAGACGTGATGATCAAACCAGAGCCCGCAGCCGGGAACAAACGGCAGGTTCACGACGACGTCGTCCTTCCCCGCCGCCACCTTTCCGTCCTGGACGTCCTTCGGGTGGGCAAAACGAATCTCCCGGATGGTCTCGACGTAGGTGAGAAGAAGGGCGCTGGCCAGCCCGTCCAGATCGCCGCGGGTGAGAACGTTCATGGCTCCTCCTGTGGTATGATCCGCCGTGTCCCGGACATTTTCGCGTTCCGACCGGCCGGGAGTGAAAATATGCCTCCACCTGTGCCGTCGAGAAGTAAATTACGAACCCGCTCTTTACAGAGGTGGGAACCGCAAGACGCCGTCGGCGACACCCGGAGGCGCAACCTTCGGCGCGAGATTAGGCTCCCGTGGAATCGTTATCGGTTCGAAAATTTCCCCTTCTCTAACGTACACTGCAGAGGCAGGCGCATTGTAGCAAAGCCCGCCCGCCGCGCAAGAAATCATCGGGGGCTTTGAAGAACACGAATGAAATGCCGAATGGCGAATTCCGAATGCCGAATTCGGAATTTCATCGCGCCCCGATAACGCTGGCCAAAACCAAAACCCCGTGGTACACTGTTCACGTGTAGCACAGGAGGATGCCATGGTCAATCTGACGCTATCGGTGGACGAAAAGGTCCTGTGGGAGGCGAAAAAAGTCGCCCTCGCCAAGGGAACCTCGGTGAATGCCCTGGTGCGGAATTTCCTCGATCACCTGGGGGAAACCCGCTTGAAACGCGAGGAGAGCGCGAGCGCGCTCGAATCCATCTGGAAGCGATCCCGGGCGCGCGTCGGCCGGAAGACCTGGACACGGGATGATCTGCATGGGCGCTGATTTCTTTCTGGACACCAACATCGTCGTCTATGCCTTCGACGCGGATGCCGCCTCGCACAAGGTCCAGACCGCGCGAAAATGGATCCGGGACGGCCTGGTGGACGGGAAAGGAGTCGTCAGCACCCAGGTCCTTCAGGAATTCTACGTGACCGTGACGCGCAAGATCAAAACGCCCCTGGACCTGGACGATGCCGAGGCGGCCGTGGAAGGACTTTGCCGCTTGAAAATAATGGATGTGGATGTACCACTCATTCAAACCGCCATCCGGATTTCGCGCAACGACCGGATTTCGTTCTGGGACGCCCTGATCTGCGCCGCGGCCCGTCGGGCCGGTTGCGATACCCTCATCTCGGAAGACATGGATCACGGCCAAAAGCACGCCGGGGTCGTGATTCGGAATCCGTTCCGGTGAACGCGGGGGCGATCCGCACAACACATGGCGGGAAAGCCGCATGAAGGCATACAGAAAGGCAACCCATGTTGTTTGAAGGGGGCACTTACTCAACCACTGATATCAAACCCGACTTTGACGGGGATCATGTTTTCAGGTTTTGTGATTTCGACCGTTTAAATGATGAACTTCTTACAAACCACGTTTCGGGAGATTACTTAAACTGCACGTTCAAGAACAGCGAATTCTACTGGACACTTTTCAATTGCTCTCTTTTTTCGCGTTGTTCGTTCCAAAATTGCACGTTCCGCGGAGTATCGTTTTCGGATTGCCGCTTTATTGATTGCACATTTGATAACTGTTCTTTCACAAAAAATAATTTGGGTGGTCCATGTGAATATGAGCGAACCCATTGGCATGGTTGCACCCAAACCAACTGCAAGGGATGGGATGGCATCTGGTAATCGTTCCCCACGATAGTTACCTCACCGATCTTCAACCGTTCACAGCACTCTCCAACTCCCACTCCGTGTTTCCGTGGTGATTCCGTGTTTCAGTGGTTCGTGTTTTCGTGGTGATTTCGCGTTTTCGCGGTGTGGTTTTCCTGTGATCCATCCCGAATATAAAAAATTCCTTGAACTTTCCCCGCCGTCCGGCGTTTAATATCTCGGAAACCGTTTTTCATCCGCTTCGGAGACTCTCCATGAAATCGCTCCATCCGACCGTGTTCGCCCTTCTGGCCCTCGCGGCCCCCGCCGCTTCGGGAGAGCCGGCATCCTTCCTCGAGGAATACGCCCTCGCCCCCGACCGGGCGGCGGTCCTCGGGAAACTCCTCCCCGGGACGGAGGATGATTTCTATTACCGCACCCTCCACACCCAGACCTCCGGGGACCTCCCCCGCGCGGCGGAGATCCTCCGGGAGTGGGAATCGCGCCTCGGAAAATCCGACCGCCTCGAGATTATCCAGAACCGCCAGATCCTCCTCGAATACCCCGCCGACCCGAAAAAATCCCTGGACACCCTCCGGGAAAAACTCGACCTCCGGTTCAATCATGAAAAGGAGGATCCGGCGGCGGCGGCGCGTTTCCCGAGCGTGCTCGACGAGTCGGCAATCGCCCGGGACCGCCTCATCGCCAGGGCGCTTGAGAAAAAATCCCTCGGGGACATCGCGGACGAGGCCCTGCCCGCCCTCCCGGCCGCGACATTTGAGCCGATGCTCCTCCGGGAATGGCTCGGACGCCTCAAGCGGCCGGATGTTCCCAACCTCGCCGCCCTCGTCGCAAAGGACCTCCGGAACCCGGAGAGCGCGGGATTCGGCTCCCTCGACATCCACAAACGGCTCATCCTCCCCCAGATCGAGGCGCTCGCCGGGGAGATGCCCGGGCTCCTCGCCCACGATGGGTTCCTCGCGGAATGGATGAAACGCCTGGCCCCGCCGGACGGCGCGGACACGGCCCGTGACGGCGCCGAGCGGAGCGCCCACATCGCCCGACTCCTCGGCTTCTGCCAGCGTCTGACCCCCGCCCAGACTCCCCTCAAAATCCACGTCCTGTATCACGCACTGGCCGAGTCCCGCGCCCGCGGGACCCCCGACCGGGCGCTTTTCCTCGAGTACCTCGGTTTCCCCCGGAATTCCCGCGTCGTCCCGATATCCCGCAAACCGGAGACCCCGGCGGAACTCCCGGCGGACCTCCGCAAGGCGACAGGCCTCCCGCCGGCCGGGGATGACACCGCCCTCGTGCGGGCTCTCGTCAAGCACTTCCTCGCCGTGGGCGAACCGGTCGAAACGTTCGTTCCGTTCTTTGAAGAAAATTTCTTCGCCGAACTCGCGGCGGAGACCTATCTCGAGACCGGCTCCCCCGAGGCAACCAAATGGGCGGCACGCCTGGCCCCGGAGAAAATCCGCGCGATGAAGGAGGAAACCGTCATCGAATTCTCCCCCGCCAACCGGACGATGCTCCGGCGGGACGAGCCCGTGCGCCTGGAGGTCGCCCTGAAAAACGCCTCCCCCCTCCTCGTCCGGATTTATGCGCTGGATCCCGCGCGAGGGGAAAACGCCTCCCGGCCGCCCGATCTCGACGGGGCGGCGCCCACATTCGAAAGAACTCTGGCGGAAAACGTCCCGGCGGGGCGGCGGATCGCGAAATCCCTCGACTTCCCGGAACTCGCGGGACCGGGCGCCTGGGTGGTGGAACTCCTGGGCGGCGACAAGCGCGCGAGCGCCCTCGTCCGGAAAGGACGCCTGCGGTTTGCGACCCGGCCCCTGACCGAGGGCCTCCGGTTCACCGTCTTCGACGAGGAGGGCCGGCGCTCGCCGGGCGCGATTATCACGATCACAGGCCGCGAGTACCGCACGGATGAAAACGGCCGGGCGATCATCCCCTATTCGAAGGCCCCGGGCCGGGAGACCGTGGGGCTCGTCCACGGGAACCTCGCCACCGCGGAATCGTTTTATTACCCGGAGCGGAAATTCACCCTGAAAGCGTCCATCGCGGCTTCGGAGGAAGGGCTTCTCGCGGGACGGGAAGGCCGCCTTGTCATACGCCCCTGCCTCCTCGTGAATGACACCCCCGTTTCGCTCAAGACACTGACGGAGACGCGCCTCGCGCTTGTCCTCACGGACACCCGGGGGACGAAAACCCGGCAGGAGGTGAAGAACCTTTCCCTTTCCGATGATTCCGCGTTCGTCTATTCGTTCCTCGTCCCCGGGGATCCGGGGGACCTGGAAGTCACCCTTTCCGGGAAAATCGGGGAGGAGACGCTCGATGTCCGGCGTGAATTAAATCTCGACGGGATCGGCCCCACCGTGCTCACCTCGGACATCCATCTGCTCCGGAACCGGGACGGGTATGTCCTGGAATGCCTCGGGAAGAACGGCGAGCCCAAACCCCGTCACATCCTGGGTGTTTCTCTCCGCCACAACGACCTGAAAAATCCCACCCACGTTTCCCTCCAGACCGACGACGCCGGGCGGGTGCGTCTGGGCCAACTCCCGGGCATCGCGTGGGTGGAGGCCGGCCCCGTCCAGGAGATCCGCCACCGCCGGTGGCACCTCGGCCGCCGCCGGGCCGACATCCCGGCGCTTCTCCAGGTTCCGGCGGGCGCCCCGCTCACACTTCCCGTTCCGGAGGACGGCCCCTTCGCCCTGATCGAGCTCCGTCACGGCGCCAACCTCGCCGACCGGAGTTCCCTCGTCGAAACCCATGAAACCACGCTCACAATCCAGGACATCCCCCCTGGGATTTACGATTTATTGGGCCGTGACGCCTCCCCCGTCTGTCGGATCGTCGCGGCCGAGGGCGCGATCGTGGACGCCAACCTGATCACCACCGACGCCGCTCTCGAAACGCGAACGCCCCCGAAAATCGCCCTCGGGACGCCCGAGGTCCGTGAAAAGGACATCCGTGTGCGCGTGTCGGGCGCCACGACCCGGACGCGGATCCACGTCCTGGCCACCCGATTCATCCCGAACGCGGGGACGAATCTCCTGGATTTGATCGCCCTCCCGGACCCGCGGGATCCGTCGGAAATCCTCCAGCCCCGGCCGCTTTCCGTCTTCCTCCCCGCGCGGGGCATGGACGGAGAGCACCGCTACATTCTCGAACGGCGACGGGCAAAGAAATTCGCCGGGAACATGCTGGAACGGCCGGGGCTTCTTCTCGTCCCGTTCGCCCTGGCGCCCGTGGAAAACCCGCTGGAAGACATCGGCATCGGCGGCGGAGCCGGGGGCACCTACAGCGGACTGTCCGGCGGGAAACGAAACCTCGTTCGCCGAGGCGGCGGCAGTCGGGCCACCTCGTCCGCGACACCCACACTCGACTTCCTCCGCGACCCGGCGGTGTTTCTCCCGAACCTGAAACCCGACGCGGACGGGTGGGTGACCGTGGAACGAAAACTCCTCGGGGATAAATTATTGATCCAACTGGCGGCGGTGGACGGCGACGACACGGTTCTCGCGGAAACCGCCCTGCCGGACGTCCCGGTTAATTTGTTGGATCTGCGCCTCGCCCGGGCGCTCGACCCGGCGAAATCGTTTATCGAAGACCGGAACATCACCGCCCTCCTGCCGGGGGACACCCTGACTCTGGAGGATCCCGCGGCGAGCCGGCAAACCCGGGTGGATTCCATGGCCGCGGCCTGGGACCTCTTCGACGCGGTGAATCCGGACGGGGCGATTCATAAATTCCGGTTCCTGCTCGAATGGCCGGCGCTCACGGAGGCCCGGAAACGCGAACTGTATTCCAAATTCGCCTGCCACGAGGTGAATCTGTTTTTATCCCGGAAGGACCCCGCGTTTTTTGGAAACGTCATCCGGCCGTTCCTCGCCAACAAGAAGGACAAGACGTTCCCCGACCTCTGGCTCCTCGGAGAGGACCTTTTGGCCTTCCTCGAACCGTGGGCCTTTGATCGTCTGAACGCGGCGGAGAAGGCGCTCCTCGCCTGGCGGATGCCCGCCGCCGCGCCCGCCATCCGCCGGCGGCTCGTGGAGGAAATCTCCCTCATCCCCCGGGACGTCGCGCGGGAAGGGAAATTGTTCGACGCGGCGCTCGGGCTCGGGACGCTCGAGAAACCGAAAACCTACTACCGGTACACGCCGATGCAGAAGGACGACGAGGCGAAATCCGCCGCGACGCCCGCCCCGAAACCCGCCCGCGACCTGTCCAAATCTGCCGAGAAAGAGAAGCGCGAGGCGGCTACCGAGGAGAAAGCCCCTGTCGAGGACGCCCTCGAGGTGGAAGGGGAGATGCCCGTCATCGAGGCCCCGCGCCCCCTCTACACGGAAATCGCCAGGACCACCCGCTGGGCGGAAAACAATTACGACCAGATTCCCCCGGACCGGAACACCGGCGAACTCGTCCCCCTGAATCGCTTCTGGGCGGACGCCGCGGCGCATGACCCGGCGAAAGGACTCTTCCTCTCCACCCACCTCGCGGAGGCGACCGGAACGGCCGCCGAACGGATGATGGCGCTCGCCCTCACCGATCTCCCCTTCTCGGCCGACCCGGCCCCGAAGGCCGCCCCCGGCGGGGCCGCCGTCCTGAAAAGCGCCACGCCGCTGCTGGTCTACCGGAAGATTCTGCGTGAGGCCCCGGCGGAACCCTCCGCCCTTCTCGTCGGCCAGCACTTTTTCCGGCACGGCGACCGGGAGGAATGGGTGGACGGGGAGAAACGCGACAAGTTCGTCCGGGAGGAATTCCTGATGGGCGTCCCCTACGGCTGCGAGGTGACGGTGGCCAATCCCACCGGGCGGGCCGGGACGGTGTCCGTCCTCCTCCAGATCCCCGCGGGGGCGGTCCCCGTGAAGGGCGGATTCCTCACCCGCGCCCTCGAATGGGAGATTCCCCCGTACACGACGAAGACCGAGACCCACCACTTCTACTTCCCGGCCGCCGGGGATTTCGCCCACCACCCGGTCCAGGTTGCCCGGAAGGGCGTCGTCGTCGCCGCCGCGGCCTCGGAGCGCCTGCGCGCGGTCGCGACGGCCACCCGGGAGGATCGCACGGCCTGGGACTTCGTCGCCCGCAGCGGCTCCGCCGCCGAGGTCCTCGACTGGTTGCGAAATCATTCCCTGGCGGGCGTTTCCATTGAGAAGGCGGCGTTCCGTCTGAAAAATCCGGACTTCTTCCGGGGGATCGCGGGACTTCTCCGGGAACGGCGCTGTTACAATGAAACGGTCTGGTCCTATGGGCTTCTCCACAACGACCCCGCCGCGATCGCGGAATACCTGGCGGGCGCCCCGTTCGCGGAGCGGTGCGGGCGGTATCTCCGCTCGCCGCTCCTTTTGCTCGACCCCGTCGCGCGCGGCGTCTACGCCCACATCGAGTTCAAGCCCCTCGTCCACCCCCGGGTCCACCGGGTGCGCGGGGTGAGTCCGGCCCTCGCCGGGGAGTTGCTCGCGCAATACGAAAAATTCCTCGCCGTCCTCGCGGAGAAGCCCGCCCTCGACGACGCCGACCGGCTCGCCGCGGCGTATTATTTATTATTGCAGGACCGGCGGGAGGAGGGCGCCGCGATGTTCGCCACGGTGAATTCCGGAGCGGTGGCGACCCGCCTCCAATATGACTACATGCAGGCCTGGCTCGCCTTCTCCGCGGAGGACATGAAGACCGCCCGGGCGGCCGCCCGGAAATACGCGGATTACCCCGTGGACCGGTGGCGGGAGGCCTTCGCGGAAATCGCCCGCCAGCTCGACGAGGCGGAGGGCCGCGCGGTGGCCTCCCGGCCGGCCGACGCCCCCGCGGCGCTGGCCGCCTCGGAACCCTCCCTCGACCTCGCGGTGGAGGGGAAAACGATTATCCTGCGGCACAAGAACCTCGCGACCTGCCGGCTATCCTTCCGGCCGATGGACGTGGAGGTCCTCTTCTCGCGGCCCCCCTTCAATCTCGACGCCGGGGAAACCCTCCGGACGGTGCGCCCGGCGGAGACCCGGGAGATTAAACTTTCCTCCGACGGCGAAACCCGGGTGGAGGCGCCCGCGTCCCTCGCCGCGAAACCCGTTCTCGTGGAGGCCACCGCGGCCGGGTGGACGTTCCGCCGGTCCGCCCCGATCCTGTCGGCGAATCTCTCGGTCCTGTTCATCGGCAACTACGGGGAGATCGCCGTCCGGGACGCCCGGGGGAAACCCGTCCCGAAGGCCTACGTGAAGGTGTACACCCGGGAGAAGGGCGGCGGCGCCGCGTTCTACAAGGACGGCTACACGGACCTCCGCGGGCGATTCGATTACGCGACGCTCGCGCCGGGAACGCTCGACGCCGTGGAGAAATTCGCGATTCTTGTGCTGGACGAGACGAGGGGAGCGGTGGTCCGGGAGGCGGATCCGCCGAAACGATAAGAAGAACGTCATGCTGTCATGCGGTCATGACGTCATGACGCGAACCGAAGAAACACCGGAAACGGGAAACAGGAAACCGGAAACCGCGTTGGGAATGAAATGCCGAATTTGTTCGGCATTCGGCAATCGGAATCCCTGCTTCACCCAAGGGCTTCGCAGGGCCCTCCGAAACTTCTGTGAAGGAGGGTCGGAATTTCATCGCATTTGACATCCACCCGCGCCGGGGTATAAACGTCCCCGTGACCACGCCTCCCCCCGCCTCCGCACCCTTCCCGCGTCCGCACGGGCGGCATTTCGCCCTGAACATCGTTTCCCCGGCCATCCTGACGTTCGGACTTTTTCTCGTATTCATCTTTGCCATCATCCTTCCGACAATGCGGAAAACCATCCTCGACCGAAAACGCGAGATGATCCGCGAACTGACCCAGGCGGCCTGGAGCGAACTGGCCGCCCTTCAGGCCCAGGAATCCGCCGGCGCCCTTTCCCGTTCCGCGGCCCAGCAGGCCGCCGTGACCCGCATCCAGAACATGCGGTACGGGGACGACGGAAAGGACTACTTCTGGATTTCCGACATGCAGCCGCGCATGGTGATGCATCCCTACCGCCCGGAGTTGAACGGACAGGACCTCTCGGAATATTCCGACCCGGCCGGCAAGAAACTATTTGTCGAATTCACCCGTGTCGTCCGCTCCGCCGGGGACGGCTACGTCGAATACCTGTGGCAGTGGAAGGACGACGAGAGCCGTGTGGTGCCCAAACTCTCCTACGTCAAAGGCTTCGCCCCGTGGGGTTGGATTATCGGCACCGGCATCTATGTTGAAGACGTGCGTTCGGAAATCAACCGGATGATCCGCCGGGTGCTTCTGGTGTCGGCGGTGATCGGCATGGTCATCGCCGCGCTTCTGGCCTATATCGCCACCCAGGGACTGAACCTCGAACGCCGCCGCTGGCAGGCGGAGACGGCCCTCCGCGGATCGGAGGAAAAATACCGGTCTCTGGTGGAGGGTACGACCGACGGAATCCTGCTCGTGCTCCAGGACCGGCCGGTGTATGCGAACAAGACCCTGCTTCAGGACCTCGGATACACGGAAACGGAACTCCCCCAGGTTCCTCTGGACCGGATCATCGCGCCGGCCTCCGGGGGACTGGCCACGGCGCCGGGACCGGAACAGCGCGCCCGGCTCATCGCCCGTAGCGGCGAGTCCGCGGACGTGCTGGTAACCGCCGCCCCCGTGACCATCGCCGACAAGACCGGCCAGATCCTCTCCATCAAAACGGTCGCCGCCCGCCGGAGAACCGAGGAGACCCTCACCCGCCTTCTGGCCGAGCTGCAGAGCATGCTGCCGCTGACCACCCGCCCCATCAAGTCCACAACGCTGTCCCTGGTCACCTGCGGCTTGGACACGCCTGTCAGCGAGGCCGCCGCGGCCATGACCCGGGCGAAGATCGGCGCCATCCTCATCACCTCCCCGACCGGGGATCCGGTCGGCATCGTGACCGACCGCGACCTGCGGAGCCGGGTGCTGGCCGCGGGGGTTTCCCCCGAGCAGCCGGTCTCGACCGTCATGAGCGCGCCACTCGTGCGCATCGCCGATCACGCGCTTCTGTTCGAGGCGGCGCTCGTGATGCAGGAGCATGCCATCACCCATCTCGTGGTCACCGACGAGCGGGGGGCCGCCGTGGGAATCCTGACGGGCACGGAAGTCCTCCACGCCCAACGCCACGCGATGGGCCTTCTCCTCGCCGGGATCCGGGAAGCCCCGTCGCCCGGGGCGCTGAAGGACAGCCGCGCCCGTCTGCCGGTGTTCGTGAAGGCGCTGCTCGAAAGCGGCGCGCGGGTGGAGCACATCACCCGGATCATGGCCACGGTCTCGGACGCCATCCTGGTGCGGGCGATCGCGCTGGCCGAGAAGGAACTGGGTCCGCCGCCCGCGGCCTATTGTTTTGTGGTCCTGGGCAGCGAGGCCCGGGAGGAGCAGACCCTCGCGACCGACCAGGACAACGCCATCATTTATGCGGACGTCCCCCCCGAACGGAACACGGAGGTCCACGCCTACTTCCTGAAACTGGGCGAAACGGTCTGCGGGTGGCTCGACACCATCGGCTATCGCCGGTGCAAGGGCGATGCCATGGCCTCCAATCCCAAGTGGTGCCAGCCGCTCGGGCGCTGGCGGCAATACTTCACCGACTGCGTGACGGCGGCCAACCCGCAGGACCTCCTGGACGTGAACATCTTCCTCGACTTCCGGGCGGCGTACGGGGAGGCCGGGTACGTGGCGGAGTTGCGCCGACACCTCCACGATCTGCTGGCGGGGGAAAACCGGAACGTCTTCTTTTTCCACCTGGCCCAGAGCACCCTGCAGTTCAAACCGCCCCGCGGGTTTTTCGGAAACATCCAGGTCGGGCCGTCCGGGGACCTCCCGTCCGCCTTCAACATCAAGACCGCCATCATTCCGCTCGTGAATTTCGCCCGGATGTACACCCTCCGGAACCGCCTCGCGGAGACAAACACCCTGGAGCGTCTGCGGCATCTCCAGCGCCTGGAGGTTCTGCTCCCGTCCAGCCATGACGAACTCGCGCAGGCCTACACGGTCCTCATGCAGATGCGGCTCACCCACCAGGCCGCGCTTCTCGGCCGCGGGGCCGAGCCGGACAACCTCATCGACCTGGGCGAACTGACGCAGCTGGAACGCTCCGTTCTCAAGAAGGTTTTCGCGGACATCACCGTCTTCCAGGCGCGCCTGAAGACGGATTTCGCGCGGACGGAATAACCCCATGCGTGTCCTGATCGTCGGCGACGTGCATGGCCGGCATGAAAAACTGGCGGAGGTCCTCCGCCAGGCGCAGGCGGACTACCGGATCGAGGGAGCCATCCAGGTCGGCGACTTCGGATTCCGCCGGGAACTGCTCGGCCACGACCGCCGCCCCGGCGTACGCTATCCGGTCCCCCTGCACGTCATCGACGGCAACCACGAGGATCACCGCTGGCTGCGCCGCGCCCTTCGCGGCGGGACGGCCCGAAACTGGCGGGATTCGGCCAACCTCGTCTACCAACCCCGGCCGTCGGTGGCCGTGTTCGGGTCCTCCCGGGCCGGCTTTATGGGCGGGGCCCTCCACGTGGACCGCCCGCAGCGGCATAATTTATGGAGCGGATTCCCCAATTACATCCTGCGCCGGCAGCGGGAACACGCCACGGCGTTGTTCAACCGCGAGCGGCCGGAACTCATCGTGACCCATTCCTGCCCCTCGCGCATCGGCATCGGCCTCGCGGGTGTCGCCGGCCATGCGCACAATGTCGCCGAGCACATCGCGGCGGCGGGATTCGATCCCGGCCCGGACAACGACTGCGGGGAGGTGGAACTCGGCCGGCTGTGGTGCGACCTGGCGTACCGCCCGCGGGCCTGGGTCTTCGGCCACTTTCACCGCGCGCTCCAGGTCGCCATCGAGGGGACCCGGTTCGTGTGCGTGGACGACGACCTCGACGCGCCAGGGCGGAACCTGATCATCTGGGACACCGAGGAGAAGAAGATTCTCCCGTGCCGCGCCGACCCCAGCGCCGAATCCGCCTGAAATCCGTTCAGGCGGCCTTGGCCTCCGCGCGCGGCGTCATCAGCGAAACGACAACCAGCACCAGAAACCCGAGCGGGATGGTGATGATCGCCGGCTGGCTGAATGGAACGATGGCCCCCGCCGGATCCAGCCCGTAGACATCCTTGTAGGCCTGGGCGCTGAGCAGGATCCACGCCAGGGATGAGATCATCCCCACGATGATGGCGGCGGTGATGCCCTGCTTGGTCGTCCGTTTCCAGAACAGAAGCATCACCAGCGCCGGCAGGTTGGCCGAGGCCGCGATGTTGAAGGCCCATCCCACCAGGAAGTTGACGTTCATCCGGGCGAACAGGATGCCCAGGACGATGGCCACCACCCCCACGCACATCGCGGCGATCTTTGCGGTGCGCACCTTGCGGAACTCGTCCATCGGGATCTTCAGAAAATTGGTCATGATGTCATGGGCCACGGCGCCGCTGGCGGCCATGATAAGGCCGCTCACCGTGCCGAGAACCGTGGTGAAGGCCACGGCGGAAATCACGGCGAACAGCAGTTCGCTGAAACTGCGCGCCAGAAGCGGCGCCGACATGTTGGAATCGGTGACGTCCATCGTGCCGCTGGTCATCGCCCCCAGCCCGAGGAACAACGTGAGCACGTAGAAAAATCCGATGGCCGCGATCCCGACAATGGTGCTCTTGCGGGCGCTGACCTGGTCCTTGACCGTGTAATACCGGATCAGGATGTGCGGAAGCGACGCCGTCCCGCAGAAAAGGGCGAGCATGAGCGAGAGGAAGTCGAGTTTGTCGAACAGCTTGTCGCTGCGGACCTTTTTGAACGTGGGACTCGATCCGGGCGCCATGAAATCCTTGCCCGAAGTGGGTTTCTGATAATAGACCGTGGTGACGCCGCCGGGATCGGCAATCTTGTCCGATCCCCAAAGGATCACCTCGCTCTCCTGCATGACGCTGATAAATTCAAGGGGGCCCAGCGGGCCGGTCTTTTCCACTCCGCCGGGGAGTTTCGAGGCATACCCCACCGGGAACAGATCCCCCTCCCCGGCCTTCCGGCCCCGGGGACGCCCGTTGGCGAGTTTCGTCCCGTCCTTGCGCACCGTAAGAGTCTGGGCCTCGGACAGCCGGTCCGCGGCCTCCTTTCGCCAGACGGACACGATTCCGTCCGCGGAATCCTTCACCCGGACGTACGGCTTGCCGGCCCAGGCGCCCTCCTCGGGCAGCACCACGGCGCCGGCGGCGCCCGTGACCTCGGCGGCGGGCACCCCCCGCCGGAGGATCCGCACCTCGTTGCCGCTCGCGTCCCGGGGCTTTGTCGTCACGCCGCGGGCCAGGATCATCACCGTGATGCACGCGCACAACACCACCAGCATGGTGCCCTTGATGAACTGGACCCATGTCGTCGAGACCATCCCCGCCGTCACGACAATCATCGTCACCACGCAGCCCACCGCGAGCACCCCGACATAGTGCGGGAACCCCAGCAACGGCTGGACAAGCGCCCCGGCCCCCACCATCTGAGGAATCAGGTAGAAACAGCTCACCACCAGGGTGCTGATGGCGGCCGCCAGCTTGATGCCGCGGGAGTTGAACTTGTTGTCCAGCGCATCGGCGAAGGTGTACCGCCCGAGGCGCTTCAGCGGCTCGGCAATGATGAACAGCGCCACGATCCACCCGGCGAGGTAGCCGATGGAGTAGAGGAACCCGTCGTACCCGTAGAACGCGATCATCCCGCAGATCCCCAGGAACGAGGCCGCGGAAAGGTAGTCGCCGGCAAACGCGATGCCGTTCACGGCCCAGTGAATGCTACCCCCCGCCGCAAAATAGCCGCTGGCGGACTTGGCCCGCGACCCGAGGTAGAAACTGATCGCAAGAACCGACCCGGCGAAAAACAGGAAGACGAGAACCGGGATGAGGGAGGTCTCGTAGATCACTTGGAACCTCCCGGCGCCGACTTGCGGCAGACCTTCATATAGACCAGCGCCAGGAGGATCGCCACCACGATGAGGGCAAACCCGAACACCACGGCCAGATTGGCCCCGCCCAGGCAGGGCCGGCTCATGATGTCCGGCCGGAACGCGCTCAAGGCCATGAAGCCGCCGTAGAACACGATATACACCACGAACAGAAGCACACCCATGCGCGTGTTGTAGGCGACGACGGCGGCATCCTCCTGCTCACGCGGCGCCTGTCCTTTGAAATCCAGTCCGGCCATGATGCGTCCCTCCTCGGTCAACGGGTGTACTTGAACCCCAGAGAAACCAGATTCCGCGTGAACTCGCGGCCTTCCGTTCCGGGCACCCGGCTTTCCGCGCTGTCGCGGGACCAGGCCAGTTCCGCCCCCAGGTTTTTATTGAAGGTGTAGTTCAGCGCGGCGCTGGGGGTGTAAATCCAATCCTCCCGATTGACCGGAGACTGCCAGTCTCCCGCGTAAACTTTGACCCCCGCCCCGGCCGTGATCTTCCCGCCGAACTTGCGCCGGTAGGCCATGTCGTAGGTGATGTCCTCGTAAACGCTGTGGCTGGCGAAGGCCGGCTGCTCGTAACGCCGGATGGCCAGGGCAACGGTGTCCTGTTTGGTCGGGGTGATCGTGACGGAGGCATCCACAAAATACAGCATTTCGTGGCCATGAAATCCCGGGCTGGCATTGGGAAAGTCGCGCAGGTCCGGCCCGGCCAGGACATTCACCTTCAGCCAGTCCGTCAGCATCCCCTCCACACCGGCGAGAATCCGGTGGTAATTGTTGCTGTAGGGACTGGAGGCCCCGAGAAGCGTGCGTTGCCCCTGGTGGCCGTAGCGATACCCCATCACCAGCGAGGCGTTCTTGAACACCTTGTACCCGCCGTCCACCCCGCCGCCCACCTCATAGCGATCCACATAATTCTCATAGCCCGCATAGGCGCCGGTCCGGGCATGCTGCTCGGTCTGGAAATCGTGGACATAGGACGTCACGAGCGGCCGGACGAACCACGGCCCGATCGTCCGGGTGACCCGGGCGCTGTTGCGGTAAATGGCGGCATCCCGCCGGTCCCGCAGGGGAACGCCTCCGATGACGGGGATGTCGCCGCCGGCCAGAAATATCGGCCCCTGGTCATCCCCGTCAATCCAGACCACTCCGTTCTGCATCTCCCAGGCGGTGTCCCGGACCTTTCCGGTGAAGTTGAACGAACCCCGATGGGCCACATGATCCTCGGAGGACTCGGCGTGGTAAAACACGACGTCGGGCGCGTAGGAAAATGCCGCCTTGAACGCCGGCGTCCGCTGGTAGGTTACGCCCAGAGAGGGCGTGATGGCGGTGACCATGGATTCCTGACGGGCGAGACTCGTGACATCCTGCAGGTAAACATTGCCGTCGAATGTCTCCTTGACGGCCAGCGCCGCGGTGAACTCCCAAGGCCCCTTGGCGGCCGGGGAAGGCGCGGGCGGGGATGCAGGCTCCCCCGCCGTCACCACGGGAATCAACCCGCCGACGATCCCCCCCCAGAGCACCGACACAACCATTGGAATGCGTTTCATTGGTGGAAACATTTACCCGCGAAAACAAACCCTGTCAACGATTATATCCGATTGCGGGATAAGAATATCCGGAGTTCTTACGCCCGGCGATTCAACGCCCCGGATACAACCGTTTTCTCGACTGGAAAACCCAGGGGCCTTCACGGATTATTCGATGACATTCCGAACTTCTGAACTCTTGAACTCCTGAACTCTCCGGTTATAACCATCCCCGTGACCACGCCTCCCCCCGCCTCCGGCGACTGCGATTCGCTGCCCCTCTACACCGCGGGGCAGGTCGCCCTGGCCAACATCCCCTATGCCCTGATGCTGGTCTTGGGCGCCGGGGTGTTCGTCGCGGCATGGGGCCCGGACGGACGGGTTCCGGCGGCGCTCTATGCCGCTTACGGGCTCCTGGGATCCCTGTGGATCATCCTGTTCGTCTGCCCCTACTGCCATTTCCACGGCACCCGCAGTTGCCCGTGCGGCTACGGGATCATCGCGGCCAAACTCCGCCGGGCGCAGGACGGGGGGCGCTTCGCGGAGAAATTCCGGGCGCATATCCCCGTCATCGTGCCGCTCTGGTTCATCCCCCCGGTCGTCGGCGGATGGGGTCTCGTCAAACAATTCACCCCGGCGCTTCTTGTTTTCGTCGTTCTTTTCGCGCTGGACGCCTTCCTTATCCTCCCGCTCCTGTCCCGCCGGCGATGCTGCGCGCGATGCCCGCAGAAAACGACGTGTCCCTGGATGGGGAAGTAACCGGCGGTTACTCGTTACCGGATCACCCCGGCCCTCCCCGCATCACCCACACGCACACGACCGCCCAGACCGTGACCGCGAGGACGAGCGGCGCGTCCCGGAACAGGGTATCTGCCGGGGATTCCCCCTCCCCCCGGGTCTCGACAACGTGCCAATAGCGGTAAAATCCGAAAAGGACCACCGGCAGGGTGAGGACGAGCCGGGGCCTCTGGGTGATGACGAATATCCCGTAGAAGGCGACCGTCGCGGAGGCGGCCGTCTGGACAAACCGCTCCAGGAGTTCCGGGGTGTACCGCGCCAGAACGGCCCGGCCGGACGCGGCGGATTTCAATTCCTGCCGGCGCTTCACCGCAACGAGAAAGAGCGCCAGGGCGAACGTCGTCGCGAACATCCAGGACGACAGGGGCACCGGGATCGCCGCCGCCCCGGCATGCGCCCGCAGGACAAATCCCGCCGCCACCGCGAAGAGGTCCGCGACGGGCCAGTCCCGGATCCACAGCGTGTAGGCGACGTTGAGCGCCATGTAAAGGGCGAGCGTCCCCGCCGCCGCCGGCAGGAGAAACGCCCCGCCGGCGAGGAGCGCCGCCAGGACGACGCCCAGCGCGAAGGCCGCTCCCGGGGACAGAGTCCCGGCCGCCAGAGGTCGCGTCCGGGATTTCGCCGGGTGGCGGCGGTCCTCCGCCGCGTCATGAAGATCATTCAGAACATACGCCAGGGACGCCGCGACGCAAAACAGGCCTGCGGCGAGAACCGCGTTCCCCGCCGCGACAGGGTTCCGGAACGTCGCCGAAAACACGAGCGGGGCGAGAACGAATCCGTTCTTGATCCACTCGCGGGGACGCAGAATGCCAATGACACCGCCAGCCATGAACATCTCCAATCACCAAATAACAAAAACCAAACAAGATCCAATCACCAAACACCAATTTCCAAACAGAAAAATCACGGTTTGGATATTGGAATTTGTTTCACTGGTGATTGTTTGTTGTTTGTAATTTTGTGTTTGGTTATTTTCTTCATGTATTCAATCGTTTAAATATCCCCTCCGGCACCGCCTTCACCCCCATCATGACGAACCGCCACCACCACGGCAAATAGACGATATCCGCCCCGCGGTCCACCGCCCGGACGATCCCCGCCCCCACCGCCTCCGGCGCGGCCCACCCCCGTCCCTTCGGAAGGTGCGCCGTCATGGGCGTCTCGACCGGCCCCGGACGGATGTCGAGCACCCGCACCCCCGCCTTCCAGAGCCGCGCCCGCAAGCCCCCTAAAAATGCCATCATGGCGGCCTTCGACGCCCCGTAAACATAATTGGAGGGACGCCCCCGCATCCCGGCGACCGACGTGATGACGGCCAGTGTCCCGCCGCGGTGCGCCTCGAACCGATCCGCCGCCAATAGCAAAAACGCCATCGCGCTTTCCGCGTTCGTGCGGAAGGCCGTGACCGCCCGGGCGGGATCCGCCTCGCACCCCTCCTGATCCGGCAGAACGCCGTGGGCCATGAGAAGGACATCCACGCCGCCCAGCGCGCCGTCCGCCGTGTCGAGAAGGACTTCGTGACGGGCCAGATCGTTGATGTCGAGCGTGACGACCCCCGCCACGTTCGCCCCGGCCTTCCGGAGTTCCGCCGCGAATCCCTCGAGTTTCGCCCCGTCCCGGGCGGCCAGAAATAACTCGTCCCCCCGCGCCCCCCAGAGCCGGGCCGCGGCTTTCGCGATGGCGGAGGTGGAGCCGACGATCAAGATCTTCTTCATAAGGACTCGTTTACGGTTTGCCGTCTCCTTATCTTCTCCGTGAACCGCGGATGAGCATTTTCTTCATGTCACTTTCCGTGATTCGTGGTTCGCGAGTCGCGAATCGCAGAAACCCGAGTTCTTTCTGCGAAACACGAATGAGCATTCCGTCGGGGGACACGAACCGATCCCTCCGCTTCGCTCCGGGCTTCCGGTTCATGTCCCCCCGGCCTCAAATGCCAAGGCGGTCCGACAGGAGCGACCGAAAGACACGGGCCGCGCCGCTTTTTTCACGTGCCGCCACGAAGGCCTCCCACGCCGGATAGCCCCGGCGGAACGCCTCCCGCCCCATGCGGGCGTCCTTGGCCAGATACACCCGTCCCCCGAAATCCCCGACGATCCGGTCCGCCTCCTCCAGGAATTCCATCAGTCCCGGCCGCCGCGGAAAGTCCAGAGCGAGCGTCCAGCCTTCCATCGGGAACGACAGGGGATTCCCGTTTCCGGCCCCGAATTCCTTGAGCACCGCCAGATACGCCCCGCGCCCCGATCGTTTAATGGCATCGAACACCGCCGCCACCGCCCCCCGTCCGGCCGCCTTCGGCGCCACGAACTGATACTGGAGAAACCCCCGGCGCCCGTACAACCGGTTCCAGTTCCGCAACGCATCCAGAGGGAAGAAAAATTCATCCAGCCCGGCCAGGCGATCTCCCTCCCGCGTCCCATTGTACCGCACGCGGTTGAACGCCGCGACGGAAACCCGGTTGAGAAGAAACCCCGGGAATCCCGGCGGCACCGACGGCGCGAACGGCTCCGTCCACCGGAGCGCCCCCGCCTCCGCGTGCTCCCCGAGATGGATCACCGCGCGGCCGAACGTACGGCCCGGCATGGCATCGAGCCACGCCACGGAATAGGTCGCCCCGCGATGCGCTTCGAGGCACGCAAACATCCCGGCCAGATCCGGCGCCCGCAGGCGCGTCTCGCGCATGAGAACGCTTTTGACCGGGACCAGATCGAACTCCGCCTCGAGGATGACGCCCGTGAGCCCCATTCCGCCGCAGGTCGCCCGGAAGAGGTCCGGCCGTTCCTCCCGTGAGCCGGTGACGACCTCCCCGTCCGGGAGCATCACGGTGAGGGAACGGACATGATTCGCGAACGATCCCACCCGGTGATGATTCTTGCCGTGGATGTCCGCCGCGACACAGCCTCCGACGGTGACGTCGCGGGTGCCGGGGACGACCGCGGGAAACCACCCCGCCGGGACGATCCGCGCGAGAAGCCCCCCGAGCCGCACCCCGCCCCCGCACCGGACCACGCCGGCCTTCGCGTCGAAGGAAATCAATCGGTTGAAATTCCGGGTGAGGATGACCCGGGCCGCCAAAGACGCATCCCCGTAGCTCCGGCCGAGCCCCCGGGCGATTCCCGAGAACCCGTCGCGGAGGATGACGCGCAGGACGTCCACGTCCGCGGGCGCATCGGCGCGGGCGCGTAGCGCGGGATATTTTCCCCACCCGGATAGTTTCATGCGCCGTTGATTTTCACGAGATACGCTTCACGATTCACGTTTCACGTCCGTTGTTATCCGAAGCGGCATCATGACCGACCGCGGCGCCAGGCGTAGCCACGTCATGAGACACCATCCCAGCCCCGCGCCGGCCAGGTGCAGGACGTGATTCAGCCATGCCCGCTCCCCCGGAAGCAACCCCGCCATCCGAAGCCCGAGGACGTGGGTGGCCTTTTCAATTTCCATGATCGTCACCGCGACGAGAAGACACCCCACGTAGAGAAGGCGGATCTCCCGCGAGTTCCACTGCCTCTGGGCCTGCCGGCGATCGGAGAAGAAAAAATACAGGCGCAGGTAGAAGCAGGCGATGCCGCAGGGGATGGCGAGAATTTTCATATATTGGACATTAATCAGCCCCCAGAGCGTCCCGTCCGACGGGCATCGCACCAGGTAACGCAGGAACGACCCGTCAATCCCCTTCCACCAGCCCGGCGCCGCGTCGAGCATGATATCGGAGGAATACCGGAAAATCCCGAAGGCCGCGAGCAACAGCGCCACCGCCGGGCACCACCACGGCGGCGGAGGGGAAGGCTCCAGCCATTTTTTCAGGCGTTGGATCGCGGCCGGATCCGGCGGTTTTCCCGCCGGATTCCCTCCGGGAAAGAGCCGACGCCGGACGCGCTCCGACTCCCACTGAATCCCCCCCCGGTAATACCCGACGACCCCGAACGGGATGCTGACGAGAATATCCCCCAGCAAATTCAGATAGGTCTCGTCAAAAGACCGTATCCCCACCACCGCCAGGAGCATCTCCGCGACCTCGCACACCGCGACGAGAAACAACAAAATCAGCATCGGATGGGCGGGCAACTTCCTCCCGGATCGCCCGACGGCCCGCGCGACGAAATACGGCACCGCCGCGTGAAAAATGGTGAAAATATCGAAGAGCGTGTGATTGAGTTCGAACATTAGTTCATAACCATCCCGTCTCTTTGGCCAGCAACCCCGTATACCGCACGAAATCCGGCCAAGAGACGTCCGGAGGCACGCCGTGGTCGCAACCAGGGATGTACCCGCCGTCGCGGATGACCGGGGAGAGGCGGAGGATTTCGGTCACGATCGCGTCGCCCCCCTTCGCCATGGCGCGTTTGTCCACCCCGCCCCGGAAGGCCATGTTCCGGCCGAACCGCTTCCGGAGGGCCGGCAGATCAATCCCCGCCGCCACCTCCATCGGGTCGCAGACGTTGATGCCGGCATCGATCCAGATGGAGATGAGGTCCGCGGTGTACCCGTCGGAATCCACCGCGTAGAGCGGCACGCCGGCCTTGCGACAGATATCCCCCCACCGCCGCCACACGGGGAGAAGGAATTCCCGTGACATGGCCGGGGAAATCATGGGGAACCCCTTGTAGGCCATGTCCTCGCTGATGTGGAGCATGTCGGGAACCGCGTCGCGGAACGTGTTTTCGAGAAGTTTCGCCCCGAAATCGGACCAGAAGGCCAGCATCTCCCGGACGAAATCCGGACCGTCGAGGAACATCTCGCAGAGCCGCTCAAACCCGAGCCACTCCCGAAGTTGCCAGAAGGGGCCCGACAAACTCACCGAGACGAACCCGTCCCTCCCCGCGAGTTTCCACTTCAACCCCGGGATGTCGGCGGAAAATCGAGCCGGGTCGTCCGGGTTGTAACGCCGCTTCATGTCCGCCCAGTCGGCGCGGGTCTCCACGGGACACTTGATCCAGCGACGGGTGACAAAGTCAATGGCGCTGCGAAGATGTTCCAAGGTGAACTCGCTGCCGATCTCGCAGACATTGCCCTTCCAGTCCTGGACGATCTGGGAGGTGCCCTTGCGCTCGATCACCTTCTCCTCAAATTCGGGAATCATCCGGTCCACCATCCGGATCCCCGGCCCACCCCTGGGCCACGGGAATTTTCCGCCCGCCTTCCAGTAGGCGTATTCGTGGATGTCGGCATCCTTCACTTCCGCCGGGAGCCCCTGGGCACGCCAGGTCTCGCGGGTGGATTTCCGGCCACGGCCGGGTTCAAGGGGAATCCGGTCCGGTTTCTGAAACGTCAGGGTCGCGATGACACGTTCGCGGTTGTCCACGGGCACCTCCAAACCTTGGAGCCTATCCGAATAGGCTCTTATGACGCCATGTCCGGTCCCCACGGATCGACAACCCGGACCCGGCTCCCCAACACCCGAACACAATCCGGCAGGTCGAAATGGCGTAGCGCGCCGCGGAGAAAATTCGCCGCCGGCCACGCCACGAGCGGCGCGCGCACCCACTCATCGAACGATCGCGGCCCGTTGATGAGCGTCACCGAATCCGCCGATTCATGAAGAAGCCCGGCGAAAAGCGCCAGTATCGCGCCCTGGCCGCGGCCGGTCACGCGAATCTTTTCCGCGCCGCGATCCGCCAGCAGATCCATCGTCCGGAGGACATCAAAGACGCGCCGGCCGAGGTAACTCTCGCCGAAGAGAACCCCGTGGCCGTGAAACATGTAATCCATGCCATAACTCGAAGAGAAATCGCCTTCGGGCGCGGACTCGCCGATCCCCCGCGGATCGAGCGCATAGACCGGACCGGGCTTGGCCAGCGCCTTCGCGTGCGGATTCTCAACGAGGTCCTGTTCGGAAGAGACATGCGGCAGGTACAAGCCGATCTCCTTCCCAACATCCAACACAAAGGGCGACGGCGCCGCGGGCAACTTTCGCAGAATCGCCACGACGGAACGTTCCGTCTCGACCGCGTACCGGGCGCAGGGATCCGCGCCATACATCGGCCTCAAGACCCGGTAGTGCGGCACCCCTTTCCGCCCGGGCATGTTGAGGAGACGCGCCAGTATTTTCCGAAGCGCAACGCCGGACAACGCCCTTCTTCCCGCAGAAACGGCGTCGGCCTGGGCGGCCAGCAGTTCATAAACCGGCGTTGCCCCCGCCTGGATGACGTTTCCCCCGGGCGTCGCGAAGAGTTCCTCCGGTTTGAGCGCCTCGGTCTGTTCGAGTTTGGGCCACGCGCGGATACCGGCGCGTCGGCAGAAAAATTCAACCATCGCCTCCTGACCCTCGTTGTAGTAACCATGATCCTGCGGGCCGATGAAAAGCGCCGCGTCCTTCGCCGGAGCGCCCAACACCCGATAAAAGCGACGAAGATCAGCGTAGGCCTCATCCAGGCCGCGACGATCGAAGAAATCAAGCGCTTGTCCCACAAGCAAAATCGGCTTGGGCGCCGCCGCGATGAGAAGGTCAACCATCTCCAGCCCCGCGCCGACGACGCCCGGAGGGTACTGCTCGGCGTCCGTCGGGACTTCGTTTTCCAGATTGCGCTCGAAGGTGGTGATAAAACAACTCGGCGCGGCCATGGTCAGCCGGTCCTCGCAGGCCCACAGCCACGAGGACAGGGTGCCGCCGCCGGAATTCCCGGTGACCCCCAGATGCCGCGGATCGATTTCCGGACGCGTCAGGAGATAATCGAGGCCGCGAATGCCGTCCCAGACGCGCCACATGCCGTAGTAGTCCGCCAGAAGCCCCATCTGCTTTCCCATCATATTGTGCGCCTGGCAACAGCCCTCGACGCACCGTCGCTCCGGCAACCGCACGTACTGATCGCGCTCCCCCTGATTGAAGGGCTCGTACATCAACACGGCGAATCCGGCGGTGGCCAGCCGCTGGGCAAACGCCTGATAGCGCGCCTCCGCCTTTCCGAGTTTGCTGTGGCCGCACGGCCCCAGAACGCCGGGAACGGGGCCGTCGCGTTTCGGCAGATACAGATTCGCCGTCACCCAGCAACCGGGACGGCTGTCGAAAATCAGTTTCTCGATGCGGTACGCGGGACGATCCACCACCCCTGCCATGCGGGCGTTGAGCGGTGTTTTCGCGGGAACCGGGGAGAACGCCCGCCTGACCGCGGCCCGGACTTTCTTCCGGTAGGCCAACGCCTGCGCCGGCCGCCGGATGCGCGCGAACGCTTCGGCCCGCCTGCGGCGAACGTCGCGAAGACGCTCAACGTAGAAATCCAACACCATGCGGCGGTAATCGTTGTACATGAACTTACCTTCCTTCCCGTTCATTTCGATAGAAACCCCCGGGCCAGGACGCGGTTGGCGTAGCACGGGTCATTCCCGGCAAGGGACTCCAGAGTCTCCTTCGCTTTGCTTCCGCCCAGAATTCCCAAAGCATGAATGATGTGAAACCGGTAATCGTGCCGGAGCGTCTTCAAGGGACGGATCAAATCGGGCACGACCGATGGATCGCCGCAGGCGGCAAGAGCGTCCGGGATGTAACGCGTCCCGGGCGCCGTGCTCACCTGCCGGTTCCATTTGTCCAAAAGGGCGGGGACGGCCTTCCGGTCGCCGATCTGGGCGAGCGCCTTGCAAATATAAATCGTCAGGTCCGCGTCGGCATGAGGCAATGTTTTAATCAGCGCATCCACCGCCTCGGGGTAGGCGCCCAGGGCCTCGGCGTTTTCCCAGCGCGTGATTTTCCTCAACAATTCGTTCATCCGCGTCTTTTCTTCATCGGAAAGAACGCGGCTTTCCGGTTTCGGCTTCTGCGGAAAAAATCCGCCGAGCGCCATGCCGTCCCCCGCGTTTTTGGAATTCGCCATCCCACCGCGATTCTTGAACGGATCAAACGGATGCGGACACTTCTTCTTGAAGAACATCTCCGACTCCGCCGCGGAGAGAGACGCGTCCGGCTTCGCCGTCTTTGCGTCCACGAGACGCATGTTGACGGAAACCATCCGGAGAGGCCAGGGAGGGACATTGAACGGAGCCGACTTGCTGCTGGGAATCTTCAGGTGATCCCCGGAAATCCCTTCGATGTCCACCCTGAAATAGAAAGGGAACTTGTCGGTCGTCTTTGTGACCGTCACCGGCTTGTCGTTGACGATGTAGTTGACGTCCAAAACCAGCGCCATGCCCGGAGCCAGATTGTCCGCCGAGACCCGGATGACGTTTTCGCCCGGCATGAGATTCATGAGACAACGTTTGTTGAGCTGGCGTTTGGCGGTGATCCTCAAACGTCCCATGCCCGTCCGGACCGGACTCTTTCCGGCCAGGAACTCCGCCTTGACCAAAAAGGCATATCTTGAGGTGACCGACGGCTTTTTCTCCACGTAGGGTTTATTGCCGATATCAACCTTTACCTCCTCTTTTCCAACCGACTGTTTTTCGAAAAAGATATTCCATGACTTCCCGCCGTCCGTCGAAAAACTTAAAGAACACGTGTCGCCGGGATCACTTTTATAGAGAAGCGCTTCGCATTCCGCCTCCACCGCCACATACGGCGAGGGCAGGCGATAGATAAAAACCGCCGGTTTCCCGGCCTCGGCGGGATGGAGCGCGGGACCGTCTCCCGCGCCCGTCGAACACGCGGTGTTTGCCGAATCCTTCCAGAGCGGTTTGGCGTAGCCCTCGCGCGTCAGATCCGCCTCCAGCACCTGGATCTCGAGTCCCGCGACCGTGTTGTGAATGTACTCCTGGAAAAATTCCCCCCCCGTCGACGCATTCCGCAAAATGATCCCCTGACTCTCCCACTGGCGGGTGAGATTCTCCCCCCACCGGAGCGAAGTCCGCAGAGAATGGTCGGAAACGGGGTCCAGCGCGCGGAACACCGTTCTCTGCATGGCGGGGCATGTCCGGACGCCGACGCGCTTGTTGGCTTCGTCCCACCAGAAATAACCGCTCATCGGATCGAAGGCGTGCATGCGCCAGGCGCCGTCCTTGTCCGGATACCGAAGGACCACCGTGCTGTGACCGGAGCTCGATTCCTTGTAGCCGATGTAGCCGGCGGCCCGCCACAACGCCGACATCGGAGAACTCAAGTTGCCGCAATCGCCGTGGCCATAAACCGTCAGCGACCGATGCGGTTCGCGCTGGCGCACCGGCTTGTCGAAAGAACCTTCGAAGGCGTGGGGAATCGTATTGCACACGAGGATGCGGAACCACTTCCAGAGCGCGACGGCCTTGGCCTCGCTCTCGACTTCCGACTCATCCACGCCTTCGATACGGAAAATATCCCTCGCCGTCGTTGCCAGCGTATCGCAATCCGGCCAGCGGTGATTCACCACGCCGACATTCACCAGGGATTCATCCGGATGAACGGTCGTGTCGATCGCAAACTCGGACGGAAGGCCGGCATCCCCGCCGCCCCCCGCGCCTTCACCGGCGTAACCCGCAGACGTCAGAAACATCAGCACTCCGGAAACAACCGCAAGAATCCGCATAGCGCCTCCTTTAAAAAACCATACCGCCATTGCTCATCGACAAACCACCACTCGCCCGGTACGACGCGACTTCTCCGCGGCGAAGACCATCCGATGCGTCTCCAGCGACGTGTCCGGCCCGGAGAGAATTTTCCCGGGGTCGTTCGACGCCACGGCCTCCACAAAACTCTTCATCAGCCCGAAGTCGCCGCCGCCGTGCCCGCTCAAAATACTCTGATCCGGGACATCGTAGGGAAGCGTTTCCGTTTTCCCGGTCAGGAAATCGGTGACCTCGATACCGGGCGGCCCGCCGGTCGCGAGCATGCCGCGCGTCCCGAAGAGGCGCGTGTACCGGCCGATCACGGCGCTGAAGGCCGTCATGGTGAAGCACGCCGTCCGCCCGTCGGCGAATTCCATGTTGACCACCTGGTGATCCACGACGTCGTTGTCGCACTCGTAAACGCAACGGCCGTACGGGCCTTCACGAAGCGCCCGGATCAGATTCTCCTCGGTGACCTCCTCGACCAGCACGTTCACCGGCCAGCCGGTCTGCCCCTTGGCGAAACGCCCGAGGTAAATTTTCTTCGCGGAATACGGGCACTCGGGTTCGCAGGCGCAATCGAGGCACCGCAGGGCCGCGCCGGCCCCGACGGGTTTCTGATCTTTCTTGAAATGGTGAAGGTTCCCGAAGGACGATATCTTTTCGCACTTCACGCCGCCCATCATGTAACTGATCCAGTCGAGGTCGTGACAGCTTTTGGCCAGAAGCATCGGACTGCTCATGGTTTCATTCCGCCAATTTCCACGGACAAAGGAATGCGCCTGATGCCAGAAACCGACGGGTTCCACGTGTTGAAGGCTGACCACCTCGCCGAGGCGGCCGGAGTCCACGATGCTCTTGACCTTCTGCGTGTTGCTGGTGTAGCGCATCACGTGGCAGACCGCGAAAATCACGCCCGCCCTCTTCGCGGCCGCGACGATCCGGCGGCAGTCCTTTTCGTTGGGCGCCATCGGTTTTTCAAGGAGGATGTGATATCCCTTTCTGGCGAAGGCCACCGCGGGCTCGGCGTGCATCGCGTCCTGCGTGGCGACGATGACCGCGTCGGCGAACTTGCGGCGGCGCACCAGCTCCTTCCAATCCGAAAAGCAATCCTTCGCCGGGATCGCGTGGGTTTTGGCCATCCGCTCGCGATAAAACTCCCGCGGCTCGGCCACGCCGACGATCCGGACCTGCTCCGGAAAATGCGTGGCGTAACCGGCATACCCGGTGCCGCGCCCACCGGCGCCGGCGACAATCAGTTTGATGGGAGGCATGTTCTGTTCTCCTTTAGACGCTCTTAAAAAGATGCAGTTTCTCCGGCGCAGGCAACTCGCCGCCGCGCGCCATCGCCTTCAACTCTCCGGACAATTTTTCGAGATCGTCGCGCATCTTGAACGGAAACCGCACACGCACGTCGCCGTGATCCGGACGGAGACCGGTCTCTTTGATGCAACGTTTGTGCAACTTCTCCAGAAAACCATAAAACGGCAGGAGCGCGTCCACCTGCCGGCCCGCCGCGACAAGCCGCTCTCCGCGAACAATCGCGCCCTTCGCGGCGCGCGCCCGGCCGTAGAGTTTCGAAACGCTCATCAGAACATCCCAGAACCGCGCCGCGTGCTGCAACTGCCGGGCCTGCCCCTGCAGGCAGTAAATATAAATTCGCGCGCGCTTGTCCGCCACGCGTTTTTCCAGCGCGGCCAGCGTCTGGATATCCGCCTCGTAAATTTTCCACTTTCCACGAAGTTTCTGAATCGTTTCTTTCTTCTTCGCGTAAATTCCGGCAAATGGCGCGAGCCCCTCCTTCGCCTTGACGACCTCCTCCAAGGCATCGCCGCTCGCGTCCCGGACATGTCTGCACAACCGATGCGGCATATCCCGAATCGTCCTAGCCGCGCCGGAATCGTTGATCCCGAGAATCTGAAGCGCGAACGCCCGGTCGAAACTTTCCGGGCCGCCGCCCTTCGTGCTCCACAAACCATCCAACCGCGCCACGTTGCTATACGTATCGAAGAGGTAATAACCGGCGGCGCTTCGATCGCCCCACGCGGTCGCGTTGTTCGCCTCGACCCCCGGTTCCGAAACGGACCGTTTGACGTCAGAGCGAATCGTCCCCCGGCGATCCTCAAAGGGAACCACTTCCGGAATCCACCACGACCGGGAGTTCCACACGCGGCATCCGTGATCCCGCAGAACCTTCGGCCGGAAGTCGAAACCATCCACCACAAACTCCGGCGCCATCTCCGCCCACACCCACGCCACAAGATCTTTGTCCAGCGCCGGAAGGGCCTTCGGATGGCTGAGCAAAATATGGCAATCGGCCCAGAACGCCGCCGCGCGCCCGTGCCTCTTCACCACGGTGCTCAACTGATTCAGCATCTCCACGTAACGGAAAACCCAGCGGGCGTCCCCGATGTGACGGGACGATCCGGCCGCCGCGCGCCGATCCTCTTCCAGCCGGCGGCAACCCGGGCATTTCGGCGCGGCGTAACGCGCCACCTCGTCGCCGCCGATGTGAACAAATTCGGAATGCGGAAAACCTTCGGCCAGTTCTCCGACGATTTTGTCCGCGAGCGCGCCACTCTCCTGGCTCGTCGGGCAGAAGGGACGGCAGCGCGAAATCCACCGGAACTCTTTTTTATTCTTTTTGTGAGCCTCTTCCAGCGACTTTCCAAACAAATCGGAGTGCGCCATGAAATTCGTCAGCGGGAAAACGCGCACGCCGCGGTTCCACGCGTACTCGGAAAACGCCCGGGCGCTTTTCGCATTGAGCGGCCGGGCCTTGGGACGAAACGCCATCGGAAGGCACTTGAAATCAAACCATCCCTCCAGGTACAAACCGAGGTGGCTGATCTTCCCGGCGCTGTAGATATCCGTCTGCCACTCCCAAAACCGCGGGATGTGATCGAGGGCGCCGCGCGTGTCGGCGATGTCCTGCGTGAAGACGCGGTATTTCTCCAGCTCCGGCCAATCGTGAACGAGAACACCCGGAAGCGCCGGCGTCCGGGCGCAAGCTCCAATGCGCAAAAGCTGAATCAGCGTGCTCCCGCCATAAACCAGACCGATGTCGTTCGGCGCGGCCACCAGCGCCATTCCCGGGCCCGCCCACAGAAAATACGATTCTTCTTTTTCCAACTTTTCAAGATCCAACCCTTTCTCTCCGCAGGCGTTCAAAAAAGCCCCCTCGGCTTTTCCAAAAACGACCCGGGCCGCCTTCGCGGTTCCCGGCGCCGGGCATTCCTCAACGAGGACCACGCTCGCCTTCACGCCAAGGAGCGTCCGGAACGCCGCCGCGGCGCGCATCGCCGTCGACCGGACCGTTTTCCCCGCCGGCTCCAAAACGACAATCTCAACGGACTTCGGCCTTCCGAAAGGCGCCTTGTCCAGCCATGCGATTTCCTGCGGACGCGGCAGGAGATAACCCTCCCTCTCCCTTTTCCCGACAGGACGCATCCCCCCTCTTTTTCTCCTGTCCATCTCATTCCTCCCTCACGGATTCGGAACCTTCGCAAACCGCACCCACGTTGATTTTTTTGATTCCTTGGTCCACTGATCCCAAAAGACCGCCGCGTAGTTCGGCGGACAGGCCTGCGGCGCGGCAATATGATTGATGCGCTCCGTTTCCGTGGCGACGAGTTCGGACGCCTCCCACTTGCCGCCCTTCCATCGGCTAAAACGAACCTCGTACTTGCCATCGGCCACTTTCTTCGAGTAGAAACAAAAAACCGCGTCGCCGCTCGTCGTGAGCATGACATCGGTGGCGCCGTCGGGCTCGAGCGTATCACTTTTCCACGCCCCGCCCTCCAGACGCGCAACCTCCAGCGATGCGACGGGCTCGCTCTTGGCGCCGTTATCGTAATGGGCGGCGCGGGCAACGAAAAGCGTGTCCCTGCCAAGCAACGCCAGCGACACGACACCATGACTCTTGTCTCCACCGAAAGGTCCTTTTTGAGACGCGCCCCAGGCCTTGCCGTCGTGGGCCTGCCACTTGTCTCCCGACCCGCTGAAGGCCGCGACGCCGTCGCCATACGTGACCATGAGCGGCCCGGGCACCACCGTCCCCGGCCAGAGAAGCACTTCCGCGGGCGGCGTTGGCCGCGCCTCAACCGGCTTGGACAAATCCTCCAGATTCGCCTCGTAAAATGGACGCGGGACCGGCCTGGAGGCGTCCTTGCACGGCTTCCATGTGAAACCGTCGTCGTCGCTGTTCTTGGCGCCCGACCCGCCGAAACCGTCGGTCCACGCCGCCCAGATCCGGCCGGAGGCCAGGGTCATCACCCGGCAGAGCGACGGGCACTTCTGAATATTCTGGTCAATGAACGCGAAACGATCTTCCTCCCAACCGTCGCCGGTGAAAGTCAAACGACGGATAAAAATATCGTAGCCCTCCTGATAAGACGTGCAATTCTGTGTGCCGACGATGTAGACGTCGCCGTTCGGCACCGAGCAGACGTGCGCGCGCCAGTACCAGTGCGGCAGAAGCGCCGGCTGGGTATCGCCTTCCTTGATTCCTCCCCACGTCTTGCCGCCGTCGAAACTGGCGAAGGCCAGCATTCCGCCGCCTTCGGCGCCGTACGCCTTGATTCCCGGCGGGACCCTGGCATCCTTGGAATTGCCCTTGAGGACCACCAGCAACCGTTTGTTGTCGTAGGCCACCGGGCTCCAGTTGCTATTCTGAAAATAAGTGGCGCCGGATCCGCCGAAGTGGCCGAAACCGCAGGCGTAGAAGCCCGTTCCCTCGTAAACGGTGACGGGCCCGATCTTCTCAACCGGCCCGGCCTCGCGCTTCATCTTTTCGACGTTCCGCTTGGCGGGCGGAAGGGACGGCACCTGACGCGCGAACGGCCGCGGCTCCCCCTCCATTTTGACGATGGGGAATTTGTCCTCGGCCGCGACCGCGTCTTTGGTCGCCAACCGGACGTTGTCGATATAAAGCGTGGCCTCGCCCTCATAACCGTTGACACGGAGATTGATTCCCCAGATTCGCGAGAGGTCCATCTCTCCCACGCGGGCCATTTCCGCGAGAGGAAATTCGCAGGTGGACGGCTTGTCGGCCGGAACCTTGAAGATGGCCAGGGCGGTGCGCACGCCCCACGGACGCGCGGGAATGCTCGGACCGTTCAAATCGTGCACGCGCATGCCCAGCACCGCCGGCGCGCCTTCGCTCGTCACGTCAAAGCGCAGAACGGTGTACGCCGACCAATCCCGCGGCTTGACGCCGGAACGGCGGGCGAGGGTGTCGTTCAGGATCTGCTCGAAGCGCTGATAGTACCAATCGGCGGGATTGTGGAAATCGGCCAGCGGCGGCCGCGCCACCAGGCCGGGGGTCTTGCCGCTGGCGAACTGCGGCAGCATGTTGTAATGTCCCTTGGTAATCTTGTGGACCAGCGCCCACTCCCCCTGCGTGGCGTGTTTCTTCTCCAGACGGGCGGTCAATCCATACTGCGTCCGCGCGGTGATGAGGTCCGCGGTGTCCTCCTTGATCTCGGGACCGGGCAGAAACTTGCCGAGCTCCGGCTTGCCCTCAAAGCTGTAAATCAGCTCGCCCCCCTCACCGGCCGCGGATTGCCCCGCGAAAATAAAAACCGCGATTCCCACGGCCACCCCGGCTGCTCGCGTAAGCATCGTCCACCTCCTTTTAAAGATTCTTCCGGCGAAAATCTTGTGCTTTTTGCACAAGATTTGAGACGGAAGAATCTATCGTCTCGGCCCGGCGCCGGGACGCCACTCGCCTTCCGGAGTCAACACCTGCGACTCGTCCAGATTATCCATGAACACCGAGTCCGGCAGGAGCGGCGCGTCGCGGTAGACCTTCCAGTCGCGGTCAAACCAGCCGAACGCGGTGAGTCCATGGCTCTTCGCGAATTTCTCAACCGTGGGCGATTTTGCGCGGCCGCCGTCGCCGCCGTACACCGCGTAATCCCAAAAGCGGCCGGGCATGAATCTGACTTTCATGAGCCCGTCGGCGATGCGCTCGGCCTTGAGCGCGCCGGCCACGAGCAGATAGCGCTCGGCGTTGAGCGGGCTCGTCGCCAGATACCAGAAGCGGACGTCGCCGCCCCTGATTTTCCGGTTGCCCACCGTGAGGACATCGCCGTCGGCCCGGATGGGAAGCCGCCCGGCGTGCCGGCGCAGAAAATCGTTGGTCGCTTCCGTGCCGATGCACAACAGATGGCTGTCCGCCAGTTTCTTCCCGTCGACTGCGGTGTCCAGCACCACCTGCGGACGGCCCTGGAAGTGCTCCTCCCAGTAATCCAGAAACATTTCGACGGCGTCGGCGGAGGCCTTGGGATCCGCGAGCGTTCCCTGAATGATCACAAACCGCCGCGTGATGAAATCATCCAGAGGCCCGGCGAGTTCGCCGGGATTCTTGCGGCCGGGAGCCGGCGGGTCGAAGAGCGTCCCCAGCCGGAGTTCGGCCGCGCCGGCGGCGTGAGCGCTGGTTTTTCCGTTCCAGACCACCTCGACCGGCTTGGCCGTGTCCAGAAGTTTGTCGGACAGCGCCAGACGCACGCCCGCGACGTTTTCCGTGAGAAGCTCCACGCGTTGTCCGAGGACCTCGGCCGTCACGCGGGCGGAATCGCCGTAGCGCGCCGGTTCGATTTGTTTGACCCACCGCAGAGATGCCAGCCGCGCGCTGTACACCGTAAAGGCGAAACGCTTCGGCCAACGGTTCATGGGCTGGGCCAGCAGCCAGGAGAAGATCTCACGGCTGTCCTGCCAGTAGCCGTGGCCCCCGAAGGCGTCGCCGCGGTGGCGCGCGGCCACGGGTTCCGACTCGGCGGCATGAAGCTGGAACATGCGGCCGCCGGTCCACGGCGTGCCCTGATCCTTGTACCCGTCGGCGATCCAGCTCGGCGTCAGGCCGGTGCGCTCGCCCTGAAGCGGTTCGGCGCGGCCGGAGGAGCCCGCGCCGGCGACAAAGATATCCGGGTACGTCGCGATGAACTTCATCGTCCCGCAACCGCCCATGGAGAAACCCGAAATATAAATGCGGTCGGGATCAACCTTGTAATCGGCGAGGACCACGTCCAGCAGATCCACGAGTTCCCGATCGCCCCAGCCAACGTACCAGTTGCGGCCGCGCAAATAGGGCTTGAGAAGGAGACAACCCTCGGCCCGCGCGCCGATCACGCGGCCGGATTCGGAGGTGTACTCCCAACCGCCGCCATAGCCGTGCAGATCGACAATGAGCGGCAGTACCGACGACCCGTCGTAACCCTCCGGCACGTACAAACAATACGGTTGCCACATGTCATCCAGTTTGGACAGATACGCCTTCCAGAGAATGCCGCGGTCGGGCGCCTTTCCCGCGGCGAACGCCGCAAGGCGCCCCCGAAGATCCGTTTCGAAGAGCGGCGCGTTCACGAGAATGGAGCACTTCTTCTCGGCGTCTTTCAAAATCGCCTCGGCTTTGCGAACGGACATCTTGGCTCCGAAGATCGCCGAAAACTTTTGCGGATCCTGACCTTGGGGGAAACGAATGGTTTCCGGCTTCCAGAAGTTTTTGACGGCCTGCTCGACGGTCTGGCCGTCGGCGGCCTCGAACGTCTTACGCGCCTCGGCCACCAGACCCGCGAATTCCGCGAGGGCCGCCCCGCGCACGTAGCACGGCGCGGCAAGCGACAAATCCGCATGCCGTTCCAGCCCGGCCAGTTCCGCGGCGGGAACCGCGGCGCCGGACTTGAACATCCGGCGGGCGGCGGCGTTGGTGAGCCGCGCCGTCGGAACCGCCAGCACCCGCGCGAACCCTTGAGGGGCCTGCTGGGGCAAACGCACGTTGAATTTCATGCGGCCGCCCTTGTAAGGCCACGCCGGATTGAGCGGCTCCGCCTTGTCCCCGGAAACGGCCAGGGGCGAAACGTCGCCGCCGGCGCCGTCCGGGAGAAAATAAAAAAGAAGTTCGGGCGCGGCCGCGTCGCCGAGCGGAGACCGTCCGCGAACGTCGTTTTCCCACAACAGCGACACCGCCATCTCCTCGCCGGCGTTTGCCAACTGCTGTTCCATCGTCATCCGCGCATAACCGCCCGCGAGATCGACGGCCTGATCGGCATCGGACCGGTTGACGAGCGCGGGAACCGACATCCGGTAGATCGCCTTCCGCGCGTCGTCGAGCGCCTGCACCTCGACACGATTCATGCCTTCGCCAAAGGGAAGCCAGCAGACCAGGCGTCTCGCCTCACCGGGTTCCAGATGCGCGAATTGGAACTCCTCGTTGTCGCCGCGCGCGCGGCACGCGAGGCGGACCAACGCCCCTGCCGGCTTGTCCGAGCGGTTTTCCAGATACACGCTCCACGGCGTCATGGCCGGCACCGTGTGCCCGAACGTCAACGCGACGACCGCGGTATCCGGCAGGCGCGAAACGAAGCTCACGTGCCCCTGCGGATCGAACCGGTTGAAGGTATTCCGGCTCCAGGAAGATTCTTCGCCGGCCGCGGAAGTGCGGGACACCTGCAATCCCCAGACGTCGCCCTCGCCGGGCGTGCCGGAATTGGCGAGTTCCTTCCAGGGAATGGCGATTTCCGTCCGCCACCCGGAGGCGCCTTTGCCGAGGGACGCCCACGCCGCCGCTTCCTCACGGCCGAGCCCGTCGGGTTTTTCGCCCGCCAGGACACCGCCGGCGCACACCGTCGCCGGCGCGCCATCGTAGCCCCACGTCTCATGCGAATCGTACACGCGGACCAGTCCCTTCACGCTGAAAAACAATTCCATGGCGTGGCGGCCGCGGGCGAAGGGATCGAACCGGAACATCACCTCGTCTTTTTCGATCGGCTCCATTTTGGAACCATCCGGCCGGGGCGCCGTCATGGCGGTAATCGCGAAATACAGATTTTTATCATCGAAGGCGGCGCGCACAAAGGTCGGGTCCTGCGCGAAATTCCGACGCCAACCTTCCGGAAGACGAATCGGAGCCGCGCCGGAGGCGCCGTCGGAGCGCATGACACCGAGCGGAGAGGTGTTATCCCATATCCTTTCGTTCGTCGCCCCGTCGATTTTGACGCGGTCTTTTGTTTTGACGGCGTAGCCCACGCGAACAGTCACGTGCTCGCCGAAATTCGCCGGGTCGAAACGCTCTCCGGCAAAAACCGCCCCCGACGCGAGCGCCGCGCAGGCCGCCACAACCTTCACTCCGATCGTCGTTTTCATACCGTTCCTTTCTCCCGTGTCGCCTTGGCCCCTTTGATCAACCGACATTTGACGCTCGGGGGGTTTATTGTCTTTGCGTGATTATACGCTCCTTACGAGTTTTCTCTTGAGAATTGAGGCGTTTTTAGAGGCGCCCATGACGGCGTCCCCCATGCCTCCCGCCTGGGATCGTCACCTATCGCGGTCCGCGCCCGAAACTCGACCGACGGACATGCTGTTCCGTCACCGCGCTCCACAACTCCGTCGGATTGCGCGAATCCGTGAGAACCGGCGTTGGCCGGGCATCCAAAAATGTGGACACCGTCTCGAAACAGGGATGCCGATCGCCGGGCCAGTCGAAACGCGCATCGCGGCCATGAGCCACCAGCACCGCATTGCCGGAATCATCGCGCTCAAGCCACGCGCAGATTTCCACTTCCTCGAAAACACTTCTCAGCGTCCTTTCCACGGAGCGGAGAAGGCGGTCCTCGGAACCGCGCAGATATCCCTGAAAGTTGACCACCAGAAAACCACCCGGCACCAGCCGCCGCCGGGCAAGATCGAAGCACTCGCGCGTCAGAAGATGATACGGGTAATTCCATCCGCCGTAGGCGTCGATGACCACCGCCCCATAACGCCTGGCCGAAGTCATCAGGAAGGCGCGGCCGTCGGCGATGTGAACGGGATAATGCTCCGGATCGCAGGCGAAAAACCGCCGGGCGGCCTCGGCCACGGAGGGATCAATCTCCACCGACTCGCACATGCCGGGCGGTAACGCCCGCGGCAAAAGGCCCGCGCCGAGCCCGAGGAGAAGGATTCCCGCCTCGGACGTCAGGTTCTCCTGAAGAGCCCCGGCAATCATCCTCACGTAAGGAAAGAGCGGGCGGAGCTCGTCGCGCGTCGCCATGCCCTGAACGGTTCCGGAAATCAACAGATAACGGATATCGTCGCGGTCCACAACCTCCACAAACCCTTGCGGAGACGAACTCCGCCAGAGCATGCCTTCACCGAGAGGTCTCGCCGGAAGACCGGGAGCGAACGCCGCTCCCACAAATAATACGAGCACGCCAATTCGGGCCCCTCCGCCGAAGGCCAACACCATCGCGGCCGCGACAAACAGAACCGCCGCGGCACATCCGAAGACCGCCTCCAGCGACAAACCCGGCACAAGCACAAATCCCGCCGTGGCCGCGCCGGCCACGGATCCAGCCGCCGAAAGGGCGGAGACCAGGCCGCTGCGCCGACCGACCTCATTCACATCCCTTGTCCAAAGCCGGACCGCCAGGGGATAAACCGCGCCAAGCAAAACAAACGGCAGAAAAAACAGCGCGGCGGCGGCCAGCACCGCTCCCAACCGCATTCCGAGTCCGGCAAGATGACAAACCGCGCCGTACCACACGAAGGCGTCGCCGACGCACGCCGCGCCGGACAAGGCGAGCGCCGCGGACAGAATCTGCGCCGCGCGACCGCTCCAACGGTCCGCCACAAAACCTCCGAGCGCGTAACCACAACCGAGCCCGCCGAGCGCCACCGTGATCATCGCCGACCAGGCGTTGAGCCCCGTGCCGAATCCCGGGGCCAGGGTGTGTGCGCCGGCGATCTCCAGAGTCATGGCGGCCGCGCCCGCCAAGGTCACCGCCATGGCCAAGGTTGCAACAAACCATCGTGATGTCTTCTCCGGATTCATTCGCCTCCACCCTATTCGCAAGGATTTCCGTTCATAAGCCTCTCATTTCCCCTTCAGAGGTTTGGGATACGAGCAAACCGGATCCAACTTGGCTTTTTGTTCTTGATGACCTGGTCCCAGAACACCGCCGCGTAGTCCGGCGGGGAGACCGTCGGGGCGGCCAGGTCGTTGATCTCGTCCTTCTCCGAAGCCACCTTCTCGGTCGGCTCCCATTTGCCGCCCTTCCATCGGCGGCTGTAAATGTTGTACACCGCCGCGCCGCCCTCTTCCTCGGTCTTGACGTAAAAGCAGAAAACCGCGTCGCCGCTGGCCGAGAGAATGGGCCTGCCGACCTTCCCGGAATCGAGTTCCTCCGGCCCCTGCCAGGCGCCACCCTGCAGACGCATGGCGCACAGCTTGTCGCCCTCCGCGCGAACGAGGAAAACATGATCATCGCCAAGCACCGCTTCGCCGACCTGTCCCCCCTTGCCGCCTTTCCAGGGAACTTTCTGCGCCGCGCCCCACGCCTTGCCGTCGTGAGCCGCCCACTGGCCGCCGTCGTAAGCAAACGCCGCGACCTGGCCTTTGTAGGGAATCAAGAGAGGTCCGGCAGACGGCGCGGCCGGCCAGAGGAGCACTTCCGCGGGTGGTTTCGGAGGACCGGGCTTCAGAAGATCCTCCATCTTGGGCTCATAGAACGGCCGCGGGAGCTCCTTGGCCGATGCATCCTTGCAGGGCATCCACGTCAGCCCGTCGTCGTCGGAACTCTTGATCCAGGGGCCATTCCAACCGTCTGTCCAGGAAGCCCAGATACGCCCCGATGCCAATCGCAACGCCCGCGCCGGACCCGGGCACTTGTACTCGTTTTGATCCATGATTGTCATGCGATCGTACTCCCACCCCTCGCCGGTGAAGGCGAGGCGGCGGAAGAAAACATCGTGGCCTTCGACATACGAATCGCAATTCTCGGTGCCGATGTAGTAAAGATCGCCGCCGCCGTCTGCCGAGGCCGTCGCGCGCCAGTACCAGTCCGGCAGGCATACGGGGCTCGTCTCGCCCGGCTTCAAACCGCCCCACGTCTTGCCGCCGTCGAAGCTGGCCGTCGCCATGATCTTGCTTCCCTCGCCGGATCCTCCCCACGTGACCACCCGCGAGTCCTTGCCGGGACCCGCGCCGCCGAAAATCAGTAACAGCCGCTGGTTGTCAAAGGCCACCGCGCCACGACGAAGCGACTGAAAATAGGTGCTCCCGTGGCCGCCGAGATGCCCGCTGGCGCAGGCGTGATTGCCGGGTCCGTCAAATACCGTGACGGGACCCAGCTTCTCGACGGGACCCGATTCGCGTTTGAAATTCGTCCTGTCGCGCGGCGGAGGATTCTTGTCCCAGACCTTGCGGGAAAACGGCTTGATCTCGCTTTCCGTTTTAACCAGATCGTATTTGAGTTCCTCTTTGCCGTCCTTCGTGAGCAAACGGATGTTGTCCAGATAGATGGTGGTCTTGCCCTCGAATCCGTTGATGCGAATGTGCATCCAGTGGAGCTTGCCGAGATTCACCTCGGCAATCGCCGCCATCGCCGCGAGCGGATACTCGCAGGTCACGGCCTTACCCTGGGGAATTTTGAAGACGGACACCGCCGTGCGAACGCCCACCATGTTGGAGTCTTTAACGCCCTTGGCGAAAAGCCTGTCGCGAACCTTGACGCCCAGGACGGCCGGAGCGTCGGACGAAAAAACATCGAAACGCATGCGATCGTAGGCCGACCAGTCCATGGTGTCGCCCGATTCCTGCCAGAAAAGGCACTCGCGCTGATAATACCAGTCCCGGGTGTCGTGGTAGCCGCCGGTCGGCGGACAGCCGACGGTGCCCGGAGTCCTCATGTACCTGCCCTTCCCATCGTCCAGCTCGTAGCAAAGCGCGTATTTGCCGTCGGTGGCCTGCTTCCGGTAGAGCGTGAAGTGCGGCCAGTCGCGGCTCGACGCCACCCGGTAGACGGTGTACTTCTCGTCGTCGGCGCCGGGCGGCTCGGCCCGGAATCCCGAGGCCGCGCTGGTGGAATACTTGCCGGGCTTTCCGAAAGTCTTCATCTCCTCGATCTCGAAACTGCGAACAAGCCTGACCCCCTCGTCGCACCGCGCCGCGGCTCCGGCCGCAAGCACCAGCGCCGCGCCGGCCAACCCCGGGAGCCACCGATGGCAAGTTCTCATACGAACATCCTCCGCAAACGCCCCTATTCGCCGCCCATCTTCGCGAACACCTCCGAAGCCAGGCCGAAAAGTTTCTCCATCCTCTGCTGGACGCCCGAACTGATGAACCAGATCTCATCCTCGGCGCTGGTGCACTCCGAATCCCCGCCGCCGCCGATGCAATACCGGATGCGCTCGTCGAGCGCATCCTGGCACCTCTTGGCCAGGTCCGCGCCGAGCGTGGCCTTCTTCGCCTCATCGAGAAGCGCCTTCTCGATGAACACACGGGCTTCGATCTCCTGCGCATTCTCGCGAATCATCTCCGAGCGCACCGTGGGCACCGCGCCATTTTTGCCCCGTCCGAAAAACGCCGGGTTGCCGTAGTTGATGCAGAGCTGGCCCCAATACGTCGCGGGATAGCGCGCCGACAGGCGCCCGCCGGTGTTGTAGGACCACGAGGCGTCCCGCTTCTCCGGCTCGTTCTTCAACACCCGCCAGAAATCGGCGCCCTGCCGGCCGAGCCCTCGCGCGCCACGCGCCTTGGGCCATATCTTCACTTCGCAGGCGATGGCCCCGATCCAGTTCTCCTCCACCGTCCGGTAGTTGGTGAGAAGCGAGGCCGCGTTCAATTCGCCGCGGGGATATTTGACGAGCCGGAAGGGATTCTGCCAGCCGTAGCCGTGTCCCTTGTCCGGATCGACGGTGGTGCACTTGATCCCCCACACGGAGGCGCACAACCCGAGGTCCACGCCATACCACTTGTCGCAGTAGTGATGCGCGTGAATGGACCACTCCAGACCGGGCGCGGCTTTGGCGATTTGCTTCATCGTGGCCTCGGTCGGACGGTGATCGCCCATCAAACCGAACAGCATGGATTTTGAAATTCCCCTCTTGTCCAGCGCCTTCTGCATGACCGTGACGAGCGTTCTCCAGAATTCCTCGCACTCCGGCGTGCCCCACGCGGGCGCCTTCTCCTTCAGGAGCTCGCCACCGGGCCCCAGCACGGTAATGAGAATCTCCCGATCGTGAATTTTGGCCGCCTCCGGCGAGAACGTGTTGCCGTGCCCCATGGAATCCGGCGGCTCCCAGCCGTAAAGCACCACGGTCGGGATCTTGCCAAGGTGCTTGACAGCCACATCCAGATATTTTTCGGCGATGGAAAGATCCGGCTCTAATTTCCCATCGGCGCCTTTCTTCCAGCGGACCATGGCGTGCTCGTTGCCCAGATGCGTTTCCCGAATACAGGTGAGGTAAACGCTCTTCGTCGCCATCGGCCCCATGAGCGCAAAGGACTTCTCGACCAGTTTCCAGTGCTCCTCGCTCCAGAGCGGGACGTTGTACGCCAGAGCCACCGACTCCGGTGATTCAAACATATCGGTGTAAGCGGCAAACTCGCGATAGTCCGGCAGAGCCCAATCGATCACCGTAAGATGAATCGCCGCCTTGACCGATCCGCCCTGCGATGTGACGTCCACGGTTCCCTGGTAATTCCCCGGCTTGGCGTCCGCGGGCACGCTCACGATGAACCACAGCGGCTGAACCGCGCCGGTGCCGCCCTTCTGAATTTTGACTTCCTCGGGCGGCGCCTCTTCCAGACTGTCGAACGGCTGATGCGCCGGATTTTTACTCCCGGAATCCCCGTCCGGCAGACCGTAGCGGACGTTCACCGCCGAGGCGGGAATCGTTCCGGGACCCTTGAGATCCGAGACCGACACCTTCAGCCCCTTGATGCCCCCGGCGTCGCCGATCACAATTTGCCCGGAGAAGGTTCCGTTCCTCGCGCCGATGATCTGCACCGGACGCAAGGCCTCGCAGGGATCGCCATAGTCGGAAACGACCACCTTGCGAACCACGTTTTGATTCCAGGCCGCAAGCCCGGCCGTCGGGGGAGCGGAAATGTTGGGGATGGCGCCCGGGCCGGAAAGACTGACATCCTGCAGAGCCACGCGCGTCCACTTCGCGTGACAACGCCCGTCGTACGCACTCAGGCTGTAGCCCACACTGCGCGCGGCGTAAAATTCCCAGGGGGCCGCCGAACGATGAATGGATATCGCCAGGCAATTCACACCCTTGCGAAGTTTGTTCGCCGGAACGATAAAATTTTCAAGGGTGCGGCTCCGGAACTTCACCACCTCCGGCGGCGTGTTCTCACGGTATTGGATATAACGCAACCCGCCCTTTTTATCATCCGTGTAGGCCTCCGGACGATCCGGAACGCCGCTGGCGTACATGCCCTTCGTGCTCTCGGAAATATCCTTGGAAATCAACTCCTCTCCGTTGAGATACACCCGGATGCCGCCTTTGTATGTGAGCGACAACTTCAAATCCGACGGCTCGTTGACCTGAAAACGCCCGCGCAGAAAAATCAGCTTCCACCCCACTCCGGAGCCGTTGTTCAAAATGGGCGCGGCCGACCGCATCCAGTCGCTGTCGTCGAATTCGGGCTTCATCCAATCCGGCGAGGTCTCCTCGGGAAGGCGGCGCATGGCAACCTTCTCCGCCTTGAACTGATCGGGCGCCAGGACGTTCGTTCCGGCCGGCAGACTCGACAACAGGGAAGGCTTGTATTCCAAACGGAAGTGCCCCACTTCCTTGGAGGGAAGCTGAACCTCTTCCGTCTCCGAAACCACGCACGCCCGCCAGATGGCGTTGTTGTTCAAAATGACCGGTCCCGCCTCCGGCGAAGCAGGCGCCTCCGCGGCCGGCGCCGGGAACACAAAACCGGACAGACTCAAACCAACCAACCCCAGCGACAGGAGAAAACGGTTCCACATCGGAAAACCTCCCATGATGAAAGTTGTTCGATCGGAGACAATGATTGGCCGCAAAGCCCTCTTTATCAGTTATACACCGAGGCGGCGGGCTATGCAACTTTTTTCCCGGCGTGTACCGATTCCACGATGGCTCGAAATCAGAAATCGCACTCCCAAAGATAAACCGAGCGATCAGCCGCATCCGTCTCCCCAACGAAAACCTTCCGCAATCCGTCACCTCGCCGGTCTTCGGATCCAACCGGTCGAGATTGCCGAAGGCCTCGCCGATGTACAGACAACCATCCCGACCGTTGATCATGGAATCGATGGAGCCCGCCCCGACATACATGAGATTGATGGAATCCTTCGTGTGCGGAAGGGCATGGCTGAAAAAACGCACCGCGTCCTGATCCGGATCGTACCGGAAGAGATTGTGGTCCCGGCAATTCCACGTCGCCCAGTATCCGCCGCCGTCATCCAGCGCGACGATGTGCGGGATACTGCATCACATGAAGCGAACGGTGGATCTTGATTTCGAACCGTTCGCTGACCTCCGGGTAACGGAATCCGCGGAACACCCCCGAGGCAGGATCCCACTCGTACAGGATGTCGGTGTCGAACGACGTTAATCCGCACAGGACGGTGCGGCGTCCCGGCAGATAGACGACCGACGTGAACGAAATCAGGTTGTGATACCAGTCCTCGTCCGCGGCGAATTCGCGGTAGCCGATCGCGGACAACGGAACGCCCGAGGGCCGTTCGATTTCACGAAGCTTGTGCGTGGTCACTTTCATGTCTCGTCGTCCTCCATTCGCGATCCCTCACGTGTTGGGCACGCGCGCGAAACGGACCACCGTGGGCTTCTTGCGGTCGGTCATCCGCTCGTCCCACCAGACCGCAGCGGGAACCTCATCAGGACCTCAATTCAACTGTTTACGCGGGCGGCCGGCGGATGTGATGTGCTCGCTGTAAAGCCGTCCGACGGTCGTAAGCCCGTAGGAGGCGTCCACCATGTCCCATTCCAGTTTCCAATGGCTGACGCCGCAACAGAAAAGGGCGTACCCGATTCCGCGCTCGTCCAGCAGGGCCAGCTCGTCCGCCATCTGCTCCCGCCAGTGCGGGGACGTCGTCGAGAATCCGATTTCCCCCAGCCAGACGGGAATACCTTTGTCCGTGTAGGTTGTCCAGCGCTTATCCGCAAGTTGAGAGAAGAGCGCCTTGCCACGCTCCAGGTCGCCTGTGGAATAGGCCGTCGCCCAGGCGTGAACGGGATAGGCGTCCTTGTAGTAGATATGATCCGAGTAGACGGTGTTCGGTTGCTGAAGAAACGCCACGTCGCGGAAGCCGGGCGTGGTGCGCGGCCCCCATCCCTCGATAAAAAATATCAGATGGGGATTGCGCGGACGCAAATCGTTGACCGCGTTTTTGACAATCGTTTCCCATGTCCCCATCGGGTCGGGCACGGTCACGCCGGACACGCTGTACGGCTCGTTCATCGGGTCGATGCCGATCACGGTCGGATCGTTCTTGTAGCGATCCACCAGCACACGCCACATGGCCAGCCATTGCGCCTGCAACGCCGGATCGCTGAAGAACGCGGCGGGGGCGGGCTCGACCTTCGGACTCCAGATCTGCTGTTCCAGGATGACGTACATCCCGGCGTCATGCGCCCAACCCACGGCGCGGTCGATCGCGGCGAGGCCGCTCTGGTCAAACCCGGGGGCGTTCGTTCCCGGCGTTTCGACATCCTGTTTCCAAAGCATCAGGCGGATGACGTTCGCGCCCGCGGCTTTGGCCGCCGCGAATTTCGCCTGCTCGTTCTGCAAACGCACGAACATGTTGACGCCGCGCAAGGTGACCACATTCCCGCCGGCGTCTTTGATCCACCGGCCGTCCGTGTGAAGCCAGCCCGCATCCGTCCCGGCGCCGATGGAAAAAACCAGGAGCAAAAACGCCGGCGTCACAAGCAACCCTGTTTTCATGACATCTCCTATTTGCCCGACTTGGCCGCCACCTCCGCCGCCAGCCGGTAAAGGTCGGCCGCGGCCTGCTGCCAGCCTCCGTCGTAGGCGGCCGCGAGCGGTGCCGGCCGGCTGTGGACGACACGGCAGAACTGCGCGCGGGCGTTGAGCACCGCCAGGCATTTGGCCGCGAGCTCCCCATCCACCTTCTTTTCCGCAATCGCCTTCTCCAAAAAGACCCGGGCTTCCGCCTCCTGAACGCCCTCGCGGTACATCTCGATCTTGACGGTGGAGCAGGCCCCGTCCTTGCCGGGTACCGACAAGTAGCTCATGTGCGGGCGGCGCTGAGCGCATACGGACTCCGGCCAGCGATCGTACAGGCTGATCGCCGCACCCAACTTGGTACTGCCCTTTACCGGCCAGAAATCCAGACACATGCGGCCCGCGCCATTGTCGCCAATCAGCAACGCCCGCTCGACCATGGTCCGCACCACCATCGGCGGCTGGTGGTAATCCCAGATGCGCTGGCTGATGAGCGTCACGGGCCTCTTCTGCCAACTGCACAGGGGGGCGCTCCCCAGCGACCCGAACGCCCAGGGCACGTACATATACTCGGAGAGCGCAAACATCCCTTTTTCCACGGGGGACTGGGGACGATGGTGGGCGCCGTAATGCCACTTCGCCTCGGGGAATACCTGCTTGAAAAACTGCACGACGCCGTTGTGAATGCCCAAATCCTGGCTGATGCCCAGGAGCGTCAGCGCGTCCTTGTGGAAACCGGCCTTGGACTCGTGCTCCCGGAGTTCCTTGATGAAGGACATCCACAACTTCTCCGCCTCGGGCGTCCCATAGGCCGGAAGTTGCATGGCCTCGCGCTTGCCGGTCGCGGGATCCACCACGGTCACGCAGGTGGGTTTGTCCGGCCCCGGCATTGTCCAACCCGAGGACAGATAAACCTGGTAAGAGATCATTTTGATACTGCAGTACCTGGCGGCCAGCGCCGCATAGCGGTCGTAGACCGTGAAGTCGTACGTGTACGTGCCGCCCGGTTGCTTGATCCAGGGAATCATGCCTTCGTCGTTGCCGAATTGGGTATGATTGACCAGAGGCACCACCAGGAGGTTATTGGTCATCCTCCCCAACAGCCGCCAGGACTTCTCCAGCAGTTTCCAATGCTCCTCGGACCACAGGGCCGTTCCGTACTGCACGGCCAGGGATTCCGGGGACTGATAGACGCAAGTGAAGGTCTGAAACCCGGCCGGCTCCGGAAGCGTCCAACCGATGACCTCCATCTCCATGGGGACTTCCCTGCCGGCCAATCCCTCGCCGGACAAGCGAAGCGCGCCCTTGTATTTTCCGGCCGGGGCGTCCTTCGGGACCCTGACCGTCACCCAGATCGGAAGCAACGCCGCTTGCTTGAGTTCGGCCGGCAGGCCAAGGCTGGCCAGATGTTTGGCATCGACCGGAGGATTGGCCGGCTCGACCGCCTCCGGTGGATTGTCGTTGAGCGCCATGTAGCCCTGAACCCAATCACGAGGATAGGGACTCCACCCCAGGTTCGACGCCGATACATAGCGCACGGCGATCTCCGCCGCAGGAATTTTGCCGGCGCCGCCTTCCTGGGCAAGATCGGTGGACGCCGCCTTGACGCCTTTCAGCGCCGCAGTCGAGCCGACAACAATCTGGGCGGAGCCGTATCCGTTTCCGGCCACAACCAGTTTCATGGGCTTGAGCGATTCGTTGGGATCGCCGTACTCGTCCAGCTCGAACCTTCTGTGCGGGTCCTCGTTCCATATTTGGACGCCGTCGGGGCGGGCCACGTTGGGCATGATGGCCCCGGCGTCGGAGTCAGCGGCCAGCCGCAGGCGCAGGAACCCGATATGCGGCCAGGCGTCCTGACCCTTCTTGCCCCACTTGAGCGCCTCCGGCCGGAATGCGCTCCGGTGGAGCTCGATGCCGATGACGTTCACACCCGGCTTGAGCAGTTTGACGGGAAGCGCCAGAGGGCCTGTCTCACGCCGGCGCGATTCCTTGTCGCCCGCGTAGGCCGCCGCCGGGTAGGGTTCTCCCGCCGTTCCGGGCTTCAGAGCCCCCTCGGGCAGATGCCGGCGCGCCACCTCGACCCCGTTCAGATAAACGACCGCCCCACCCTCGTAGCCCAGGTTCAGCGTCAGCTTTCTGACGCCGGCGGGAGCCGGCACGAGAAATCTGCCGCGGAGGCATAACAGCGCGGCCGTGCTCGGCGGCAAATCGCTCCCCCCATGACTGTAAGAATACTCGACAACTCCCTGGTAAGGACGAAGTCCTCCGCTGGAACGGCACCAGACCGCGTCGTCAAACTCCGCTTTCATCCAGTCGGCCGGCGGCGGCTGGGTGTCAAGCTCCGCGGATATCGCCTTCGGCGCCGTCGCGTCCGGCTGGGTTTCCTTGAGCAGGCTGACGGACACCTCTTCACGCAAGGACATCGCGAAGGCCCGCCAGTAACTGCCGGTGGCCATGATGGTCGTCCCGGCCTCTTCCGCCGCGGGGGACTTGACCGTCTCCGCGGCCGGCGCCGGGAACACCAAACCGGACAGGATCAAACCAACCAACCCCAGCGATAGGAAAGACCGGTTACGCATCGGGGAACCTCCGGTGATGGATGAATGTTGTTTGATCGAAGACGACTCCGGATTGGCCGCAAAGCTTTCCTTGTCGGTTATACACCAAGCCGGAAAAACAATACAACCTTTTTTTGTCCCGCTCACCGGAATGGAGAAAAACGCTATTGGGAGATTTGAGGAAAGAGCGGGATTTGCATCCGCTCTTTACTGCGGTTTCAGACAGAAAAGGCGGTGATCGGATGCAACCAGGATTCGATTGCCGTCGATAATGACGGGTGCCGTCACCAACTGCTCTTCAAAGAGGTGCACGACACGACGCTCTCCCTTTAAATTGTAAGCAACCAGTTCATTCCCTTCAGAAACGAACAATTGATTGTCCGCGGTCACGACCGCTCCGCTGAGTTGGCGTCCTGTTGATCTAGACCAGCGCGTATTTCCGTCAGAAGCGACGGCAATGATCTTTTCGCCAGCCAGCAGATAGACGCTGTGGTCGTATCCGATGATGGGTGGATGCTTGACCGTATACCCTTCCGGAAGTGAATAATTGCAGAGGAGTTCCCCATCCGGGGACAACACCCATAGTGACTGTGTCCTATTGGACTCTTTGGGCTCCAGGATTAGATAAATTCGGCCCATTTCGTCGAGGCTCATTGTATAGGGCACGAATGTCCCTGCCAGGGCTCCATTCAGTTCGCCGGACGAATCAGCAAAAAAGATCCGGTCGCGGGTCGCGAGCACGATGGTGTTTTCGTGAATTGCGGCCAACAGCAGCTTTGACTGGCGCTCCAGATCCGCGATTTCCACAGGCCCTCCCTGGTCGGTATACGATTTCCGCAAATCAGGATCTCGCAATTCAGTAATTTCAAGAAGCGAATCCTGAGGATCGGGGAGGTCCGGATCTGTTCGCACCTGTGTGCTTACAGAGATGAATCGTGATCCCATTCGTGTCATGAAGATGCGGTCAAACTTATTTCCGCTATAGAGTGACATCGCAAATGCCCGGTTGCCGTCCTTCAAATTCCGTGCGCCGATCAGGCCCGAATGCTCTCCAACATAGAACAGGTGCTTTTCGGGATCGAGCGTGAGGCCACCCCCTCCACTGGGACCGAAGCCTATTCGATGGCCTTCGAGATCAAACAGCTGCCAAGCCTCAGGACCCGGCACCGCAATACGGTCAGCTGCCCACAGAATCCAGTATGACCATCGCGCCTGCGAAAGCTCTGCAACCCAATTCAGAACAAAAGGACGAATGGAGCCCAACATTTGTGCCAGCCTGGAGTTCAAGGCTCCGTTGACATAAGGGCGAAGTATCGACGTTTCTTTCTCAACTGCCGCTCGGGCAGCGGTCGACGCAAAAACCGCAGGATGGATCGGCTTCGAGGGGATTTTCGGCCGGACAGGCGATTTCTGCCATTTCCTGCTAAAGACATCGGGATCGCTCATTTCTGGACTCCTTGCCTGCTGGCGAGCGGTTCTGGCCGCCTTCACCTGGCTGCAGGCCGCATGAACACATGCCAGGAGCAACACAACATTGAGAGCTAAAGGCGAGGGCTTCAAATTACGGCTGAAGCCGCGCATTGAGAGGCTTGCAATAACACTTTTCCTCCCTCGCCGCCTTCACCATCCGGCTCCTCCTGACTTGGAAGCAAAAACACCGGCACCACCAGCGGCACTGTTTTCACGGCGTCTCCTGTTTCCCCGGCCCGGCCGCGGGGGGATTGATCTGCTCACGCATCCAACCCGGACGGTTGGTGGTCAGGTAGTTGATGCCAAGATCCCGGTAACGCCTGGCCGCGTCGGGCGCATCCACCGTCCACACACCCAGCGTCAAACCCGCCTCATGGACCTTTTTGACGAAATCGGCATCGATCGCCGCGCCGGCGGCGAGGTTGATCCCGCTCATGCCGGCCTTTTTGGCCTTGGCGATCATCTCTTCGGCGGAGGGCTTCCACTGCCCGGTCTGTTTGTCCTTCTTCATCTCCACCAGCCACAACACCGGATGTCCGGGCAACGCCTGTTTGGCCGCCTGCATCGTTGCCAGGGAGAAACCGATGATCGTGACCTGTTCGGGTTTCTTTCCGGAATCCTTGATCGCCTTGGCGATCTCCGGGATGGCATTCTTGCCGCACTTCATTTCAACAAAAAGTTTTTTGCCCGCCGGCGCCGCGGAGAGGACCTCGTCGAACGTGGGGATCTTCTCGCCGGCCCATTGGGGATCCTTCCACGCGCCCGCGTCGAGCGCCCGGAGATCCTCCAGAGTCTGCGCCCCGACCGGCGCCGGTTTTCCGGCGACGCGTTTGGTGTCTTCGTCGTGAATCACCACCAGCTTGCCGTCCTTCGAAAGACGCAGGTCTATCTCGACGGCGTCGGCGGATTCCTTCCAGGCCAGGTTGACCGCGGCGAGCGTGTTCTCCGGCGCGTCGGCGGAGGCCCCCCGGTGGGCGACAATCTCCATCGCCCGCGCCCGCCCGAGAGCTCCCACCAACGCCACCGTCATCACAACTCCTCCGCAATGGATCCATTTGTAAAACACCATTCGCTCCCTTCCGCCACCTACCGATTCGGCACGCGCGCGAAGCGGACCACCGTGGGTTTCTTACGATCGAGCATCCGCTCGTCCCACCAGACCGCCGCGTAGCTCGGCGGCCCGAGGATCGGCGCGGCCAGGCGATTGACGCGGAAGTCTTCTTTGGCCACCAGTTCCGACTCGCCCCACGTGCCGTCCTTCCAGCGGCGGAAACGCACCTCGTTGGCCGCCTCTTTGTCGCCGTCCTTGATCGTCTTCACATAGAAGCAGAAGACCGCGTCGCCGCTGGCGGAGAGGATCACGTCGCCGATGTCGCCGGGTTCCAGAGTCTCCTCCTTCCAGGAACCGCCGTCCTGCACGGCCACCTTGAGGGCGCCACGCTTCTCGTTTTCAATCTTGTCGCCGTATCGGCCGCCCGATGCCAGGAACAGACGCTCGCCCGCCACGGTGGCCCCTGACGGCTCCATCGGCAGTTTCTGAACCGGGCCCCACGATTTGCCGTCGTGGACCTGAACGCCGCCGCCCAGCACCGCCATCTGCCCCTTGCAGGGCAGGAGCACGGAGCCGCTCACCGGTGTGCCCGGCCAGGGAAGCATCTCCGCCGGCGGCTTGGGACGAGATTCGGACGGTTTCTTGAGATCCTCCAGGCTCGGCTCATAGAACGGACGCGGCACGGGTTTGGAAGCATCCTTGCAGGGCGCCCAGGTGTAGCCGTCGTCGTCGCTGTATTTCGCCACGCAACCGCCCCAGCCGTCGGACCAAGTGGCCCAGATGCGGCCGTCGGGCAACCGCCAGGCCCGGGCGTCGGAGGGGCACTTGCGCAGGTTCTGGCTGACAAGCGAGAGCCGGTCGTCCTCCCAACCCTCGCCGGTGAAGGCCAGCCGCCGGAAGATGATGCCGTAGCCCTCGTGATACGAGGAGCAGTTCTCCGTGCCGATGTGGTAAACATCGCCGCCGGCATCCGAGGAAGCAGTGGCCCGCCAGTACCAATCACAGAAGCGTCGGGGAAGTTTTTCGCCGGGCTTCAAACCGCCCCAGGTCGCCCCGCCATCGAAGCTGGCCATCGCCCACACCCCGCCGCCCTCGCAATCCTTGCCCACCGCCTGAGATTCCTTGGGCCCGGCGCCCATGAGCACGAGGAGACGATTGTTGTCATAGGCCACGCATCCTCGACGCAGACTCTGAAAGTAGGTATACCCGCTGCCGCCGAAATGCCCCCCGCCGCAGGCGTAGGAACCGCTCCCGCCGTTGCCGACCCCCGAGTAAACGGTCACCGGACCGAGCTTCTCGACCGCGCCCGACTCGGGCTTCATCTTCTCCGGGTCGCGCGTGACAACCTTGTAGATCACCGGCCGGGCGTAGGGTTTGGGCTCGCCCTCCATTTTCACAACGGGGAACTTGACATCCCCAGCCGCCGCCTCTTTGGTCACGAGGCGGATGTTATCAACGAAGATATCCGCATCGCCCTCGTAGCCGTTGATGCGCAGGACCAGTCCCGTCATCCTGGAGAGGTCCATCTCCGCGACCCGGGCCATCTCGGCCAGAGGGAAGTCGCAGGTGACCGGTTTGTCCTGGGGCACCTTGAAAACGGCCACGTTGGAGCGCAGGCCCAGATAATGGGCTTTGATCTGCGGGCCGCTGGAGTCGAAGACCCGGCAGCCGATCACCGCCGGGGCCTTTTCGCTGAAGATGTCGAAGCGCAGAAGTTCATAGCCCGACCAGTCCTGCCGGCCACCCTTGTTGGCCAGCGCGCTGTCGAACATGTTGCAGTAGCGCTGGTAGAACCAGTCCGCGACGTCGTGGTAACTACCCGAAGGCGGCTGGGCCGTGCGGCCCGGGCCGCTACCCTTGGTGTAGCCGGCGATGGCGCTCCAGGAGGAAGGGGTGAAGTGCAGGGCCTTTTTGCCCTCGGTGACGTGATTTTCAACGGGCTCCCTGGTTCCCGCCTCGTCGGGGCGCTTGGCGGCGTTCTCGAAGCCCTCCAGGAGCTTCACCGGCTCTCCGGAGAAGGCCCGCGGGACGCCGAGCACAAGAGCCGCCGCCAACACCCGCGCCACGACCGCCCGTACATTACGCATGACCATCTCCCCCATACATGAATGCCTGCTCTTAGACCACGAAGGCTTCCTTGTCCGTTATACACCAACCATAAGCAATACAATCTTTTTTTATCGTGAAAAGCGGAACCCTCGGTCAGTTTGGATGCAGGCATTGGTCTTGTCGCCGTCCCCTTGCCGCGGTAGTATGCTGCCTGACCGATCACCCGTTGGAAGAAGGCGCATGAAACGATCGGAGATCAATGCGGCGGTGAGGGAAGCCCGGGCGGCGTTCCAGCGGCATCAGTGGGCGCTGCCGCCCAAACCCCGGTGGGATGTGACGGACTTCGGCCTGGGGGATTTCCGCCGATACGGACTGGTCCTGGTCAATCTGGCCGAGCAGCCGGAGTACTGCGAGAAGATCATGTTCGTCCGCCGGAAGCAGACCACGCCGCGGCACTACCACGCGGCGAAGAAGGAAGACATCATCTGCCGCTGGGGCCGGCTGGCCATCGGGTTTCCCGCGGACAAGCCTGCCGTGACGCTCCAGGTCAACGGAGAGAAACGCAGGATTCCGACGGCCCGGCCGCTGATCCTGAAAGCGGGCGGGCGGATCACGCTGACCCGGCGCATGCCGCACGCGTTCTGGGCGGAATCGCCCTACGCGATCGTGGGAGAGGTGTCGACCGCCAACGACGACGCGCATGACAACTACTTTGAGGACGAACGGGTGGGGCGGTTCAACCGAATTGTCGAGGACGAGCCGGCGATCGTGACGCTGGTGAGCGATTGACTCTTGTGCGTGGAAACATGAACCGGACTGGAATTGCGGCGGGTGGCAACTGGATCGTGGACCGGGTCAAGACGGTGGACTGTCTTCCGGGACGCGGCATGCTGGCCAATATCCGGCGGGAAGAAGTCAGCACCGGTGGCGCGCCGGCCAACGTGCTCGCCGACCTGGCCCGGATGGGGGCGGCATTCCCCCTGACGGCGGTGGGGATGGTGGGTGCGGACCGGGACGGGGAGTACATTCTCAATGCCTTCCGGCGGCACGGAATCGACGTGTCCCACCTCGCCACGACCGACCGGGCCGCGACGTCGTACACGGACGTCATGACCGACGAGGGAAGCGGAGCCCGCACGTTTTATCACCACCGCGGCGCCAACGCGCTCTTCGCCCCGGAACATGTGCCGGTTGACCGGCTCACCTGCCGCCTCTTTCACCTGGGCTATCTGCTTCTCCTCGACGAGATGGACAAACCCGACGCCGCCTGCGGCACGCGGGCCGCCCGGCTTCTGGCCGCCGTGCAGAAGGCGGGGATCAAGACCAGCGTCGACGTGGTCAGCGAGGAAAGCGACCGTTTTCGCACCGTCGTGCCGCATGCCTTGGCGTACGTCAACTACCTGATCCTGAACGAGATCGAGACGGGCCGCATTACGGGCCGGCCGGTTCGGCTCGCGGACGGAACGCTGGATGCGGAATCGCTGGCGGCGGCGGTGGGCGACCTGTGCCGGCTGGGGAAAATGGATCTGGTCGCCGTGCACATGCCGGAAGGTTTCCACGTGCGGGAGAAGGGAGGCGCCTGCCACTGGGGAGGTTCGCTCGTTCTGCCGGACGGCTACATCGCCGGGACGGTGGGCGCCGGCGATGCGTTCTGCGCCGGAATGCTCCATGGACTTCACGAAGGCTGGGACTGTCGGCGGAGCGCCCGGTTGGCCACCTGTTGCGCCGCGGCGTGCCTGGCCAACGCCAACGCCTCCGACGGTCTGATGCCGCTGAAAGACGTCCTGGAACTCGGGCAACGATTCCCGGAAAGGGAGCCCCCGGTACGCGCGTGACTCCGGTCATGAACCGCGTTTCCCTTCCATCCACCGCCGGATCGCCTCCGGGTACGCGATGCACTCCTCGGCGAAGACGCGGTCGGCCAGGGCGTCGGCGGTGTCGCCGGGCAGGACGGGGACCTTCCGCTGAAGAATGATTTCTCCGTGGTCATACTCGTTGTCCACCACATGCGCCGTGCAACCGGACTCCGTCGCGCCGGCGGCGATCACCGCCTCGTGGACGCGGTGGCCGAAGTAGCCCTTCCCCCCGAACGCGGGCAGGAGCGCCGGGTGGATGTTGAGGACGCGGCGTTCGAAGTCCGGCGGGATCCGGAGGAGATGGAGCCAGCCGGCCAGGACCACGAGATCCGCCTTCGCGGCCCGCATCGCATCGAATATCGCACCGCTCATGTCCGCGGCGTCGGCGAACGATTTCGGGGAGATGACATCGGCCGGCAGGCGGAGGTTCCTCGCCCGCACCAGCCCGTAGGCGTCGTGGCGGCTGGCGATCACCCGGACAATCTTCGCCGCAAGCCGCCCGGCGCGGATTTCCCCGGCGAGATTCTCGAGGGTGCGCCCCGTCCCGGAAAGGAGAACCCCCAGGCGCGGGGGATGGCTTCGCGCGGTTTCCATGGGGGCCATTTTACTTGCAAACAAGGCCTTCCGCCATATCATGAGGCGCGATTTTGTTTTAAAAACACTCATCCTTCTTCACAAGGAGCCTCTCATGCGCGCCGTCGCATCCGTCATGTGGAAATGGTTCCGGCGCCCGGCCGTGTTCGGCCTGGTGCTTCTCGTCGCCGCGTCGGCGTTCGCCGCGGTCGCGGGACTTCCCGACGCCGCCCCGACGTCCGCCGAGGGCGCCTCGAAGGGATTTCACTACTTCGCCTTCATGACCGACGCGAAATTCTCCCAGGGCGAGCGCGTGGCCCTGTGGGTGGTCCTCGGCATCGCCCTCGCGGGGCTTCTCTACGCGATGGCGCTGGCGATCCAGGTCCTGGGAGCCCCCCAGGGAACGGCCCGCATGCAGGAGATCGCCAAGGCCATCCGGGAGGGGGCGAACGCCTATCTCAAACGCCAGCTCACCACCGTGGCCTGCCTCATCGGATTCCTCGCGCTCCTGCTCTTCCTGACGAAGGCCAAACAGGATGGCGATTGGGCGAGCCCCTTCGCCCTCGGACGGGCCGTGGCGTTCCTCGTCGGGGCCTTCTTCTCGGGCCTCGTCGGATTCGTGGGGATGAGACTCGCGACGACGGGCAACCTGCGCGTCGCGGCGGCCGCGCCGGTGGGTTTCGGACGGGCCCTCATGATCGGCTACCGGACCGGAACGGTCACGGGGATGCTGACGGACGGCCTCGGGCTTCTCGGCGGCACGATAATATTTATGACCTACGGCGAGCACGCCTACGAGGCGCTCCTCGGGTTCGGGTTCGGGGGGACGCTCCTGGCGCTCTTCATGCGCGTCGGCGGCGGCATCTACACGAAGGCGGCGGACGTCGGCGCGGATCTCGTCGGTAAAATTGAAAAAGACATCCCGGAGGACGATCCGAGGAACGCGGCGACCATCGCCGACAACGTCGGCGACAACGTCGGCGACTGCGCCGGGATGGCCGCGGACATCTTCGAGAGTTACGAGGTCACCATGGTCGCGGCGATGATCCTCGGCTGGGCCTCCTTCGGCCACAAGGGCGTCATCTTCCCGATTCTCGTGCGCGCCATCGGCGTCTTCGCCTCCATCGTCTCCACCTACCTCGTCCGCGCCGGCGACAAGGGCAACGTGGCCCAGGCCATGAAGTCCATCAACGTCGGGTTCTGGACGGGATCGTTCCTGTCGGTGGTCGGATTCATCGTCCTCGGGGTGTTCTACCTGCGGTTCGACGAGGGGATGGTCGCCCTCGGAACCCTGAACCCAGCGGCCTGGGAGGGCATCAAGAATCTCCCCGGGTGGCTCACGTTCGGGGTGGCGGGACTCGACATGCGGCCCGCCTTCACGTGTCTGGTGGGCGTGATCCTCTGCGTGGTGCTGAACCGCATCACGGAATACTTCACGGGGACGGAATTCAGCCCGGTGAAGGGCGTCCTCAAGAGCACGCGCACGGGCCACGCGACCACCATCATCGAGGGCATCGCGGTGGGCCTCGAGAGTTCGGTCTGGACGGCGGTCGTCCTGGCGGTGGCCATCTTCTCCTCCGTCATGTTCTACAGCGGCACCAACGCCATCTTCATCGCCTACGGCGTGGCGATGTGCGGCATCGGGATGCTGACGCTCACCGGAAACACCATTTCGATGGACGTCTTCGGACCCGTGGCCGACAACGCCAACGGCATCGCCGAGATGGGGTATGACGAGAAGGAGATGGGCGCGGCATCCTACAAGGAGTCGCGCCAGATTCTCGCGGACCTCGACGCGGTGGGCAACACCACGAAGGCCGTCACGAAGGGCGTGGCGATCGGCTCGGCGGTCATCGCGGCGGTCTCCCTCTTCGCGTCGTTCATCACCGTCATCGGATCGGGCGGCGGCGGGGAGGACAAGCCCATTCCGATTTCGCTCTTCGACGCGGTGGCGGGGCTTCTCACCGTGTCCAACCCGAAACTTCTCATCGGGATGCTCATCGGGGGGGCGGTGCCCTTCCTCTTTTCTTCCATGTTGATTCGCGCGGTGGGCCGGGCGGCGTTTTTGATCGTCCACGAATGCCGCGCCCAGTTCCGCGACAAGGAGGTCTGGGCGGGGACGAAGAAACCCAACTACGCCAGCGTCGTGAACATCTGCACGGCGGCGGCCCAGAAAGAGCTGGTGGGGCCGGCCATTCTCGGCGTCTTCACCCCCATCCTGGTGGGCTTCACGCTGGGCCCCATCGGCCTCGCCGGCTTCCTCGCCGGATCCATCGTGGCGGGCCAGCTCATCGCGAGTTTCATGTGCAACGCGGGCGGGGCATGGGATAACGCCAAGAAAATGGTGGAAGACGAGCCGCGCAATTCGGAGAAGAACACCGGGAAGGGTAGCGAGCGGCACAAGGCCAGCGTCACGGGCGACACGGTGGGCGATCCCCTGAAGGACACCTCCGGGCCGGCCGTGAACCCGCTCCTCAAGGTCATGAACATGGTGGCGGTGCTCGCCGTCCCGCTCATGGTCGCCTACGACAACACCATCGTCGCCACCGTGAAGAAGGCCGCCGATGCGGCCGGCTACAAACTGCCCGGGACCTTCGCCACCAAGGGCGTGGACGCCCTCTGGGCGGTGGCGGTGCTTCTGTCGGTGGTGGT
>JAZDJP010000014.1:0-9877 GCA_043803805.1 Planctomycetota bacterium
CAGGCAGGACGATAAGGACGGAATGGTGAAAAACAGATGTGCCTGCGAACAATACGAATCTTTGGCAAGCAACTTCGGGCGAAAATGATATCCCGACGGGGGTGTCTTAACTTTTAAGCCGGTTTTTTAGCGGCCTGTTAAAGCGTCTTTGAGTACGCCCCCGCCCGCCCCGTCCGCGTCAGATACGCGTCGAACACCATGGCGACGTTCCGGGAGAACACCGCCCCGAGAATGGTGAGCGCCACCCCCCCCGGCTCCTGGCGGACAAGCCCGTCGTCCTCGAGCGGCGCGAGGGCGGCGAGTTCCGCCGCGAAGTGGCGATCAAAATCGATCCGGTATTTCGCCCCGATTGCGACCGTGTCCACCCGCCTCTGACACAGAAACGCGTGGATGACGTCGCGGCGAAGGCGGTCCTCCGGCGAGAGGCGCTTCGCCCGCTCCACCGCCAGCGCGCCATCCGCAAGCGCCCCGCCCCACACGGACAACTTTCGCGCCGACTGGACGTAGAGATCCTCCAGGAGACTGATGCCCGTCACCCCGAAGGCCAGAAGGTCCGTCCCGGCGTGGGTGGTGTACCCCATAAAGTTCCGGCGGAGGGTGCCGGCCGCGAGCGCCCGGGCCAGGTCGTCGTCCGGTCGAGCGAAGTGATCCATCCCAACGTAAACGTACCCGGCGCCAAGGAAACGTTCGCAGGCGCCGGCGAAGATGCGGAATTTCTCACTCCCCCCGGGGAGCGACGCGGGATCCATCGCCTTCTGATGGGGCATCCGAGCCGGGAGATAGGCAAAGTTGTACAGGGCGACGCGGTCGGGCGCCAGCGCGATGACGGCGTCCAGGGTGCGGGCGAACGTCAGATCCGTCTGAAACGGAAGTCCATATACGAGATCGAGATTGACGCCCGCGTAACCGAGCCGGCGGGCGACCCCGACCACCCGGCGCGTCATGTCCTCCGGCTGAATACGGCCGATGGCCTTCTGCGTGGCCGGGTGGAAATCCTGAACCCCGAAGGAAACGCGGGTGGCGCCCGCGCGGCGGGCCGCCGACAGATGATCCTCCGTCGTGACGCACGGATCGGCCTCGAACGATATTTCCGCGTCGGCCGCCACGGCGAATCGGACGCGGACGGCGGCGAAGAGTTCCCCGAAATCGGCGGGCGCCAGGTAGGTCGGCGTTCCGCCGCCGACATGGACCTGGACCACCGGCCGCCCCCCGCACGCGGCGGCGACAAGGGACATCTCCCGGCGGAGATTCTCCAGATACCCGATCGCCACCTCACGCCGCGGCGTCGCGATGGCGTTGCATCCGCAAAAGAGGCACCGCGCCTGACAGAAGGGGATATGCAGATAGAGCGACAGGGGATCGCGCGGACGCGCCGCCGCGTCCTCGCGCAGACGATCGAAAACCTCCCGTCCCGTCACCGTGTCGCGCCATTCGGGAACCGTCGGGTAACTCGTGTACCGGGGCCCCGGGCGATTGTAACGGTCCAGAAACGCCGGGGGGAGCGAACGAAGAAAATGGAGATCGGCGGCGCTGGAATCCATGGGCTGGAATTTCATGGTACCCGAATGCCGGAATTAGATCATCATTATTGCCGCGGGAACGTGGATCGCAAGCCACAGAAAAATCGGAAACGGGAAACCGGAAACTGGAAACTGAAAGAGGGTTGAACTCGCGAACTTCTCAGCTCCCGAACTTGTATTTCACGCCTTGTTCCACTTCCCCGCCAACGCATGCACCTCCTGGACGAAGGCCTTGACGCTTTCGACGGGTGTGAAGGGAAGGATGCCATGGCCGAGGTTGACGATGTAGCGCCGATCGCCCGCGATCGGCGCGATCATGGCCCGTACCGCCTCGCGCACCCGGGAGGGGCTGGCGAAAAGCGTGGCCGGATCAAGGTTCCCCTGGAGGACGGTACGCGACCCGACCCGGCGGCGGACCTCGGCCAGCGGCATCCGCCAGTCCACGGAGATGACATCGGCCCCGGAGGCCGCCATGTCGTCGAGGACCGCGGCGCCATCGTTCACGTAGAGAAAAACCGGAACGCCCAGACGCTTCACGGCGGCGATCACCTCCCGCTGGTACGGCAGGGCAAACTCCCGGTAGGTCTCGCGCGAAAGCGCCCCCGCGGAGGTATCGAATACCTGGACGGCATCGGCCCCGGCCCGGACCTGGACCTCGAGGTAGCGCGTCACCATGGCCACGAGTTTCGCCAGAAGCGCGTGCGCCGTCCGCGGCTCGCGGTGAAGCATGGTCTTCGCGTGGATGAGATTCGGGGTGATGGTTCCTTCCACGAGATAGCAGGCGAGGGTGAACGGCGCCCCGGCGAAGCCGAGGATGGGAACCTCCTTCCCGATCTCACCCCGGAGCAGATGGATGGTCCGCGCCACGGGATCGTCCGCGGGAAAGTCGGGCCGCCGGAGGGCCCGCACGGCGCGGGAGTCGCGCACGGCTCGGAGCAGAAACGGCCCGCGCTCCCCATACTCGAACGGCGCCCCCATCGCCTCCAGGGGAATCAGAATGTCATTGAAAACGATGGTCGCGTCAACGTCCAGGATATCGAGCGGCTGAAGCGAGAGGGTGGCCGCGATCTCGGGGGTGCGGCAGACGGTCCGAAAATCATGGTTGCCGCGAACAGCCCGGTACTGCGGAAGGTATCGCCCCGCCTGCCGCATGAACCATACCGGCGGCCGGTCCACGGGCCTCCCCGCGATGACGCGGAAAAAGCGATCGGTCTTGGTCAGGTCCGGAAGACGTTCCGGGGCCATGAACCCCCCCCTGGACGGGAAAATCACCGGGGAAAACCACCCACTCACCGTGGAGACCCCCCCCACGGGAGCAAGTGGAAAAACACGGTTTCAGGGAAAACGACTACCCGCGCGGGCCGCCGCGACCCGGGCCGCCCTCGGTCTTGGGCCGCGCTTCATTCACCGTGATGGCGCGTCCTTCCAGCATCTTGCCGTTCAAGCCCGCAATGGCCGCCTCGCCCTGGGCGTGATCCGACATCTCGACGAAGCCGAAGCCGCGCGAACGGCCCGTGAACTTGTCCTTGATGACGGATGCCGACTTCACCTCGCCGAATTCGACGAAGGCCTGACGGAGCTTGTCGTCCGTCACCTCATACGACAGATTCCCGACATAAATATTCATTTCCGCCCTCCTCCTATAAACAGAGCTACGGGGCAGTATACCCGCGCCCCCCCGGCTGTCCATAACAAAACCGGGAAAAAAGCGGCCCGTGCGGACGCCGGGAAGACCCCGGCCCCCGGTCAGAGAAGCAGGGTTTCCCGTTCCGCCCGGGCATACCGCACCCCGTTTTTGGCGGTGTTCTTGACGGTGTACATCACGTCGTCGGCCCGGCGGACCATGTCGTCCACAATCAAGTGATGAACGACACGTCAGTCTCCTACGAATACCCCAGCCGGTCGAGGTCGTCCTCGTCGAATCCGAGGAAATGCCCCACTTCATGAAAGAGCGTCATCTGGATCTCCCGGACGAGGTCCGCCCGCTCCGGGAAATCCTCCACGAGGGGCCGCCGGTACAAAACAATCCGCGGCGGGAGGTCCGCCGGGTCCCAGACGCTCCGGTCCGCCTCGCTTGCCCCGAGAAAAATCCCGTAGAGGGCGTCGTCCTCCGGGACGTCGGCCTCACGGAGATCCTTCGCCGTCGGCGCCTCCGCCACGACAACCTCCACCGCCTCCAGTTTATTCCGGAATTCATCCGGAAGGGCGGCGATGGCCTCCTGGACCACCTTTTCAAAGTCAATCTGTTTCATGACATCACCACGGAATCACGGAAGGTGCCACACAATACCATCTTTCTTTTTAGTGTTTCCGTGGTGTTCCCTTCTTATTCCGTGTTTCCGTGCGCCCAACCATATTCTCCGGCCTCACCGCCTTGTCGAACGCCGCCGCGTCGAGAAATCCGAGTTTTACCGCGGCCTCCTTCAGCGTCAGCCCTTCCGCGTGGGCGGTCTTGGCGATTTTCGCGGCCTTGTCGTAGCCGATGACCGGCGAAAGCGCCGTCACGAGCATGAGCGATTTCGCCAGGTGATCCGCGATCCGCGCCCGGTCCGGTTCAATGCCCCGCGCGCAGTGTTCCTCAAAACCGTCCATCGCGTCCGAAATCAGCCGGGTGCTCCGGACGACGTTCGCGCCGATGAGCGGCTTGTAGACGTTCAGTTCGAAATTCCCCGACATCCCGCCGATGTTCACCGCGACGTCGTTCCCCAGCACCTGGGCCGCGACCATCGCCAGGGCCTCGCACTGGGTCGGGTTCACCTTCCCCGGCATGATGGAGCTTCCCGGTTCATTCTCCGGGATGCGAAGCTCCCCGATGCCGCACCGCGGCCCGGAGGCGAGCCACCGCACGTCGTTGGCGATCTTGGCGCAGGAGCAGGCGATGGTTTTGAGCACCCCGTGAGCCTCGACGAGGGCGTCGTGGGCGGCGAGCGCCTCGAAAAAATTATCCGCGGGCCGGAAGGGCTGTTTCGTGAACGCCGCGATGTGGCTCGCCGCGCGGGCGGCGAACTCCGGATGCGCGTTGAGGCCCGTCCCCACCGCCGTCCCCCCGAGCGCGAGTTCCAGCAGGCGCGGGAGCGCCGCCGCGATGCGCGCCTCCGACTTCGCCAGTTGAGCCGCCCATCCCCCCATCTCCTGCCCGAGGGTGAGCGGGGTGGCGTCCATTAAATGAGTCCGGCCGATCTTGACGATGTCCCGGAACTCCGCCGCCTTGGCCTCGATCGTCGCCCGGAGACGCCGGATCGCCGGGAGGAGCCGCCGGTCCCACTCCAGCACGACGGCGATGTGAATGGCCGCCGGGAAGGCGTCGTTCGTGCTCTGACACTTGTTCACGTCGTCGTTCGGGTGGACGGGCGTCTTGGAACCCATCACCCCCCCGGCCATCTCGATGGCGCGGTTCGAGATGACCTCGTTCACGTTCATGTTCGTCTGGGTGCCGGAGCCCGTCTGCCAGACGACGAGGGGAAAGTGGTCGTCGAGTTTTCCGGCGACGATCTCGTCGGCCGCCCGGACGATGAGATCCGCCCTGTCCCTCGGGAGAATCCCGAGTTCCGCGTTGGCCAACGCCGCGGCCTTCTTGAGGAGGGCGAGCGCCCGGATGATTTCGAGCGGCATCCGCTCGGCGCCGATCTTGAAATTGGCGACCGACCGCGCCGTCTGAGCCCCATAGTAACAACCGGCGGGGACCTTCATCTCGCCCATCGTGTCGGTTTCGATGCGGAAGGATGTCATGATCGCCTCCTGAAGCAAATGCATGACCCGGACAAGCCGGAATCCCGCAGGCCAAACCTACTACGCCGCTCATGGTGAGCCTGTCGAACCATGAGCGGTGGCTCATCCTTCGACCGGCTCAGGATGAGCGGTTTTATCTCGCTGCAAACGACATCCTGTTTTCTTGCCGTTTTTCGCGAGATTTCAACCGTAAAAAAACCACATTCCAATGCCGGCAGTGCTATTCCGCCCCGTCCCAGCAGAACGTGCAGAGTTTTTCCTTCGGCAGGCCGATGGCCTCCACGAGATCCGCCAGACGCTGATATTTGAGCGTCGTGAGATTCAGCCGCCGGCGGATGCGTTCCACCATCTTTTCGTACCGCGGCGAGCCGTCGCGGGCGTATTCCGCCAGATGCACCCCGTCACGCCCCTCGATCTCCCGGATTGCCCGCCGGGCCGCGAGATCGAGTTCCGAACGCGACCGGGAGAAATTGAGAAACTTGCAGCCATAGACGAGCGGCGGGCAGGCCGGCCGCATGTGGATCTCCCGCGCCCCGGCGTCGAAGAGCCGCCGGACGGTGTCCTGCAACTGGGTGCCGCGGACGATGGAATCCTCGCAAAACAGGACACGCTGGCCCGCCATCATCTCGCGCACCGGGATGAGCTTCATCCGCGCGACGAGGTCGCGCCGGGTCTGGTCCTGGGGCATGAACGACCGCGCCCAGGTCGGGGTGTACTTCACGAAGGGCCGGCAGTAGGGGACGCGGGCCTGGGCCGCGTAGCCGATGGCGTGTCCGACGCCCGAATCGGGAATACCGGAGACCATGTCCACGGTGACGTTGTCACGGCGGGCGAGCGCCGCCCCGCAGCGGTTGCGGGCGATCTCGACGTTCACCCCATTATAACTGGAAGCCGGATAGCCGTAGTACACCCACAGGAACGAACAGATTTGGGACCGCCCGAGCGGCTTCGCGATGGTCTCCGCCCCCGCCGCCGTGATCCGGACGATTTCCCCCGGCCCGAGATCACGGACGTGCTGATAACCGAGATTCGGAAAGGCGCAGGTCTCGAGCGTCGCCGCGAAAGCCCCCTTCTTCCTCCCGAGGATGACCGGGGTGCGGCCGAGGCGGTCCCGCGCCGCATAGATCCCGTGTTCGGTGAGCAGGAGCATCGAGCAGGATCCCTCGACGGCCTGCTGGGCCCGGCGGATGCCCTCCCCGAACGTCCGCCCCTGATTGATGATCGTGGCGATGACCTCCGTCGGATTCACCTGGGCTCCGCTCATCTCGGAGAAATGGGGCGTCCGCGCCCGGAAGGCCTTCCCGACGAGCGCGTCGAGATTCCGGACCACCCCCACCGTCACGATCGCGTAGGTCCCCAGGTGCGAGCCGATGATGATGGGCTGGTCCTCGAAATCGCTGATGACGCCGATGCCCGTCCGCCCCGCGAGCCGGCCGAGATCCTGCTCGAACTTGGAACGGAACTGGGCGCTGGTGATGTCGTGGATGAACCGGACCGGGCCGTCCTTCCCCCACACCGAGAGCCCCCCCCGGCGCGTCCCGAGGTGGGAGTGGTAATCGGTCCCGTAGAACAGGTCCTGAACGCAATCCCCTTTGGCCGCAACACCGAAGAAACCGCCCATGGATTCCCCCTCTTATATGGTTGGCGGAAGAGGTGATCCTCCCGCGACCGGGGGCGCATTGTAACACAATCGTTTTGATGTACAATGCCCCCGCATGACCCCGCTCCGCTTCGCTTACAACACCAACGGATTCGCGTTCCACCGCCTGGACGACGCCGTGGCGATTCTCGCCGAAATCGGCTACGCCGGGGTGGCGATCACGCTGGATGTCCATCACCTGGACCCGTTCCGGACAACAAGGACGGATCTCGCGCATCTCCGCGCGGCCCTGCGCCGGCGGTCGCTCGGCGTGGTCGTCGAGACCGGGACGCGGTTTCTGCTCGATCCCCGGCGGAAGCACGAACCAACCCTCGTTTCCGCAAAAGAACGAGACCGGCGGATCGCGTTCCTGAAAAAAGCCGTGGACATCGCGGCGTTTCTCGACGCGGAGACGGTGTCGTTCTGGTCGGGGGTAAAAGCCCCGGGCATCCCGGCGAAAACCGCCCGCGCGTGGCTTGTGCGGGGATGCCGGGAGGTGGCCCGCTACGCGGCCGGGCGGGGCGTCACGGTGGCGTTCGAGCCCGAGCCGGGGATGTTCGTGGAGACTCTCGCCGGTTTCGAAACGCTGGCCGGCGCCGTAGGTATGGGGAACTTCAAACTATGCCTCGACGTCGGCCACGTCCCCGTCACGGAATCCTTCCCGCCGGAGGAGGCCGTCCGCCGGTACGCGACGCATATCGCCGCGGTTCACCTGGACGACACCCGCGGCGGGCACGAACATTTATTGCCGGGAGAGGGGAAAATCCACTGGGGGAAAACCCTCGCCGCATTCCGTGAATCGAAAGTGTCCTGCCTTCTCGGGGTGGAGTTGAGTCGGGACAGCCACAGGGCGGTGGAGGCGGCGAGGCAGGCGATGGCCTACCTGAAGAACATCGCCGGAAAGAAATGACGGGGAACTTCATGAAAAGCAGGGCAATATAAGCATGGTGTCCCCGAACCCAAATCAATACCGCGTTTTTCACGATGAACGGCGTCGTGAGTGTGCTTCTGGGATTGGTGATGATGCTGGAAATCGCGCTTGCGCTGACCGGGACCGCTCATCCTGTCCCGCCCAGCAAGTGATGATCCAGCCATGCCACAGCCACAGGCCATACCCTTTGCGTCCAGACATCCCCGGGGTTGTAAATAAAACCATGGCCGGCGCCCGGGCTGGGCAGAAATTGCATGGGGCGACAGGCCTTCATCAACACGTTGGCAAACAACAATGACTGGCTGTACGGAACAACCTCGTCCCGGGGATCATGCACCAGAAGCATTGGTGCGGAATTCCCGTCCACGTGCAACGCCGGGGAAGCCGCGATCCAGCGATCGCGCTCCTCGGAAAGAGATCCTCCCATAAGCGCTATCCAGCACTCACCAGCTTTACCGGAACAACCTCCGGCGGAAACAAAATCATGGACTCCGTGAATATCCACAACGCAGTTCACCCTGGCTGAAACAGCATCCTCTTCGTGATCAACCACGCCGAGACAGGCAACCAGGTGTCCTCCGGCAGAACTCCCCACGGCGCCAATTCTCTCGCTACGGATATTGAAACAACCTGCGTTCTTGCGGAGCCACCTGACCGCCGATTGACAATCCGCAAGAGGCGACGGAAAAGATACCATCGGAGTGAGACGATAATCAACGGTGCATGCGACATAACCGTGCAACGAAAGACGATGGGCGTGCCACAAGAAATCCCGGCGATGACCGGCCTTCCACCCGCCACCGTGGACGAGGATCACGGCCGCGCCATTGCGCTTGTTCTTGTCAGGAACAAAAACATCCGTGACCAAATCCCGCCCTTCCGGACTGGCGAAACACTCCGTCACATCGGGATCCGGCAGTTCCTTTTCAAAATACGATTTTGACATGCTCACGGCCCTTTCCCCCATTTTTCTCTATCCCTTGACGAATCCGTGCTCTTTCAGACGGAATCCCGCGTCCTGAACAAGACCGATTCCGGGAGCGTAGATTTTAAAAATACTCCACTGCATTCCCACCCCGGCAGAGCCGGAACCAAACAGGTTGAACCCTCAATGCCGCTCGTGGTGAGCCCTTATTAATTCCGAATTCCGGGAATTCCGGGGATGGGAATTCCGGGGACACCATACTTATATCCGGGTTGTGTTTGGATTCATCCCCGCCCCACGAGCGCCCGCCCCATGAACCCAAAGACCTCCAGGTACCGGTCCACCCCGTGCAGGAGTTCCACGGGGAAGAGCACGGCGATCGCCGCCGCCAGCGCCAGGAACGGCCCGTAGGGAATGTAGCGGTCGCCGGTCACGATGCGGTGAACAATCCCGACCACCGAGCCGAAGCAGGGGGCGACGAAAAACACCACCAGGACGAGTTTCCACCCGAGCAATCCCCCGAGCATCGCCATCAGTTTCACGTCCCCGAACCCCATCGCCTCCTTCCGGAAGACCCACGACCCGACGGCGCCGAGCGCCCAGATGGACCCGCCCCCCGCCGCCATGCCAAGGAGGGACTGGACCAGGGCGCCGGCGCGGGTCGCCTCCCCGCCGAAGGAATGGAGTCCCGGGAGGAGAAACGACAGCGCCGGCGCGAGAATCATCCCGGCGTAGGTGATCTCGTTAGGGATGATGCGGTGGTCAATGTCAATAAAGGTGATGATGACGAGGGCCGTCATGAGGGCCACGTGCACCAGCACCACGGTCCAATGCATCCCGAGCGCGACGAGCCGCCACGTCACCGCCGCCCAGAGGAACCCCGTCAGGGCCTCGACAAGGGGATACCGCCACGAAATCCGCCCCCGGCAATTCCGGCAGGCGCCGCCCAAAATCAAATAAGACACCAGAGGAATGTTGTCGTACCACACGATGGGCGCGCCGCACCCCGGGCAACGGGAACGCGGCGTGACGACGGACTCCTCCCGGGGCATCCGCCAGATGCAGACATTCGCGAAACTCCCGGCCATCGTCCCGTAAAGAAACGCGACGAATGGGAGAAACCGCATCAACTG
>JAZDJP010000015.1:0-10589 GCA_043803805.1 Planctomycetota bacterium
GGAAGCATGGCGAGAGCACGTTTCTCCACAAGTTCTGGCGTCCCGCCCCTTTCCTCTTTTGTCATGGATCAGATGGAGAAAGAACTTCAGATTCCGCCGGCTTTCCGCTTGACGGGGATGGCCTTCTTATGGAAGTCGGGAAAGAAAATCGCGAATCGCAGAAACACCGGGAGATGAAGAAGTCTGGGAGTCCGGGAGTCGGATGAAATTCCGACCCTCCTTCGCTAAAGCTTCGGAGGGCCCTGCGAAGCCTTTTGGCGAAGCAGGGATGCCGAATGTCGAATTAAACCGGCAACGTTGCTTCTCCCATGAAAAAGGCCCACATCGCTCTTTTCAATTCAACAGGATCCGTGCGCATTCCGATTCATCTCCGGCACAAATTCGGCATCCACAACGGTACCCGAGCCGTCGTCACCGCCACCCCGGAGGGCATCCTGCTCAAACCGATCACCGCGGCGATGATCGAACGGGGACGCGGCATCGCCAAGCGGAAACCGGATGACAAACCATTCGACCAGTGGTGGGCGGAATACAAACGGGAGGAACGCGAATTGGAGGAGGCGAAATTTGCCCGCCACAATTCTCGATAGTTTCGCCATCATCGCCTCCTTTCCATAGATGCCTCATTTCAATTCATATGTTCCACATCCCAGGAAATTCAACACTCCCTTGTCGCGCAAGATTTGTAACTGTTGTCGAATCTTGGCCTGAATATTCTGGTTTCGCGGATGTCGCTCCGCCAATTCCCCCTGGAACGCATAAACCTGTTCCAACGTGAATCGGCGTTCCACGATTCGTTGCAGGCACAGGAGCACATCGCCAGTCCATTCACGCGTCTCCGCCGTTTCCTTGGAGAGCCAGGCGAACCGACGCCACTTGGCGCGAACCTCGGACGGTACGCATACCGCTCCCCGGTCGACCGCCAAAACTTTTCCTTCGTTTGGCAGGAATTCAGTCAGGATGTTACACCCCACCCAACCGGCCCGCCTTGCCGTTTCCCGGAGCGGCGGACACGCCTCGATGACGTTGATCGTCAGAAAATGTCCGGGGACCAGAAGAAGGGAATTCACCTGCCATTGCGAACGATCGTAGAGAAGAAAGACAAAATGGGGAGAACGCCCGGCCAGTACCCGTTCCCGCATCGGTTGGTAGGCCGCGTCCCGAAGCCGTTTCGTCAATGGACCGGCCTTGGCCTTCAACTGGTACTCGGCCCGGCAATTGGCGCAGACAAAATCGACCACCCGCGTATTGTCACGCGTCTTTTCCAACCGGGGCGACGGGCATGCCGGGCAATACATGAATTTCGCAAACCACCCTTCCGTCACAACCCGGGCGATCTGGGGCGGCGCCTTGTAACCGGTCGCCAACGCTGGTTCCATCCTCAAATCCATCATATTCCACTCCTCTTTTTCCACTGGCGATCAGGCCAAGAACCGACGTATCATACCCCCCTCCCCGTTCTTTACCACGATGACGGGGAGGGGGAGGCTCCGACCGCCACCGACCATTGGCGGTTGGAGGGGGTGGGGACCCGCTTCAATACCTTTTTATATATTTCAGCGACGCGCCACAGGAATGGCAGCGAGCCGGATGCGAGCGCGGAGCGTCCCGCGGTAGCCGCCCCCCGAGCCGCCACGTCCGGCACCTGCTCATCCTTCGATAAACTCAGGATGAGCGGATTTTATGAGTGCCCCCGGACGGGTCCGCGTATTCGGGGGACGCCTTACCCATTACACTCCGACATGGTGAGTTACAACCGCCTCCGGACGCCCCTCCCACCCCTACCGCATCATTGCCAGGATCTCGCGGCGCCGCGGCATGGCGTCCTGGGCGCCCCGGCGCGTGACGGAGAGCCCCGCCGCCGCGACGGCGAAGCAAACGGCTTCGCGAAGCGGGTAGCCTTCGACCAGTGCCGCCGCGAAGGCCCCCGAGAAGCAATCCCCCGCGCCCACGGTGTCCACCGCCTTCACCCGCGCCGCCGGGACGCGGAAATTCTCCTTCGGACCGAAGACCGCGACGCCTTTTTCACCACGGGTGACGATGACATACCCCGCGCCGCGTGCCAGTAGCCGTCCCGCGGCCACGGCCAGGGATGACAGATTTTTCACGGCGACGTCGGAGAGGCGTTCGAGTTCCCCCTCGTTCGGGATGAGATAATCCGCCGCGAGGAGCGCCCGCGGCAGAGGCCGGTCCGGCGCCGGGGCGGGGTTGAGAACGGTGAGCGCCCCCGCGGCGCGCCCAAGCGCGAACGCCCGCGCGACGGAGGCGATCGGCACCTCGAGCGACGCAATCACCACCCGCGTCCCCCGGAACGCCCCCGCGGCGCGCGCGACGTCCGCCGGGGCGTACCGGGCGTTCGCGCCGGGCGCGACGGCGATGAGATTCCGACCGGTGGCGTCCACCACGATGAGCGCCACGCCGGAGGGGGCGCCGCGGTCGCGTTTCATGAAATCAATATTAATGCGGTCCCGGGCGAGGGCCGCGCGGGTCGCGTCCCCGAACGAATCGCCCCCCACCGCGCCGAGAAACACTACCCGCCCCCCGGCCCGCGCCGCGGCGACGGCCTGGTTGGCGCCCTTGCCCCCGCCGGTCGCCGCGAACCGCCCCCCGAGCACGGTCTCCCCCGGCCGGGGCAGCCGCCCCGCCCGAACCACCATGTCCATGTTGGCGCTACCGACGACGATGATGCGACTCATACCGTACCTCTCCTGTAAGAACGTATTGATGAGTTCACGAGTTCGGGAGTTCGAGAGTTTGAGAGTTCATCCGATTTTAAAACTTCACGACGCCATCCGGTTCGCGAAACCGGACAACCTTTATGATTCTTCTTCCACAGCAACCTTGTTGAGCGCCGCGAATTCTTTCGCGTAATTGCCGTCCCGAAAAACATAACAATCCTTTCCGTCCGACACACGAAAATCAAAAGGGGGTGTTCGGGAAAACCAGATTAACACCGGGCAGAAAACCACAAGTATCGCGGTGGAAAATCCCCACCATCCCAGATCAAACCAGCACGCCACAATGAAAACCATAAAGAATATCATCGGGATCGCGGCATATCGCCCGTACAACGCAAGATTCCTGAATCGCCCACATCGGCCATGCGCGAGAACCTCCACCCGGGGAGCAAGACCGAACAATCGCAAGGTCCTCGGAGTCAGACGAATCGAACACCATACCCGCTCCCACCATGATAAATCATGTGATGTGACACGAACGAACTCCTGCGCGCAGAATTTTCCGCAGAAAACGCACCGATCCGGGAAATACACGTCCTTGTCCGGATCAATTTTCACGATGTATTGCGTCGCCATGGGAACCCGTGCTCATGCGGTGTTTCTGCGAACCACGAACCACGATCCACGCTATGTGATTCCGCACCTCTTTAAATATTCCATCCCCCCCGCCAAATCCGCCTCGGTGTAGGACGGCGAGAGTTCCAACACCCGCAGCACCCCCGGCGCAAGATACGGAATCACCTCCGCGAAGGGAACCTCCCCCGCCCCCGGCGGCAGGTGATCCTTGGAGCCCATCGCGTCATGGAGATGAACACCCACCAGCCGTTCCCGGTAGGCCGCCAGCCAGTCGCCACGCCGGTAGAATCCCAGCCACGCCATGATGTGGGCGTGGCCGATGTCATGCCAGTAGCCGAGGGCGTCTCCCGGAAACCGCGCCAGGATCTCCCCCATCTCGGCGTAATCGGGAATTTCGTGGTAGAAAAAACGGCCCTCGATGCCGAGGCGCAGCCCGTTCGCCTCCGGAAGGATCCGCTCCAGACTCGCCACCGCCGCCTCGATGTGGGGCCGGGCGTGTTTTTTCCGTTCCGCCCGCAGCCGGTCGAGGCGTAGCGCGAGGCGCGGGGAAAACCCCCGCCGCTCGATGGTCTTGAACGCGCCGTACTGGCGCTCCTCGGCGCGGGGGATGGCGATGGCCCCGAGGTGAAGCACCACGGCCTTCGCCCCGAGTTCCCGCGCGATCCGCAGGGTGCGGAGCGTGCGCTTCACCGCCTCGCCGCGTTTCCCCGCGTCGAGGGAGGAGAGGTTCTCCCCACGCATCTCCGACGCCGCCAGCCCCTCCCGTTCCGCGATATTATGAATACTCGCGACGCGGATCCCCGCCGCCACGGCCTCTTTCCACGCCGCCAGATCGAACGGCACCCGCGAAACGCCGATCTCGTAGTCCGTCACCCCGAGCCGCCGGCCCGCGTCGAGGACGCCGTCGAGGGTCGGGACGCGTTTGGGGTACCAGGAGGTGGATAAGATCATGAAGAAGTCTCGGAGTCTGGGAGTCTGGGAGTCTCGGAGTCTCGGAGTCTCGGAGTCTGGGAGTCCGGGAGTCTTGGAGTCTTGGAGCCTCGGAGTCTCGGAGTCTTCGAGCCGAAGCATCGGGAGACCATTGCCCGGCGGATGAAAAGCCGCACGACGTTTTCGGCAAGCGTCGCCAGGTGTTCCGGCGTCCGGCGGAAAGCGGCCCGGCGGGCCTTCATGTCCCGAATGGGCCGCGGAAAAAGACCGAACACGGCCGCCACCCCGTGGGCGAGCACCCGTTCGTGACCCGGCCCCAGGCACCCGGCCAGCGCGATGACGGGAACTCCGGCATTTTCCGCCGCCGCGGCCACCCCGCCCACCGCCTTGCCCATCACCGACTGCCCGTCGAGGCATCCCTCCCCCGTGAGCACGATATCCGCCCCGGCCAGTTCCTCCCGGAACCGGACCGTGTCGAGCACAATCGCGATCCCCGGCTCGAGGCGCGCCCCCGTGAACGCGACGAGCCCCGCCCCGAGACCCCCGGCCGCCCCGGCGCCGGGGAGGCGCGCCACGTTTTTCCCGATCGAACGGCGAATGCCCGCGGCGAACCGGGCGAGGTTCCGGTTGAGCGTCCGCACCATCGCCGGCGTCGCCCCCTTCTGGGGGCCGAACACCGCCGCCGCGCCGCGCGGGCCGCACAGGGGATTTTTCACGTCGCAGGCCGCCACGATTTCCACCGACGCCAGGCGCCGGTCCAACCCCGAACGATCAATCGCGTGAACCGCCGCGAGCCCGCCGCCCCCCCGCGGGATGTCGCGCCCGTCCCGATCGAGAAGCCGCGCCCCGAGGGCCGCCGCCATTCCCGCCCCGCCGTCCACCGTGGCGCTGCCGCCGATCCCGATGAGGATCCGCCGGACGCCCCGATCAAGCGCATGATGAATGAGTTCGCCCGTGCCATACGTTGATGCACGCAGGGGATTCCGTTTCGCCGGCGGGACGAGATGAAGCCCGGAGGCCTCGGCCATCTCAACGAAGGCCGTCCGGCCGTCCCCCGAGATCCCATAGCGGGCCCGGACGGGCGTCCCGAGCGGGCTTGTCACGGTGACACGAAGGAATCGCCCGTCCGTCGCCCGGACGAGCGCGTCCACCGTCCCCTCCCCGCCGTCGGCAATGGGCATTTCCCGGATGACGGCTCGCGGCGCCGCCCGCCGCGCCCCGCGGGCCATGGCGCGCGCCGCGTCCGCGGCGGACAGACATTCCTTGAAGGAGTCCGGGGCGATGAGAATTTTCATCCCCGTTACCCCTTCCGCGCCTCCGCCGCCTTTTTCACGAGCGGCACGAAGGACGCCGCCGCGAGCGCCGCCCCGCCGACGAGGGCGCCGTCAATGTCGGCTTGCTTCATAAGCCCCTCGACATTGTCGGGCTTGACACTGCCGCCGTACTGGATGCGGATGTCCCCGGCGACGGCGCGGCCGTAGAGCTTTTCCACAAGGCTTCGAATTAGTTTATGAACCTCCTGGGCCTGTTCCGGCGTCGCGACGAGACCCGTCCCGATGGCCCAGACGGGTTCGTAGGCGATGGTCATCGTCTCCATCGCCTCGGCGGAAATCTTCGCGAAGGCCCCGTTCACCTGGCGGGTGACCACCGCGGCCGTCTCGTTCTTCTCGCGCTCGGCGCGGGTCTCCCCGACGCAGACGATCGGAAGGAGGCCGCACGTCAGGGCCTCGTGGAGTTTCCGGTTCACCTCGGCGTCGGTCTCCCCGCAGAACTGCCGCCGCTCGGAATGACCCAGGATGACATACCGGCAGCCGATGTCCTTGAGCATGGCCCCGGAGATCTCGCCGGTGAAGGCGCCGCCCCCGGCGCGGTAGAGATTCTGGGCCCCCAGCCCGACGCGTGTGTCGCGGACGACGTCCGCCACGTCCGCCAGATGCACGAAGGCCGGGCAGAGCGCGACGTCCACCCCCTCCACGTCCCCCGCGTCGCGGAGGATGTCGGTCGCCAGGCGGATCGCCTCGCGGCCCGTGAGATTCATCTTCCAGTTGCCGGCAATGAACGGAATGCGGGACATGGGTACCTCGCGAAAAAGAGTTGATGAGTCAGTGCCGTCACTCGTGAAACGTGCCTCGCAAAACATCACAGTAATGCCGAATGACGAATTCCGAATTGCGAATTCAGAATCCCGAATTCATGCATCACCCGAAATTCGACATTCCCGGCCCCTTGTCAATACTCGCGCCAGCAAATCGCCCGGCCTCTTCCACAAAGATGGGGAATCACTACCGCTACGTCACCAATCCACCATTCTCCAAACGCCATCTATTTTAGCCAGCATTACACTTTCAATATTCCAAGAACTGGCAGGATGGCGCTCTGTTTGCTCGGATAATTTAATCTGAATAATCCAGTCATCCGGAGCATTTTTCTTTGGCATGACCGAAACGCCATAACCATTCGCAATCAAATCAACATCCTTATCAAAACTTGCGAGATTGATTCCAATGCTCTTCGACAACGTCTCCTTATAAAATTTACGATTTTGTTCCACAATACCCTTCTTGGGAATGTTGCCAAGTCTCGCGGCATCCACCAAAGTCAAATCGCGCATCTCAAGTACATGTTCCACATCCTTACCTTTTAGGGCGTCGAATAACTCCTGGCAAACACCCCGAATTTTCAAACGATCTTCCGTGGTAATATTTTCGATTGGCGCGCCCTTTTCCCAATTCCACTTTTCGGGCATCGTTGCATTAAACTTCCATATTTTCCCGGCCTTATCCGCAGCAATCTCATCGGACAATTCTGTTGGTAGATCCTTCACCAATTCGCCTGTCTTTTCAGACTTGAGATACACCACTGCGTTGTAAAAACCATCAAATCTCCCCTTAATCAGACTCGCTTCTGTCGTTAGAACATTTTCTCCGTTTTTTATCCAGTGGCCGATTGTGTTGTCGCAACTGAAGTTGCGCCTCCAAAGGACAGGCCATCCATTAATCTTGACTGTTACACGGCAACCATCCACTTCGCAGTGGAGCATGGCTTTCTTGACCATCTGTTCAGTGAAGACCGCAACCGTTCCATTCCCCTCCTTCTCGCCCGCACCCGAACATAATTTTCCATCACCAATCCACGACAACGCAATCAGAGAAAAACAGAGAAACAGAGAACGAACATGAGATAATGACATCGTTGTTCTCCATTACTATGTAAACGTTCGCCCCTATGCCCAACGTCAACGAACTCCGAATTCGACATTCGAAATTCGGCATTCGAAATTTCATCCGACTCCGAGACTCTTAGACTCCAAGACTCGGCGACTCGCGGACTCGCCGACTTCCGTGACTCACGTCTACGCCTCCCGCCCCACCGCCTCCGCCACCTTCCGCACGGCTTCCATCATCCGCGTGAAGGCGGGAATGTCCACCGTCTGCTCCCCGTCCGACCACGCCTCGGCGGGATTCACGTGGGCCTCGACGATGAGTCCGTCCGCCCCGGCCGCCACCGCCGCCAGCGCCAACGCGGGAACGTAATCGCGCCGCCCCGCCGCGTGGCTCGGGTCCACAACGACCGGGAGGTGGCTTTCCTGCCGGATGACGGCCACCGCCGAGACGTCCAGGGTGTTCCGCGTCGCGCGCTCGAAGGTCCGGATGCCGCGCTCGCACAAAATCACGTTCGGATTCCCCCCGGCCAGGATGTATTCCGCCGAGAGAAGGAGTTCCTCCACCGTCGCGGAGAGGCCGCGTTTCAAAAGGACGGGCTTGCGGGTCTGGCCCACCTCGCGCAGGAGATTGAAATTCTGCATGTTCCGCGCCCCGACCTGGAGAATGTCCGCGTAGCGCTCGATGACGGGAATTTGACGGACGTCCATCACCTCCGTGACCACGGCCATGCCGCGGGCGTCGCCGCACGCCCGGAGGGTTTTCAGCCCTTCCTCCCCAAGCCCCTGGAAGGCGTAGGGGGAACTGCGCGGCTTGAAGGCCCCGCCGCGGAGCACCGAGGCCCCCGCGGCCGACAGGGCCTTTGCGATGGCGGCCATGACCTCCGGCGTCTCCACGGAGCACGGCCCGGCCATGACGACGATGCGTTTCCCGCCGATCGCCGCCTTCCCCGCGGAAACCACCGTCTTTTCCGCCTGGAACTCACGGCTGGCGAGTTTGTAGGGCTTGAGGACCGGCATCACCTTCTCGACGGCAGGCAGCGCCTCGAGGGCCGAGAGCGGCAGTTTCGCCTCGTCGCCGATGATGCCGATGATGGTCCGGACCTCGCCCCGCGAGACGTGGACGTCCAGGCCCGCCTCGCGGACACGCGCTTCCACCCGCGCGAGATCCGCGTCGGTCGAGCCGGGCTTTAAAACAATAATCATCTTAACTCCATCACCACGGAATCACCTTCCATGAACATTCCGTGTTTCCGCGGTGTTTCATGTCAATTCCGTGTTTTCCGTGTTTCCCGCGGATACGACCCCATGATCTGCAGAACATGGCACCGCCGCCCCAGCGCCGCGAGCGCCCGCCGGACGCGCGACTCCGCCGCGTGCCCCTCGAAATCCACAAAGAACAAATATTCCCAGGCCCGCCGGCGGCTCGGGCGGCTCTCGATGCGCGTCATGTTGATGCCGTGCCGGCGGAACGGGACGAGCGTCTTATAGAGCCCGCCCACCTCGTCCCGAATGGAAAAGCAGATGGAGGTCTTGTCGCGCCCCGTCGGCCCCCCGAAGGCGCGGCCGAGGATGAAAAAGCGGGTGACGTTGTCCGTGCGGTCCTCGAGGTCGCGAAACAGGATGCGGAGGCGGTAGAGTTTCGCCGCCTCGTCGCTGGCGATGGCGGCGGAGGCCGGATCCCGGCTGGCGAGTTCCGCGGCCTGTGTGGTGTTCGCCGCTTCCCGGATTTCCGCCTCGGGATAATGGTGGGCCAGCCATCGCCGGCACTGACCGAGGGCGTTCGGGTGGGAGAAGATCCGCCGGACGCCCTCCGGCCGGCCCCGCCCCAGGAGACAGTGACGGATGGGAAGATAGATCTCCCCGCAGACCTTGACGTCGGTTTCCGCAAAAAGATCGAGGGTGCGGTTCACACCCCCCTCCGTCGAGTTCTCCACCGGCACCACGCCGTGGTCGGCCCGGCCGCGGGCGATCTCGTTGAAGACCCCCTCGATGTCGCTCACCGGGACGTAGTCCACGGAATCACCGAACTTCCGGCGCGCCGCGATGTGGGTGTAGGTGGCCGGCGGTCCCCAGTACGCGATGACAAGGGATTTTTCAAGGGCGAGCGACCCCGACATGAGCTCGCGGTAGACCGCCCGGACGCACTCGGCCCGGAGCGGCCCGCGGTTCAGCGCCACCACCCGGTCGTAGATCTGGCGTTCGCGGCCCGGGGAATACACCGCCTGGCCGGTTCTTCGCTTGACGGCGCCGATGTTCACGGCGACGGCGGCGCGGCGGTTGAGGAGATTCACGATCCGCCGGTCCAGTTTGTCAATCCGTTCGCGCAGTCGCCGGAGGGCGGCCGCGACGGAGGCCTTTTTCGTGCGCAAGGTCGTCATAGTATTCTATCCTATTCGGGACGGAGGAGGATGACAACGATTTTTCACGATGGGTAAATTCCCGGCGAATGGGGAAAACGGGATCAGAGGGGTTCAATTGGCTCCAGGGACTCCAGGTTTTCGAGAAGCCGGTCCACTTGCGGACGTTGCGCGGCGACGAGAAGAATGGACGGGATTCCGAAGAACAAATAAGCCATCCGGGATGCACCGATGACCACCGCAACCAACCCGTATATGGCAACCCCTTCCGCCAGCGCCATCGTGAACATAAAACCCATTTGGTACCGGGCAAGAAGAAGCGCCACCCGTTGTTCCGCCGGGGCAAGGGATTGCATATCCGACAGGAAAGGGGCGCAGCGCACAGCGGATTCTCCCGGATCCTTCCGGAGCCAGGCGCGCAGACGGTTTTCCGAAAACAGAACCCAGGGAATGACGAGTGAGCCGATTCCGGAAAATACGGACATCGCCCCCAGAACCACAAGGAATTTCTGATCGACCGGGGGATGTTCCTTCATCAAAAAGAAAGCGATCCCAATGTAGGCGAACGGCGCCGCGAGAAAGGCCAACCAGAGGATTATCAGGACGCGTTTTTTCTCCGCGACGAACTTGTCGAATTCCGGACTGCGCGGCTTGGCCATATTCTCCTCTTAAAATTCATCATTCATTGCTCCGTTGAAAACCCCTCCCGACAACAGGCAAATTGGACGATCTTTATAGAGACAACTATAGGAGATCGTCCATGCCTCGACTTCCCTTCACCAAGTCAACCTTAGCGCTCGCACGCCAAGCGTTGGACACCGCCAA
>JAZDJP010000016.1:0-15748 GCA_043803805.1 Planctomycetota bacterium
CCTCCCGGAAAACGAGGTGGTTCTCGCGGCCGACGGGGAAGTGCTCGTCCGGGGGCCGGGTCTCTTCCGCGGGTACACCAACGGCACCGCCCCCGACGCGTTCACCGCCGACGGCTTCTACCGCACCGGGGATCTCGGCGAGATGGACGCCGACGGCTACCTGACTCTGAAGGGGCGCAAGTCCGATATGATCAAGACCTCCACGGGACGCAAAATCCAGCCCCGTTGGATCGAGGACGTCTACGGCCGGATCCCGGTGGCGGAGCATGTGGTGGTGGTCGGCGAAGGGCGAAAGACGATCGCGGCCCTCGTGGTCCCGAATTCCGATGCCATCCGACGGGAGCCGGCCCTCGCGGCGATTCACGACATTCCCCGCGAGGCCCAGGCGGCGTCCCCGGCGCTACGGGAGTTCCTCCGGCGGGAGTTCCGGCGTGTGGAGGGCGGAATCCCTCCCTACGCCCGGGCGGCGGATGTTGCCATCCTCCCCGCGTCCTTCTCGGTGGAGGGCGGGGAGATCACGTATTCGCTCAAGCCGCGGCGGCGTTTCATCGCGGCGAAGTACCGCGGGGTCATCGAGGGGCTCGCCGACCGGCCGGAGCCGACCGTGGCGATGCCGGATATTCGGGAGGGACGAATCCTCCCGGCGGCCGCGCCCCGCGGGGAATTCGTCAACCGGCCGAATTGACCGCATGACGGCCTTGGAGGATGCCATGAACACCCGGCTCACCCGTATTTTGAAGGCGGTCGCGGAATCCTCCCGCTCGAATTCTGTCCCGTCCGGACGGTTCGTGTTCGAAGACGGCCGGTTCGCCATCCGGGTGGCGGGCGACCTCGAAAGCCGGAAGAAGGCCTACCGGTTGGTGTATCAGTTGTACCGGGAGAAGGGATACGCCCGGCACGATCCCTCGGGGATGTGGCTTTCGATTTTCGACGCCGTGCCGGAGACGACGACTCTGCTCGTGGAGAGAATTTCCGACGGCACCGCGGTGGGCGCGCTCACGGTGGTGTTCGACTCGCCGCTCGGGCTTCCCGCGGATAATTTATATTTCGGGGAATTGAATTCGTTACGGGACGCCGGGAGGCGCCTGGCGGAAATTGTTTCGTTGGGCGTTGCCGAAGGCGTGGAGGCGGGACGGGAGATTCTGGTGAAGTTGTTCAATCACGCGTATCTCCTGTCCCGGAAAATCCGGGGGGCGACGGATTTCGTGATCACGGTGAATCCCCGGCACGTGCGGTTTTACAAGCGTTCCATGTTGTTTGAAAAGGCGGGTCCGGAGCGCGCCTACGGGAAGGTGGGTGGGGCGCCGGCGGTGCTTCTGCGGGTGGATCTTTCGACTCCGGATTGGGCTCGCGGGGGTGAGCCATCTTCCGGGGAATCGGTTCCCGTGTCATCGCGGACGCTCATCCCTCTCTTCCATTCGGAATCGGAGGAGCCCGGCATCCTCGCGTCAATCCGCCGGGACACCCGCCCTCTGCGCTCGGAGGAATTCATACGGTTGTTCTTGGAGGAGACGGACGTCTGGGCGAATGCCGGGCCCGGTCAGAGGGCGCATCTCCGGATCCTGTATGCCGTGTGGAGACGGGCGGCGGAGGAACGAGCCCGCGGATTCCGGGAGGCGTTTGCCCCGGCGGAGCCCGTCGCGAACGGGGCGTTTCCGCCGGTGTTGGAGGCGGGCGTCTTCGCATAAAACGATTTCGCCGTCCGCCCCGGATGGGGGAATCTCGATGGCTGCATCGAGGGTTGCGAAAACGCAATCACGAGGAGGGGATCCGGCATGAACGGAAGGGAATCGCACGCCGCTTTCTGCGGGAACTCTGTCTGCGGGGGGTGTTCCGTGGAGGGTCGCTTCACCTGCCGTCAGAATTTCGGGGATGTCGTGGATTTTATGGCGCCGGCGACGCTGTATTTTCTCCCGGCCATCGGCGGTATGATCGCCGGGGGGTGGGGGCAGGCGCTGGCGATCTGGGGGGCGCTGGCGGCGGCGTTCTTCCTCTACGTTCAGCAGAAACTGGTGTGTTGCCGGTGCCCGCACTACGCCGGTTCAAAACCGTTTCTGACCTGCCATGCCGCGTTCGGGCTTCCCAAGTTTCCGCGGTACAGCCCGCGGCCCCTCGGGCGGGCCGGGCGGATCTTCCTGTACGCGTATTCCGCCGTGTTGTTCCTCTGGCCGTTTCCCCTCCTGGCGATGTCCGGGCAATGGCTGCTGTTTTCGGTCACCGGAGGAGCGTTGCTGTCATGGGTCTGGTTCGTCCAGCGCCGGTTGTGTACGCGGTGCATTAATCTGTTTTGCCCGTTCAACCGGGTGCCGCAGCCCCTCCGTAACACCCTGGCCGGGATGGGGCCGACGCTCGCCGCCGCGCGGGAACCCGGCGCCGGATGATTCGGCGTTCGGGATCACGGCGCCCCTTGTATTCCCCCGGGGGCGGCGGATAATGCGCGTTGGCCGTGAACCCTGGGACGGGACACGGGAAACGGGGGACGTCTTCGATGAACGAAAGCGTGTTCGCACGCGAGACCCGGCGGGTGGAGTTCATCGCCCGCCACCTCTGGCGCGTCATCCGTCCGGCGGTGGCGCGGCACCTCTCCCGGCGTTGCCGGAACTGCGTCCTGCCGGAGGGCGTTTCCCCTCTGGACGCGACGGGCCTCTGTGGGGAATGCCGGAAATTCGCGGATTCCCCCCCTCCGCCCCGGCCCGCTTCGGAGGGCGTTTCCGATCCCGTGGATGAACTTCTGCGTTCCACGGAAGGGAAGGCCGCGGGGGTCTACGACGCAATTCTGCTGGTGAGCGGTGGGAAGGACAGCGCCTGGCTTCTCCACCGGATCACAACCGGGCATCCGCGCCTCCGGCTGCTCACGGTGCTGGTGGACAACGGGTTCATGAGCCCGATCGCCCTGGCCAACGCCGCGCGGGTGATGTCCCGTTTCGACGTGGATCACCTCACCGTCCGGCCCCGGCCGGCGGTCGTCCGGAAGGCCTTCCGCACCGCATTCCTGAACCTTCACCGCCAGACCGGCTACAGCATCGTGGATCTCACGGACGGGCAGATTATTTTCGACACGGCCAAGCACCTCGCCGCCCGGATGGGGATTCCGATGGTCCTGTGCGGGTTGTCCCGGGCGCAGATCGAGAACGGGATGACCGGCGTCCGATGGGAGTTTCCCCGGGAGCGGGAGGCGGCCGGGATGAACAACATCACCGGGATCCCCTTCGGTGAATTTTTCACGCCGGACGAAATGACGCTCTGGTTCGACGGCTCGAAACATCCCCCGGACCGGATCCCCCGGTTCGTGTTTCCGCTTTATGTCTGGGAGCCGGCCGAGGAACACATCCTCCGGGAGGTGTCTCGCCTCGGACTGCTCGATGCGAAACGGACGAGCCCCCTTCTCACGAACAACCGGCTCATTCCCTTGATCGGCATCGCCGAGGTCCTCCGTTTCGGCCACACCGGGTTCGAGGTGGAGTTCGCCCGGAACGTCCGCGAGGGGAAATCGGCGCGGGAATACTGGCTGAATATCTTTGAAATGCTGGAATACTCCGCGAAGACGGGGCGCTTCATTTCGGGCTCGGTGGATGCCACCCTGGCGGAATTGGGGCTTTCGCGGAAGGACATCGGGCTCCCCGCATGAACGGCATCCTCATCACCGGCGCGGCCGGAAACGTCGGCGCGCGCCTCGCGGCGGAATACCTGGCCCGGACGGACCGGGAGGTGTTCGCGCTGGTCCGGGCGGAATCCCCCGCCCGGGCCCGGGAACGCGTGGGGGAGGCGCTGGATTTCTGGGGATGGCCCGAAGACCGGCGGGCCGGACGGGTGACGGCGCTGGCCGGGGACGTGGAGACCCCCGGTCTCGGTCTTCCGCCGGAGACGATCGCCCGCGTCCGGGAACGGGCATCCATCGTCGTTCACGCCGCGGCCAATATCCGCCTCGACCAGTCGCTCGAGGCCGCCCGGCGGGCGATTGTCGGCGGGACGGAAAACGCCCTCGCCCTCGCCCGGTCCCTCGCAAAATTGGAACGATTCGGCTTCGTGAGCACGATGGAGGTCGCCGCGGGATGCGATTGCCTCGTGAAAGAGGAGTTTCTCGCAGGGCTCCGGATCCGGTTCCTGAACACCTACGAGATCGCCAAGTTCGAGGCGGAGGAATTTCTCCGGGGGGAAATCGCCCGCGGCGCGCCGGTCACCGTCTTCCGGCCCAGCATGGTGGTGGGCGAGGCGGCGACGGGGAAGGTGCACGGGTTCCAATCGTTTTACCTGTTGATGGAAAAGATGCTTCTCTCCCCGGAGTTTCCCGTCATGCCGCGGGGATGCTTCGTGGATACCATCCCGGTGGATGTCCTGGCGGAGGGTATCCTGCGGCTCATGGATCACCCCGGCGCGGCCGGCCGCGTCCATCATTTTGCGCAGGGGATTGAGGACCACGTTGGATTCCGGGAGTTCGTGGCGCTGACGGCGCCACTTCTTGCAGAACGGCTCGGATCCCCGGTGGTCCCGCCCCGCTTCGCCCCGCCGGGGCTGTTTTCCGTTTTGCTCGCCGCGATGGCCCCGTTCGCGTGGGGACGGCCCCGCCGGCGGATCCGCATCATGCGGATCTTCACACGGGTGCTCGCCGCCCACGCGCGGTTCGAAACCCGCCAGACCCGGGACACCCTCGCGTCGCTCGGCGTGGCCTGGCCGCGGTTTCAGGAATGCCTGCCCCGTCTTCTGGATTACTACCTGCCGCGCCGGGGGCGGACGCGGATGCCGTTTTAATCCAACCGTCAGGGAACGATATATTGCCACCGTCTGGAGATGAGGATACCATCCCGTAAGGAGATGTGAGAATCATGCTCAAACAGATTGATCTGAACGGAACGTGGCGGGCGCGGTGGACGGATGGCCAGCGGGGACGTGCGGAGTACGCGAACCGGGATGAAACCGACGAGGCGCGATACATCGACGCCCAAGTGCCCGGCGAAATCCATCTGGACGTGTGGAAGCAGGGGTGGATCAAGGACCCTTACGTCGAAACCAACGGCCTGGCCGCGCGCTGGGTGGAGGAGTGCATCTGGAGTTATCGGCGCTTCTTCAACGTGCCGCGCGAGGCGCTCAAAGGACGATCGTGGCTCCATTTTGAGGGACTCGATCTTGTCGCGACTGTTGTTCTCAATGGTCAGGAGATCGGCAAACACGCCAACTCGTTTCATCCCTGCCGCATCGAGGTCACGGGCAAACTGAAGGCCGGCCGGAACTTGCTGACGGTCCATCTCGATGGCGGACTCTTCCATGCGGCGGAGAAGCCGGTCGAAGGCTGGGGCCTGCAACTGGATGCCAAACTGCACAAGCGCCATTGGCTGAGAAAACCCCAGTGTCAGTTTGGCTGGGACTGGTCCACACGGCTCATCAACGTCGGCATCACCAAGCCTGTCCGGTTGGAATGGACCCCGGACCCGGTACGTATCGATATGTTTGTTCCCCTGGCCGATTTGTCGGCCGACCTGCGGACGGGAACGGTCCGGGGGCGGTTGTTTGTCGAAGGGCTCACCGACAAGTCGTGCCGCGGCAGGTTGACGGTGGAAATCCCCGAGGCCGTGCAGAAGACGACCGCGGACGTGGAGCTGAAACCCGGGCTCAACCCGGTGGAGGCGTGCCTCCAGGTCGCCGATCCGGATCTATGGTGGCCGGTGGGGCACGGCGCGCAGAAACGCTATACGGTCCGTGCGTCGCTCTCCGTGGACGGGCGGAAGATCGGCGAACGGTCGGCGCGCATCGGTTTCCGCCACGTGCGCGTCAACCAGGACCAGCATCCGGAAAAGGGGCGTTATTTCATCATCGAGATCAATGGCCGGAAGATCTTCCTCAAGGGCGGCAATTTCGTTCCGGTGGACATGATCTTTCCGCGGGCGGACCGGAAACGCTACGACAGGGTCACGGACCTCGCACTCGAAGCCAACTTCAACATGCTCCGGGTCTGGGGCGGCGGCTTGTATGAGGCCGATGACTTCTACGATCTGTGCGACGCGAAGGGCATCCTGGTCTGGCAGGAATTCATTTTCGCATGTGCCAAGTATCCCATCCAGGACGAGGCGTTTCACAACAGTGTCAAGGACGAAGCCCGGTTCAACATCCGGCGGCTGGCACCGCATCCGAGCCTGGTGGTGTGGTGTGGCAACAACGAGATGGAGTGGGGCGCCTGGAGCTGGGGGTATGACCGCGGCGTGGTCTACCCCGACCATGCCCTGTTCCACGTGACGATTCCGCGCCTGTTGGCCGGGGAAGACCCGGGCCGGTACTACCAGCCCAGTTCGCCCTATTCGCCGGACGGGTTGTTCCCGAACGCGGATGAGGTGGGCGATCAGCATCCGTGGTCCGTCGGTATGCAGAACACGGACTTCCGCGATTACCGGAAGATGATCTGCCGCTTCCCGAACGAGGGCGGCACGCTCGGGCCCACCTCCCTGCCCACCATGCTGGCGTGCCTGCCGGGGGATCAGCGGTATGTCCAGTCGTTCGCCTGGCAGGTTCACGACAACTCGATCGACAGCTGGGGCGAACCGAGTTACCCGGACAAGATGATTATGCAATGGCTCGGCAAGGACATCCGGAAGATGAGCATCGAGGAGTTCACCTACTGGGGCGGTCTGGTGCAGGGCGAGGCCCTGCGCGAGTACTGCGAGAATTTCCGCCGCCGCATGTTCGACACATCATCGGCCATCTTCTGGATGTACAACGACTGCTGGCCGGCGACGCGGAGCTGGACGATCGTGGACTACTACCTGCGGCGCACGCCGGCCTTCGCGCCGGTCCGGCGGGCGATGCAACCCCTGCATGTCGTTGTCGCCGGGGAGGAAGACAAGGTCGTTGTGTTCGGCGTGAACGAGCGGTCCCAGGTGTGGAGCGGCGCGCTGCGGTACGGTCTCTTCAATCTGGCCGGCGGCCGGCCGTTGGACCGGATTCAGCAAGTGACTCTGCCGCCCAACGCCTCCACGCGGATCGCCTCGTTCAAGAAGCGCGAGTGGAAGGATCCGGCTGCCTCCGCCGCCTTCGCCACGCTGGTGCGGGGTGACGCCGTAGTCGCCCGGAACCGGCTTTTCCTGCCGTTCTTCAAGGACTTGAAGTGGGCCGCTCCGCATCTCAAGGTGCGCCTGGCGAAGGGGAAGGCGATCTTCACGAGCGATACGTTCGTGTGGGGCGTTTGTCTCGACCTGGACGGGAGGATGCGCATGCCCGACAACTTCTTCGACGTCTATCCCGGCATTCCGCACGTCATCCCGTGGAAAGGCTCCCGAAAGCCGGAGGTGCGGTTCGTGGGCAACCTGGTCGGGAAATAGGGACGCATGGAATGCCACGCCGGTTCCGCCACGCTCCTCCGGCGAGGGAATCCGCCACGCCCCTCAGAATCTCCGGACCGTGGCCGAAGGCCTTGAACGATCCCAGCGAGGTGCTGATGGATTTCCCGGCGCCCTCCGGGAGGAGCGAGGCGAGGATGCGGGCGAGGGTGTAGGCGGCGCGTTCCGGCTCGAACCAGGTGGGGCGATAGACGTTTTCCTTGACGGGAGCGCCGTGAAAAACACGTTGATGGCGCGCACAGTGGTGAAAAACGGGTGGGGGGATGTGATGCCTTGAGGGCACAGGACAAGTTGCTTGAAAGTGCGGAGGCGTCTGCTACTCTTGGTGTCGAAAGGGTCGTGCGATGCCAGAGATAAGCCGGTTCTTCGGGATCATCATCAGGATGTTCTTCGACGAGCACAATCCTCCGCATGTTCACGCGGAGTATCAAGGCCAGAAGGCTGTGTTTGATCTGAATGGGAATATTGTGCGAGGGGGTCTTGGCTCCCGCACAGCCACCAGGCTCGTGCGGGAATGGGTTGACCTTCACGTGGACGAATTGCGGGCAGATTGGGAGTTGGCCCAGGCAGGGCGGGAAGTCAAGAAGATCGCCCCGTTGGAGTGAGGTGCATCGTGTGGAATCTCAACGATGTGAAACAGATCGAGTACACGTCGGGCTACTCCTACCTCATCGTATTCGACGATGGAGTCCGTGCCGTTGTCGACTTCGCGGAATACCTTCAACGCGGACCCGTGTTCGCGCCTCTCCGCGACCTCCAGTTCTTTCGGCAGGCGAGGATTGAAGGTGGCACCATCACGTGGCCGAATGGCGCGGACATCGCCCCTGAGACCCTCTACGAGAAGTGCGAACAAGCAGGCGCAGGCGACGCTTTGCAACGCGCCTGACCGGCATCGTTGTCATATTCATCATTTCTTTGTTCCCCGATGTTCAATTCTTGAACTCCCGAACTCGTGAACCCCCGAACTCTTAATTTATTCCCGTATGAGTTCCAGGAAGTCATCCACCTTCTCCATGGCCGTCAGGGTGTCGTCCATGAGGGGGCCCAGGTCCGATTCGGCGAGTTTTAATGTCGCCAGGACCTCCGGGTCGGGGGCCGTGGCGCGCGCGTCGCCGCCGTCGCCGATGAGGAGCGCCCGCGCGAGGGCGTCCCCGACGTGGACGATGGCCGTGGAATCGTAAGCGTCCCCGGCCGGATCCCCGGCCGCGGCGGGGGCGTGATGGAACCGCACGGCGGCCACCAGGTGCGCCGGGATCCGCCAGTGTTCTAGGAGCGCCCCGCCGACGTCGGCGTGGGTGGCGCCCAGGAGCGCGGTTTCCGCCTCCCGGAGGAGGATGCCCTTCTCATGCGCCTCCCGGAGGGCCCGGGTGAATTCCTCCTCGAGATGGACGGCCAGCACCACTTTTCCGATGTCGTGGAGGAGCCCGGCCATGAACAGGTCCGAGGGGTTCGGGCGCTTCAGGCGCCGCGCCACGGCGTCGGAGGCGGCGGCGCACCCGAGGGAATGGACCCAGAATCCGCGGTAGTCGAAATAGGGATTCCGGAAGCGGAACATCTCGATGGCAAAGGAGGAGATGGCCAAATACCGCACGATGTTGAAGCCGAGGATGACGACGGCGTGGGTGATGGAGGAGATCCGCCGGGAGAAGCCGTAATAGGCCGAGTTGACGAGTTTCAGGACCTTTCCCGCCAGCGCCGGATCCTCCGAGAGGACTTTCTGGATGTCGCCGGCGGAGGTCTCCGGGTCCTCCACGAGCCGGGTGATGTGGGCGATGACGGAGGGGAGTGTCGGGAGTTCCTGGATGCGTTCGGTGAGCCGGACGATGCGCGGGACGGGGACGTCAGCCATGCGTCACATCCCCGCGCACGGCGGCGGTGTGGCTGGCCAGAGCGCTGATCCGGGCCAGACGCGCGGCGGCCTCCCGGTGGAGGGCGGCCATGATGGGGTTTGCGAACGTTCCGGCGAAGGCCGCATCGAGCCGGGCGCGCAACGCCTCCGGGGAGGGCGGCGGGGAGGGCTTCCGCCGGGGCGACGGCGCCGCATGGCGGGCGGCGGGCCGATGGGAGTGTCCGCGGTGAGGTTTTTTTGTCGTCATGGGGGTTCCGGGTTAATCCGGGGGTTGGAGGATTTTTTGCGTCATCGGCGTGATCATTCAAGTTCCTCTTTTCGCGTTCGCGACGAATCGTTTCATGTGGGCGGCATCCTTCCGGCCGGGCGAACGCTCGACGCCGGAGGAGACGTCCACGGCCCAGGGCCGCACGGCGCGCACCGTCGCGGCGACGTTCGCCGGAGTGAGGCCCCCGGCGAGGATGAGGCGCGGGATCATTTTCGCGGCCCGCCGGGCGAGGGTGATGTCGGCCTTCGCGCCCGTTCCCCCGCGGGCGCGGTCGTTCCAGCCGTCGAGGAGCATGGCGTCCGCCGGGAAATCCCGCAGGGGCGCGAGGCCGCGCGGATCCCGCGGGCGGAAGGCCTTGATGAGGGCGATCCGTCCGTCCGATCGCGCGCGGAGGTATTCGGCGAGGTTCGGCGGCTCGTCCCCGTGGAGTTGGACGGCGGCCAGGTTCAATTCGTCCGCCGCGCGGAGGATGTCGTCGGGCGATGCGTTGACGAAGACGCCGACGGCGGCGACGAACGGGGGGAGCTCCGCGACGATCGCCCGCGCCCGGGCGGGCGTCACCCGCCGGGGGCTTTCGGCGAAGACGAGTCCCACCGCGTCGGCGCCGGCGTCGGCGGCGGCTGCCGCGTCGGCGGGGGAGGTGATGCCGCAGATTTTCACGCGAACCATGGGATCTCCGGTGGCGGTTATATCAAATTTTTTTAATAAAGGCATGAACCTTTTTCCGAATCCGGCGTTTGCTGGGGTGGAGAGGAGAACGTTGGAAGTTGCGAGTTGAGCGTTGAGAGTCACGGACGGCGAGATACGAGCGACGTTTCACGGGAATGCTTTCGATAAGAGGAGGTGCGCCATGACAACCGAACCCGAAAATGCGAACATCGAAATCCCGGAGGCGGTCGAGGTGATGGGGGAGGACGGCTGGTGGGAGGCGCAGATCCGCCGGACCCCGTGGTGGGCGATTTCCCTGGGCGTTCACGGGCTCATTCTGTTCATCTGCTGGATGGTGGTGCTGGTGGTGGCGGACGAACCGAAGGTGGTTCTCCTGGCATGGATCCCGTCCTCGAAACCGGAGGTGTTTGATCCGGATCCCCGGCTTCCCGATGGGAAAATCAAACCCGTGGAGGACATGAACCTGCCGGCCGTGGATGATCTTGTGCTCGACCGGGCGTATGAGCCGGACGTCCGCAACGAATCGGCGGATGATGACGATCACCGGATGATGAAGGGAGATAGTATGGAATCGCTCGCGCGGAAGCCCTTGGGCGGGCCCGGCCTCTCGGACATCATCGGCGGCGGCGGGGGCCGAGCCGGTTCCCACGGGACTCCGTACAGCGGGCGGTTCAACCGGCGGAAGGTCGGGGGGCCGGGTGGTGGCGAACCGGACCGGAAGGTGGAGGCGGCCCTGCGGTGGCTCAAGCGTCATCAGGACGAGGACGGCCGGTGGGACGCGGACGGGTTCTCCAAGCACTGCGGCACCGACATGTGCCAGACGGCGGGGATGAAGAACGTGGACAGCGGACTCACGGGGCTGGCGGTCCTGGCCTATCTCGGCGCGGGCCACACGTCAAAAAGCGCGCGTTACGGGGACACGGTCCGGCGCGGCCTGGACTGGCTCTGCGCGATCCAGAAGGCCGACGGCGACCTGCGCCTGGACGGCGACATGTACTGCCACGCGATGGCCTCCATGGCCCTCATCGAGGCGTATGGGATGATGGATTACAAGTACAAGCAGGCGGCGCAGAAGGCGGTGGACTTCATCGTGGAGGCCCAGAATCCGGGCGCCGGCTGGCGCTACCGGCCGAAGGGAGGCGACAACGACATCTCGGTGACGGGCTGGCAGATCATGGCCCTGAAATCCGCGAAGATGTCGAAACTGAACATCCCCGCCGGCGTCACTGACGGCGCGCGGAAGTTCGTGGAATCCACGGCCTCGGGGTCCTACCGCGGGAAGTTCAGCTACCAGTCGCCGGAGGGCGCCAGCCCCCGGCGGACGGCCATCGGGATGGTGTGCCTCATGTTCATGGGCGATCCGGCCGGCGACGGGCGGTTCGACGAGAGCGCGGCCTACGTGAACACCGAACTTCCGAAATGGGACGAGCCGGATTTCTACAAGTGGTACTATGCGGCGCTGGCGCTCAATCTGATGCAGGGTCCGCAGTGGAAGTCGTTCAACGCGGCGATGATGGCCGCGCTTTGCCCGAACCAGCGCAAGGGCGGCCATGCCGACGGGAGTTGGGATTCGGAAAAGGATCCCTACGCGCGCGAGGGCCGCGGCGGACGCGTTATGGCGACGGCGGTGGGGGCGTTGTGCCTGGAGGTGTACTACCGGTACAACCTCATGCAGAAGTGAGTCATGAAAAAATCGTAAAAATTTCGTGAACCTTTGTCCGCGGCGTGCGTTATAATCCATCAGGAGTCCGTTACTACGGGAGGAGCCCATGGTTGACGAACGCATGCCGGTGGATCCCGAGAATCCCGAGGAGGAAGTAATTGTCGAGGAACCCGATACATGGTTCGATGAACAGATCAAGAAGACGCCCTATTGGTCCGTCTCCCTGGGTGTTCACGGGCTCATTCTGTTCGTCTGCTGGATGGTTGTCATGGCGACCGGGGAGGACAAGAAGGAAATCATCGTTGCGGTGCCTCTCCAGCAGAAACCGGAGGACGAGTTCGACGAGACAAAGGAGCGCGACGTTTTCAAGAACAACAAGCCGGTGGACGACGCCGACGGCCCCCCGATCGAGGACCCGGTTATTGTGAAGGATTGGGAGCAGTCCGACCACAACGAGTCCGCGGACAACGAGGACTTCAAGCAGATGAAGGGCGACAGCTTCGACTTCATGTCGCGGCAACCCTTCAAGGGATACGGGGCGTTGGACACCATCGGCATCGGCGGCGGAGCGGGCGGCTCGTACGGCGGGCGGTTCGGCGGCAAGCGGAACCTTGTCCGGCGCGGCGGCGGCGGACGGGCGACCGAGTCGGCGGTGGAGGCGGCCCTGCGGTGGCTCAAGCGCCACCAGGACGAGGACGGCCGGTGGGATGCCGATGGCTTCTCGAAGCACTGCGGCGCCGACATGTGCCAGACGCCGGGGATGAAGAGCGTGGACAGTGGACTCACGGGGCTGGCGGTTCTGGCCTACCTCGGCGCGGGCCACACCCAGAAGGGCGGACGCTACAAGGACACGGTCCGGCGCGGTCTGGACTGGCTCTGCACGATCCAGAAGGCCGACGGGGATCTTCGCTTCGAGCATGACATGTATTGCCACGCGATGGCCTCCATGGCCCTCATCGAGGCGTACGGGATGACCCAGGACTACAAGTACAAGCAGGCGGCGCAGAAGGCGGTGGACTTCATCGTGGAGGCCCAGAATCCGGGCGCCGGCTGGCGCTACCGGCCGAAGGGAGGCGACAACGACATCTCGGTGACGGGGTGGCAACTCATGGCCCTCAAGTCGGCGAAGATGTCGGGGCTGACCATCCCCGGCGGCGTCTTCGACGGCGCGCGGAAGTTCGTGGATTCCACGGCCTCGGGGGCCTATCGCGGAAAGTTCAGTTATCAGTCGCCGGAGGGCACCAGCCCCCGGCGGACGGCCATCGGAATGGTGTGCCTTCTGTTTATGGGGGATCCCCCCGGTGATGGGAGGTTCGACGAGTCCGCGACCCATGTGAACAGCGAGCTTCCGAACTGGACCAGTCCCGATTTCTACAAGTGGTACTATGCCGCCCTGGCGATCAACCTGGTCGGCGGGAACCATTGGAAGGTGTTCAACGAGGCGATGAAGAGCACGCTCTGCCCGAATCAGCGCAGGGGCGGTCATGCCGACGGGAGCTGGGATTCGGAAAACGATCCCTACGCGCGCGAGGGCCGCGGCGGACGCGTTCTGGCGACGGCGGTGGGGGCGTTGTGCCTGGAGGTGTACTACCGGTACTCCTTGATGCAAAAATAGGTTGGGAGTTCGAAAGTTGGTGAGTTCGCGGTACCCCGGGGCGCGGGAAAATCTCCCGCGCCCCTTTTCTTTTTCCGGCGGATCTCTATGATGCCGGGATGGGCGTGCTAATCCGGGAAATTCTGGTCTCCGGGGCGGAGGTTCTCGCGACAGCGGGAATCGGGAATGCCCCGGCCGAGGCCGCGCGGCTGCTCGCCCACGCGGCGGGGGTCCGCGTCGTGGACCTCCACGGGGCCCGCGGCGAGGCGGCCGTCACGCCGGAGGCGGGCGACCGGTATTCGGCATTGATCGCCCGCCGGCGGACGCATTATCCCCTCCAATACCTTTTAGGGATGGTGGAATTCTACGGCCGCCCGTTCCGGGTGCGGGAAGGGGCGCTCATCCCGCGGCCGGAGACGGAGGGGGTGGTCGAAGAAGCCCTGCGCTTCGCGCAGGGCTCGTCGCTCGTCGCTCGTGAACCGTCGCTCGCGGAAACGCCTTTCAGAGTAAAACAACCTGACGGGAGGGACGCTGTTCCCGTTTGCGACTCGCGACGCGCGATTCGCGATTCCCGGGGTACAGGGCACGGTCCACGGGTCACGGGTCACGGCATGCGTATTATGGATGTGGGAACGGGTTCCGGCATCCTCGCCGTGACGCTTGCCCTCGAACTCCCGTCGGCGCGGGTGTGGGCGTCGGACATCTCCGGGGCGGCGCTCGAACTGGCACGGGAGAACGTGGAGGCCCTCGGTTGCCCCGGCCGGGTGGAATTTCGTCAGGGCGACCTCTTCGAGGCATTCGCGGGGGATGCTCTGGCGGACGGGGTGGATATCATCGTTTCCAACCCCCCCTACATTCCCTTCGATATGCGGGCGGATCTCATGCCCGAGGTGCGTGATTTCGAGCCGCCGGAGGCGCTTTTTGCCGGGGGGGATGGTCTGGACATCATTCGCCGGGTGGCGGCCGGAGCCCCGCGCTTCCTCCGGTCCGGCGGGGCGCTCGTTCTGGAAATCGGCATCGGCCAGTCCGACGCCGTCGCCGGGTTTCTCCGCGAGGCCGGTTTCACCGGCGTTCGCGTCACACCCGACCTGGCGGGGATCCCGCGGGTGGCGGTCGGGACGTCATGCTGTCATGCGGTCATGCCGTCATGAAGTCATCGAGGAGGATTCTTCCCTCGCGGCCCGCCGCGGATTACTCAAGTCGAATCCTTTCCCTGACGATGAAGATAGTCGGCGCGTGTTGGGAACGCAGGAAGGGTTAACCGCGGGAGGGGAAATCCCCCTCCCCCCTTCTTTTCGGGGGGAAATTCGCCGGATCTGCCCGATTTTCCGTGAGGATTTCCCGAAATCCGCGTCTAAAGGTTTTGAGGATGGGGTGAATTCCTCATGGATCCACGGGGAGGGGCACATGGAATCGCGGCTTCTGGAATCGGTCCTGAAGGAATTTCTGGCGCACCTGTCCGGGCGGCAGCGGGAGGAATCCCTGGCGCGCATCGGGGAGCTTCTGGCCGAGGAGGACCGTTATCGGGGATTGTCGCTCACGAGCGGGTTGGACAGCGAGGATGACCGTGCCGCCGTGACGCGGGGTTTCTTCGGGCGGTGGGCGAAACTCGACCCGTGGGCCGTTTCGGGGCATCTCGCCCTGATGCCGGAGGGGCGTCTCCGCGCCGAGGCCACCGCGGCCGTGGCGGCGGCGCGGTACCGGTTGGAACATCGATCGTAGACGGTCCATTTTCCGTTATCCGAAACATCGTTTTAACCGATCAACAGGCTTTGGCATGTTGCGTTACTTCATCACGGGGTTCGGTGTCGGAACCGGCATATCCTTTTTGTATGTCAAATTCGGGGCGTGGAGTTGGTTTCAGCCCCAGCCCGTTTGGGCGCAGATTCTGTTTCTGCCGGGGCTTTTCGTCGGTCACAATCTCTACAAGTTGATCCATTGGCACATATCCCGGGTTGATCTGGCCGCAACAATCTGTTATTGGGCCGGGATCCTGACGATGGGGGTTGTCTTCGGCGGGATCGCCTGCCTGTTCGGCGTGATGCGTCGAAAACGTTGACCGTTACAAGAAACAACGAAAGGAGATACCGTTTGTTTAATGAATCCATCCCGGGGAAGGTGGAATTCGTGTGAGGGAGAGATATCGTTTGTCATCGGGAGGAAGAAGGGGTGCCCCGGCGTTTTTACGGGGAGGGGGGCGTGTGTCTTCCTGCGGTTCCCCATTGGATGAACACAGGATGTGCCTTGCTCCAGTTCAACGAGTCATAACTGACGGAAAGCGATAAGGTTCCAAAGATGGACAGACGAAAAAACGTGCATGGCCCTCAAATGACAAGGGGAGGATTCCATGCCGGTCATTCGAGAAACACTAGATTTGGAA
>JAZDJP010000017.1:0-11173 GCA_043803805.1 Planctomycetota bacterium
AGAGCATCCGCAGATCTGGGAAATCTCGCAGAATTCCAAATGCCCCCAGAGGCGGAGGACCAGGGGTTCCCGGAGTTCATCGGGAAGACGATCGAGGGCTCGGAGAACCTCCCCCTGATCCTCCCCCTCTGATGAACATTCCACAGCCTCGCCGAGGCGGACCATCGAAGTCTTCTCCCGCCGACGTCGGCGGTGTTCGTCCAGGCAGGCGTTTCTCAAAATGGTGAAAAACCACCCCCGGAACGACCGGGACGGGTCGTAACGGTCCCGGCATCGGATGACGCGCAGAAAGGCCTCCTGAACGGCATCCTCCGCGGCGTGGCGGCATCCCAGAAGGCTTCGGGCATAGGAAAGGGCGGAAGCGGTCAGACGATCCGAAAGTCCGGCAAATGCCGTTTCATCAAGAGATCGGCGGAAACGATCGAAAAGCGCCTCGTCGGAAACGGAATCCATCCGACGCAGGATGTCGGGTTGTCGGTTTGGAATTTCCATGAAATCACCGCAGTCGCGATTAAATCAGTATATCGCCAGAATCCGCCAATGCAAGACGTTGGGAATCCCGATAACCATCTCGACGTGCAGGGTTACGAACAAGGAAATACCGGGGATCAGCCGGGAAACACCCGGAATCGTTTCTATATGGGCAGGGGCGGAGTTGAACCGCCGACCCCGGCATTTTCAGTGCCATGCTCTACCAACTGAGCTACCTGCCCGGCTCATTCGTTGCGCTATCGTCGGGCGCATCCTGCGCCGTACTCAAGCCCACACCACCAGGGTTGGCCTCCCTGCCAACCCGACTCGCGGCGGCGACCCTCCACCGGAGGCTCGCCGAAACCCCGCTCGTCCCAACTGAGCTACCTGCCCGAACACATCTTCTTCGTCAACCGAAAGCGCTGGCTATCGTAAAAATCCTGACAGTCGAGTCAATGTTTTTTCGCGACAACCGTCATGGCAAATAACACTTACATGAAACCCCGCTCATGCGGGTTTCATTGGCAAGCAGGGGGATTTGGCCAAGCGCTCGCTTCGCCTCCGGCTCCGCTCCGCTCGGCCCTGGGCGCCGGCCTTCCGCCAACCTCCCTGTTGGCTCATCCTCGCTGCTCGCTCGGCGGCCGTCGCCCTTCGACTCCCCGAACGACGTCATGAATTCTACTGGAGCGGAAGGGAGTCGAACCCTCGGCCTCCACAATGCCATTGTGGCGCTCTCCCAACTGAGCTACCGCCCCATCATGACTCGATTCACCCCTTGCGTTTGACTTGCCCGTTCCTTAAGATACTACAAATTGAAGTTTCGGCAAACGGAAATCCGAAATTAACGTCATTCGAGGAGAGGTGCCAGAGCGGTTGAATGGGCCGGTCTCGAAAATCGGTGTGCTCGCAAGGGTACCGGGGGTTCGAATCCCCCCCTCTCCGATTTCGCCCGATAAGCGGCGTCATGCGGCGTCGCCGGGCGCTTGGCGTGTCGCTTGCGGACACGCGGTCGCGCCCGGCTCCTGGCCTGACTTGCTTCTCGGACGAAATCGGGGTTTTGAAACCTTGCCCGGCGGGGCAAATGAAAGAACCGGAATGGGATTCGCACCGAAGGCCAGGATGGCCGGAGGTCGGCGATTCCTATCGCCCCGAGCGGAGCGAGGCGCGGAGCCGGAGGCGAAGCGCAACGGGCGACCGTCGCCGACGAGAAGGAGGAAAAGCGAGCGGGAGGCGAGCGAAAGACGGTCGCCCATGCCGAAGCGGAGGCCAACAGGAGGTTGGCCGAGCGCTTCGGGCGAATCCCCCCCTCTCCGATTTCGCCCGATAAGCGGCGTCATGCGGCGTCGCCGGGCGCTCGGCGTGTCGCTTGCGGACACGCGGTCGCGCCCGGCTCCTGGCCTGACTTGCTTCTCGAACGAAATCGGGGTTTTGAAACCTTGCCCGGCGGCGCAAATGGAAGAATAAGAAATGGTTTCTAACGGGCGGCCGATAACGATGATTATGAAAAAATCCATCCACGTATTCTTGCCTCTAATAATTCTGGGACTTGGCGCGGTCGCCGCCACGCCTGAGCCCGCCTCCAGGGAACCCCTCCCCTACGTCCGGATTTCCATCCGGGATCAGTTCCTCGCCCGGGACGCCGAAAACGTGAAAAAGGGGCTCGCCGCGGCGGAAGCGGCGAACGCGGGACTGCTCATCGAGATTGACGTCGCCGGTGGCCCCCTTGAACCCGCCATTGAGGCCGCGAAGGAGATCCTCACAACCAAGATTCCAGTAACCACTTACGTCACCAACAAGGCCCTCGCCGGCGGTGCAATCGTGGCATTGTCGGGCAAGACACTGGCCCTGGCCCCCGGGGCCGTCATCGGAAATATCGCCCCAATCATCCCCGGCGCACCGGCCCAGAAACTCCCCGAGGAAACGCTTTCACCCCTCCGGGCCTTTCTCTCGAATCTCGCCCGCGAACGGGGACTTCCCGCCCGGATCATCCTCGCCATGGCCGACCCGGACACCGAAGTACTGCTTCTTTCGGACAAGGCCGGCCGACCGGTCTTCCTGACCACGGAGGAATACAAACTCCTCCCGGACAACCGGAAGCAGGAATTCACGAGCGCCCCCACCCAGGTCTCGCGCCAGGGTCGCATCCTCACCCTCGGCGCGACCGACGCCCTCGCCTACGGCGTCTGCCGGAAGGTGGCCGCCACCCGCCGGGACGCCGGCGTTTGGGACAGCGCTCTGATCGAAATGTCCCCAACGCCCGCCGCTCCTGTATCAATTCCCGGAACAACCAAAACCTCCCGCGCCGAGAAATTGGAACAGGCTGTGGAGACGCGGACCGCCACGACCGGAATCCTCCCCGGAAAATCCAACGCCGTCGTCCGGTTCATCCCGCTCAAGGATGAAGGCGAGATGATTGATCCGTTCCTGGCCGGATTCCTCAAGCGGAAAATTGACCAGGCCAAGGCCGAGGGCGTGGACGTCCTCATTTTCGAAATAGACACGTTCGGCGGACGGGTGGATTCGGCCAACGAGATCGTGGATCACATCCTCGCCGCCGCCCCCATGAAGACCGTGGCCTGGATCGTGAAGGACGCCTGGTCCGCCGGAGCCCTCGTTTCGATCGCGTGCGATCGCATCTACATGAAGGGTACGGCTTCCATGGGATCCGCCACCCCGGTATCCATGTCCGCGGAAGGCACCGCGGCGCTCGGGGAAAAGTACATTTCCGCCGTCCGGGCCAAGTTCCGGGCCGTGGCCGAGACCAAGGGCTACTCCGCGGACCTCGCCGAGGCAATGGTGGACCCGGAGCTTGAAATCATCGAGATCCGCCTGGACGGCCGGCGGGAGTTCGTCGAGTCCCGACGACTGGAAACCCTCAAGGCGGAGGCCCGAACCGGAGGCAAGGCCCTCGAGATCGTCCGCACGGTCGTCCCGAAGGGGAAACTCCTTAATGTGACGGCCCGTGAGGCGGTTGAGCTCGGGTTCAGCACGGGAACGGTCGAGAACCGTGATGATCTCATGAAGCGCCTCGCAATCACGCCTTCCACCACCACCTCGGTCGAGTCCACCTGGTCGGAGCGCGTGGCCCGAATCCTCTCCGGCACGTTGATTTCAGGACTTCTCATGGCTATCGGCATCCTCGCCATTCTTATAGAGATCTATCACCCGGGCACCGGCATCGGATTCACCGTCGGGGCCTTTTGCCTCAGCCTTTTCTTCTGGTCGAAATACTTTGCCGGGACGGCCGCCCCCTTCGAAATCGTGCTTTTCCTCGTTGGATTCGGCCTTCTCGCCGTTGAAATCTTTTTAATTCCCGGATTCGGCGTGACGGGCATCGCGGGTATCATTCTCATCCTCGCCAGCATCATCCTCGCCTATCTTCCCGCAAAGGGAGTCCAGCCGCTCCTGCCCGGGGGGGGGGCACCGGAATCGGTGGATTATTATTGGGCCGTGCGCTACCTGCGGAATGCCGGAACGGCTTTTGTTATCAGCATGACGGTCATCGTCATCGGGACGTGGCTGATTTTCAAATACCTGCCGCGGATTCCCCTCTTCGGAAAACTGGTGCTCCACACCACGATTGACAGCCGGGAGGGGATTCCCGCCGGCCCGATCACGGCGTCCGACACGCGTTCCCTCGTCGGGAAAACCGGAGTGGCCGAAACCACGCTACGACCGGCCGGCCGCATCACCATCAACGGCGAAACTTACGATGTCGTCGCCCAGGGCGACTTCATCGAGGCCGGAAAACCGGTGCGCGTGACGGCGGTCGAGGGAAACCGGATTCTTGTGCGAGGAGCATGAGAAGGAATTTTCGATTTTGGATTGAGGATTGAACATGTTGCTGATCATCGGGCTTTTTCTCCTGGGCGCGGCCATCTTTTTCGCCGAGATATTCCTCCCGGCCGGGGGCATCCTCGGGACGTTCGGAGCCATCTCGCTCCTGACCAGCGCCTTCCTCGCCTTTAAACACTACGGCCCGCTGATGGGTCTCTCGGTGACCCTCGCGGCCCTCGTCGCGATGGCGGGACTCATCATGCTGGGACTTCAGATGTTCCCCAAAACCCCCATCGGCCGGCAACTCACCCAGCCGGGAACCATCACGGGCATCGGCCCGGTCGCGGCGCCCGCGGAACTCATGGGGAAAACGGGAATTGCCCTCACCACGCTCCGCCCCTCGGGCCAGGTGGAGATTGACGGCCAACGATACGATGTTGTAAGCGACGGCCCCATGATCCAGAAAGGAACGGCCATTGTTGTCAAGCAGGTCGAGAGATTTCGCGTCGTCGTGATCGAAAAGAAACCATAGGATGACATTTTGGAGGAACGCCCATGAATCTGCTCGCCGCTGTTTCAGATAACCCCTTGTGGCTCATCGGGATCGGGTTTCTGATCCTGATCATACTGATCTTCTTTATCGTCATTGCCAGTTTTGTCGGTCTTTACATCAAAGCCTTATCCTCCGGAGCCAAGATCAGCTGGATCAGCCTCATCGGCATGCGGCTCCGGAGAATCAACTCGAATCTGGTCGTGGAAAGCCATATCGCCGCCATCAACGCAAACACGTCAATCGGCGTGGACAAACTCCAGGCCCATTACATGTCGCGCGGCAATGTCGCCAACGTCGTCCGCGCCGTCATCGCCGCGAACAAGGCCGGGATCACCCTTACCTTCGATCGCGCGGCGGCGATGGATCTGGCGGGCCGGAATATTCTGGATGCCGTGAACACAAGCGTATCCCCCAAGGTCATTGACTGCCCCGATCCCGCCAAAGGGAGGGAAACCCTGGATGCCGTCGCCATGGATGGAATCCAGCTCAAGGTGAAGGCACGGGTCACGGTCCGTGCGAACTTGGAACGGTTGGTCGGCGGCGCGACTGAGGAAACCATCATCGCCCGGGTGGGCGAGGGCATCGTGAGCGCCATCGGCTCCGCGGAAAGCTACAAACAGGTGCTCGAATACCCGGACCGCATTTCCAAGGCGGTGCTGGGGAAAGGCCTCGACTCCCAGACCGCTTTCGAGATCGTCTCGATTGACATCGCCGATGTGGACGTCGGGGAAAACATCGGGGCGAAATTGCGCGTTGATCAGGCCGAGGCCGACAAGCGGATGGCCCAGGCGGAGGCGGAAAAACGCCGGGCGCTCGCCGTGGCGCGCGAGCAGGAAATGGTCGCCCTCACCCAGGAGCACCGCGCCCAGGTGGTTCTCGCGGAAGCTGAACTGCCCCGGGCCATGGCCGAGTCGTTCCGCTCCGGGAACCTCGGAATTTTCGATTACTACCGGATGAAGAATATCCAGTCGGATACCGGGATGCGCGACTCCATCGCCCGGGGCGGCGCCCCCGAGCAGACCCCCCCCAAGGGACCACCGGACCACAAATAACGCGAGGGGATCTGCATGTTTCTGGCCACGGACAACGATTTCGGCAGTTTGATCTACATGGTTCTCGCCGTGATCGGAGTCATCGTCACCGCCATCTCGAACCGGCGCAAGGCCCAGGAGGAAAAGGCGCGGCAGGAGGCGGCGCGACAGCGGGCCGCCGGGGGATCCTCCGCGGCGGAGGCCGAAACGGAAAAATCCGACGCCACGTCCCCGCCGCCGGCGCCCCGGCCCGTCATCCGCCGCACACCACGGCCCGATCATTCCCCCGAACCCGCGGCCCAGGCGCCGGTCGCCACCCCCTCATCCCCTCCCGCGTCACGGCGGCCCCCGCCGGAGCCGGTGGTGTCGCTCGCCAGCATCGAAGCGCGTTTTCGCAATCCCGCCCACCGGATGGTGGTCTTCTCGGAAATCCTCCAGCCGCCGACGTCAGAACGCGTCGCCCGTGAAACGTGAATCGTCGCTCGCACAGCATCAGAAAACAATCCGCCGGCCGGCAGCCACGCGGGGCGTGACGGAATTTCACCAAGATATGCGAAACCGGGAAAAACGAGATTTATCGGTTGTCCTTATCCCCCGCTCATGGGGAGCCTATTCGTGAAGTGATTGAATCAGGGGGCCTTCGGCGGATTTTCAGGAGTCGCCGCCGCAGGCGGTTCGGGAACCGGAGCCGCCTGCGCCCGGAGCGCCTTCAACTCCGCCTGGATTCCGCGAAGCAGTTCTTTCAGGTCATCAAAGAGACCGGCAATCTCCGCGGCGGATTTTTCAAGACGGGCCACCCGTTCCTCCAGGCGCGCCGCCGCCGCATTCCCCTTCCTGATCTCGACGTTCAGCGTGTCCCGGACACCGTTCACCTCCTGGGTGACTTCCTGCCGGATCTGCTGGACGCGCGCCATCACACGCTGGGGCTGATCCTGATTCTTCTGAAGGGTGGCGAGAATCCCCGCGTTCGTCTCCATCCCCTGACGGAGTTTCTCCGTGTCCTCCCGCAATCGGTCGAACTCCTTGCGATTGGCGGCGTACCAGGCGACAAATCCCTCGGTCGTCCGGTCCTGCTTCCGGAGCCGGTCATCCAGGTGGGTCAGCCGTGCCTCCATGCCGGCGTCGGTCATCCGGCCCCGGGAAAGGACCAGCCAGAGCGCCACAGGCACCAGTGCCGCCACCGCCACGATCATCGCCACGCGCCGCATCATGGGAAGGATTATAGCGGGAATCCCCGCCCCTCACAACGGCCGGACCCGGCTGAACACCACCTTCAGGTAACGCCCCTCGGGACAGGAAGAGGCTACGGGATGATCGCCCCCCGCCCCGGCCACCCGGAACACCTCGAGCTCCCGTCGGCTCTCCCGGGCCGCCCGGCGCAAAATCGACAGGAAATCATCCTCGGAAAGTTTCCCCGAGCAGGAACAGGACACCAGGATTCCCTCCGGCCGGATGACCGCCATGGCCAGCCGGTTCATGTCCATGTAGGCCCGGCTGGCCCGGGGCAGGTCCTCCTTCGAATGGGCCAGTTTCGTCGGGTCCAGAACGATGACATCATGCGCCGGCGGCTTCCCCTCCAAACCCCGAAGGAAGGGGAAAACGTCGGAGTGGATGAAATTGACCGCGGCGCCGTTCAGTTCGGCGTTGCCCCGCGCGACGGCAATGGCCTTTTCGTCCAGATCCACCGCCGTCACGGCGGCCGCCCCGGCCTTCGCGGCATGCAGGGCGAACCCGCCCGTGTAGCAAAAACAGTCCAGAACGGACCTCCCGCGCGCCAGCGTCCCGAGAAAATACCGGTTGTCCCGCTGGTCGAGGAAAAATCCCGTCTTGTGCCCGAGGGCCAGGTCCACATGGAACCGAACGCCGTTCTCCTTCACCACGACGGACCGGGATGGCGACTGCTTCCAGTGCGTCCGAAACCCCTCGATTTTCTCGATCTTCCAATCGGACCGGACGTGAAATGTCGAACCCGGGAAAAGTTCTCCGAAAATAACCTCAAGGTCCTCGAGTATCTCGAAGTATCCGGCCGAGTAGAGTTCCAGAACGATCGCGTCGGCATACCGATCCGCCACAAGGCCGGATAACCCGTCCGCCTCGGAGTTCACCAGGCGATAGGCGTCGGTCGTTTCGGGAAGGCGAAGGACGTCGTGACGAAGGGAAACCGCCCGGCGGATGGCGGAGGCGAAGAAGGCGCGGTCCACCCGGACGGTCGCGTCCGTCGAAAGGAGACGGAGCGCGATCTCCGACCGCGGATTCCAAAATGCCTGCCCCACCGCGCGCCCGTCCCGATCCTCCACACGGACGACCGAACCGGGATCCACACCCCGACCCGCCTCCTTGGCGACCATCCGGCGGTAGATCCAGGGGTGGTCGGAGTTGCGCGAGATTTTCAGCCGGATGACCGGCGGACCGGATGCATCAGCCACTTCCTTCTCCTCATTCAACCGTTATAATAAAATCAGGGTCGCACGGAGCCTGACATGCCCATCCATGAATTCCACTGCGCCGACTGCCGGCGCGACGTCGAGATTCTCGTCCGCGGATCGGGAAGGCCCTCCTGCCCGCGCTGTTCCGGGAAACACCTGCGCCGGCTTCTCTCCACGTTCGCCATGGGCGGCGGCCCCTCCGCCCCTGCATCGTCCGCGCCCAGCCGATCCAAGTCCTGCCGCGGCGGCTGCGGCGGGTGTCACGGTTGTCGCTGACCGGCCTCCTTCAACGTTCCCGCCGGCATCGGAGTGACAAGAAACACAACCATCCCCGCCAACCCCCAGATCAGAAACAGCACATGGTACAGGAAACAGACGTCCCCGCCGAGCGTTGATCCGGCCAGTTTGTAAATCGTCTTGAACGCCGCCTCCCCCACTCCGATCCCACCGAACGGCCCAAGCGAGTTCAACGCCAGCCCCACCGGAACCAGGGTCGCCGCCTTCCCGAAACCGACACTCGCCTCGCCGAGCGCCCTCCCCAGAAACAGGAAGGAGATCACGACCATGACATGCACCGCGAGCGAAATCAACAGACACATTCCCAAAGTTCCCGGTCGGTTCCGGTAGAGATCCACGGCCTCTCGAAACCGGGCGAACCAACCCTTTTCTCCCGGCACCACCCTCCGTCCGGGCCGTATGAGCAAGAAAAGCAAAATCACACCGCAAACGCCCGCGGCGACCCCGACAGCATACATCACCGGCCTGAAACGCCCCGCCAGAAACAACGGCAGGTTAAAAAGAAGACCCGCGAAGGCCAACAGCACCAGCCCCATGAACCCCATGAGGCGGTCCACCACCACCGCCAGGACAGTCTCCGTCTTACGCGAGGAGCCCCGTGCCAGATACACCGTCTTCACCGTATCCCCCACGGCAGCCCCCGGGCCCAGGAGCGCGATGAAAAGCCCGATGAATGTATACCGGGCGGTGTCCCCAAGCGTCGCTGATACCCCGACCGCCCCGAGAAGCCACCGCAGACGAACGATGCTCAGTACAAGAATGGCCCCTTGGAGAACCAAGACCATGCCGATGTCCCACGGACCGGCTGCCGCACGACTCAGAACATCTTCCCCAATGTCCCCGCGGTGGAACAACCAATAAAGAAGCCCTCCGGCCACCGCCACCTTCAATGTATAAAAGGCAACCTTTCTCATGCGGGGCCCATTATAAGACCATCCGAATGGAATGAAAGTCGCCGGATGACATCCCCGGAAGATTTTCAACCATACACAACAAGAAATTCCTCATCCTGCACATCATGTGATATAATCAATCATGTCTCTTCACGAATCCTAAAGACGGCAGGCGTCAACCCATGGCCGATCAAGAGTCCCCGATCCCCGGCTACGTCATTCTTGAGCAGATCGCCAAGGGCGGCATGGGCATCGTCTACAAGGCCCGCCAGAAATCCCTCGATCGGATCGTCGCCATTAAAATCCTGCCCCGACGGTTGTCCAGCAACGAAGTTTTCGTCCAGCGATTCCTGAGGGAGGCACAGTTGGCGGCGCAGTTGGTGCATCCTCATATCGTGCGCATGTTGGAGGTGGGTCAACACGGCAATTACTACTACATCGTCATGGAATTTGTCGAGGGGATGTCGCTCCGACGGTTGATCGAAGGCGAGAGCTCGCTGGACTGGAGGCGGGCGGTCGCCATCATCCGGCAAACAGCTGAAGCCCTTGGGGTGGCGTACCGAAAATCCATTGTCCACCGCGACATAAAACCCGAGAACATCCTCATCACCCCGGATGGATCGGCAAAACTTGCGGACATGGGGCTGGCCAAGTCGCTCGTTGACGACGCCTCCCTGACTCTGGAGGGAACTGCCCTGGGCACCCCCCACTACATCTCCCCCGAGCAGGGCCGGGGGGAAGCCGTGGACACCCGATCCGACATCTACTCCCTTGGCGCCACTTTTTATTACGCCGTAACGGGATTTCATCCTTTCGAGGGCCCCACACCTGCATCCATCATCCTGAAACACGTCACCGACCCGCTTATTCCTCCGAGCGTCAGAAATCCTTCCGTCCCGCGCGGGGTGTGCGACATCATCCGGCGCATGATGGCCAAGAAACCCGCCCAGCGGTATCAGACTCCGGAGGAACTTCTGACCGATCTGGGCCGCCTCGACGCACGGGGAAATCTTCCCGCATCCGCCGCAATCCCGGGAACCACGCAATTCGAAATCCGATCGTCCCGGTCCAAACCCGGAAAAGTCCGTACAACCGCGGGGACATCTCGAAAATCCACCGCCACGATCATCGCCGGCGTCTGTGGAGCCGCGCTCCTCCTGGGAGGAATCATGGCGTTCCTTTTCCGCCCGGGCACACATCGCCCCTCACCGATTCCACAAACGCCTTCAAACGGAATGCCATCCCCGCGACCGGAGTCCATCACCGAAAATCCGGTTCCTGTCCCCCACCCACGTCGCGATCCCGTTCCGTCTCCGGTCAATCCGGATGACCTGAAAAACGAATGGGCCGCCATCAACGCATCCGCCACGCCCGATAAACTTCGATCCTTCATCAATACGCATCGCGCCGATCCGATGGCCCGCCCCTTCGTGACGAAAGCGGAGGAAATGCTCGATGTCATTCTCCAAAACAGGATCCGGGAGATTCGGAACGCCCTGGATACCGCCAAAACCAGAAGTGATACCTGTTACCGCACCGGTGATTTTCAAGGGACATCCGCCCCCCTCGAGGAATTCATCCAGAAGTAACCGTTCACGGCCAGAAAAATCCGACGCAGATTTTTCGCCGGCTGGACGATAGTATTCTACATGGAAGTTGCAGCACTTCAACACCTTTCCAAGGAGCAGATGATCGCCCTGGTGGTGGCGCAGGACCGCCAGATCC
>JAZDJP010000018.1:0-39408 GCA_043803805.1 Planctomycetota bacterium
ATGGTAGAAGATAACCGCAAAAAGCTGACTGCTAAATTCAAAAACCGTCCAGAGATAGTGGAAGGCAACATTAAATCCATTCAACGGGCATACCAAGAAGTGAAAGGCGAGGAGTAAAATATGGCAGATATTAAAATAGAAAAGAAAAAAGGCTGGAAAGACTTGCCAGCCTGTGATTACCTGGAAGCCGGCAGCGCGGCAGCTTTTGAAACCGGTGATTGGCGCAGTGAAAGACCGGTTTGGATCCCTGAAAATTGTATCCAATGCTTATTTTGCTGGGTATATTGCCCGGATTCAGCAGTGATGGTTAAAGATAGTCTGATGACAGGATTCAATTATAAACATTGCAAGGGTTGTGGCATATGTGCGGTAGAGTGCCCAGGTAAAAAAGGCAATAAAGCGATAAAAATGGAAGCTGAGAAGAAGTAAATGGAGGATATACTATAATGTCAGAAAAAAAGAATTTAAAAGCTAAAACAGGTAATGAGGCTATGGCCGAAGCTATGCGCCAGATCAATCCTGATGTAGTGGCTGCATATCCTATTACCCCCGCTACCGAAATAGTGCAAATCTTTTCGCAATTCGTAGCTGATGGTGTGGTAAATACTGAATTTGTTGCTGTAGAAAGCGAACACAGCGCGTTGAGCGCCTGTATCGGTGCTTCTGCTGCCGGAGCCAGAGCCATGACCGGGACTTCCAGCCAGGGGCTGGCGCTAATGTATGAAATGATGTACATTGCCGCTGGATTAAGACTCCCGATCGTAATCGCTGAAGTTAACCGCGCTTTATCCGCGCCGATCAATATCCACGGTGACCAGAGCGATACCATGGGTGCGCGTGACTCTGGATTTTTACAGATTTATTGCGAAAATTCACAGGAAGCGTATGACAGCATGATCCAGGCAGTCAGAATATGTGAACATCCTGACGTACTATTACCGGCTACCGTATCAACGGACGGATTTATTATCAGCCATTGTATGGAAGCCATTGAAATACTACCGGACGAGCAGGTCAAAGAATTTGTCGGTACGTATAAACCAAAGAATTGGTTGCTGGATGTTGATCATCCTTATACCCTAGGGGCGATAGATCTCCAGGATTATTATTTTGAACATAAGCGGCAAGAAATCGAAGCCATGCGCAAGGCCACCAAAGTTATCAAAGAAATAGGCAAAGAGTTCGGACAAAAATTCGGCCGTAGCTATGATATGATCGAGACTTATAAATTAGAAGATGCTGAAGTTGCCATTGTGGTGCTCGGCTCAACAGCCGGTACTGCTAAGGTAGTAATAGATGAAATAAGAAAGCAAGGCAAAAAAGTAGGCATGCTTAAGCTCAGGGTTTTTCGGCCTTTCCCGTTTGATGATATCAGGGAAGCTCTGAAAAATGTTAAAATAGTCGGCGTAATGGACAGGCATGACGGATATAATGGTTATGTGGCACCGGTCTGCTCTGAAGTGCGTTCTTGCATGTATGAATTGGATAAGAGACCAAAGATAGCCAGCTATGTGTATGGCCTGGGTGGACGTGATATAACCCTGGAAATGATCACGGATATTTATAATGAACTTTTAAGCGGTAATACCAGTGCTGAAGTAAAATATATCGGCGTGAGAGAATAATAAGGGGGATCGAATATAATGGCAAATTTAAAAGAATTAGCTAAAAGACCTGAATTGCTTTCCGGAGGCCATAGACTCTGTTCCGGATGCGGGGCGGGGATCATAGCCCGGCAGGTAATGATGGCTGCAGCGGATAAACCAGTAGTTGTGGCTAATGCTACCGGATGCCTGGAAGTATCTACTACGATCTACCCGTTTAGTGCCTGGAAAACCTCATGGTTTCACAGTGCATTTGAAAACGCGGCAGCTTCTTGTAGTGGTATAGAAGCAGCGTATAAAGCCCTGAAAAGAACAGGAAAAGTTAACCAAGACATACGTTTCATTACTTTTGGCGGCGATGGCGGCACGTATGATATCGGCTTCCAGTCTTTATCCGGAGCAATGGAACGCCGGCACAGGATGCTGTATGTTTGCTATAATAATGAAGCGTATATGAATACTGGTATCCAAAGATCATCTGCTACCCCCTTGGGAGCATATGCCTCTACTTCCCCAGTAGGTAAAGTAAAAAAAGGGAAGGAACAGATCAAAAAAGATTTGACCAAAGTCATGGTCGCGCATAATATTCCTTATGTAGCACAATCTGCAGTCGGCTATTGGAATGATCTGATCACCAAAACGCAAAAAGCCCTGGATATAGACGGGCCTACTTTTATAAACGTCCTGCAGCCATGCCGTTTAGGCTGGGGTTATAATCCGGCAGATACAGCAGTTATCGGCAGGCTGGCAGTAGAGACTTGTTTTTGGCCGATCTATGAAGTGGTAGATGGAAAATATAAAATTAATGTAAAGCCGAAAGAAAAAAAGCCGATTGAGGAATATTTAAAACTGCAGTCTAGATTTAAACATCTTTTGCGTCCGGAAAATGCCGGTATAGTGGCGGAGATTCAAAAGAATATTGACGAAAACTGGGCTTGGCTGCTAATGATGGAAGAATGCACTAATAAATAAGTAAAGTTTTGGGTTAGAAGTTTTAAGTGTTAAGTTGTGGTAAAATGCTTATTACAATAATTCAAAATTAAAAATTCAAAACTGTTTTTGAAACGAGATTGCCTGGTAGCTCAATGGTGGAGCGAGCGGCTGTTAACCGCTAGGTTGTAGGTTCGAGTCCTACCCGGGGAGCTTTTTGTGCCAGTATTCGACGCTGGAAGAATTTGGTAAACAATACCAGATTTCCACCGTCCGGCGGTCGTGAATCAAAACCTTCTTCACCAAATGGCGAAGGAGGTTTTTCTTTTTGACGTTATCCTCCGATTCCATCACCGTCTCGAAATCCGCGACCATCTTGCGGAGGAATTCCCGATCCACAGCGGGTAGTCCCAAGCGTCCCAGACGCTCTTCCAGATTCCGGCGTTCCACAGCAAGTTCGGCCAGTCGGGTCTGGAGCGACTGCACCTTCTCATTGCACAACTCGGCCTTGAGCGTCCCGGCCTCGAACGCCTCGAAGTAGCGGTCCACCGCCGCCTGCGTTTTTGTCATCAGGCTATCGACGCGAGAAATCTCTTTCTCCACGTCCGGCTTTTCCGTCCCGAGGCGGCGATTCGCCTCCTCCCGCACCCGGGCCATGAACGTTTCGTCTTGAAACATGGTCTGGATGTCCTGGATGACGGCCGATTCCAAAATATCCGCCCGGATGTAGTCCTGATCGCACTCGTGAAGATTGAATCGCTTGGAGCAAACGTAGTATGGGATGTACCGGCCGTTTCGTCGAGCGCCGCCGCCGAACATATGACTCTTGCACTTGGCGCATCGCATGACGCCCGTGAGAAGGCGGTTGTCATTATTGTGCATCTGACGACCTTTGGATTCTTCGTTGCGGTCCTGAAGCACCTTCTGGGCTTTTTCGAATAGGTCTTTGGACACCAGAGGCACATGATGTCCCTCATAAAGGATTTCGCGCCAGCGAATTTTCCCGAGGTAAATCGGGTTTTTGAGCATGTAGAGAACGACTCGGCGTCCCCATTTCTTGCCGGCCCGATTTCGATAGCCCGCATCGTTCAAATCCGTGCAGATGGAAGACGCGCCTTCCATGCCGAACGAATACATCTTGAACATTTTCCGGATGATGACGGCCTCCTCCTCGTGGATTATCAGCCCCTTCTCCGGTTCGAGACGGTATCCATACGGCACGCTCCCGCCGACGTAATTCCCGCCCTTGGCCTTTTTCTCCATGCCGACCTTGGTGCGCTCGATGATGGTTGCGTGTTCGAACTCGGCGAAGACGCCGAGCATCTGGAGCATCATCTTCCCGGCGGCGTTGGCGGTGTCGAACGGCTCGGTAATGCTTTTGAGGACGACCCCGTTCTTGGTGAGGTCGTCCACCATCTGGGCGAGTTCGCGAACCTTTCGGGACAATCGGTCCACGCGAAAGACGAGCAGGACGTTGAATGCCTTGCTGGAAGCATCGTAGAGCATTTCTTCCAGACCCGGCCGATTCATGTGCGTTCCGGACTCGGTGTCCCGATAGATTTTGAAAAGCGACCAGTCATCGTCGTACTGGCTCTTGCAAAATGCCTCCAGCCGATCCTTCTGGGCGTCGAGCGAGTACTTCTGGTGGTCCTCGTCTGTGCTGATCCGTGTATAAAACGCCACTTTCTGCATGGCGGGCTTGTCTGATTTCATGCATGCCTCCTCTCGTCAACACCCTTGCTCAAACACCATCAAAAACCAAGGGGAATCCCGCGAGGGTTCCTATTACACAAAGGGGTGCTTTGATGTCTCAGGGGACACGAAATCGGATTGAAAACAAAGGAACATGCGGCATACTTTACGAAGACGCTTATAGCTGGAACGCTCGCCGATGAAAATTTCCCTATTGGAGGCGTTCGGGTTCGATACCCGAATTCTCAAAATATGGAATGACTCCGGACATTCGGAGCTTCTTCCCATTCAGAAAGTGGCAATTCATACAGGAAAAGTACTGGAGGGGAAAAGCGCCGTCATTTTCTCCCCGACCTCATCGGGAAAGACATTCGTGGGTGAAATGGCGGCAGTGAGAACCGCCGGCCAGAATCGGCGTGCCATCTATCTCGTTCCTCAAAAGGCGCTCGCGGAGGAAAAATACCGCGAATTCAAAGGAAAATACTCGGATTTCGGCATCCGGGTGGTGATTTCAACAAGGGATAGAAAAGAGCACGATACGGCAATCCGTCGTGGAGAATTTCACATCGCCGTGATCGTCTTCGAGAAACTTCAGGCGCTTCTGGTTGCCTGTCCGACTTTGTTGCGAGATGTTGGAACTGTAATCATTGACGAACTCCAGATGATCGGGGACAAAACGCGCGGGGCCGGGCTGGAAATCCTACTCACGAAGATTCTTCTGTCCGAGGGGACACCGCAGGTCATCGGCCTTTCTGCCGTGCTCAATAATGCAAATGGATTAGCTGATTGGCTAGGAGCCATTCTTTGCGAGGATCGAAGTCGTCCCGTCGAATTGCGAAAGGGTGTTCTCTTCAACGGTCGTTTTCGCTACCGTGAATACAATGGTGGAAAGGAATCCGTCGAGTCGTTCGGCATCCCGTCATCCGATGCAAAGTTATCCGACGTGCTTATCGCAGAAGTCCGCCGATTGACCGATAAGGGCGAGCAATGCCTTGTGTTCTGCAAGAGCAAGGACGAATCCGAGAAATTGGCGAAGGCAGTGGCGAAGGCCCTTCCGGCAAAACCCGCCGCGAACGCGCTCGATGCAATCGGTCAGCTTGAGGATAGCCAGGGCAAGGAATTATTGGAAGGCCTTCTCTCGCGTAGTGTCGCTTATCACAACGCGAATCTGGATTGGGATCAGCGAGATGTCATCGAAGGGTGGTTTCGGAAGGGGGAAATATCCGTTATATGCGCAACGTCAACTCTTGCTATGGGGCTCAACCTTCCCGCGAAAAATGTTTTCATCGATCCCAAACGGTGGGACAGGGACGCCAAGGGCGGATGGAGCACGATATCCATTGAGCAGTCCGAATATGAAAACACAAGCGGCCGCGCGGGACGTTTTGGACTCGAGGGTGATTTTGGACGCGCCATTCTCATTGCCGTGTCCGAATTTGAAGCACAGACCTATTTCGACACGTTTGTAAAGGGAACCCTCGGTAATGTGGAACCGATGCTGAACAATGTGCCGCTTTCCCAGCATATTCTCGGCATTTCGGCCTCCAGTTTGTGCCAAACCAAAGAAGATATGCGGAAGATGCTCCTTTCCTCCTACACCGGCGCATTGCATTGGCGCGGCGGCGCAAAAGAGGTTGCCTTCGACAAAAAACTCGACGCCGGGCTGGAACAATGCCTCTCTGGCGAATTGATGACGCAAAATAAGCATCAAATCATCGTGACGGCGATAGGAAAGCTTGCAGCTGCGAAAGGCCTCACTGTCGATTCCGCCATCGAGATGCGCACATTCGCCAAGAAACATGCCGACGTTGCAAGGGACATCGACACGTTGGAAATTCTCTGGTGTCTAACCGGAACCGAGTGCGGAGCTGGTATCCATTTCAACCTTTCCACGCCAGAGAAGGAATCGGGTCGGTATCCCGCGATGTTGAAAGCTGCGCTTGCGCAACTCCCCGAATCGGCTTGCAAACGCATGATCATCAACTTAAAGAGTATTGATCTTTTGGATTACGAAATCGTCAAGCGGATCAAAAAAACGCTTCTGCTCCACACATGGATAATGGGTAAATCGACTCGGGAAATCGAAACTCAATTTCGATGCTTCTCCGGCGCCATCCAAGGGCTCGCAGGGGAATTCGCGTGGCTGGCGGAAGCCCTCGGTGGCATCGCCAAGGCGTCCGAATGGCCAGAGCCGGAGGTGCAACGTCTGCTCACGCTCTCCCGGCAACTTCTCCACGGTGTGACCACGGAAGGAATTCCACTTGCTTCCGTTCGGGTGCGCGGTCTTGGGCGCGTGCGCATTGGCGCATTGCTTTCCAATGGGCTCACAACGCTTGAAAAAATCGTCGGTACATCTATGGACGAATTGCAGAAGCTGGTGACATTGCCGGTGGCGCGGAATCTGCTTCAAAACGCGAAGAGAATCGTACAGGAACGCGCGCTAGAGGATTCCCGCGAAGATTCACTCGATACCATTCCTGAAATTGACGTCGGCGAGGATGTTCCGAAATGGACGGCGAAATATTTTCCGACAGACGACATGGGCGTCACCTATCAAGCCAACGTCACGATTCACATCGACGGTCGAACACAGGAACGAAAACATCTGGTGCTCGTTCAAGGCAAGAAGGCATGGTTGTCTGCAAAATCATTCGACGTCATTCTACGCATGGTCGTCGCGGCGAAAAAGACGGATTTGGGATGGGTGGATTATCCGGATATCGGTGAAGTGAGTTCATACCATCAGGCGATTCGCCGGTTAAAAACCGATCTCGTCGAGAGCAAAGTTGACGCTGACAATCTCATAGAGAACAGCCGGGCAAAACAATACCGAATTTCCGTTCCTCCGCAAAACATCACCATCGACGAGACCATGACGAAGCGGCATTATCCGGAGAGCGAATCGATTCTGAGCACTCTCGCCGCTCCCTCGCGGGCATTGAACGCATCTCGTTGAGTATCATGGCGTTGCTTTCCTGACATCACCCTGACATCGCTCTGACATTTTCCCTTCCAGAAGGGAGAAAACGTCATGCGATTTGTCATGAACGTGTCAGGATGCCGTCATTCTGAAGTGTCTCCCCATGAGTCATAATTCCGATATGCCCCGCAAATTGCGCGGGGGAAAATTTGTCGGAGACTCTCATGAACTCAAAACTGGAATGGCGCTGCGCGAAGTGCGAAAAGTTGCTCGGCATCTACGAAAATAATCGGCTCCACATCAAATTCAACAATTGCCACGAGTATCGCGTGGGATTGCCCGCTACGTGTATCTGTCGTTGTTGCGGAGCACTGAACGAATTTCATAAACCAAGCGGTTTAATCGCGTTGAGGCGGTAGACCGTTCAAACCAGAGGCGCTCGACGCCCTAATTTGGTCCAAGTGAGACGCATGACGTCCGGCCGGAAAGGCAGGACGTCATGTCGAGGGTCATACGAGACGAGGAGCGCGATGTTCTCGAACGGGAGATTGAAAACCCGGAGTACGGAGCACTTCTTATGTCGCTTGTCGCAAAGGACACTTTTTTTCAGGATTTTCTCGCTTGGCGGGACGTCATCGCATTCATGCGGGACGAGTCATCCGAAGACGTTGAGAAGAATGTCGTTTTGCGGCGGATATTTGAAGCGCATGCGGAGGATCGTGATTCGCGCTGGAGAACAATTCTCCTCGTTATTTTCTGGCCAGGATTGAAATCGGTGGCCATTCGCTATCGGAACGAATCCGAAGACGAAAACGATTCCTGGGGTTTCGTTGTTGGCGTCTTTTTCGATGTCATCTGCCGGATTGACGTTGCCAAGCGGCCAGATCGCTTGGTGCAAAAGGTCATCAACGACACGATCAGCACAGTGCGCCAGATAAAACATGATGAGTGGGAGCGCTCAATCCGAGAAATCTCCACGGATTCCGAACACTTGGACATTAATCCGGCCCCCCCCGAAGTCATCGAAGATGATTCTGAAGGCGTGGGGGAATCTGCCAGTCGCGAACTTTTCCAGAAATACATGAAAATCAACCTCATCGACGAAACCGAATTTCATCTTCTCGTTGGAACGTTCGTCTATGGGAAGTCCATTCAGGAGTACGGTGAAAAGGCTGGGATCTCTTCGGAGGCCGCCAAGAAACGCCGTCAGCGAGCGATTGCGAAAATCAGGCGATATGTGGAGAAAAAGAAAAACATTTCCAGATTTTTGTCCCCTGGGGGGTCTTTTTAACCCCTTTGTAATTTTGACGGGATGAACTTGAAGAACGGAGGGGTAAACCGTGACAGGCGGTCCTGAAGTGAAGCAAATGATTCGGGATATTTTCGAGGAGGAGGCGCTCGTTATCGGCGGAATCGTTGCCGTACACGGTATCGACGACGGATTCATCTGGAGATTGATGAAAAACCTCGACGCCATTCGAGTCAAAGCGCTCCGGCGCGCCGACGCCAACGTCACCCCGGACGCGAGCGCTTCCCTTGCCGTGCAACCCAACATCAAGCCGCATCCAGCCATCGAGGACTTCCTCCTCAACATTCGGAGGGCGTGACCGATGGCAGAGACTCCGACCATCGAGTTGAAAAGGCATTACGTCTCGCTCTCACAGAAGGAGACGGAGGAACTGGTCGGGATCATGGCGGACTTCGTGGTGGACCACATCAAGCGTTGCGACGGACCAGGAAGGAATCGAGAAGAAAAGCACGGAGAAGAACATGGTCCAAGCAAGAACAACTGAGTGGCTCCCGGCACAGGCGCAGGAGATGCAGTCATGACTGTTCTGAAGAGCCTCGACTTCCTCGTCCGCGAACCGAATGCCGAGTATCGCGAGAAGGCCAAGGCACATCTCACATCGCACCAGCTCGCGGACTTCCGCAAGTGTCCGATCCTCTTCTGGCAGAAAGTCCAGGGACTCGTGCCGGACGAGGATCGGCCCGCCTACATTCTGGGCCGCGCCGCGCACATGCTTATTCTCGAAGGCCGCGAGCGTTTTGACGAGGAGTACGCCGTCGGCGGCCCCATCAACGCCCGCACCGGAAAGCCATATGGCGCAAACACCCAAGCCTACGCTGACTGGGCGGCTGCGCAGGGGAAACCGGTCATCACCGACGATCAGTTCGCGCTCATCGTCAACATGGCCGCCGGCGTTCGGTCGCACCGGCTGGCGCTTGATCTTTTGTCCGACGGAATTGCCGAGGGTGTGGTGCGCACCGAGTACTGCGGCGTCTCGTGCCAAGCGCGGCCTGACTGGTTTCATCCGATTCGCGGCATCGTGGATTTGAAAACCTGCGACGACCTCACATGGTTCGAGGCCGATGCGCGGCGATTCCAGTACGCGCACCAGATGGCGTTTTACCGTGCCGTCCTGTGTATGGCCGCCGGTGACGCGTTCCCGGTCCACGTTATTGCGGTTGAGAAGAAGCCGCCGTTCCGGTGCGGGGTGTGGCAGATATCCGATCAGACGCTCGCCACCTGCCAACGCGAGAACGAGGCGGCGGTGGATCGGCTCAAACAGTGCAAGGCCTCGAACTCCTGGCCCACGGGTTACGAGGAGGTCCGTTTCTTCGATTACGTTTGAGCGTGCGGCGCGGACGAGGTGTCGTGGCTGGGATCGGGCCTCCCGGTCGGCCCGTCCGCCCGCCGCTCTTTTCGCCCGACAACGGGCCAGGAGGAGGAAGACGATGGGACTCATGCAAACCATCCAGCGCGGCAAACAGCCGATGCCGCCGCGGCTGATGGTTTACGGAACGGAAGGCATCGGCAAGAGCACGCTGGCGGCGAACGCGCCGAAACCGGTCTTCGTGCAGACCGAGGACGGCCTGGGCGAGATCGCCTGCGAGAAATTTCCACTGGCGGCGAACGTGGAAGATGTCCTGGCGGCGTTGACCGAACTTGCCGCCGAGCCGCATGACTACCAGACCGTGGTCATCGATTCGCTCGACTGGCTGGAGCGACTTATCTGGGATTCCGTCTGCCGCGAGTTCCGCGTGTCGAGCATCGAGAAGGCCGACGGCGGCTACCAACGCGGTTACGTTCATGCCCTGACGCACTGGCGGAAGGTCGTGGACGCCCTGAACTCGCTACGGGTCGGCAAGGGCCTCGCGGTCATCCTCATTGCCCACGCAAAGGTGGAAAAGTTCGAGGATCCGGAGGCGACGACCTACGACCGCTACAGCCCGCGCCTGCAAAAGCACGCCTGCGCGCTCTTGACGGAGTGGTGCGATGCCGTGCTCTTCGCCACGCGGAAGATCCGAACGCAGACCGAGGACACCGGATTCGGTCGCTCGCGGACCATTGCGATCAGCGTGGGCGCCGAGGGCGGAGAACGCGTCCTTCGCACGGTGGGCGGGCCATCGTGCGTGGCGAAGAATCGCTACGACCTCCCCCCCGAACTGTTGCTTTCATGGCCTGCGCTGTTCGCGGGTCTGACCAAGGAAACCCAAATTCAGAAAGGAGAAGCGGCCCATGTCTAATCTCAATGGATTCAATGCAAACCAGGTGGACCCGGCGACCGATTTCGAGGCCATTCCCGCCGGGAAGTATCTCGCCGTCGTTTCTGCCAGCGAGATGAAGTCGACCAAGAGCGGAAATGGCAGTTTCTTGGAGTTGACCTTCCAAATCATCGAGGGCGAGTACAAGAACCGCCTGCTCTGGGCGCGGCTCAACCTCGACAACCCGAACCCGGTCGCCGTCAAGATTGCCCGTTCGGAGCTGTCGGCTCTCTGCCGATCGGTCGGCGTCCTGGAGCCCAAGGACTCCTGCGAACTGCACAACCTGCCCTTGGTCGTGAGCGTCAAGCAGAAGACCGACGCCGACGGCGAAGTGCGGAACGAAATTCGTGGGTATTCGAAACGGGAAACTGTCAACGGCTCGAAGCCGGTGCAAGCCGCGAATCCGACGCCTCCGTGGCGCAGGGGGTAGACGTGTCCCACATCATTGGTATCGACCCGGGGTTGGATGGCGGCCTGGCCGCCATCACCCCGGAGGGCTTGGAACTTGCGGTGATGCCCGTCGTCGCTGTCGGGCCGAAACGCGAGATTGACGAGCGCGCCCTCGTCGAATGGATTTTCTGGCATCGTCCCGGAAGCATTTTCATCGAGCGCGTCCAAGCGATGCCGCGCCAGGGGGTCGTCTCGATGTTCAGTTTCGGGACCGGTTGGGGACTCGTTCGCGGGATCTGCGCCGGCCTGAGTCTCCCCTACGAGCTTGTCCGGCCGCAGGAGTGGCAGAAGGCGATGCTCGAGGGCCAGCCGAAAGGCTCGGAGTATCTTGTGGCCAGCCGCCTCTGGCCGAATGCCGAGTGGCGCGCAACCGAGCGCGCCCGAAATCCGCACGGCGGGCTTGTGGACGCGGCACTCATCGCGGAATACGGACGGAGGCGAATTTCGTGATTCTTCGCCCATATCAACAAGACGCCGTCGAGGCGATCTACCGCCATCTGCGGGAACGCGATGACAATCCCGTTTGTGTAATTCCAACCGCTGGCGGGAAAACTCCGATTATGGCAACCATCTGCAAAGATGCGGTCGGCCGCTGGCGGGGCCGTGTTCTCATCGTCGCCCACGTGAAGGAACTTCTCGAACAGGCCGTTGAGAAATTACGGCTGATCGCCCCGGAGATGCTCTTGCAGGTCGGCGTCTACTCGGCGGGCTTGAAGAGCCGCGACACGGAACATCCCATCATCATCGCGGGCGTGCAGTCAGTCTATAAGCGCGCTCAAGAACTCGGTCGCTTCGAGATAGTCATCATCGACGAGGCACACAGAATTTCCGAAGAAGGCGACACCATGTATCGAACGCTCATCGCCGGGCTGAAGGAGATAAATCCCCACCTGCGCATCATTGGCCTCACGGCGACGCCGTTTCGCATGACCACGGGCCCCATCTGTGCGCCGGAGAATGTGCTCAACACCATCTGCTACGAAATCGGCATCCGCGAACTCATCGCCCAGGGATTTCTCTGCCCGCTCAAGACCAAGGCGGGCCGAGAGAAAGCCGACACCTCGAGCCTTCACATCCGGGCCGGCGAATATATCGCCGACGAGGTCGAGACCTTGATGAATACCGATTCGCTCGTGGAATCGGCCTGCCGCGAAATCCTCGATTACACCCGAGATCGGAAATCCTGCCTCATTTTTGCGAGCGGCATCCAGCATGGGACGCACGTGGCCGAAGTGCTCCGGCATGCGGGAGTGCGCGTGGAGACCGTCTTTGGCGAGACGCTCGACTTCGTGCGCAACCAAGTGCTCCAGGACTTCAAGGCCGGACGGCTCAAATACCTCGTGAACGTCAACGTGCTCACAACCGGGTTCGACGCGCCGAACATCGACTGCGTGGCGATGCTCCGGCCCACGATGTCGCCGGGGCTTTGGTATCAGTCTGTCGGGAGAGGATTCCGAATCCATCCCGACAAGCAGGATTGCCTTGTTCTTGATTATGGGGAAAACGCCCTGCGGCACGGGCCCGTGGACGCCATCCGGATCCGCGAGCCCGGCTCGGCCGGCAATGGCGAGGCGCCGGCGAAGGAATGTCCGCGGTGCCATTCGGTCATCGCCGCCGGCTACGCAACCTGCCCGGACTGCGGGCATGAATTTCCGAAGCCCGAGCGCACCCGGCATGAGGCCAAGGCGTCCACCGCCGGGATTCTTTCCGGCGAGGTGACCATCACCGACTATCCGGTGGAGGCGGTTGGCTACAGCGTCCATTCAAAGCGCGATGCGCCCGAGAATGCCCCCAAGACCATGCGTGTCGATTACCAAATCGGATTCAGCCGATGGCAGTCGGAATGGATTTGCTTCGATCACCGCGGCTTCGCCCAGCACAAGGCCGAACTCTGGTGGAAGCGCCGTTCGAACGCGCCGGTGCCGGACTCGGTGGAGGAGGCGGTGCGATTGGCCGAGGCCGGAGCGCTTTGTGAAACGCGCGCCATCACAGTACGCAGTGTCTCCGGGGAGAAGTTCGACCGCATCGTGGGCCACTCGCTCGGCGAGAAGACGGCCTGCCAGGAGGCCGTCGATGACATAGAGGCCGAACATGAACTGGAGACCTGCCTTATTGAGGATGACATCGGGGAGGTTCCGTTCTGATGTTGCAGCCCAATGGACAATTATTAGAAGCAGCACTGGCCTATGCCCGGCTGGGTTACCCGGTCTTTCCATGCGCACCCGGGGGCAAAACGCCCATCACCACGCACGGATGCAAGGATGCCACGGCCGATGAGACGAAAATCAGGGCGTGGTGGCAGCAGTACCCCCACGCCAATATCGGCATCGCCACCGCGGGACTTGTCGTTGTGGACGTGGACGGCGCGGAAAACCCTTGGCTTGCCGATCCGCCGGAGAAGCTTTCCGGCGCGGTGCGTTCGCTCACACCCGGCGGCGGACGGCATCACGTTTTCCGTCAGCCGTCCGGCCGCGCCTGGGGAAACACGACCGGAAAGCTCGCGCCCAAGGTAGACACCCGCGGGAACGGCGGCTACATCCTCGCACCCCCATCGGTCGTTGGCGGCAAGTCATACCGATGGGCCGATGACGCGGGTCTCAACCGGCCGCCGGGCGAACTTCCCGAGCCGCCGGCATGGCTTGCGGCCGTCCTCGACAACGGCAAGGCCCCCATCCTTCGACCATGCCGGCCGACGCCGGCCTCGGGCAATGTTGAACCGCGCGCCTTGGCCTATCTCAACGCCATGCCGCCGGCCGTGAGCGGCCAGGGCGGGCACAACGCGACCTATGCGGCAACCACCGCGCTCGTGCATGGGTTCGGCATCTCCCCCGAGCGGGCGCTCAGCCTTCTCCTTGCCCACTACAACCCCCGTTGCCAGCCGCCGTGGACCGAAAAAGAGCTTCGCCACAAGGTCGACGACGCGGCCACCAAACCACATGACTACCCGCTGGGCTGGCTACGGGACCAGGGTGATCTTCCCGCAGACGATGACGTCAATCTGTCCGGATTTATGAAAACAACGGGTGTGCCGGCGCCGTCAGGTCCGCCGAGTTTGCGGCAACTCGTCAATACCCTTCCCGCGCTTCGAAAACCGGTCATCGAGGGGCTTCTCCGTGAAGGCGAGACCATGAACATCATCGCGGCCTCGAAGACGGGGAAGAGTTGGCTTGTCATCGACCTGGCGCTCGCGGTCGCCACCGGTCGGCCGTGGCTCGGGATGAATTGTGTTCCCGGCAATGTGCTCATTCTCGACAACGAACTCCACGGGGAAACCTCCGCCAACCGCATCCCGAAAGTTGTCGCGGCGCGCGGCATCCAATTCGAGGACGTTGCCGAGCGCATCTACGTGGATAATTTGCGGGGACGGCTTCAGGATCTCTTCGCCCTCGGCCCGTACTTCAAGCGATTCGCGCCCGGGCGGTTCAAGGTGGTCATCCTCGACGCCTTCTATCGCTTCCTGCCCATGCGCGCCGACGAGAACGACAACGGCACGATGGCGAACCTCTACAACTACCTGGATTCGTTCGCCGACTATCTCAAATGTTCGTTCGTGCTCATCCACCACACGAGCAAGGGGAACCAGTCTTCGAAGGAAGTTACTGACGTCGGCGCGGGCGCCGGCTCGCAATCGCGCGCCACGGACACGCATCTGGTGCTTCGCCGTCACGAGGAGGAGGACGTTGTTGTTATGGACGCCGCCGTGCGCTCATGGCCGCCGGTGTCGCCGCGATGTCTGCGTTGGGCGTTTCCGGTTTGGATTCCGGCGGATGACCTCGATCCCGCGGCGCTCCGGAAGGAAGGCGGCAGGAAATCCTCCGGCGGTGAGGATGCGGCGGAGCCCGAGGCCCCAGCCTGGACCGTGGATACCTTCGTGACGAAGTTCATCGGCCAGGAGCCGAAGAGCCACGTGCGTATCCTCTTCGAGGCCGAGCAAGTCGGGATCTCGTCGCGCAAGGCGGCTCGATTTCTCGAACTGGCGGAGGAAGAAGATCTTGTCCATCGTTGGCACATTGGTCCCCGCAGGATGCTCTCCTACGCCACGGCCGAGCCGCCTGAAGACGATCCGTCGGATGACCGCAAGCGCGCTGCGGTCGAGGCGCTTTTTCAGTCCGAACCCGAGTTGTCCACGAAGGACGTCGCCGAGCGCTGCGGCGTGTCCCGCCAGTACGTGAATCGCATCCGCAAGGGGGCCAATTGATGGAAACAACCGTGGAAACAAAAGTGGAAACAAGGTGGAAACAACCCCGTTTTTTGGGGTGGAAACACGGAAACATGTTTCCAGCAGTTGTTTCCACGCGTAAGCCATTTGATTGCAATGGGATATTTCGGTTTGGAAACAAAGAAACACGTTTTCACACAAACCCCCCCATACCCCCCATGCGCGCGGGCCTGAAGGCCTCGCGCTGGGAAAAGTGTGTGTGTGCGGACGTGTTTCCAAGGTGCCGTTTTTCACGGCACATCGAATGGTTCCCCCGGCGCGGAAAACTTTTTGTGAGGAGCGAGGGAACGGTCACGGAGTTAATGACAGTTTGTTTCAAGTGTCCGGTTTTCCGGCTCCGGGAAACGCGCCACGTTGCGCTCTGGCGCGCCCCGGCACGCAGATTCGAGGAATCCCTCGTTTTGGCGGCAAAAACGCGCCCTGGGCGCAACGTGGCGCGAACGGTGCGCACCCGTGGGCAAATTCAGAAGGAGGATTGAGCCATGAAGATCGAACTTCGCAAGGTTTCGGACATCAAACCCTACGACAAGAATCCCCGCGACAACGATGGCGCGGTCGAGGCGGTCGCCCGGTCCATCCGGGAGTACGGCTTCCGCCAGCCCATCGTGGTGGACCCCGAGGGGGTCATCATCGTTGGGCATACGCGGTGGAAGGCGGCGCAGAAATTGGGGCTCGCGGAGGTCCCGGTTCACGTGGCCACTGACCTTGCCCCGACGCAGATCAAGGCGTATCGCATCGCGGACAACAAAGTCGCGGAACTTGCCTCGTGGGACATGGAACTTTTGCCCATCGAGTTGTCCGAATTGCGCGGCATGGACATCGACCTTGAACGGCTCGGATTTTCGTCCGAGGAACTGGAGAAGATGCTCGGCGCGACGGGTACGACAGGACTCACCGATCCGGACGCCGTGCCGGAGCCTCCGGACGAGGCGGTCACCAAGCCCGGCGACCTGTGGGTGCTCGGCAACCATCGATTGCTTTGCGGCGATTCGGCGAAACCGGAGGATGTGGACCGGCTCCTTGGCGGCACGAAAATCCAACTGGTCAATACGGATCCCCCTTATAACGTCAACGTCGCGTCGCGCACGAACAACGCGATTGCGGTCGCCGCCGCCAACGGCGAATACCTGGGACATCAAGGGATGGACGCAGCCATTCGCAAGGCCGGTCCTCATGCGACGACGATGAAGCTTCGACCGAAGGACAGGCCGCTCATCAACGACTTCGTTTCCGACGAGGAATTCGCGCGGTTATTGCGGGCGTGGTTCGGCAACATCAAACGCGTGTTGGAACCGGGCCGCAGTTTTTACATCTGGGGCGGGTACTTGAACATCTGGAACTATCCGAAAGCGCTCAAGGACAGTGAGCTCTATTTCTCCCAGATGGTTGTCTGGGTGAAGGAGCATCCGGCGCTCACGCGAAAGGACTTCCTGGCGAATCACGAGTCCTGTTTCTACGGTTGGTCGGAAGGCGCCGGGCACTATTTCAATCCCGAAATCCACAACGCCACGGATGTCTGGAGCGTGAAGAAAATCAATCCGCAACAGATGGAACATTTGACGGCCAAGCCCATCGAGTTGGCTGTTCGCGCCATGACCTATTCGTCGCGCCCGGGCGAAAACGTGCTCGACCTTTTCGGGGGATCCGGCTCGACGCTCATCGCCGCCGAAAGAACCGGGCGCTACGCATTTCTCATGGAAATCGATCCGCTTTATTGCGATGTCATCGTTGACCGATTTCAGCGATTCACGGGAACGCCTGCGGTATTGGAGCGCACCGGCGCGTCGCCGATACCCATGAAGCCGCGAGAGGAAGACATGCGATGAGAATTGCCATGAACGACACCCCCCGGCTTTTCGCCGGGGAGGTCGAAACGGAGGGAATGGCCGATGCTACTTTTCGAGCATGAACATCCCCCGTTCGGTTTTGACGAATCTCGATCCGTCGGCCTTCTTCTGGATTTCCCGGAGGATGGCCGAGTACATCGTGGCCGCCGGGGTCTTGCCGCCCGTCTTCCAGAGCCCGTCCGCGATGGCGCGCTCGACGATGGCTTTGCAATTCATCGGCTTGCCCGCGTCCGCGAGCACCTTCGCGGCGGCGTCGAGGCCGGACATCGTCCCATCCTTGCGAAGCGCCTTCTTCATCGCCGTGGCCTTCTTCGCGAGGTCGGTCGCGGGAACGGATTGCTTCGACTTCTTCATCTCCTTTTTCTGAAACTCGACCTGAAGGGCGCTCGCCTTTTTCGTCGCGTATGCCACCGGATCGCCCTTGCCGTCGAAGGTGAAATCCGAAAAGTATCCCGTTTCGCTTACCGGCCCATGGTATTTCATGTTGTGCCGGAAATGCTCGTCGTATTCGACGCGCACCTTGTCCCCGCCGAACGTGACCACCGTGAACTCCCGGACCTTCCGCTTCGGGTCCGGCGCTTGGACGGTCTTCTTCGCCTTCTCCATCTTGCCCGCGGTTTTCTTTTTCGCCTTGCTCATGACTCGTCTCCTTTCGTTGTTGAAATGACCTCCGGCGACATGCCGGGGTCAGCACAATCCCAACGTCAACCAATCATGATCCCCGTTCATCTTCCGGAAAAACCAGCATCCGTCCCGGAAGAGATAAACGTAATCCGCGCAACGGTTCGACGCGTCCTCGAGGAACGCGTTCTCGGAACGGTAGCCACGCTTGGCGACATTTATTTCGCCGCGATCCCGCCCGTAAGCGAGACACCACTGACGCGATTCCGCATCCGAGCCGTGGTCGCAGAAGGAATGCTTTCGGCCGATTTGAGTGGCCAGAACGCTCAAATCTCCCAACTCAAAAAGCGCGGTCACCGCCTCATCCGTCGCAAACCCACGCGTCAGGATCGGCGCGTGGTGCTCCGGGTAGCCGTCGTTATGACAATAAACGGCTTCGTAACCGTCCTCGGTCCGTCGGCCAATCAAGCTCCGCGTACTCATGGTCATCACCCCCTTTCCGTTTGTCCGGTGGATTTACTTGCCGCGTATCTCTTCGAGATGGTCCTCGATAAACCGCGACGCCTCGGTCGCGGACCAGCCGTGCCGGCCGATGAGGAAGGACTGCAGGGTGTCCTTCAGCGACTCCCGGATCCGGCCGAGGTCTCCGGCGTAGCCCCAAGCCGCCGGGTCCTTCGCGGCCGCGTCAGCGTGAACGCGGATCTCCTCACCAATCAAATCCATCAATGCCCCGATGTCCTGCTGGCGTTCCGCGTAGGCCTGCATCGCCGTCTTCGGTGCTTCGCCCCCGTTTCGTTCCGTTCGGATCATGTTCGTTCCTCCTGTTTTCGCTGCGCGGCTGATTCCGCGCTTCTACCCAACATGTGGCCATGTGGTTCGCGACATGCCAAGGCAATAAGAGCCTTTATTTTGAGAATTCCATGACCGCCAATGCCACATTGTCACCTCCGGGGATGAAGATTACGGCGCTCGCGCTTTCGGACGCGGCGAAGCTCTTGTCGAAAATCGGCGGCCGGGTCGTCACCGTCGAGTCGTTGCAAAAGGACATCGAATCCGGCGCGCCGGTGAACGCGGACGGAACGCTCAACCTCATCCATTTCGCGGCGTGGCTGGCGCGGGAGGTTGCCCAGCGTGTCGATTGATCCCCGAAATCTCAAGCCCGCCGACCTTGCGCGGTTGCTGAATAGCACACCGCTCGGAACTGTTCTTGATGAGCGACAACTCTATCGCCATCGCATGCGGGCGGGCTTCCGCATCGGCGACGGCCGACGGGTGGATCTCTTTCGTTACGTGGCCTGGCTTCTGGAACAAAAGAACGCGCCGCGGAAAATCGTCGACCCGACGGCGGAATACGAGGCGCTCAAGGAACGCGCGGCGGCGCGCAACCGGGCGCGCTCCGAGGCGGGACGCGACATCGGGGAATTGCCCGCCGTGGCGGATTCCGGACGAAAGGAAAAATCCGGACTCGATTTCAGATTCTTCTGCGAGCGGTATTTCCCCCTGACATTCCATCTGGCATGGTCGCCGGATCACCTGAAGGTCATCGCCCGAATCGAACAGGCGATCTTGCACGGCGGCCTCTTCGCGCTGGCCATGCCCAGGGCCTCGGGCAAAAGCTCGCTCGCTGAATGCGCCTGCCTCTGGGCCGTGCTTTACGGCCACCGGGAGTTCGTGTGCCTCATCGGCGCGTCCGAAGTGCATGCGGTCGAAATGCTCGATTCGATAAAAATGGAACTGGAAGGAAACGATATTCTGGAGGCCGACTTTCCCGAGGTCACTTGCCCCATCCGTTCTCTTGACGGCATCGCCAACCGGTGTTCGGGGCAACTCTATGAAGGCGAACGGACGCACATCGGCTGGACGGCGAATGAGATCGTGCTCCCGACCATGCCGAATTCCAAGGCGAGTGGCGCCATTATCAAGGTCGCCGGAATCACCGGACGCATCCGGGGGATGAAATACAAGCGCGCCGACGGCCAATCGGTGCGGCCGACACTGGTGATTCTGGATGACCCGCAGACGGACGAGTCGGCGCGGTCGCTCTCCCAGTGCGTCACACGGGAGCGCATCCTCGCGGGTGCGGTCTTGGGTCTTGCCGGGCCGGGGAAGAAAATCTCCGGCATCATGCCCTGTACGGTCATCCGACCGGGAGACATGGCGGACACCATTCTTGACCGCGAGAAACATCCGGAATGGAGCGGCGAGCGCACCAAGATGGTCTACCGATTCCCGACGAACGAAAAGCTCTGGGCGACGTATGCGGTAGTTCGAGCCGAATCCTTGCGCATCCACGGCGATCAACGGGAAGCGACGGCGTTCTACGAGGCGAATCGCGCGGCGCTGGACGATGGTGCCCAGGTTGCCTGGCCGGAGCGGTTCAACCACGATGAGGCGTCCGCCGTCCAGCACGCCATGAATCTCAAGCTCCAGGACGAGGCGGCGTTCTACGCGGAATATCAGAACGAGCCGCTGCCGGAGAAAGGCGTCGAGGATGAGGGGCTGCTCACCGCCGACCAGATCGCCGGGAAGCTGAACGGCATGAAACGCGGCGAGGTGCCCATCGGCGCGAATCATTTGACCATGTTCATTGATGTGCAGGGAAAGTTGCTTTTCTGGACGATTGCGGCATGGGAGGAGGACTTCACTGGCGTCGTCATCGACTACGGCGAGTATCCCAGCCAGAAACGGCAATATTTCACGCTTCGGGATGCGCAGAAGACGCTGCAATTAGTTGCCAAGGGCACGGGGTTGGAGGGGGCCATCTACGCCGGCCTCGAGACGCTCACCGGCGATTACCTGAATCGCGAATGGCGACGGGATGACGGTGCGCATCTCAAAATCGAGCGGTGCATCATCGACGCCAATTGGGGCACCTCGACGGATGTGGTGTATCAGTTCTGCCGCCAGAGCGCCCACGCGGCGGTGCTCCTGCCCAGCCACGGGCGGTTTGTGGGTGCGGCGAGCATGCCGTTTGCGGAGTACAAACGCCGGCGCGGCGATCGGGTGGGGTTCAACTGGCGCATTCCAAACGTCCAGGGCAAACGCGCCATCCGGCATGTGCTGTTTGATTCGAATTTCTGGAAAAGCTTCATCCATGCGCGCCTGGCGGTGCCGATGGGTGATCGGGGGTGTCTGTCGCTCTTCGGGCGGGATGCCGAGACGCATCGGCTTCTGGCCGAGCATCTCACCGCCGAGTATCGGGTAAAGACCGAGGGCCGGGGGCGCGTGGTGGACGAGTGGCGGCTTCGGCCGGAGGCGCAGGACAATCACTGGCTTGACGGTCTTGTGGGCTGCGCGGTGGCGGCAAGCATCCAAGGAGCCATCCTCCCTGGCACGGATTCTAGGCCAGTCCCCAAGGGAAGCCGGGTAAAACTCTCCGACCTGCAAAAGGGAAGGCGGCGATGACTGACAAAACGCCCAAGCTCATTCATGCCGATCATCCACGCTCCGCACCTGAGAGGCGCGGCCTCGAATGTCCGAATTGCGGGTGCAGGCATTTTCATGTCCTCTACACCCGAGCCGCCATTGGCAAACGGATTCTTCGCCGTCGGGAATGCCGCAACTGCGGGCGGCGGGTTACGACCTGCGAGCAATCCATCGGGTAGTTTTTCCATAATCAAGTTCTACCGGTGTAACGAGTTTCTTTTCCTTGGTATTTTTTTTGTCCCCTGGGCCTGTTTTTGCCCCCTTTGATCTTTTGAGAGGACGCTGACAGGAGAAATTGAAACATGTGGTTCCCATCCGTCATTCGGAATATTCGTCGGGTAAGTATCGAAAGCAGGTAATGCGTGGCGCACGACGTGAACAAGGCCATCCAGAAGAATGCCCGGGGTCCCAAACGGGTCAAGGGCGACTCCGTGGAGATGGAGCAGCACGGCTTGACTGATCAGATCGCGGCCGACCGGTATCTCGCCAGCAAGCAGGCGACCAAGGCCAGGGGCCTCGGCGTGCGCGTATCGAAACTCGTCCCCCCGGGGAGCGTCTGATGCCGATTGGCGAAATCAAACCGAGGACATCCCTCCGCCTGGGCGGGTTCCAGAAGCCCATTCTGCGGCGGTCGGACGTTCGCGCCCTGGCAATGCGGCATCTCCGGGCCGGATTCGACTCGGCGGAGACCTCGGAGAACAACCGCCGCCACTGGATGCGTGCCGATTCGCTTTCCGCTGACGCAGCCGCCACCGTCTCCGTGCGCCGGACACTTCGAAACCGCGCCCGGTACGAAGTGGCCAACAACTCTTACGCCCGGGGCATCGTGCTGACGCTGGCCAATGACACCGTGGGCACGGGGCCGCGCCTGCAGATGCTCACGAACGACGCCGGGATCAACCGCACGGTCGAAACCGAATTCCACCAGTGGGCACAGGCCGTGGGCCTCGCGGAAAAACTCCGCACCATGCGGATGGCACGAAGCCAGGATGGCGAGGCGTTTGCCATCCTCGTGAGCAACCCTCGTGTGGACCACGCGGTGCGCATCGACCTCCAGCTCATCGAGGCCGAGCAGGTGACAAGTCCCTTGCGACACATTCTGGACGACCATGAGGTGGACGGCATCGTCCTTGATGACTACGGCAACCCGGTCTCTTACCGGGTGACGATGACCCATCCTGGCGGGCCGACATGGTATTCGCTCGACGACGCGAAGACCATCCCGGCGGAAAGCATGATCCACGTCTTCCGGCAGGATCGGCCCGGGCAGCATCGAGGGATACCGGAAATCACGCCCGCGCTGCCGCTTTTCGCCCAGCTCCGGCGTTTCACCCTCGCGGTCCTGGCCGCCGCGGAAGCGGCAGCCGACTTCGCGGGAATTCTCTACACCGACGCCCCGGCGAGCGGCGAGGCGGATTCCGTCGAGCCGATGGATGCCATCGAACTCGAACGGAACATGCTGCTGACCATGCCTGGCGGCTGGAAAATGAGCCAGGTCGAGCCCATGCAGCCGGCGACGACCTATGCCGAGTTCAAGAAGGAGATTCTGAACGAAATCGCCCGCTGCCTCAACATGCCCTTCAACATCGCGGCGGGAAATTCCTCCGGCTACAACTACGCCTCCGGCCGACTCGATCACCAGACCTACTTCAAATCCATTCGCGTGGACCAGTCGTTCATGGCGAGCCGTATTCTGGACCGTGTCCTTGGGGCATGGCTTCGGGAGTACGCGGTTGAGTCTAAGTACCACGCGCTTCGCGGGCCGCTTCCGGTGCACCAGTGGTTCTGGGACGGGTTCGAGCATGTGGACCCCTCAAAGGAGGCGAATGCCCAGGAGACGCGTCTTAAAAACCACACCACCACGCTCGCTCACGAATATGCCCGGCAGGGCAAGGACTGGGAGATGGAACTTCGCCAGCGGGCGAAGGAGGTGGCGCTGATGAAGGAACTCGGGCTTCCGGCGAACGAACCAAAACCACAGGCGGGGCCGGTGCCAGAGCCGGTTCCGACCGAGGAGGGTGGCGATGCCCTTTTCGAATGATCATGCCGCGCGCCTCCGTGACCCGGCCCGGTATGAGCGATTCCGGCGGGAAAACGACAAATTTGCCAAGGGCATTCACGCCATTTGGGGAATTCTGCGGGGTGGAAAGGTTGAATTGCAGTCGATCCGGTTCGACGCGGGGAAGTTTACGGCGGACGAGGCGAGGAAGTGGCTCAAGGCGCACCACTTCAAGCCCATATTGTTCGAGCCCGCCACGGGGGGCAAGGAGAGCCAGACGATGGGAAAACAGGCATTCCGGACGGATCCCGGGCGCAACGCAACCGTGCCGTCGGGGTTTTACATCCGGGGCGAGCCCGGCGGCGTGAAGATCGAGGCCGGGGCAGCATCCGCCGAAGGGAAATCGCTTCGGCGGTTCAGCATGACCGCCTACACCGGCGGCGCGATGACGCTATCCGGCTGGCCGCACCCGGTTGTGGTGGATCTCGCGGGTCTTGCCGTGGGCAAGAAGTCGCGGCCCATCCTCATGGACCATGACACGGGCCGCATCGTCGGCCATACCGACGCGGTATTGACCGAAGGCGGCGCGCTCACGGTGGCCGGGGTCGTCTCCGGCGTGGGGAGCGCGGCGCAGGAGGTCATTGGCGCCTCGGACAACGGCTTCCCCTGGCAGGCATCGCTTGGCGCGGCGGTGAAGAAGGTGGTCTTTGTTCCGGAAGGGAAGTCTGCGAGCGCCAACGGGAAGGAGTTTGCCGGGCCGGTCTACATGGTCCGCTCGGCACGACTGGGTGAAGTGAGTTTTGTGGCACTCGGCGCGGATGACTCGACAAGCGCGAACGTGGAGGCCGGACGGGTTCCGGCATTCGAGGGCAATTCTTGCATGGAGGTGATGCCGATGGATTTCGAGCAATGGGTCAAAGCGAAGGGATTCGAGCTGGCGGCGCTCTCCGAGGAGCAAACCGCGAACCTGAAGGCGATGTTCGAGGAGGAACCCGCGGGTTCCGGGAAGTCGGAAGGCGATCCGCCCGCGCGTGGCGCGCAGACGGAGCCGGAGAAGCCGCCGGTGCCGGCGGCGCAGGTGTCTGCGGCTGATGCCGTTTTCAAAGCCCGCGAGGAAGCGGAGAACGCCGTGCGCACGGAACGCGAGCGCGTGGCCGCCATACAGGAAATCTGCTCGGGGGAGTACCCGCGCATCGAGCGGGACGCGATTCGCCTGGGCTGGGGCGTGGACGAGACCTCGCAGAAGGTCCTGAAAGCCATGCGGGAAAGCCGCCCCCAGGCCGATGTCCACGTCGCGGTGCGCAGTGACAAGGGGGCCAATTACGACCGAAAAGCCCTCGAAGCGGCACTCTGCATGCGGGCGGGCGTTCCCGAAGACGCGTTGCTCAAGGAGTACGGCGAACAGATCGTGGAAAGCGCCAGCCAGGACCAGGACATGTCGTTCCAGCAGCTTTTCGCCGAATGCGCCAAGATGGAAGGCGTGCCCATTCCGCGAACCTTCTGCAATGAGACGATCCGGGCGGCATTCAGCACGGTTTCGCTTCCCGGCATCCTGAACAACGTCGCCAACAAGAAGTTGCTTCGCGCCTTCGAGGCCCAGCCCATCGTGGCGACGCGGCTCTGCAGCGAGGGCGAACTCAACGACTTCAAGGAGTCGGAGCGCTACCGCCTGACGGACGTGGGCGATCTCGAACCGGTGGCCCCGGACGGGGAACTGAAGCACGGGGGCTTGAAGGAGGAGAAGGCTACCAACCAGGTCCAGACCTTCGGCAAGGTTTTCTCGCTCACCCGCGAAATGATTTACAACGACGACCTCGGAGCCTTCATGAAGGTGCCCGAGGGGATGGGCGCGCGGGCAGCGCGGAAAATCGACCAGCTCTTCTTCGCCCGGCTTCTGGCCAATCCCATCCAGGGTGACGGGAAGGCCCTCTTCGCGATCGAGCACAAGAACTGGCGGGATGGCGTGGACACGGCGCTTTCGGCCGACGCATTGACGCTGGCCATCCAGATGTTCATGGACCAGACGGATGCGGATGGCCAACCTATCAACGTCAACCCCAAGTTCCTCCTGGTGCCGACGGCCCTGAAGATGACGGCGCGGGAACTTTTGAATTCCGTGACGTTCTTCGCCACGGGCAGCGCCAACAAGGTTCGCATCCCGACCTACAACGCGCTCACGGACGAGGACATCGAGGTGGTGACGAGCCCCTACCTCTCGAATGTCAACTACCCCGGGGCCTCGTCGAAGGCATGGTTCCTGTTTGCCGACCCGACGGTCGTGGACACGTTCGAGATCGGCTACCTCAAGGGCCGCCGGGTGCCCACGGTCGAGGAAGGCGAGACCGACTTCGATACGCTGGGCATCAAGTTCCGGGTGTACTTCGACCTGGGTGTCCGCGAGCAGGACTACCGGGGCATGACCAAATTCAAGGGCGAAGTGTAACGTCTGCCTGCCGGCAGGCAGGGGCGCAAGTCCCAGACAAGGAGGATTTCGATGAATACTAGGTACGTGCAGACCGGTGACGCGGTGGATTACACCCCGGTTGCCGATGTGAAGGCGGGCGATGTGGTTGTGCAGGCCGACCTCACGGGCGTCGCCAAGCTCGACATCCCGGCGGGAAAGCTCGGGGCGCTTTCCGTGAAGGGTGTCTTCGACTTTCCGAAGGCAACGGGTGCGGGCAGCGCCATCGCGGCCGGGGCCAAGGTCTGGTGGGACGCGACCGTCCACCAGGCGACGGCCGTGGCGCTCACCCAGGGGTATCTCGGCAAGGTCGTGATGGCGGCCTCTGACGCGGACGCGTTCGTCCGGGTGCGGATGAGCCAGTGATCCGGCTTCGTCAGGGATGCGTCGGACAAAAGGGAATCCTCATGACCGACCTTTTGAAACAGGGCTCGCGATGGCTTGAAGGAATGCGCGTCGCGCACGCCTCGCGGCCGGTTGTTTATGTCCGGGGAGCGGACTCCGTGGAGGTCTCGGCCACGATCGGGAGGACCATCTTCTCGCTTGACCAGGGCTACAGCGTCATCGAGCGCGTCGAGACGCGGGATTACCTGGTTCTCGCGGCGGACCTCGTGATTGGCGGCGTGGCGACGCTCCCCAGGGCGGGCGACCGAATTCGGGAGGTCGAGGGAAACAAGGCGTATGTCTACGAGGTCATGGCCCCGGGCAACGAGCCCTGCTGGCGGTATTCGGACCCGTACCGAAAGACGCTCCGGATTCATACCAAGCACGTGGCGACGGAGGATGTCTGATGAACGACGCACAACTCGTCTCGTTATTGATGCAGGGTGGATTCACGGCGCTGGCCGCGTTTCTCGTGCTGCGCCTGGCGTCGGCAAGCGATGCGGACCGGAAAGCCTCGCAGGAACGCGAGGCTCGGATGGCCGGGCGGATTGACCTTCTTGAGCAAAATCTCGTGGATCTCACCGCACAAAGCGTGAAGGCTCAGCACGACCTGTGCGGGGCACTCCGGGAACTGAGGGAAACCCTGAAACGCACGCCATGTCTCTATAGCGAGGAGTCCCGGCATGTCCGAGCTTCTTCGGGTGGCTGATGCGGTGACGAGCACGTTGAATGCGGCGACGCTGTCGCTCCCGTTCGTGGCCGAACGGCACTACCAGCCGGTTTTCGATTTGGCGGAGATGAATGACCTGCATGTCACCGTGGTGCCCAAGGGGGTGGAGGTCAAGGAGGTGGCGCGGAGCAAGGCCACGCGTGACTATACGGTGGACGTGGCGGTACAGAGGAAGTTCGAAGTCGGTGATGCAACGGAACTCGATCCGCTCATGAGACTGGTTGAGGAAATCGCGGAGGGGTTCACGTTTCGGCGGCTGGCGGATTACCCCGGGGCGGCCTGGGTGAAGACGGAGTATGTGTCGATTTTCGCGCAGGAACACATGCGGGAACTCCGGCAGTTTACGAGCGTGCTCACGCTGACATTTCGCGTGGTGAGGTAATTCTCCTTCGCCGAGGCTTCGGAGAACAAGTCGAATGAACAACGTCGTGATGCGCACGGTGCCGGTGACGGCCGACTACCAGCCGCTTTCGGCCAAAAGCCGCGAGGTGGCCAGTGTCGAGGTCTCGATCCCGCCCACGAATGCGGATGGAGTTTTCTTCCAGGGGGACGACGGCTCGGAGGTGATCTGGACGCCGGGGGAATATCATTTTTTTCGACGTATCAACCTCGCCGACCTCCGGGTCAAGGGCACGCCCGGCGATGTGGTGACCGTGGTGGGGGGGACCTGGTGATGGGGTTTCGCACACCAGCCCAATGTCGGACGATTCAAAACGTCGTTTTGAACGGCGCATTTCATTTATGGACGCGGAAAAGCGTGTTCCCGAACGCCGGATACCCCGCGCCATCGCCGGCGGCGGATGCCGGCCAGCAATACGGCGCCGACGGCATGCTTTACGAAAACGGCACCACCGGGGGTCTCCGGCATACCGTCCAGCGATTGGAGGATTCGCCTTCGATGGCGTCGGACGGCGCGGACTACGAATCCATTTATTGCATGGACACGGTGGTCACCACAGGGCAGTCGACCATTGGCCACGGCGAATATTGCGGGATCTATCCCTGTCTCGAGGGGCACTGGTTTAACCTCATCGCGTTTCGGCCATTTGTGTTTTCGTGCTGGGTGAAATGCTCGAAAGTCGGGAAACGGCATGTCAATTTCCGCGACGGGCACAAGGCGAATTCGTTCACGGTGCCATATACGATCAAAACGGCCAACCGATGGCAAAAGGTGGTCGCGAAAGTCCCGGCGCTACCCTCGGCGCTCTATCGCGGAGACCGGCATTCCGGCATCGGGATGATTCTGTCGTTTCCGCTTGTTTCCGGGCCGGCATTTCAAGCGAATGTGTTCAACCGGTGGGTGAGCGGCAACGGGGTCTATGGCGCGGACATGGTGCAATTGAATTCTGTCGGGGATGATTTCCGGATTGCGCAACTCATGATTGTGCCGGGGACCGCCGTTGTCCCCTTCCAGGAGGTTGCGGTAAGGCCCTACGAATACCTCGAGGCTCGGGCGCGGTACTGGAAAACGTATGAAGAAGATGTCGAGCCCGGGACGCCTTCGATCAACGGCGCGGTCATCGTGCGCGATCCCGGGGGGACAAAACCCGTGGCCGTGACGATTCCTCTGCCATTCCAGATGCGGAGCAACCCGAGCGTGGTCTTTCATAATCCGGCGGCGGCCAATGCCCTCTGGCGTAATCTCACGGACAACGCGGATTCCGTCGCGCCGGGAATCATCTATGCGAGATCCGGGGCCATCGCATTTGAAAAAGGGGTCCGGTCAGCCGATTCCGGGGATCGCCTGGGCATCCACTTCGAACTCGATTCGGACATCTACTGACGCATGGTTACGGTAACGGTGAAAACGCGAATGGACACCAAACGAGTCGTGAAAGCCGCGCGGGCGGGCTCCATCCAAAGCCTGGGACATGCCGGCGGTGCACTTCGCATGACGGCCAGACGCAGCATCAAGCGAAGCAAGGATTCGTCGGCGGAAGGCACGCCTCCGCATACCCGGAAAGGGCAACTCCGGCGAGCCATTCTTTATGCGGTCGAGAAGGACAAGCAGACGGTCGTGGTCGGCCCGGATGTGGCCATCGTGAGCACGGCGGGCATGGCGCATGAGTTTGGGGGACGGTTTCGGGGCGAGCGCTACCCAAAGCGTCCGTTTATGGGGCCGGCGCTCAACAAAACAAAAGACCGGCTCCCGAAGATGTGGGCTTCGTCGGTGAAATCATAAGGAGATAACACCATGATACGCTTGGGGATGGATGCGAAACTCTACTACAAGGTCGGCGGCGTGGGCGGGGCCGGCGCCTGGCTGGAACTTACAAACGTCAAGGACGTCACCCTCAACCTCGAAACCGGCGAGGCGGACGTCACCACACGCGGCAATGCCGGATGGCGGGCCACGGTCGCCACGCTCAAGGAAGGCTCCATCGAGATGGAGATGGTCTGGGATACGGGGGATGCTGGGTTTACGGCGATCAAAAACGCCTATTTCATAAATACAAAAATCGGCTTTGCTGTCATGGACGGCGACATCACGGCCTCCGGTTCGCAGGGGCTTCAGGCCGATTTCTCCATCACAAACTTTTCCCGGAAGGAAGCCTTGGAGGAGGCGCTCGCGGTCTCGGTAACCGCAAAGCCGACATATTCCACCACGGCTCCGCAGTGGGTCACGGTCACGTAACGGAGGGAAGATGAAAACATTCAAAGACAACGCAGGCCGGACCTGGGCGGTGGCGGTGGATATCTCGGCGGTGAAACGCGTCCGGTCGCTTCTCGATGTCAATCTGCTCGATGTCTTGGACGGCAGGCTCATCGAACGCCTGGCCGGGGACCCGGTGCTTCTCTGCGATGTGATTTTCGCCCTCGTCAAACCCGAGGCGGACGCCAAGGGGATCACGGATGAGGACTTCGGCCGGGCCATGGCGGGCGATGTGGTGGAGCAGGCGACGACGGCGTTTCTCGAGGCGCTCACGGATTTTTTCCCGCAGGGGAAGCGGCGGCTTCTCCAGAAGGCCTTGGGGAAACTAAAGGCGTGGGAGACCAAGGCGCTCGACGTGGCGGAGAAACGCCTGGAGAGCCCGGAACTGGAACAGAAACTCGATGCCGCGCTGAACCCCGCCGGTTCGGCGACGACATCGGAAAACTCGTCTGGCAACTTGCCGGGGTCGTCGGGGTAGATCCCGGGCCGTTCACGCTTCGCGAACTTCTCTGGATGGCGGAGGCGAAAGGCCGGGCGGATTGGGGGCGGACGTCGGTGGTGCTGGCCGTTCTCGCCAACACCCACCGGGATCCGAAGAAGACGCGGGCGTTTAAACCCGCTGACTTCAACCCCTACGCGACGGAGAAAAAAACAGTCGGCCTGCCTGCCACGCTGCGGAACGCGGCGCAGGCAGGGAAGACGAAGGACTTGAGCGTGCTCAAGGCGGTGTTTGTGGATAACCATTCATAGGAGGGCAAGGTCATGAAGAGCTGGAAAACGACGGCGTGCGGCATTCTGGCGGCGGTTGCGGCGGGGATCACTCTTGTGGTGATTCCGCTCTTGGATAACAACCCGGCGACCACGGCCAACTGGGGCGCGTTTGGGGCGTCCTTGGCGGCGGCGGTCGGACTCGTGCTGGCTCGCGATGATGACAAAACGAGCGAGGACGTCGGCGCGAAATGATTCCCCTGGCAACCGCACTCGGACGCTTTCTTGGCGCGGTACTCGCCGAATGCGCGCCGGTGCTTGTGGAGATTCTTTCCCATGCGATACGCGAAGGATTTCTCGACACGGTGGAAGATGGCGCTCGTCGCGGAGATCTTCGTCGTCGTCTCCTTGAGCGGGTGCGCTGTGCGCGCGGTGATGGTCCCCGTGGGGGAACCCGTACGCCTCCGGGAAACGGTGCGCAATGCCAAGGTTTGGGTGGCGGACAAGGACGGGAAGGAAATTCCCAGCGTGGTTGATCTCCCGGAAGGCTGGTATTGCCTTCCGGATGAAGGCGAGGAATGTGAGCGGTTGAGGTCGCAATCTGCGACCTCGAATTCCGCTCGGAGGAAATGATTCATGCCGTCGGCATCAGGCATCCGCGCGGGTGCGGCCTATATTGAAATGTCGGTGAACGATTCCAATCTCATCAAGGGCCTGCAGGCCGCCTCGCGCAAACTTCAGTCCTTCGGCGCGGGTTTGCGCAACATCGGCATGAGCATGATGGCCGTTGGCGCGGGGATCGTCACGCCGCTTCTCGCTTCCGCCAAAAGCTTCGCCACCATGGGCAATCAACTCGACAAAATGGCCATTCGCACCGGGATGAGCGTGGAGTCGCTTTCAGAACTCGGCTACGCCGCCGAACTATCCGGGGCGAATCTGGAGGATGTTGAGATTGGCATCCGCAACATGCAACGCACCATCGGTGGCGCGGCGGCGGGGTCCGAATCGGCAGCCGAGGCGCTGGCCCGAGTTGGTCTTTCCGCCGAGCAACTCATCGCGCTTTCCCCCGACCAGCAATTCATGGCCATCGGCAAGCGCCTCCAAGAGATAAAAGACCCGGCACTCCGGGCGGCGGCCGCGATGAAAGTGTTTGGCCGGTCCGGGACATCACTTCTTCCCCTGATGGATGGTCTTGCCGAGGCGCGGGCGGAGGCGAGGCGCCTGGGCGTTGTGATGTCCTCGGAGGACGCCCGTGCGGCGGCGGTCTTTAACGATGCCCTCGACCGGGTGTGGGCGTCGCTTCGGTCGCTCGTGGTCACGGTCGGCGCGGCGCTTGCGCCGCTGCTGACGGAAATCGCGGGTAAGATCGTGACCCTCGTCGGCGCGTTCCGCGACTGGCTCGCCCAGAACAAGGGCCTTGTGATTTCCATCTTGAAGATCGGCGCAATCGTCCTCGGCGCCGGCGCGGCATTTGTGGCCTTGGGAAGCATCCTTTCGGCACTCGGCACGGCGTTCGGTGCCTTCGCCTCGGTTGTGTCGGCGGCACTGGGGTTTATCCTGTCGCCGATTGGCCTTGTCATCACCGCCATTGCCGGCATCGGCGGCATCATCCTCTGGGCCACGGGCGCGGGTGGAGAGGCCCTTTCCTGGCTTGGCGAACGCTTCGGCGACCTGAAATCCTTCGCCCTGGAGAGTTTTCAGGGCATCAAGGACGCTCTGGCGGCCGGGGATGTGACCCTCGCGGCACGTATCCTCTGGCTTTCGCTTCAGGTCGTCTGGTGTGCTGGCATCAACAATCTCAAAACCTGGTGGCTGGAATTCAAGGACTGGTTCTTCCAGACCACAAATGACCTTTTCTATGGTGCGGTGGTTCTTGTGGCCGAGGCGTGGTACGACCTGAAGAAAATCTGGGCCACGACGGTCAATTTCTGGGCGGATGTCCTCAATCGATTTGCCGGATTCTTTATCAAGACCTGGAACTCGCTCATCGGGTGGTTTGCCAAGCAGTGGACCAAGGTCGTCGGGAATTTTGATTCCTCCATCGACGTCGAGTCCGTGAATAAGCGCATCGACGAGGAAACGGAGAGAAAAAACATCGAGGTCTCCCGGGGTGTCTTCGACGACCGCATCGAGGGCGAACGAGAACTCACGGGAATCGAAAAGGAACGCCAGCAGGTCGTCATCGCCATTGCCGAGACCGCCGACGAAGAAGACCAAGCCCGGCGAGACCAATATGCGGCGGAAATGAAAGTCTCCGAGGAGGAACTGGCCAAGGCCAAAGACGAATGGCGTGCCGCCATCCAGGAGGCCAAGGAGAAGCGTGCCGCGATGGAATCACGGGAGCAACCCACGCCGCCACCGGAAGTCACGCCTCCCGACATCGGAGCGTTCCAGGAGAAGATTGACGCGGCAATGCCGGAACTTGAGCGGGCCATCCAGATGGATGTGGTTGGGACATTCACGGCGGAGGCGGCGAATCGGATGGGCGTGGGCCCCACGGCGGCCGAGGAACGCACGGCACGCGCCGCCGAGGAAACCGCCAGGAACACCAAAAAAATAGCCCAGAAGATGGAAGAGGACGAGGCGCTGGCCTTCGAGTGAGAAGCCCCATGGCTACGGAAATGACGAACTTCGCGTTGGATGTGAATGCCGTGGAGCGGATCGCACTTCCGGAGGCGAAGCAGTTTGTCCGATGCTGGCATTACTCCAAGATTTTCCCGCCGCACTGCCTGGTAAACCTCGCCCTGCGGGATGACAAAGGAGAAATCTCGGCGGTCGCCATGTGGGGCTACGGCGTCCGACCCAGGCACACCATCCAGAAACTTTTCCCGAGTTTGAACACAGGCGATTACCTCGAACTCAACCGCCTCTGCCTCCGGGAGGACCAGCCCCGGAATTCCGAATCACATTTTATTGCGCTTTCGGCCGAGTGGATTCGGCGAAATTGCCCGGATGTGAAACTCCTGTTTTCATGGGCGGATGGCCTCCGGGGTAAGCCTGGCTATGTCTACCAGGCGTCCTCGTGGTTATATGGCGGATTCATTAAGACCGACCTTTATGTGGACGAGCACGGCGGGCCGGTGCATCCGCGTCTCATGATTACGCGCCTCGGGACGCGGTGCCGGAAGGAATGGACACGCCAGGGATTCGCCAAGTGGTGGGGCTACCAGTTTCGGTACGTGAAGTTCCTTTGCGGCCATGCGGATCGAAAACGGCTTCTCCGGGAGTCGCCCTTTGGCTGGACGCGGGTGTATCCCAAGGGGGAAGACTGTCGCTGGTGGGTGGATGCGGGGGAGGGCTCAAGAGAGAGCCGCGAGCCGCCCAGGCTCGAGGGGACGGGGCGGTTCCGTCACCCCGCTTCGCCGGCGATTTCCGCGAAACGGCAACGTCGGGGTTGATCTGAAATCTGAAATCCGAGGGAACCGTACATGCCCGCCGTCGTCGAGGAACTCTTTCAGGGTCGCACCGAGGTCGTAAACACCCATCCGGAGGTGGCAAGCCTCACGGCGGAGATTCCCTACCTGGTGCGCGGGGCGACGGACGAGGACGAGGTGAAATCGGCCGTGCTCGTGGCGGCACCCGAGGACTACGCCGACATGCCTCGCGAATCCATCGAGATTTCCGAGCGGGTGAATGCCGACACTTGGAAGGCCGTGGTCCGATACAAAAAAAGCGATGAACCCGCCAGCGGGGAGGATCCCCCCGAGCCGGTATTCACATTCGATACCGGCGGCGGCATGCAGCACATCACCCAAAGCCTGCAAACCATCAGCCGCTACGGCCCTGGCGCTTCCGACAAACTCGGCGGGGCCATTGGTTTTGACGGGGAACGCGTCGAGGGGGTGGATATCACCATCCCGGTGTATGCGTTCTCCGAAACGCATATCCTCCCGGCCTCGACGGTGACTCTGGCCTATCAGGGTGCCCTGTTTCGGGCCACGGGAACGGTGAATTCCGGTCTTTTCCGGGGCCTCGCGCCCGGGGAGGGGTTGTTTCTCGGGGCTTCCGGCGCGCGACGCGGCACGGCTCCCGACGACGACTGGGAAATCACGTTCAAGTTCGCCGCCCAGCCCAACCGGAATGACATCATGGTGGGCGACATTGGGCCCATTGTTAAACGCGGATGGGATTATCTTTGGGTGCAATACGCACCGGATGTGGACGATGACGTCCATCAACTCATCCGGCACCCCATCGCGGCCTATGTCGAGAAGGTGTACCCCGACGGCGACTTTTCCACACTTGGAATCGGAATATAGCCATGGCCGGTAACGACCTAAAAAAAGTGTTTCCCGGGCAAAGACTTTCCATCCCTGCGGGGGCCTATAACGCATTCATTGACGCGGCGGAAGTTCACAAGAAGCGCCTGGTGGGCATCACAGGAGGAGAAAATCCGTTTTTCGCCCCGATGGGCATTCTCCTTGTCCGAAATGACTCTGGCGGCCCCCGGGAGCGGTTTGATGTGCTGGGGCTGGACGAGATTGTCATTTCACCCGAAGACAACGACCGGGAATTCAAAAACCATCCCATCTTGGCCGGAGTGGTTCCCGACATCACCAAACATCGCGGCCGATTCGGGGTACTCCAGGAGCCGGTGGGGTCGGGGATGTTCGCACGTGCCATGATTCTCGGAATTACTCCCGTGAAAGTGGCTGTGCCCACGGGGATAACGTGCCGGCGTGCCGACATCACGGATGGCGTCTCGGGACACCTTACCGAGTGGGGAAACGGCTCGGCGGAGGTTCTTTGGCATGGCGGAGGGACGGATGAGTATGAGTGGGCGGTGGTACGGCTCGGGACATCGCCGGGGGTGTTTCCCGTGAAATTGGTGAAAACCGGAGGCGCCGCGGGGGATGAAACCGTGCCGGCCTCCTACACGTATGATGTTCGGGACATGATCACGGATGAGATGCTCCTAGCGGACGTTTCCCCAACCCTCTCGCCCCATCAATGGAAACGTCCTCCTGTGGGGCGGATGATCGAGGCGACGTTCGGATACGCCCATCTCCACGAAAACGGTTTCGCTCTCGGCTGGATCAACGAAACCGTGGACCAGGAGGCCTGTTCCTCCGGAGAAGGGTAGATGGCGACGCGCGGGAATGCAGTGCTTCGACCGGGCGGTAAACGCGGCCTTCTCCCGGGCGGCAGGACGGCGATATTTTCGGGAGAGGCGGGCGAGTGCCCGGATTGCTGCGCGTGCACGCCATTTGTCATCGCCCATCAGATTCTCGGGCATATCAGCTGTCCGTGTCGGGTGTGGCAGCCTCCCGTGGGAGAGTGGTGGTATGACGTGCATGAAATTTTTGAGACATGGGATTTGACGCCGTATCGGGGTGCCGGGATGGCGCCGCCGGGGTCCATCTGGCGGATTTATGACATCGAATGGGGCATCCTGGCGATGGGGGATGTGGATGCGGCGGGACGTCTGGCGGGGCTTCCGGATGTGCTTGACCTTGGGACCTGGGCGGGGCGGTACAACGCATCGAACTGGATATGCTGCGCATTCCTGATGGTCGGGTGTTTGACAAACACGGAAGAGGTGTGGCAGGCGGTCGAGGACGAAATATGTGATGATTACGCGGCGGATTATTTCCGGATGGCCGTGCGCATTTGCGGGGAATATGTGCTCACGTGGCAGGATATCCTGGATCTCCCGGTTTGCCCGGCGGAGGATTGGAAATCCTGCCCCCGATGCGGGTACGTGGTCGGGGCCAGTACGGAAATCTGCGGCTGGTGCGGGTATGAATTCGACTGCGGCGCGGGACGGAAACGGTGTCCTCAGTGTCTTACGTGCGTGCCGAATGTATTAATGACATGCTGGAATTGCCAATACGCGTTTTGAGGGATGGCGATGGATGTGAATGTGTTTTCGCGGGAGGGGAAACTCTACGCGCAGGCGGGTCATGACGCCCCGCGTCGCATCACGACGCGCCTGCCGGATCATGTCGAGTTGTTTTCGCCGATTGTCCAGAAGACGGAATCCGGATGGACGATCACGTTTCTCGCGCGGCTCCATCCAGGGGATGTCCCGTTTCTATGCCGTGCCTCCGCCGCGACGCTCGACGGCGAGTTTCGGCCCATGTTTTTGTTTCGGTCCGAAACAAATCCCCCGGAACGCAAACCCTGTGGGTGTGGGGGAGGGGTCTCGGCGGCGAAGCCGATCCCGGTGCGGCCGAGTTGCATGGAATGCGTGGAGAAGCATCTCGGGGCGGCCTACGTGCTTCTGGCCGAGGTCAATGACGGCTACGCCCACCGGCTCCGGGCCGTGGGCCATCTCCACGAAGCCGAGGATGAGTCACAGGAATGGCCGGAACTCCATCAGGCGATTCGGGCGGCGCGGAGAGGTTACCAGGCCGAGGGGCGGATGCCGGATTGGGACGCATTGGAAAAACTTATCGTGAGGGGCGGATGCGCCTCGCCCCTCACTCCGCCTCTTCATCCCGCTTTGAGCCCAATGCGTTAAATCCCGGGGTTGGTAAGGGGCGGAGCCCCTTACTTCTACAACGACAATTCGGGAATTCCCGAATTCCCATCAAAACTACACCCGCTTTCTCCAAAATTTTCAGGATCTCGGGAATCGACCGCTTTTCAGGTCAATTTCCTTACGCAATCAATTTGGTAAAATATACGATGGGAATTTGGTCGGGGACACCAAACCCGCGCGCGCCGCGTTCCGAGTCCCCGGCGACGGGAAAGTGGCGCACTGACCGCGATTTTACGGAAATCTCGTAAGCATGGTCCCCGGATTCCGGGGAGCGGCTATCAAACGCCGTTTGTGCGAAGAATTGCTGAAGTAACCGACAACCAAGCCCGCCCTCACTTCCCCTCCCGTGCGCCACGCCTACCCACTGCCTACGGAACCTTGTCCCGTGCGGGACCTTGTTCCGTGGTCGCGGCCTCTGTTCCGCTCGTTCCGCTCGGCCCGCGAGGCGGGAGAGGCGGGGGAGGGGGGGAAGGCGGGGTGGCTGTTTCACCATTTCGGCGTGGACCAAAATGTGCCTTTCTTGTCAGTCAGAAACAACCTTGGCCCTCGCTCCCTAATCTCCAACGTAGTCGTGGCATTGTTACTCTCGCCAAACATATTAAGTCTCGGCCCGTCCTTGGACACAGTCAATCCTGCGCGAGGGTTGCCTTCCTCATTGAACATGCTCAGCACTGACTCGCCCTTTTTCACGCATAACATGGCACGGACTATCCCGTTCTCATCGCACAAATTCAACGTAGCACCCTCACTTTGAATACCCATTGTGATTCGAGGTTTGTCATTCGCGTCGTTCAGGAAAAATACTGGACCTTCCTTATTCATGGACAGTTCAGCACGGACCTTGCCCATTTCATTTTCGACAATGAATTTGTTAGCGCGGATAACCTTCTCCGTCTTGCCGTCAGCCTCTGCCGCTTGTGCCATGATGTTGGGACGCAAGCCCCCAACGTTCAGCATTCCCCACCCCCCGACAATCAACCCCACAGCGACCAACAACCAACGGTTGAATCGCTTCATGCAAACCAATTGCCGTTCCATACTCTCCAGACGTTGTTCGGTAGTCATTGTTTTATCCCCCCTCCATCATCCACTTCCAATACAGTAAGTCCGGGCATACACACGCCGTCGCCCTGCTCAAAACTCCTTGTGATTCCAACTCCCGTGCTTTATGAATTTGCTTCCCTTCCCCTTCCCTTATGGTCGGCAATCCATCTATTCACCAACCTGGGGTTTGGGGAGCGGTACATAACCATAAAAATCCCAATCATGTCCATGATTGGCGTGACGTTTTGTGCTGCTATCGTTGATTGCCCTAGTTAAAGAATTAACCAAGGCCTGGGAAAAGGCTACGGATATGGCATTCTCGCAATACACTCTTTTCAAATACCCCACCTTAAAATATTCCCGCTCCAATTTAAGTGCCTCCATCTTCCCCGTTTTTTCCCACGTATCGAAATCTGCCACATGTTCCAACTCACTCTGAAGCGCAAACTGCAGGTGCTCATCTGACTTATACGTAGTCGTCAGGTACATATCATAATAGTATTTTATCACAACATTATTTACGGACGCTGATAGATACCACTCAGTCGGCCAACTCCCACGGCAAACACAGGTTACAGAAATATTAAGCCTTGGGATTGTCATACCAAGAGTGTCCCGCTCAGCCTCCGCAACCTTCGCCTTCTTACCTGAACCGATAGGCCAGTCATCGATAAAATCTGTTTCAAAATTAATAACATGAACATGAATATATTTATCCTTATTCCATACCAGAAGTCCGCTCGGGTCTGTTCCACTTGGCACATAACCCGCTTTATAGAGATTCATCCCATCAAAGTATCTCCAATCTCGACTGATAAACCTCCCCTCCCCCGCATGATAAGGCCGATTCCTGAAATTCTGTAACGGCCCCTCCCTATCCTCCGTCTGCCCCGTGTGCCCGCGCTCCTGGTCCACGGTCGGGGTGTTCCGGGAATTGTAGGAGGCGTCGAAGATGGCCTGTTTGCCGTAGGCCGTGTAGTTGTACCGCTCGGTTACGCTGCCTGATGTGTCCGTGAACCCGAACACGCTGAATCTCGGGTCGTGCAGATAATAATTGATGGTCCCGCCCGACTGCTTCACCAGAATCACTTCATCTATGTACTGCAATCCGTTCACGTACTCGCGAGCGAGGGCATCCGACGAGTCGCGGTCCTCGATGATGACGTTGCCGTCGAAGTAGAAGCGGGTTTCCTTGTCCAGCGTCCCGTCGCTATTCGTGTCGATGTTCTTCACCACGCGGCGATTATCCGCCGTGTAGAAGTATTCTGCCCGCAGGGTCGAACCGTTCCTCATCACCTTCTGACGATTCAGTCCGTCCCACTCAAAGGCAAACGTTCCGTCCGAAGTTTGGTTGCCGTTCGCATCATGGGTGAGATTGGTCGAGTCCCGCGCCGTCAATTCATTGGCGATGCTGTGTGTTCTGTATTCGGTCGTGCCTTCCTCGACAAAACTCGTCCAGTTCGCCAACTTATCGAGGTTGAATGTCTGGTCAAACGGGTCCTGCGCGGTGGGGTTGCGGACGTAACCCATCACTTCGCCTCCGGCCTGCGAGGCGGGGTGGGGGGAGGGGGCATACTGGCCCCCTGAAGGAGCGAGACACCCGATAGGGTGGTAGAATGGCCCCGGCGGGAAACGGAGGGAGGGCAAAGCCCGACCGGAGTTGCCCGCCGGGGCCGCAGGCAGCCCAAAC
>JAZDJP010000019.1:0-8171 GCA_043803805.1 Planctomycetota bacterium
CCCGGCGGTGACGAGAACGATGATTTCGAGATCCCCGGCCCCAAGGGTCTTCCGGGCCACGATCTCGTTCATCCCGAACATCCCGACGAAGAGATTGCTCAACGCGTCGGCGAGAATATGGCCGCGGTAGGTGTACCGGGAGACGACAGGGGGTTGCAGTTCGTCGGTGTCGGGCATGCAAGACTCGCGTGAAACTCAAAGTTCGGCATTGTACACGGAACGGCGGCGGGGATGCAGGGGAAAACATCCGGGGGGGGGGGGGCGGGGAACGAGAGAAGTGCTGAGTGCTGAGCACGAATGAAATTCCGATCCTCCTCCGCTAAAGCTACGGAGGATGATCGGAATTTCCTCCGACTCCCAGACTCCGAGACTCTCCGACTCGCTGACTCGCGAACTTTTCCGGTTTTCGGTTTAAATTCGGCATTCGCCATTCGGAATTTCCTCCGCACTCAGCACTCTGTACTCAGCACTTTTCCCCGCTTCACCCTTTCCACTTCCACTCCCGTATCTCCGGCATGTCCTCGCCGTGCCGCCGGACGTATTCCCGATGTTCCACGAGCCGGTCGCGGACCCACTGCTTGAGATGGGCCCCGCGGGCGCCGAGGCCCGGCACCCGGTCCACCACATCCCCCGCCAAGTGGAACCGGTCCAGATCGTTCATCACCGTCATGTCGAACGGGGTGGTCGTGGTCCCCTCCTCCTTGTAGCCGCGGACGTGAAGGTTGCCGTGGTTGGTCCGGCGGTAGGCCAGACGGTGGATGAGCCAGGGGTAGCCGTGGAAGGCGAATATGACCGGCCGGTCGGTGGTGAACATCTCGTCGAAGTCGCGGTCCGGAAGCCCGTGCGGGTGCTCCCCCGGCGGCTGGAGCGTCATGAGGTCCACCACGTTCACCACCCGGACCTTGAGCGATGGGATCTTCTCCCGCAGGATGGCCGCCGCGGCGAGCGTCTCGAGGGTGGGGACGTCCCCGCAGCAGGCCATCACCACATCCGGTTCCCCGTCGCCCTCGGTCCCCGCCCATTCCCAGATGCCGATGCCCGCCGTGCAGTGCCGGATGGCCGCCTCCATGGAAAGCCACTGGGGCGCGGACTGCTTCCCGGCGACAATCACGTTGACGTAGTGGCGGCTCCGCAAGCAATGATCCGTCACCGACAGCAACGTATTGGCGTCCGGCGGCAGATACACGCGCACCACCTCGGCCTTCTTGTTCACGACGTGGTCAATGAACCCCGGATCCTGATGGCTGAACCCGTTGTGGTCCTGCCGCCATACGTGGGACGTGAGGAGAATATTCAGCGACGCGATGGGCCGCCGCCAGGGGATCCGGCGCGTCACCTTGAGCCACTTGGCGTGCTGGTTGAACATGGAATCCACAATATGGATAAACGCCTCGTAGCACGAAAAGAACCCGTGCCGCCCGGTGAGGAGATACCCCTCGAGCCAGCCCTGGCAGAGGTGCTCCGAGAGGACTTCCATGACGCGCCCGTCCGGGGCGACGTGATCGTCCGTCGGGAGGATTTCCGCGACGGAACGGCGGCGGGTGACCTCGAACACGGCATTCCACCGGTTGGAGGCCGTCTCGTCGGGGCTGAAGACCCGGAAGTTGTCGGGGTTGGCCGCCAGGACATCCCGGAGAAACACCCCCTGAACCCGTGTCGCCTCCCCCTCGACGGCGCCGGGCGAGGGCACCGCGACGGCGTAGTCCCGGAAATCGGGCAGACGCAGGTCCCGGAGGAGCGCCCCGCCGTTGGCGCGGGGATTCGCCCCCATCCGCCGGGCGCCTGCCGGTGCAAGCGTGGCGATATCGGCCGTCACGCGCCCGTTCGCGTCGAACAACTCCTCCGGACGATAATGCTTCATCCAAGACTCGAGCGCGCGCAATTCCTCCGCGCTCTCCCGCGGGTGGGCGAGCGGCACCTGATGGGAACGGAACGAGCCCTCGACGGGCTTTCCGCCGACGACCTTCGGCCCCGTCCAGCCCTTCGGGGTCACCAGGACAATCATCGGCCATATCGGCCGGCGGGAGAATCCGTTGGCGCGGGCGTCCGCCTGGACCCGCCGGATCTCCTCCGCGGCGTTGTCCATCGCGGCGGCCATGGCCGGATGCATGACCGCGGGATCGTCCCCCTCGACGAAAACGGGGGCGTAGCCGCATCCCCGGAAGAACGCCTCGACCTCGGCCCGGCTCATCCGGGCGAAGACCGTGGGCCCGGCGATCTTGTAGCCATTGAGATGAAGGACCGGCAGAACCGCGCCGTCCGTGGCCGGATTCAGAAATTTGTTGGAATGCCAGCTCGCGGCCAGAGGCCCCGTTTCCGCCTCCCCGTCCCCCACCACGCAGCAGACGAAAAGATCCGGGTTGTCGAGAACGGCCCCGTAGGCGTGGGCGAGGGCGTAGCCGAGTTCCCCCCCCTCGTGAATGGAGCCGGGGGTTTCCGGGGCGACGTGGCTGGGGATGCCGCCGGGAAAGGAAAACTGGGTGAAGAGCCGTTTCATCCCCTCCGCGTCCGGCGTGACGTCCGGGTAAATCTCGCCGTACGTCCCCTCGAGATACGTGTTCGCCACCACCGCCGGCCCGCCGTGCCCGGGCCCCGCGATGAAGATGGCATCGAGGTCATATTTCCGAATGACCCGGTTCATGTGGACGTAGATGAAATTCAGCCCCGGCGTCGTTCCCCAATGGCCCAGGAGCCGCGGCTTGACGTGCTCCGCCTTCAGCGGTTCACGCAGGAGCGGGTTGTCGAAAAGATAGATCTGGCCCACCGAGAGGTAATTCGCCGCGCGCCACCAGGCGTCCATGCGGCGGAGTTCGTCGGAAGCAGGCGATGAAGGCATGACGTCCTCCCCAATGAAAATCACCTCTACGAAAAACCGGAACCGCCGGGGTCAGGCCTCCAGCCCGTGTTTCCCGAGGAGCATCCGATCGGCCCGAAGCGCCTCCATTGTCCCGTCGAAGACAATCCGTCCCTCGTCGAGAATCATCCCCCGCCGGAACGCCGCCGGCACGACGGAGATGTCGTGGGCCGTGAGAAGGATAACGCAGGGAAGTCCTTCGAGAATGTCCGCCAGTCGCCGACGCCCCCGGGCATCAAGGTCCGCCATGGGCTCGTCGAGGATCAGGATCTCCGGCCGCATGGCGAGGACCGCGGCGATGGCGGCGATTTTTTTCTGGCCGGCCGAGAGGTGGTGCGGGGCCTTCTTCTCCATTCCCGCAAGCCCCAGCCGTCCCAGGATGTCCGCCACCCGCGCGCGAACCTCGCCCTCGGGCAGTCCCTGGTTCACGGGGCCGAAGGCGACGTCGTCGAAAATCGTCGGCATGAACAACTGGTCGTCGGGGTCCTGGAAAACCACCCCGACCCCCCGCCGGGGCGAATGCGCCGCGCCGGAGGCCTCCCCCGGCGCCAGGACCGACCCGCCCGCGGGAAGAAATCCCCCCAGCGCCAGGACAAGTGTGGACTTCCCGGCCCCGTTCGGCCCGACCAGGGCGGCGCGCTCCCCCGCCGCCAGGGAGAATCCCACATCCCGAAGGGCCGGCGTCCCGTCGGGATAGGCGTACGAAAGCCCGCGGATGTCAAGCAATGCCGGCAAGACTGAACCTCACCAGGATGACAAACCCCAACGCCCCCGCCGTGAACACGGCATCCCGCCAGCCGAAGGCGGACGGCGCGAGCACACGCACCTCCCCGTCGAACCCCCGGGCCGCCATGGCCAGATGGATCCTCTGGCCGCGTTCGATGGTCCGGAGCAGAAGCGAGGCCGTCACGCCCCCCCACATCCGGAGCCGGCCGCGCACGGCCCTCCCGGGATAACCGCGCCCCCGGGCCGCCCGGCGCATCCGCATCGCCTCGTCGGCAAGGACGAAAATATACCGATAGACGAAAGCCAGTTGCAGGATGAACGGCCGGGGCAGGCCGAGGGACCGGAGCCCCTTGAGCAAATCCCCGAATTTCGTCGTCGAGACGACCGCCATCACCGCCGCGCCGGCAAGAATGTATTTCAGGAGAATGCCGGCGCCGGAAATCCATCCCCGGCGGAGAACGAACTCCCCCCCGCCGAACCGGACCGCGACCGGCGTCGCGTCGTACAGCGGATTGAGCAACGCCATCATCAGCACAAAAGGCGCGCCCCACGCGAGACGGCCCAGGACGAACCGTCCGGGGACGCCCCCGAAAACGATCATCCCGAAAGGGAAAATCACGAAGGGAAGGAGGCCGCCGGCGGCATACCGTCCCGCGGACACCACCGCCACCGTGAACGCGAGCGCCGCAACGAGCTTCGCCCGCGGGTCGAGGCGATGAACGGGGCTGTCCCCGTCCGCATAGTGGTCAAGATAGGCGTGGTGCATGAGGCGATTTTCGCCGGAGGAACCGGGAGATGATCCAGACGACCGCGAGAGTCACCGCCGTGCCGATGAGCCCCGCCGCCGGGGTGAGCCAGACGCCGGAGCGCCCCGGAAGGGTGTAGTCCGGGAAGAGGGCGATTGCCGCCTGAACGCCGTCCGCGGGAGACGGCGCGGGCCGGACGCCGAGGTGCTCCAGGGTGCGTTCCAGACCGTCCGGGAGGGAACTCGCCACCAGCGACAGAAACCCCGCCACGACGGCCGCCGCCGCCGCGAGGGACGCCGTCACGGCCCGCAAAGACACCCGTCCGGCGCCGTCAAGACCCGCGAGGTCCGGCCTCATCCGCGCAAGCGATCCGACCACGGCAAACGTGAGAATCCCCTCCCCGAAGGCGATAAGGACATGAATTCCCGCGATGAACCAGAGAAGTGTCCGGAGCGGGGCGTCGCTCACGCCGGAAATGGATATTTCAAGGGCCGCCAGAACCGCTCCGAGGGGAACCGTGACAAGGCACGCGAGGGACATCCCGAGCCAGGCCCGCGAGGGCGTCGCCCGGCCGGCCGGGACGATCCGGTCATACATCCATCGGCCGCCGTAACACGGCAGAAGCCCCATATTCAGGATGTTGCACCCGAGCGCGAGAATTCCCCCGTCCTGGAAAATCAGGCATTGGATGACCAGAATGGACGCCATGGCGAGAAAGGCCGCGTCCGCGCCGAGAAGCACCGCCAGGAGGATGCTCCCGACAAGATGGCCGCTCGCCCCGAACCCGACGGGGAAATTGACCATCTGGGCGGCGAAGACGAACGCCCCGAGAACCCCCATGAGCGGAACTTTCGCGGGTTCCGCCGTCCGCCGCAACCGGCGCGCGGCGAGCGCCACCGCCCCGATGGCCACCGCGCCGGAGACGGCCGCCACGGGCACCGAGAGAACCTCATTGCCCAGATGCATGTTTTCCCTCCGGAAATGACGGCTTATCCTTCCGGCGATCCCTCCGCCGGCGGCCCGGTCGGGGCGGGTTCGGATTTCACGCCCCATGTGCCCGCGATGTAAATGGCCAGCCCCACGCAGATCAGGGAGTCGGCAATGTTGAAGACCGGCCAATGGTAGCGTTCGCCGACATGGCAGTCAATGAAGTCGCGGACGCAGCCGAAGGCGATCCGATCGATCAGGTTCCCGAACGCCCCCGCGAGGATGAGGGCCAGAGACGCCCCGAGCCACCTCCCCCGGGGCGGGGCGATGTAGCGGAGATACAGGATGAACGCGAGGGCCGCAAACGACAACCCGACGAAGAACGTATTGTATCCCCGGAGATTTCCCCAGAACGTCCCCGTATTCGTGATGTAGGTGAATCGCAGGAAACCCGGGAGGATCGTGACGTACCCGTTGAGTTCAAGCGAACCGGCAACGGCGAACTTGGAGACCTGGTCGAGGAGAACCCCGGCGATGACGGCGACCCAAAAGGCTAATTCGCGGGCCCCTCGCCGCCCTCCTCCTTGCGCTTGCACTCCACGCACAGGCGGGCGTAGGGAATCGCCTTGAGGCGCGCCTTCGGAACGTTCTTCTGGCATCCTTCACAGACTCCGAAGGTGTTGTTGCGAATGCGTTCGAGAGCCAGGTCAATGTCGCGAAGCTCCTCCTCCTCGTTCTGAATGATGCCGAGGAGAAACTCCTGCTCGAAACTCTCGCTGCTCGTGTCGGCGGGATGCTCGTAGCGGACGACCCGGTCGCCCTCGAAACCCTTGAGCGCCCCCTCTTTCATCTGGTCGCGGTCGCCGGAAATGATCCGGCGGCGGGCCAGGAGCAACTCCTTGAACTTCTTCCGCTCTTCCGCGCTCAACGGGCCCTTGGGCATCTTCGGAGGCGGCGCCAGGACGATCGTCACCGGCTTGATCCCCCGGGCGCCCTTCGCCGGCTTGGCCGACTTGACCGGTTTGGCCGTCTTCTTCGCCTTCGCTTTCACGACTGTTTTCTTCGCGGTAGCCATATTGGCGCCCCATTCTACCGACGAATGAAAACAGTCAAGCATAAACATGCCATTTAAAAAAATATTTCCTATAATAACCCCCATGTCGACAAGCGGTTATGTTCTGCGTTCGCGGCTCAAGGACTACGTTGCGCTTGTCCGGCCCGCCGCGCTCATCACAGCCGTCGGAGATCCGATTGCCGGTTTTTTCCTCCCCCTCCAATTCATTTTTGAATTCCCTTCCCCCGACGCGTTTGTGGCGGGGATTCTTCCGCCGATTCTCTCTTCCCTCTGTCTTTATGCCGGTGGTCTCGTTCTGAATGATGTCGCGGATGCGCCCCGTGATAAAACCCTGCATCCCGACCGCCCCATTCCGTCAGGTCGGATCTCACGGACCGGGGCCGCCCTGTTCGGCGTTGCCCTTATCGCGTCCGGGATTCTGATCGCCACGATGTCCGGCCGAAAGACCGCCGGAGTGGCCGGCCTTCTGGCCATATCCATTCTCCTCTACGCTTTCGGAAAAAACGAAAGCCCCAACCTCGGCACGGGCCTGATGGGCCTTTGCCGAGCACTGAATATGTTTCTGGGCGGCATGGCGGCAGTGAGCATGCCCCATCCCCACATGATGTTTACATATGTCGGCTTCTCCCCGTTTTTTTTCGACGTCTTCATGCTTTTACCGTTCGCCTTGTCCCTGTTTTGGTACACGATGGGCGTCACCACCATCAGTCTGCTCGAGGAAAAATTTCGAATGGCCGGACTCGTCCTCGGCGCTGTTGAAATCCTGATGGGACTCATTTTCTCCCCCATGACATACAAGATATATTACCCGTCCCAACCCGCCTTCGCCGCGATCGGATGTTTTGCCATACTCGCCATGATTCACGGCCGGCATGCATGGATTCTAGCCAGAAGCCGTTGTTCTTCTCTGGTTCACCCCTGGACATCCGCGGGAGTGAGCGGCATTCTGCTGATCGACGCCGCCTTTGTCTTCCGTGTCGGCTTTTTCAACCCCGGGATCCTCCTTCTGGCGCTCTGGCTCGTTTCCGTTATAATCGCCCGCCTCATGAAACACGGCGGAGAATGATCAGACTCGCATGAACATCCTCGCGATTCTCCTGTCCCTCATCTTCCCCGGCGGCGGGCAGTTGATTTTCCGGAGAGAACTCGCCGGGGCGCTTCTGGCCATCCCCTTCTACGCCCTCGCCATCCCGGCCGTTGCCCAGGAGGCAAACGTTGCGGCGTTTCCCGTTTCGTCGCGCCTCCTCGAGGCCGCCGCGGCCCTGGTGTGGCTGGCGGCGCTGGCGCACACCGCGGCGATTGTCGTCCGGCGGTCGAGCCGCCGCCGCGGGGAGGAACGCGACCGCCTCTTCGCCAAGGCCCAGGACCTCTACCTGAAAAACGATCTTCCCGAAACCGCCGGCCGCCTCGCCGAAATTCTCCGCTCCGACCCCGCCGACGCCGACGCCTGGCAGTTCCTGGCCAGCGTCCGCGAAAAGCAGAACCGCCCGAAGGACGCCCGGAAGGCCCTCGAAAACCGCCGGTATTTCGATGTGAAAGGGAAATGGCGGATGATGGACGCGTAAGACCGCGAAAAGTTCAAGAGTTCAGGAGTTCGCAGAAATACCGCAGGGAAAGCGGTCAGCGATCAGCCGTCAGCAATCAGCCGGGATACGGATTTCATTGTCCGCTTTTTATCCTGGAGAAAACACTCGAATTACTGAACGACAGTGTAATCGAAGAATCATTTTCTCCGGCCAAGTCGACAAACGCCCCGCCGCGATCCTTCATGATCCAGTATCTCTTTATTCGGGACATGGGGAAAATGCTCACGCCCATAACCAGTAGCATCGGCCAGAAATTC
>JAZDJP010000020.1:0-46100 GCA_043803805.1 Planctomycetota bacterium
GACGAAGTCCGCCCGGCTCAACCCGACGCCGTTTTTCCCTTCGATGGTGAGTTGCTTCAAGTCCTCCCCGGCGCTTCCGCGTTCGAGCCATCCCGTGGTCTGAAAATAGGTTCCGGGATGGGCGTAGAAGTATTCGAGGTACCGGGCGGTGCCGCCCAGGAACAACGTCATGCAATCGTGGGCCCGGGGAATCACCAGGGGCGCCGACCGCGCCGCGAGTCCCGCCACGCCGTTGTTGCAGAGACCGTACCCGAGGAGAATCGCGTCGTATCCCTTCCCCCCGGTGGCGTCCACCGCGGCCTGGACCCGCGCGAGCATGCCGGGGGCGCCGATGTCGTGAAGCCCCTTGGGCAGAAATTCGATGTCCGTCCGGTTGGGGGATCGCGCGGCGAGCGCGCACATCTCCCGGTAGAAAATCTCGCAACTGATGATTTTCAAATTCACGCCCCCCAGTATAACTTGAAATCGGGGGGGGAGCAAAGGTACCATGAACGGCATGAAACCCACACCCCCCGAAATCACGGCGGCCCGGAAACTCCTTTCGGCGCTCGTCGCCATCCCCAGCGTCAATCCCCGGCGGGAAATCCCGAAGGGGCCGCCGTTCGGGGAGGGGCGCCTGGCGGACCATCTCGGGCGGCTTCTCGAACGATGGGGGGGGCGGGTCGTCGTCGGGGAAATCTCTCCCGGCCGGCCCAACCTCCTGGCGCGGTTCGCCGGACGCGACCGGTCCCGGACGCTTCTCCTGGAGGCCCATGCCGACACCGTTTCCATCGAGGGGATGACGGTGCCGCCGTTCCGGGGCGTCGTGCGGGGCGGCCGCCTGTACGGCCGCGGGGCCTGCGACACCAAGGGACCCATGGCGGCGATTCTTCTGGGGCTTCGGGAGATTCTCACGCGGGACGGCCGTCCCCCGACGGATGTGCTGGTGGCCTCCACCTGCGACGAGGAACTCGGGGCGAACGGCGCGGTCGCCCTCATGGCCTCGGGCCTCCGGGCCGACGCGGCCGTGGTGGGGGAGCCGACGGATCTGGACGTCATCCGCGCCCACAAGGGGGCGGTGCGCTGGCGGATCGCCGTGCGCGGCGTCGCCGCCCACAGCGCCCATCCCGAGCGCGGGGTGAACGCCATTCTCGTCATGCAGCCGGTGATCGCGGCCTTCGCGGGGCCGGTGGCGCTCCGGGCGGCCGCCCGGAGCCATCCCCTGCTCGGGGCGCCGACCGTGAACGTCGGGACCATCCGCGGGGGCGCCCAGGTCAACATGGTCCCCGACCGGTGCGAGATCGAGGCGGAGTGGCGGATGGTGCCGGGCGAGACGACGGCGGCGGTCACCGCGGACATCCGGCGGATTCTCACCCGCGAGGCGAAGGGCGTCCGCTTTTCGATCGAAATCATCCAGCACTATCCGCCGTTCGAGGAGGATGCGGCCAGTCCCGTCGCGCGTCTGGTCATGGGCGCCTGCCGCCGGATCCTGGGCCGCGCGCGATTCGCCACGGCCCGCTGGGCGGCGAACTCGGGCGTGTTCAAACGCGCGGGCATCCCGTGCGTGCTCTTCGGCCCCGGCTCCATCCGCCAGGCCCACACGAAGGACGAATATATCGTGATTGCCGACGTGGCGCGGGCGGCGAGGGTTTACGCGGAAATTATACGCGCATTTTGACACCACGGAAACATGGAAGGACCACGGGGACACGGAACGGGAATGAAGCGTTCAGGAGTTCGAGAGTTTAAGAGTTCAAGAGTTCGGGCATTGGGAAGATTGGGGAGGTTTTGAACGTTTCTTTCCGTATTCCTTAAAAGGATCCTTCAACCACTCGTCGAATTCGTCCGCCCATCGTCCATCCTCGCGTTTTGTCCTGAAGATACCGATCATGTCTGAGTTCTTGTCGGTTCCTCCCGGTTTCCCGTCCTTGCCGTAACTCGTAAGTGTGACCAGTCCGTTTGTGTCGATGCCGTAGAGCAACTCATGCCCCCATGCATCTTCGATCGAGTTGTCATAACCCTCGATCTCTTTCAGATCATGGAGACGGTTGGGAAGTTTGTCGTTCTCCTTTGCATGCCTCATGACTCGTCGTTTGCACATGTGCATGGCCACCGCGGTTTGTGAGGGCGGTGGAATGACATCAACAAACAACAGGGCACCCCCGATTGCGACCGTTGCGCCAATCGCCAGGGATGTTATTCCTTTCAGGTTCATTCATCTCGACTCGTGAACCCGTGAACTCCTGTCGAAACACACGCCCCGCCGGGTGTTTCACCGGCGGGGCGCGGGATGTTCTAAAGTCGGCGGACTTACTTCAGGTGCTTCGAAACGAGTTTCGTCATCTCGAACATGCTCACCTGTTTCTTGCCCGCGAACACCGCCTTGAGTTTCTCGTCGGCGTTGATCATCCGCCGGTTCTTCTTGTCCTGCAGGCCGTTCTTCTTGATGTACGCCCACAGTTTCTTCACGACCTGCGTCCGGGGAAGGGCGGCCTTCCCGACAATCTCCGCCAGTTCCGCACTCGGCGTGAGGGGCTTCATGAACGCCGCATTTGCCTTGCCTGCCATCGCCAACTCCTTTCTCCCCGCTTGGGGGATATAAAGATTGTGAACGCTCCTCGATGAGAATGGGATACCACAACCGTCCCTGCGCGTCAAGGGAATTTCACGGGAATCGGCAGGAGATCCTCCCGCTTCCGGCGAATCCGGCCCGCGACTCACATCTCGAGCCGGTGCGCGATCTCCGCCGTCATGTCCGCGAAGTCCTTCAGGAAGACGCGGAGGGAGTCCTCGGTGAGGCCCGCGGCGGCGAGCGCCCCCGTGGCGATGAGGGGCGCCGCGTCGTCCCCGGTCCGGCACATCTGGTTGGTCAGGATCATCATCGCCACGGCGCACGCGTGGGGGCCCGCGGGGGCCTTGTGGTGGCCGGTGATGACGGTGACGGTCGCCTCCGGAAGCTTCCAGGCGCGGCCGATGATTCCGCCGATGCGCTCGTGGTGGCCGTCGAAGAGCCGCGTCAGGACGTGATCGACCGGGAGTTTGCGTTCCATCTCCCAGGAGACGTCCCGGATGATCTCGAGGACCACCACCTTCCCGATGTCGTGGAGGAGTCCCGCGACGAAGGACGCGCTCTCGTCCTCGAGGGTGAGATACATCGCCAGCCGCTGGCCGAACACGGCGCAGCCGACGGAATGTTCCCAGAGCCGCCGCGCCAGCGGAGTCACGCCCTTTCCCTGAAGGATGATCGTGTGGGCGGAGATGGTGAGCATGAGCAGTTTGAGCTGGTAAAGCCCGATGCGCACCACCGCCTGCCGGAGGTCCGTGATCTCCTTCTCCCCGCGGTAAAAGGCGGAATTGACCATCTTCAGGGTGCTTGTGGCGAGGACCTGGTCGCGGCTGATCATCCGGGTGATGTTGACCACGTCCACCTTGGGATCGGCCAGGAAGTCCAGCACCTGGAGGGTGGCCTGCGGGAGCATGGGGAGCTCGAACGATTCGTTCTGGAGGCGATTCTCGACGATGTGGAGCAGTTCGTTGAGCGCGGAGTCGGGCGGTTCCCCGGCCGGGGTCGGCGTCCGGAACCCCGCAACGCGGCGGAGGATGTCCGCGCCCTCCGGTTTCGGGGCCTCGGGGGCCGGTTCCGCGCCCGCGTCCGGGGCGGTCGGGGCGCGCCGGGCCGGCGCCGGGCCGGCGGATTCCTCCGGGCGGCCCCGGAACCAGCCGGCGATTTTTCCGAAAAGGCCCATCATCGCCCTCCCGTCATTTCACGAGGCGGATCTCCGCCTCCGCGTCGCCCGGGATGCTCTCCCCCCAGGGCATACGCAGCCAGGCGCCCCGGTCGCGCGCCAGGGGAAACACCGGGGCGATGGGCAGTTCCCCCTCCCGGATGCGGTAGGTCCGATTCCCCAGAAAACGCTCGCTCCGGAGGTAATGCCAGCCGTCCTTTGAGCCCATGTAATACCAGGCCTCGCGGGTCTCGCCCCAGCCCGCGACCTTCTCCCGTTCGAGCTCCCCGCGGGTGACCGCGTGGGCGCACCCGGAAAGAAACAGGAGCGCCGCAAGAATGAACACCCGGCACCCCATGACTCTCCCCCCGGAACGGAGCGCCATTATAATCGGCCCCTCCGCCGGGTGTAGCGAAAAATCATGGACAAGCCGAAAGAGGGGGAAACGAAGTAACGTTCCTTCCCGATCCGACGAATCGTCAGGGGCCGGCGCGCGAGGACGCGCCGGTGAGTTCAGGAATAGCGTGGAAGCGGATAGGAGGTAGCGGATAGAGGGAGAAGAATAGCGTATAGCGGGTAGCGTGGAGAATAGGGAAGAAAGAATACTGAATGGTGCAAGATTATTACTTTCTATACGCTATCCGCTCATCATGACGGACGAGGGTGTTTCTGCGAGGTATGCGTTATGCCCGCCGCCGTGTGCGCCGCCCGAATGGGTTCGGGCAGACGGTATCGCGTCGCGCAGGCCAGCACCCATTTCACCGCCCGGGCGGCGTCCACGCGGTGGCCGATCGAGACATACAGCGGCCGGACGCCGTCCCGGGTCCGGAGCACCGTTCCGATGACCTCGCGGCCATCGCGCAGGGGGACGCGCGACCCCCGGCGGATTTCCGGTTCGTCGTGCGTCCCGCACAGGCGCGTCTTGCCGACGCCGATGGCCGGCCGGTCGAGAATCACTCCGAGGTGGCAGGCGATGCCGAACCGGCGGGGATGGGCCCGCCCCTGGCCATCCACGAACAATAAATCCGGCATCACGCGGAGGCGCCGCCACGCCCGGAGAATCACCGGGATCTCCCGGAATGAAAGAAGCCCCGGCACGTAGGGAAATTTCACAGACGTTTCCGCGGTGGCCGTTTCCGCCGGCGCAAGATCGGGAAATGACAGGACGACAATCGCCGCCCGGGCGCGGTTGTCCTTCACGGACACATCCACGCCGGCGATGGTGCGGATGACACGACCATCCCACACCGGGATCACCCGTTGGCGCAGACGCTCCTGGAGGCGGATGGCCGCGGTGGGGGAGCGGGGCCAGCGGTGGGAAATGACCACGTTCACGGTTCTTCTACTCGAACATCCGGTGTGTTTCTATAACAACAAGAGGACCGGTCACGAAAATCTCGACCATGACTTCGACAAATATGACAAGCACAATCACCAGAAAAACACCATTTATGACACGTTGCCATTTCTCGCTCTTGATCGCGAAATCCTTGACCACCAACAGGATCACGACAACAAATGCAAGCACCCATTCCAACCGTGGATTGATGGCACAGAGGAAGTTCACCCTCCATGAGAATGACTTTTCCAACGCCGAGAATGCCGTGGTTAACTTATAAACGACATAGGCAAACTCCAACCAAAGTAAACAGGTCAGAACGGTAAGTGTGCTTAATTTCGATTGACCGATTTTCATGATGTGAAAATCACTTGCCTGTGAGGATACCCGTCCGGCGGGGCGAACGCAACCGTCCTTCCCCTTTTCTGCTTGCGATGAACCGATTGCGAGAAAACCGCTTCCCCGAAGCCGATTGGCGAATAGGATTGAAGCAGGACCCCAAAATCCATTGCGAGTGTGGATGTGGCGGATAAAATCGAATTGCGAAGGAGATTTCATGCGCATCGCATCGTTTTTCGCAATCGTTTTCTGTTTGGCGGGATGCCAGGCCACCCCTCAGACCGCATCCCAATCAACACCCCACACCACCCGCCCGTCGCCCGAAGCGCAACTCATTGAATCCACCATCCTGTGGAACGCCAAGGTTGACGCGGTGACCTGGGAGCCGATCGAACTCAAGAAAATGCTCGCCGACAAAAAGCGGTTCACGCCGGCAGGCAACTTCTACCGGTCGAACGACAACATCACGGCATTTGGCCACAAGGTCCTCTATATCGGCACGCTCGGCATTGATCTCGTATCCGGCCCGAACGTCACGCTGGAAGGCAACCCACGGTCAATCGCCGCGTTTATCGCCAAGGAACACAATATATCGTTTTCCGAAAATGACGGGGAATATACCGCTGACATCAAGAAAAACATCAAGATGGTGGTTTCTCCTCATCCCAACCTGAAGAACACGTCCATCGTGATCGGGGCTTATCTCGGTCCGTAGTTCCCCATGATTCCGTGTGGTTTCCGCTGGTTATTGGCGATTCTGCGGGAAGCGGCTCCCGGGATCCCCGTCATTCCGCTTGATTTTTCCCCCGGCCTCCCTCAAAATGACCGTATGACAACCCCTTCCAAACGTCAGCCCCGCCGGCGGTTCCTGGTGGACCAGAGGCTCCAGTTCCACATGGTCTGGGTGTGGCTGGCCGGGGTGCTGTCCGTCGCGGCCGTTCTCCTTGTTCTCCTCTACAGCGGCCTGCAGACCGTCCTGGACGAGAAGACGCTGGCCCCCTACCTTTCCGAGATACGGCTCCTCTTCCGTCAGGCCGCCATCTTCATGACGGTGGTGATGCTCCTTCTCGGATTCATCCTGGTCCTCCAGTCTCATCGCGTGGCCGGCCCGGCGCACCGGCTCAGGAAAATTCTCGGTTTGATGCGGGAGGGGAATCTCAACGCGGGGGTGCATCTCCGGAAGGGCGACCACCTCCAGGACCTTGCCGCGGCCGTCGAGGCCCTGCGCCTGGGGTTGCGGAAGGACCGGGAGGACATTGCGGCGCTGGCCCGGAAGGCGGAGGCCGCCCTGCCTCCGGATGCCCCGGCCGCCGTCCGCGATCCCCTGCGGGACATCCGCCGGATGCTCGAGGAAATTCCGAAAAACCCCGCCTGATGGACGCCGGATGAAGACACGCCGCGCGAACGATCGCCCCCCGATTTCCCGCCGCGGCGGCGCGGGCGCCTTCACGCTCATCGAGGTCGTCCTCGTCGTCCTGATTATCGCCATCGTCGCGACCATCGCGATTCCGCTGCTCCTGCGGTCCCAGATCCTTTCGCGCGAGGTGGCGGCCATCAAGACGCTCCGGGTCATCGAGCAGGGGGAGGGATTGTATTACCAGGCCAACAACGCCTACGCGGACCTCGCGGCGATGGGCGCCGCCGTCCCGCCTTTCGTGGATGCCGTGCTCGCCACCGGGACGAAGGGGGGGTACCAGTTTCAGATCGGCGGGCTTCCGGCCGCCTGGCACATTTTCGGTGTCCCCGTGTCCTACAACACCACGGGTATCCGGACGTTCTATCTGGACATGACCGGCGTCGTCCGGGCGACGGACATCGGGGCGAATCCCCTTCCCGCCGCGGCGGTGGCGGCGACGTGGCCGCCGGTGAATTAACACCATGCTGAAATTGTGATTTATTTGGTATCCGACACTTTTTTTGATACGTTATGTCGCGATCGGAAAACGAGGAATGACCACGGCTTATCCGGGAGGGATGCCTTGAACCGAACACGCACGCGTCGCATCATCATCCGCGGGGTTCTCGCCGCCCTGGCGGCCCTGGCGGGCGCCTGCCGGTCCGTCGCCCCGCCGCCCGCGGAGGCCGCCGGCCCCGCGCGGATGGACCGTTATCCGGCGGCCGCGGATCCCGTCGAGGAGAAGAAACCCCCGGCGCCGCCGATCCCCCCGCAACTCATCGAGGGCGCCGAGAAATCCACGCTCATCTATTCCTGCCGCAACGTCCAGGCGGAGGCCCTCAAGGATCTCCTGGAGAATTTCGTGAGTCCCGAGGGCATGATCCAGGCGTCGCGCGCCATGAACATCCTTATTGTGTCGGACGCCAAGGACACGATGGCCATGCTCCAGCAGACGGTCGAGGCGCTCGACCGGCCGATCCCGCAGGTTCTGGTCGAGGCCCGTGTCGTCGAGGTCACTCTGGACAGCGATCTCGAATACGAAATCAACCATCTCTTCTCGCACCCCGCGGGCGGCGGGACCAGCTTCGGGCAGACGATCGGGACCAAACTCACCACCCCCGGCAGCAACCCCAACCCTGAAATGGGCGCCCTCATCAACGTCCGTCCCTGGGCGACCGACACCCGGCAACTCGACAATTACATCCGGTTGCTCATCACGAAGGGCAAGGCGAAGATTTTGAGTTCTCCCAACCTCATCGTGAGCGCGGGGAACGAGGCGAGCATCATCACCGGCGAGGAGGTGCCCATCCAGAGCGCGACCGTGGTCTCCGGCTCGGTGAGCACGACCACCCAGTTCAAGTCGGTCGGCATCAAGCTCCTGGTGACCCCGCTCCAGATCACGCACACCAGCGCCCTTCTGGATGTGAATCCCGAGGTGTCCACCGTCACCGGCTATACCGCGCCCGGAACCACCGGCGTGTCGAATCCCATCGTCGCCGTCCGCAATTGCAAAACGGTCCTGGAGTTGAAGGACGGCGAGGTCCTGACGATCGGCGGATTGCTGAAGAACGAGGACCGCTCGGTGCTCCGGAAAGTCCCCGGGCTGGGTGACATTCCCATTCTGGGACACCTCTTCCGAGCCCGGCGCGACCAGCAGGTCAAGACGCAACTGGTGTTCTTCCTCCGCATGAACATCCTGGCGGAAGGCGGGGCCGACGCCATGCGCCTGCATGCGCCCGGCGCGGGGCTCGACCTGTTGGACAAACTGCTGGAATCCCCCTCTGGGGACGCGGCGGGAAGCCGGAATCCGCCCGTTCCCAATCCGGAGAAGCCGTGATGCGCACGGGTGTGAAAATCACGCTGGCGGTTGCCGGGATCGGCATCGTCGGGATGGCGATCTTCGGGAAAACCGTTTTTCGATCGGTTCGCGGGAGATGGGATTCCTCCAAAAAAAGCGCCGGTCTCGTGGAGGCGAAGTACCACACGGTGGCGCGGGGGAAACTGGTCATTTCGATGATCGAGGAGGGACGCCTCAAGGCCGTCAAGAACGTCGTCATCAGTTCCAAACTGGAACGGCAGGGGAAAATCGCCTGGGTGATCGCGGAGGGCAGCCAGGTGAAAAAAGGGGACAAGCTGATCGAGTTCGAGCGGAAACAGATCGAGGATCAGATCAAGCAACAGGAGGATTCCCTGGCCGCCTCCGAGAAGGAGCGGGTCATCGGCGAGGAGAATCAGAAGATCGAGGAGTCCACCGGCCGGAGCATGGTCACCAACGCCGAGACGCGCCTCGACGAAGCACGCAAGGCCCTGGACAAGTACCGGGACATCGAGGCCCCCAAGCAATTCAAGACGCTCGACACCCAGATCGGGAAGGCCAAACAGACGTTCGAGGACGCGACCAAGAAGCATCGCGCCGCCTGCCTCAAGCAGCGGGAGAGCATGTTCGCCGACGAGGCCGCCAAGCAGAGTCTGACCAAGGAGATTTCCGCCGCCGCCCAGGAACTCGAAACGGCGAAAGACGGGGTGGACGCCGCCATTCTCCAGCAGAAGATGTTCAAGGCCTACGATTACCCCGACACCCTGCTGGCCAGGAAACGCGCGGTGGAGCAGGGGCAGCTGGACCTGGAAAAAGCCCGCGTGGACGCCAGGAGCAAACTCGTGCAAAAGGAAACCGAGATTCTGCGCAACCGGGAGCAGATTCGAAACCTCAAACAGCAGCTGGAGAATCTGGGGAAGGAACTGGAGAACTGCGCAATCACCGCCCCCATTGACGGCCTGGTGCTCTACGGGGACCAGGGGGAATCCAGAAGACGTTACCGCGGAAGCGACAACGAACTCAAGGTCGGGGCCGACGTCTACCCCAGGAACCCCATCATGACCATCCCGGACTTGAGCAGTTTCGACGTGGATTTCTTCGTCTACGAGGAGCGCCGGGGGCAGGTGAGCCTGGGCGCCTCCGCCATCGTGACTCTGGACGCGGTCCCCGGACTGCGCCTGGAGGGGAAGATCAAGAAGATCGGCAGTCTCGCCAAGCCCCGGGTGGAATGGGAGGAGGCCAGCCCCAAGGTGTTCGACGCGACTCTGGAACTTTCCGGCGGCGACTCCCGCATGGTGAGCGGGATGACGGCCCGCGTGGAGGTGGTTCTGGCGACGCTCGACAATGTCCTGTCGGCGCCGATCGAGGCGATCTTCAACGACGGCGACGGTCCCTTCTGTCTTGTCCGCACACCGGCCGGCCACGAGAAACGGACGGTCAGGACCGGCTACTCGAACGACGACGCGGCCGAAATCACCGGGGGGCTCCGGGAGGGCGAGGCCGTGGCGCTCTTCCGGCCGGACGACGCCGGCGGCGGCTCCCGGGATTCCAACCCCAATCGTGACGAAACGGGGGCCGCGGCGGAGAAACCGGCGCCGGGTCCCGTCCCGGGGAAGCCGAAGGGCCCGTAGAGATTTCCGGCGCGCGACGGATCCGGAAGGAATCCATGGTCATCGAACTTACCAACATCCGCAAGAGTTACCGGATGGGGGACAGGCGCCTCGAGGTGCTGCGGGGGGTGTCCCTGGCGGCGCGCGAGGGCGAGTATATCGCCATCATGGGTCCTTCCGGATCGGGGAAAAGCACCCTTCTCAACCTCATCGGCCTCCTCGACACGCCGGACGCGGGGGAGTACCGGCTTGCGGGGGAATCCGTCGCGGGACTTTCCGACAACCGCCTGGCGAAATTCCGGAACGCGAAAATCGGTTTCGTGTTCCAGAATTTCAACCTCTTTCCGCAACTGACCGTGCTTCGGAACATCGAGGTCCCCATGATCTACGCGGGGGTGCCGCGCGCCCGCCGCCATGCGCGGGCGAAGGAACTGGCCGGCCGGGTGGGGCTGGCCCACCGCCTCACCCATCGCACCAACCAGCTTTCGGGAGGGGAGATGCAGAGGACGGCCATCGCCCGGTCCCTCGCGAACGATCCGGCCCTCATCCTCGCCGACGAGCCGACCGGGAACCTCGACGAGAAAACGGGTCTGGAGATCGTGGCGCTCTTCGATGAACTGGTGGCGGCGGGAACGACCATCGTGCTCGTGACGCACAATCCCGCCTATCGCAAACGCGTCCAGCGGGTGGTGAACATCCACAACGGGGAATTTGTCGCATGAGTTTCGTCGAGGCCCTGCGCATCGCATTGCTCGACCTGTCGCTGCACAAGTTCCGGGCGGCGCTGGCGACGCTGGGCATCATCTTCGGCGTCGCCTCGGTGGAATCCATGATCGCCATCGGGGAGGGCGCCAAGCGGGAGAGCCTCTCGCGCATCGAGGCGCTGGGGGTCAACAACATCCTGGTCCGTTCCGTCAAGCCCGCCGAGACCGGCGGTTCCTCGGCGGCTTCGAACAAACGGACCCGCGTCCTGGAATACGGGCTTCTCCGATCGGACCTCGCCCATGTCCAGAGGTCGTTCCCGTTCATCCGGCAGGCGGTGGGGCTCCGGGACATGCGGGAAAACATGTACACGCGGTCCGCCCGAAAACTGGACATCGCCATAAGCGCCACCGAGCCGGAGTACCTGGCGCTCACGCGATCCCGCATCGGCCGCGGGCGTTTCCTCACCTGGCTGGACCTGGCCGATTACAAACGCGTGGCCGTCGTCGGCTCGGCCGCCGCCCGGAAGATTTTCGGCTACGAAGATCCGATCGGACGCGTCGTCCGCGTCTCGACCCACTGGTTCCGCGTCGTGGGCATCCTGGAAAACGACTTTTCCGCCAAAAACTCCGGCGGCGCCGAACTCGCCTCCTGCGTGTTCATCCCCCTCACCACGGCCCACATGCTCTTCGGGGACCTGTCCGCGACGCTCGCGTCCGGTTCGATGGAGCGCGTCATCGTCCAGCTCGACAACATCCTTCTGGAGGTGGGTGACACCGATGCCGTCATCCCGACGGCGCGGCGGGTGGAGGCCTATCTCGACAAAACCCACAAGAAAAAGGATTATGCGATCTCCGTCCCGATGGAACTCATGCTCCAGAAGGCCGAGGCGCAGAGGATCTTCTCGATCGTCACGGCCTCCATCGCGGGGATTTCGCTTCTCGTGGGCGGGATCGGCATCATGAACATCATGCTCGCGAACGTCACCGAGCGGCGCAAGGAGATCGGCACCCGCCGCGCGCTGGGCGCCCGCCGGGGCGACATCCTTCTCCAGTTCGTCTTCGAGTCGGCGACGCTCACGTCGCTGGGCGGATTCGCCGGCGCGGCCGCCGGGTTCGCCATCGCGCGGGCCGTGAGCGCCTACGCCGACTGGCCGACCGTCGTCACATTCTGGAGCGTGGCGCTCGGGGTCGGGATCTCGTGCCTGGTGGGCATCCTGTTCGGCCTCTGGCCGGCCTACCAGGCGGCGCGGGTGCATCCGATCGAGGCGTTGCGGTCGGAATAAATGGAGGCGCTATCCCGATGAAGAAGAAAACCGCCACCAAACAAATCGCCCTGGTGAAAGCAAATCCGGATGGCCTCGCTCCGCTGAGATTTGTCAGAAGCCTTCTGACAAATTGGCAATTCCCCAGAAGGCTTCTGGGAAATCGGGAATCCCCTTCACCCTGAGCTGGTCGCACTACGTCCTCCTGCTCACGATCAAAGCCCCGGACGAGCGCCGCTTTTACGAAATCGAGGCCACCAACGAAGGCTGGTCCGTGCCGGAACTCAAACGTCAGAAAGCCTCCGCGCTTTATGAGCGCCTGCTCCTCAGTCGCGACAAGGCGGGCATCAAGCGCCTCGCCGAAAAAGGCCAGATCATCACGAAAGGAGAACCCCACCATCGGCCTGCTCCTGTGCCAATCGAAGAAACAGACCGTTGTAGAACTTACCCTGCCCAAGGACGCCAACATCCACGCCCGGGAGTATCAACTCTACCTGCCCTCGAAGGAACTGCTTCGCCAGAAACTCCTCGACTGGACCCGCGAAGCGGAGAGCCCCGAGTGAAACGGGAAACCTTCTTTGAGTTGGGAAGATCGCGACGGGTTGGCGCGCGGACGTTCGGAAGTTTCTGAATCCGTCGAACTCTCAAACTCCTGAACTCTCGAACTTCTTCAACTCCCTCGGCAAAATTGTGGCATTCCACCCCACGCCGCCCTAAAATCCCGGGGTTATCCGGATCCGGTGAATCTATTCGTTAAGCCCAGATCGCATGTCTTGCGCGTTTGACGTTTACTACCTCGGCCCGATTGACGCAACCCGAGAGGCTCCGATCAGTGCTGAGGTGACGGCCGCTGGCGGTCGGTTGGATTTTCGCGAACTTACAGGCAGCGACGGGAGGACGGTCTGCCTCACATTCGAGTTCGAGACTCGTGCTCAGGCCCAGGCCGTAGTGGACGTCTTGCGCCAACGCGGAGAGCACGTTGAGGGTATCTATGACTACACTTGAAACATGACCTAACAAGTGTGGTGCAGGCGACGGCGGGATCGGCTCTCGTTTGCATCCGGAACGCTCTTGGCCCGCCGCGCCTGACCACGATCGTTGCCCCGGACGGAGAATTGACCGATTCGGAAATTGGTGCTCGTGAAACGCCTGCCTGCCGGGAAAAGAGTTCGAGAGTTTGCGAGTTCGTGAGTTAAGCGTTGATTGAACTCCCGAACTTTTTCTCTGCGAGATACCCTCCTCCGCCCGAGGGGCTACGGAGGGCAGGCGAGCGACGAACGACGAGTGACGCGAATTGAGCAACGTATCATGACCTCCCCCCTCCTGGACAAGGCCCGCGCCCTTCCCGAAACCCCCGGCGTCTATCTCTTCAAGGATGAAAAAGGCCGGGTCCTCTATGTGGGGAAGGCGAAGCGTCTCCGGGATCGGGTGTGTTCCTATTTCCGGCCGGCCCGCCCCCCGGATCCGAAGACGGACGCGCTCGTGCCCCAGGTCGCCGATATCGAGGTCCTCGAGACGAAATCCGAGGTGGACGCGCTGCTTCTCGAGGCGCGTCTCATCAAGGACATCCAGCCGAAGTACAACAGCGACCTCAAGGACGACAAAAGTTACCCGTCGCTCGAGATTGCCGACGGCGACGACTACCCCGGGGTCTATTACACCCGGGACCTCTCCCATGGGAACAGCGTCTATTACGGCCCGTTCACCGACGCGGGCGGGCTCGACGCGGCCATCACGCTTCTGCAGGGGGTGTTCCGGTTCCGGACGTGCCGCCTGGATATCCGGGCGGACGACCCGAAAAAGCGTTTCTTCCACCCGTGCCTCCTCTGGCACATCAAAAAATGCACCGCGCCGTGCGCGGACAGGATTTCGCAAACGGCCTACCGCGACGGGACACGCGAGTTGAAACGATTCCTGAAAGGCGACCGCGAGGGACTGATCAAACGCCTCGAGGCCCGGATGGCCCGGGCCGCGTCGCGTCTGGATTTTGAAACGGCGGCGCGTGTGCGGGATGAACTGGCGGCCCTGGAATCGCTCGACCGGCGCGCCTCCGCGAAATTCGCCGTCCGCGAGGGGCTTCACCCCGTGGATCCGGCGGCGGCCATGAGGGATCTGGCGGCGGTGTTTCACCTGGCCGACCCCGTCCGCATCCTCGAGGGGGTGGACATCGCCAACCTCCAGGGGGAATCCGCGGTGGGGGCCCTCGTCACGTTTGTGGACGGCGTCCCGTTCAAGCCGGGGTACCGGCGCTACCGCATCCAGGCGGTGACCGGCCCGGATGATTACCGGATGATCCGCGAGGTCGTGGCCCGGCGCTACCGCCCGGGCCGCGCGGAGGAGATGCCGGCGCCGGATGTGTTGTTGATTGACGGCGGGAAGGGCCACCTCGCGGCGGCTCTGGCGGAACTCGACGCGGCCGGGACGCGGCCGCGGGTGGTGGCGGCCCTGGCCAAGGAGGAGGAGGTCCTTTTCGCGGCCGGGGCGGATTCGCCGATTACCCTTCCCCGGAATTCCCCCGCGCTCCGCGTCCTCCAGCACGTCCGCGACGAGGCCCACCGTTTCGCGCAGGCCTATCACCACCTGCTCCGGAAAAAACAAATCCGGAAGGGCGCGGAGTCATGACAACCGGCATCCGGGAGAGTTTCGAGGGCATCGCCGGATTTCCCGAACGGGACGGCTACGCCGACGCCTCCGCCGCGAGGTCTAGCGCGCACGCCCCCCGGCTGAAGGTGACGACGCGCCGCTGGTCCTCGACGTGCCGGAGCGCCTCCTCGAGGATTCCCCGGCGCTCGGCCGCGGAGGCGGCCTCCCGCGACCCCGGGGCGGCGTAACGCAGATCGTCCGCCAGCACCATGCGGTAATACTCGAACCGCTCGGGCTTTCGGTAGTATTCCCGGTCGAGGTGCTCGCACATCGCCCGGGAGCATTCGCCCCGCACCAGAAGCGACACGCACCCGCCCTTCCCGGCGCCGGTCAGTTTCCCGCCGAGGTAGCCGGGCCCGCGCTTGGCGATGCTGAGCAGCAAATCAATCTGCGGGATGGACACCCGGAAATCGAACGAGAGGGCGTCCTGCAGGTCGTCCACCATCCGGCCCACCTCCACGCGGTAGGCGTCGTATTCCGCCGACGCGGGGGAAAGTCGCCCGGCCGCCACGCCCGCGTGGGCCTCCCGGAAAATCTGCTCGAGCCGCCGGCCGATGATGTTCTGCCGGTGGAAGAACCGCGCCGTGGTCCGGAGGTGATACCCGCCGATATCCCGTCGCGGCCGGGTGTAGGCCTGCCCGACCGCCGCGGGATCGAGCCCCAGGATGCGGCCCGCATCGTCGGGACGCAGTTTGACCGGCAGCAGATTGATGAACTCGGTAATGGCCGCGTCCGGGATGCCCAGCACCGTTTCGTCCAGACTGCCGAACTTGCGGTAGCGCGCGGCGAGATTCCGCCAGTACTCCGGCCGCCCCTCGAGGTGCGGCGCGGGACCCTCCACCGCGTAGCCGAATTGCGTTTGGATGAGCCGGGCCAGCCACCCCTCCCCGGCCGCGCCGGGCGTTCCGGCCGCCGCGCCGGCCGCGGCGATGATGCGCCGGGCGAGTTCGTCGCCCATCTGCATCCAGCCCTTGCGCATGTTGAAACTCTGGTTACCCTCGCTGCTCTTGTTGATCTCCCAGAGCGAGTTGGCCAGCACCACGTGGACGTTCTCGAGGAACGGCAGGGCGGTGGCCTCGAGTTCCGGCCGGGAGTGGCGGTTGTAACTGACGCTGTTGACCGGGTTCAAGAGGATCGTCATCTGGTCGTTCGCCCCGCCGTGGGTGCCGACGTACCACTCGGCCTCGCCGAGGAACCGGCACACCTCCGAGATGGTTTGCGCGGGAAGGATGTCGCGGTTGGTCAAATGCATCGCCAGGAACGCGAGCACCACCATGGCCGAGGAGGAACTCGTACCCGCCCGGAAGGGCACCGTCGCCGGGCCGAAGGTGAGGTCCGCTCCCCGGAATTTCAACTCCGGGTGATCCCAAGCCGCCCGGAGCCAGGGGGCCAGGACATAATTGAACCAGTGCCCCTGCTCGCGCCCCCGGTGGGGGTGGACAAGGGTGAAGCGATCCCAGCTTTCGCCCGCGGCCGGAGGGGTCCCGGCGAACTGCCGGAACGCCTCGCGGAGGGAGATTCGTTCCTCCGGGAACAGGGGATTGACGTTCACGGCCCGGAGAACATCGTCCTCCCGTGGCGAGACGGCCAGCGGAATGTCCCCGTCGATGGTGGTGGACATGTGATCCCCATCGCACATGTCCAGGTATTCGAGGAACGCGTTCAGCCGCCCGGGCGCCCGGAGCAGCACCGCCGGCCGGTCGCCCGCCGTTTCCCGGTGGCGCCGGAGCGTCTCGCGCATCCGCGCCTCCTGGCGGACCAGGTACCGCGGATCGGCGTTGACGTAGACGTCCTTCCCGAGGGTGTCGGCCCGGCGCGCCGACGGACGATCGAGCGCGCGGATCATCTCCGCCACGGGCCGGAACACCGCCTCCATCCGGAACGGTTTTGACACAGGTCGCCTCATCGAACCGAACACAACTCACCGGCACGCCATGGGGCGTGTCCGGTGCCGCTTTCCCGACGGCGTATTGTGCAGTGCGCCGGGGCGCCCGACAAGGGATATTTCGCCCCCCCCGGTATCTCCGGACTCAAGAATTCCCGAAAATTCCAGAACTTCCCGGCCTTCCAGACGTTATAACGGTGTGGCGGGGAAGATCCCCCGGGAGGGAACGGTCGTGCGCATCACCGGCGGCGAACTCAAAGGGCGGCTTCTCGAATCGGTCAAGGGAGACTTCGTCCGCCCGGCCTCCGACCGGGTGCGGCAGGCCTTGTTCCAGATCCTCGGCCACGGGATCGAGGGGGATATCCTGGACCTCTTTGCCGGCATGGGCTCCGTCGGTATTGAGGCGCTCTCGCGCGGCGCGGACCGGGCCGTGTTCGTGGAGAAGGACCGCCGGTGCCTCGGCGCCATCCGGGCGAACCTCGCGGGGCTGGATCTGGCCGCTCGCGCGGATGTCGTCCCGGGGGACGTGTACGCGTGTCTGGATTCTCTCGCCGCCCGGCGCGCCGGGCGAACGCCATTTTCCCACGTGTTTTGCGATCCGCCCTACGCCCAGAGCATGGCGGTGTCGCCCGGAACGCCTCTTTTCGATCTCATCGAGGGCCTCGCCGGGCGGAACCTCCTGGCCCCGGACGGCGTCCTCGTGTTCGAGCGTCGCCGCAAGGGCGTTTGGGCTTGCGAATGGCCTTCCTATGCTATAATGGACCACCGTTCGTACGGCGAAACCATCCTCACATTCATGCGGAGGAAGTCCCCATGAAATCCCTTCGTGCCGGCCTCGTTCTTCTGGCGGCGGTGATCACCGTGGCCGCCGGCAACGGCGACAAACTCAAGGAAATCTCCGCCCGTCACGAGAAGACTCTGGCCGACATCAAGATGGCCCTCATCAATCAGGACGTGGACATCCAGTCCCGGACGAATCAGATTGCCAAACTCGCCGCGGCCGCGAATGCCGACCCGGCGGGGGGGATGGGCAAGGGCCCCGCATCCTTCGACTGGAATCGATGGGACGCCGAGCGGGCGGAAATCCTGAAATCCGACGCGACGGACCGCCTGGAGAAACTCAAGGTTTTCTACGAGAAGGAGATCGCCGCCGGCTACAAGGCCATGGACGCCCGGACGCTCCACCTCAAGCGCCAGGAGGAGGTTTTGAAGGCCCTCAAGAATGGCGAGGCCCCCAAGACCGTCGCCGAAACGAAACCGGCGAAGAAACCCGAGCCTTCGGCCAACGAAGTGGCCCGGCCCCTTCCACCGCCCGAACGGCCGGTGATCGGCGCGGGCGAGGTTCTCGAGTTCGCCGGCTGGGAGCTCGCCCGGACGCGCATCCTCCAGCAGGTCTTCGCCAAGGGGGAACTCCGGAACGGCGGCGCGGAGGATCTGGCGGACCTCACGATGAAGATCATCTATCTGGACGAGATGGGCGCGGAGGTGCGGACCTCGCCCGAATGGAAGCGGGAGCGCCTGGCGAAGGGGGAGAAGGCCGTCTTCAGCGTGACGACGATGCGATGCCCCGTCTTCGCGCAGTTCCGGATTCCCATCACCTACACCGCCGGCGGGAAGACGGTCACCGAGGAATTCACCGGCGCCAACCCCGTCCAGCCGCCCGAGCGGAAGTACACGAAACTGGTCAAGGGCGAGGCCCGCGTGGTGCTCGAGGCCGTGAAGGACGAGGCCAAAGGCCGGGATGTCCTGATGACCGCCAAGTTGAAGAATTGGGGGGAGATGACGGCAATCCACGTCGTGGTGGAATTCGATTTTCTGGAGAACGGAAAATCCCTGAAGAAGGCGGCCTACGCCCATCCCGAACCCCTGAAGGGCGGCGAGACGGCCGCGTTCAAACTCACCGTCGAGAAGTGCCCCAACTACGCCGTCTACCGGACAGGCATCCGATTCGACACGGAGGGGGACGCGGCGGCGCCCGCCGAGACAGCGGAGAAGAAACCGGCCCCCGGACCGGCCCCGAAGGACGGGGATCTCGTCATTGACAAATGCGAATTCGAGCAGGATGACAAGAACGGTCAGACCCGGGTCCGGTTGCTTCTCAAGAACAACGGGGCCAAGGTGTTGAAGAAGATCACGATCACCCTCACGTTCTACGATGGGGCGGGTCAGGAGATGGCCCGGTTCCCGGCGCCGCTGTCCAGCGAGATCGGCCCCGGGGCCTCGAAAAAATGCACGATGGTCATGCCCCAGGTGAAGGGCTTCGCCCGGTACGAGACGGGGATGGAATTCGTCGCGGGCGCGCCCGCGCCGGCCCCGCCCCCGCCTCCGACCGACGACCCCACGGAGGGGGGGGGGGCGCTATAAAAGAGAGTCAGAGAGTCTTGGAGTCTCAGAGTCTCGGAGTCGAGAAGTCGGGACTCGGGATTCGTAACAGGGAAATTTCGAATTTCGAGCGCCGAATGTCGAGTTCGGAATTCGTATGCCCACAGCGTCCATAAAATTTACGTCGGATTTCCTGATCGTGGCACTCCAACGATGCCGACAACGACATCGTGGAAGATAGGTCAACCGCGCGATTAGAGCAATTCACGAATTGATAAACCCGCTCATCCTGAGCCTGTCGAAGGATGAGCCCGTGCTCTGCCCATGGTTCGACGGGCTCACCATGAGCGGCACGGAGGATTCAATTAATCGTGAACCGCTCTAATTCTTCCCGAACCGTTTCGCCCCCACTTTGTGGGAGCCTTCGGTGGGAATCACGATGGCCTTGTAGGACTCGGCGTTGATGGAAAGGGCCACGCAGGTTCCTCCCGGTGTAACCCGGTATTCGACCGTGAGCGGGCCGCCCGCCATGAGTTTGGCCAGGGTGGCGCTGTTATTGTCCCAGAGAATCTTGGTCTCGGGGGTGACGAGAAACTGCACCCGCGCGACCGGGGCTCTGCCCTTCGATTTCTTCGTCCCCGCGGGGCGGAACATGCCGATTTCGGACGCGGCCAGGTTGCGTTCCCCCACGATGTAGTTCATGGTGCGGCTGACGGCGTCGAGGCGGCCTTTGAAAACGGGGTTGGCCGGGGCCTCTTTCTCTTCACCTTTCTTTTTCGCCTCCTCCTCTTTTTTCTTCCGGGCCGCCGTCTCGGTGGCCTTCTGTGATTCCTCCTTCTTTTTCTTCGCGTCGGCCTCCGCCTTCGTCTTTTCCTCCTCCTTCTTCTTCGCCTCGTCCTTGTTGGGATCCACCGGCGGCGTGGGGGCCTCTTCCTTCGGGGGATTGGCGTTCTCCTCCGCGAGGAGTGCCGGCGCCGCGGCGAGGGCCAGAATGACGACACCGAGGACGGAAATTCGGAAGCGTTCCATGGGGACCTCCCTCGTAATCTTACAAGATGGATTCTACCCCGGTTTCAGGCATCTGCCAAATTTTTTCGGGCGGGATGACGCTTATGAAGCGGAGTCGCCCGGGGCCGGAGCCGCGCGGAACCCCTTCGAGCGGAAGAAGGAAACGGCCTGCATGGCGACGGCCGCGCCCGTGGCGATGACAAACGCCTCGTCCCGTCCGCGCGTGGGCAGGATGAGGGCGAGGGTGAGCGCGAACGCGGAGAAACTCTGGAGTCCCGTCACGAAGCCGCGGAAGAACGCCGTCGCCCCGGCCGGACCGTGCCGGCGGTGGGTGAAGACGGCGAGTGTCGTGCCCGCGACCGGGAACGTGGCCAGGAGCCCGCTCCACATCGGCCCGAGGATGCTCCCGGTTCCCGTGAGCGCAAGGACGAGCGCCGCCGCGGCCAGCATTCGCGCGGGGATCTCCCAGCCGGGCGCGTCCGCGCCGGTCCGCCCCGGCGAAGGGGGGAGAATCCAGGCCGCCGCCAGGAGCGCGACCAGGACCGCCGCGAAGGCGGTTTCGAAGGGCGGGGCGAGGAAGGCCAGGGTTGCCATTCCCGCGCCGTAGGCCGCCCACCCGGCCGCCAGGCACACGGGCCAGGGGGCCGCGCGGCTCGTCCACGCGTAGGCCAGGCAGAAGAGCACCAGGGCGAGGACGCCCGCGAGGGTCCCCCGCGCCGCCTCCGCCGCGAAGCCGTTGCCCTGTTCCAGGGCGAGAACGTAGAGCACGGGACCGGCGATGACCGGGAAACTCGACAGCCATCCCTCGATGGCGTGACCCCAGCGTCGGCCGGCGAGGCTCGCGGCGCCCACGAGGCCGGGCGCCAGAATCAGTTTGAGGAGGAGGCGTGTCACGTCGTTTGGGCGGTTATCCCCGGGGTCGGCGCCGCGTGGCGGTGGAATTCACAAGCTGACTAATGTCCTCTCATTATTTTGACGGACTTGTCGTTTCCCACAAGGGCAAAAATCTCTCCTCCATCGGATTCGACTTTGAGACGCCAGGTGACCAGCCAGTGACTTCCCTGGGAATCGCGCACGACGCGTACCGAATCAATATCGTGTTTTGAAACATCGATGTTGTTGTCTTTGACATGCTGTTGCGCGATGGCAATGGCCTCCAATATTGTGGCGGGCAGGGAGATTGCCGGGGCCGCCGGCGCGGATTCGCCGGTGAAGAGCGGCATGGATTTCTTCACGGATTTGTACACGCCCCACGAGAGGGGGGTGGCGACCAGGATCCAGCAGAGCGCGAGTTGGGGGAATTTCATGGGATCACGTCCCGTTTCAGGTGGTGTTTCGCATGGACCGGCCGGACGAGCAGGTTCGCCGTCAGGCCGATTATGAGGAGCGCGCACATGAGGTAAAACGTGGCGTTGTAGGCCTGGGCCTTGGGCACGCCCGCCGCGACCCGCCGGTCGTAGAAGCCGTTGATGAGCGACGGCCCGATGACCGCCGCCATGGACCACGCGGTGATGAGCCGGCCGTGGATGGCGCCCACCTGGTGCGAGCCGAACATGTCCTTGAGGTAGGCCGGGATGGTGGCGAATCCGCCGCCGTACATGGAGATGATGACGGTCGTGCACGCGACGAAGAGGATGCGATTCTGGGTCTGCTGGGTCCACGGCAGGCAGGCGTAGAGGGCGGCGCCCAGGAGAAAGTAGATGCCGTAGACGGTCTTGCGGCCGGTGAAGTCGGAGACCGACGACCAGAGGAAGCGCCCGCTCATATTGAACAGCGACAGAAGCCCGGCGAATCCGCTGCCGATGACGGCGCTGACGCCGAACATGTCCTGGCACATGTCGGAGGCGCGGCCGAGGATGCCGATCCCGGCGCTCACGTTCATGCAGAGCACCATCCACAGGAGCCAGAACTGGGGGGTCTTCCAGGCCGTGCCCACGGAGACGTGTTCCGTGGTGATCATCCCGGAACTCTTTCGGGGCGGCGTGTAGCCGGAGGGTTTCCAGTCGGGCGCCGGGACGCGGACGATTGTCGCGCCGAAGATCATGAAACAAAGGTAGATGCCGCCCATCGTGGCCAGTGTCGGCATGGCGCCGGTGCCGCCGAACCGGGGGGCGTAGAAATTCATGAGTTCCTGGCCGAGCGGCGCCCCGATGAGGGCGCCTCCGCCGAATCCCATGATGGCCATGCCCGTCGCCATGCCCGGGCGATCCGGAAACCACTTGACGAGCGTGGACACCGGCGAGATGTACCCGAGCCCGAGACCGATGCCGCCGATGAACCCGTACCCGAAGAGCACCAGCCACAGGAGTTTCAGTTTCACTCCGAGGGCGGCGATGAACAGCCCGCCGCAGAAACACATGGCGCTGGCGAGCATGGTCTTGCGGGGGCCGCTCCGCTCCACCCACGTGCCGAACACCGCCGCGGAGATCCCCAGCATCATGAGGCCGATCTGGTAGGCCCACTGGACGTGGGAGACCTTCGCGCCGATCTCGGTGGAGAGCGGCTTGTTGAATACGCTGAAGCCGTAGATCTGGCCGATGCACATATGGACGGCCAGGGCCGCGGGCGGGACCATCCAGCGGGAGAATCCGGGTTTGGCAACCGTGGCCTCGCGGGAGAGAATGCTCATGGGCGGCCGAGTATATCCGCAAATCGGGCGGGGGCAAGCCCGGGCGGATTCCGTGGCCTGGGAAACCGGGGCCGAAGGTTCGCCGGGCGAAATAAAATGCGATACACGCCCCTTGCCCCGGCCCACAAGCCGTCGGCTGTTGAGAAATTGCGTGACATGTTTGGTTACAGGAGAGAAAATACCGCTAATTTGCAATGAGTTGTAAATGAACGGGCCCTTAGCTCAACAGGCTAGAGCAGCGGACTCATAAGACAAAACGGCCGGTTCCCCAAGATTTCTCACTTGTGCGCAACATCCCTCCGGGAAAGGGGTTCCGCGCGAAGATCGATTCCTCGCGATTCCTCAAAAGCCCCTGTTTTCTGCATGATTTTGCAGAACTAATGCAGAATCAATTGTGTGGTAGTTTTAAGAATCTGGCTGGAAATTCTCCGTAGAATGTTTCCGGATATTGCCCCGCAACTTTCATGGTTGTCGGGGATCTCAGGGTCGCTGTAAGTCAATCCTCCCGACATGTAATCCATGTAATCAAGAAGCAATCCTCTTGAAGTAGTCTAACAGCTCTTCCCGGTGTTTACTTCATCATGAGAACAACAAAACGGGAGGGGCTGACATGGACGCACACATTCAGTTGGATCCCAGGGAAAAGGCGTTGCTGGATGGACTGAGCGAAGAAGAGGCTGGGATCTTTTCTCAGTATCTCTTCTCGATCCCCAAGAATCCCTCCGGTAAACCGCATCTGAAATCCAGAGCCATCGGGCTCTACGATCCATTTTGCGACCGGCGGTTTCACCCGATGGGCATCATTTGGCAGTGCGCTCCCTATAGCTTTTGCGATCACATGTGCACCTATTGCTACGGCAGGAGCTACCTGCGCCAGTTCGGCGGAGGGGCGCGGGTAAAATCCGGGTTCCTGCGCGATCTGGACCGGGATTTGGCAGCACTTGAATCGCTCAAATGTTCTCCTCGGCACATTTCCCTGGCGAATTCGACGGATGTTCTTCAGTACGCGCTTGAAAGAAAATTCCGCCACACGCTTTATCTGCTCGAGCGATTGGCCAAAAATCGTCACCTCTTTTCCTCCGCCTGCATCCTGACCAAAGCCCCGGCGGTCCTGCTGGACGATGGGCGATACATTGAAGCCATCAGCACACTTCACTTGGAGGTTCAAATCAGCATCGCGTTCTGGGATGACGCGCAGGGCAGGCGTCTGGAACCCGGGGCTCCTCCAGTGAGCGAGCGCCGACAGGCCGCCGTTGAACTTGTTAAAAAGGGTGTCCCGGTTGCCCTCCGGCTCGACCCCCTTTTTCCGCGTGGCGTGCCGGGGTGCGCGGAATATCAGGGATTGGATACGGATATCCGTCCCCTGATCGGATGGGCTGTCGAATCCGGCGTGTCGTATGTCATCACATCGGCGCTCAAGCAACCCTTCATGCGGAATCGGGTGGACTGGTTTTACAATTCTCTCCTCCCCGTGTTCAGCGAGCTCAAGGGTTGCTATCGGCGGATGCCGAAATCCCTTCAAGAAAAGTTGATCTCCGATGTCCAGGATGTTTGCCAGCGCCATGGAATTCCGATGGAGCATTGTTTCCATAACATCCTCAAGCGGCGGGTGTGAATTCGTCACAGATGGGGTACCCTGTTTCAGAAGGCGCGCATGGGAAATAATCGGGAGGCGCATATGAAATTGAAATCGTTGGCGCTCAAGGTCAGCGCTTCGGTTCAAGGATTGTCAGTGAACCGAATAGACGCCGTGGCTCGGGAGAAAAGGTGCCACATGATCATCGATGTGTTAACGAACCCGATGGCGGCAGCTTTTTTCGCCGCGTATGACGATGCGCCGGGATTCATCCGATGCCTAGCGTGCGAGGTAAAAGAGGGGGGCGTGAGCAACTCAGACAGGGAAATGATTTGCGAGATGATCAAACGGCGGGCTTACGCGAAGAACATTCTGGGAATGCACACGAAGACGCCCAAAGAGGTGCCGGAGCACTTGGGGTTGGTTGCGGAAGCGTTGGCTTAATTCATTCAAAGGGGAGGTGGCTATGATGGCGAAAAACGGAGCGGATTTGAAAGGTTCTCGCGTGCAACAAACTTACGCTGTTTTCGCGGACGCCATGAATGTGCGCATCGAAAAGGAGCCGGCGCCCTTCGTGAGGAATACGCTCAAGTTGCAGCTTGAAAAGTTTAAAAAGGGGTTGAATGAAAAAGTCAAAGACCTTCTTTTTCACATCGACGAAAGTCCCGAGTTGCTTTCCGCCTTCACCGATTTGCTTTTCGCCGACTGGCGTCAAGACGCGCTTTCCCTTGCGGTGGATATTGCGTCGAAAGAATGCGAAGGCAGAAAGGCCCTATTGCTGGCCGCCGTGGAGTCCAAGTCCTCATGCAACGTATCCTTTGCAATCAACATCAATGGTTTGAGCGTGATCAAAGTGGATGTTCTGGCTGAAAAGGTTCGACCCTTACTCGGGATGGGTCAGCAGGAGCTGCAAGAGATGATCGATAACGTACAGGATGAATTTCAAAAAGAGGTTGCTACCCTGCTTCACAATGGAGACTTGGAAGCAAAGTTTTTGCTGGAACGAATCATGGCTTCCAAAAATGTGCAGGAGTTGAAAGGGATCGCCGCCGATGAGCGAGTGTTAAGATGCGTCCGTCATTCCGCAATGCTGCGCTTGAAATGGCTCGGCGCGTATCTGGGGGCGGAGAGTTAGGCATCGAGTTGAAAGGCAATCTTTGCTCATATACCACGTGTAGTTATTTTGAGCATGCAAGCCAAGCGGATTCCAGGCGAATGAAGCGTTGACGGCATGATGTCATAGCAGAAGGGGCTGAATCATGGTTCTTTCTGAATCCTACGTCGCCTATCTTGAAAACATCCCGAAGAAGAATCGGATTTTCGTGATGCGAAATCGCGGGCACAACAACCTGGCTCCTTCCGTGGAATTATTGCATGCCTTCAAGCAGAAGGAGTTCGCGTTGAAACAAGCAGGGATGTCTGGAATCGAAGCGCACAACGCAGCATGGGAAGCGGTTCGGTATGAAGATCGGTTCATTGCGGCGTTCTGGAGCAATCCTTCTGCCGTCGAGGAACTGCGATCCATCAAAACCCGATCCCTGTCGGAAGATGTATATCTGATCTGCTACGAGAAACCGCCAAAGAAATGTCACCGGCATTTGTTGCTCAGCATTGCACGGAATCTTTAACCGCATTTGGAATGAAACTGCGGGAGTGAATGACCCTACCATCCTTTTCTTTCTCCCAGCAACTGTCGGCGCTTCGACAGTCACCTCTGAACGCCACGATTTTCTCGTCAATCCCTCGACTGAAGCTCTCGCGGCGAAATTTGAAGGCCCCCGCCGCCCTCATTGCGGTCTATGATGCCTGGTCATGGACAAAAATGCGTCAAAGGCCAGTCAATACGTGATGGTGATCTGGCCGTTGCCGCTCCGGTAGCCGCTTGCGTAACTTGTGCCACTCCCTCCGGAGAAAGAGCTTCCACCACCGCCGCCTCCACCGCCACCGTTGACAGAACTGCCCCAAGCGCCTCCGCCGCCCCCGTACAAACCGCCTCCACCGCCGCCGCCAGCACCCCAGCCGCCTTCCCCGCCTGTACCGCCCAAATAGGAACTACCGGGGCTACCAGGGTTGGTACCAATACCGCCTGCTCCACCAGCACTCTGCGTACCGCCACGACCACCGCCAGCACCGTCAGTACTATTACTTCCATTGGTTCCAGTCTGGCCGCCGCCACCACCATTGCCGCCATAATCTATAGCGTCACCGCCGCCTCCACCGCCGCCACCGGCTGCGATAACTTTGAAAGAGCCCCCTATGACAATATCCGACATTCCACCGCCGCCACCGCTATCATAACCACCTATCGCACCTGATCCCCCTCCGTTGTATCCACCAGCAAACGAACCATCGGTGTTCCAATTGCAACCCTTCCCACCAACATGCAGGTATATTGTCGCTCCAGGCGTAACAGAGAGTGTCGTCTGCACCCGAGCCCCCTTACCCCCGGAACCGCCGTTTCCTTGCCCGGCGCCACCTTGAGCGCCTCTCCCATCTACTTGGATTGAGGTTACGCCCGATGGCACAGTCCACGTCTGTGTGCCCCCGGTATAACTGAATGTCACGCTTCCCGATTCCGAGGGTTCAGATATGGTAACCACTGCACCAGAAGACCACTCAGAGACAATCGAGGTATCCGTGGCACAACGTGCTTGAGCCTTCACGGCATACTCTCCTGCGAAATACCATGTTTTGGAAGCGGTGCTGGAGGACGACCAGTTGGAATAGTTACCATCGCCCCAGTCAAACCGATACTCCAGGGAATGGCCCAGGCTGGAAGAAGATCCACCCGTAGAATAGCTGTAGCTGGAGTTGCAATACCCTGACGAGGACCCCGCGGGCTGGCTCGGCGTGCTTACGTTTTCTGCGGCTGGAACATCGGATATTATGACCGAGAAGCCCGAAGACCAGAGAGACACGACCGAGGTGTCTGCAGTACACCGCGCCCGTGCTCTAACGGAATAGGTGCCTGCAGAAGCCCACGCCTGCAATTGTGTGATAGAGCCCCACGCTGACAGATCCGTTCCGTCCCCCTTCCATTCGAATTGGTATTCCACGGTGTGACCGAGGCTCGATGTTGCCTCCCCTGCGGAATAGCTGCAATTCGCATACGCGATTGCCGACGTTGGGCCAGATGGCCGACTGGGGACACTCACCGTCTCAGTCTCTATCTGGTCTTGCACGTAATAGACTTCACGGCAGGCCACGGGAAAGAAGTCGTAGTCAATCCAGGCGTAGCCGTTGTCGCCCCAAGACGTTCCCCACGAATTGATCAGCTTGAAAGCGGATTTCGTGTCGCTGTAGCCAACCAATGCTATCGCGTGTCCGGGATATGAAAGGTTGCCGTTGCTGTCGGGGATTTTGTCGCCGAGTGTGCGGTACACATACCCGGTCTGCGCCATGTTGCTCCGAGAGAAGTTCATTCCTACTTGAATGCCCGCAGGGAGCGCAGCATTGGAGTACAGCCACTTCTTGACCTCGGTCCTGTCGTACTTGTTGACCGTCCTCCATAGCACGGCCTTGTATTGTGTCGCCTCAGTCTTCGTTGCCGTGGATGGTTGCGTGAGAAAATCACTCTGGTTGTATGGCATCGTTGCCAACGTTGCACAACCTTGAGATGTCAGGATGTTCAACGCTTCGTAGATATAGGCTCCACTATCCGATCCCGCATAACGACCTACGTTGATCTGGTTGTATATATAGGCAGGGCTAAAGAGATGCGCACTGACTGACAGGCTCCAATTCCTTTCTACGCGTTCCTGGTAGGTCTTCATGGCATAGGCGACGGCCCAGCCGACGCATGAGGACTGCCGTTCTTGGTCCCCGGGAGTAGGCATGTTATTTGAGAGGTCCCATTCGCTGGGGAGATCTCCCGTTCCCATCAAGGGAGCGTCGACCGTGGGGATTGACTCGTATGATTCGGAAGGCAAGAAAACGAGCCCCAAAGGGCCGGGTGTTTCACTTGTTGTCGTTGTGGTTGTCGTCGTGGATGTGGTCGAATCCCCGCCCCCGCCGCCGCACCCCGCCGCAAAGAGAACGAGAAGCGCGCTCGAAGAGAGAAAAAATGAATGACGGGTGGTGTAAGATCTCATGGCATCCTCCGAAACGTTTGCTTGTCGAACGAACCAATCAAATCGTCCGAGAAATATCTTTCCCCCTGAAGATTCTTGTCCAACGTCGTCCTCGAAATTCCAAGAAGCATCGCGGCCCGCCGTTTCACGCCGTGAGTGAGACGCAATACTTCCTCGATATGCCGCTTGAGGGCTGTTTCCAAGGCGAGATCTTCGTTCGTCGCGATCATCCCGTTTTTCTCCGAGGAACTGCGCATCATGTGGGGAGTAGCAATAGATGTGCCACGCTCACAGAACGGACATTCCGGAATTCCGCCGATATAACTTCTTGAATGAAAATCTGTTATGTCGTTCCAGCAGGCGATGCGGAAATGTTATGGCAATACAGGGTTGTTCAATACCTTTACAATGCGGCTGATTTGTAAAGGAACTGTGCTACGGGACTGTTGGGATGTTGTAGTCCCGGATTTTCTTATCAAGCGTCACGCGGGAAATTTTGAGGAGTTTCGACGCTTGGAGTTTGTTCCCGCCGGCAAGTTTGAGAACACGCTCGATGTGCCGCCGCTCCGCCGCCGCAAGCGTCAGATCGCCACCGTCGGCGGCGATTTCGGCCTCGGGGAACTGGCATTCGAATCCCAACTCTTCAAGCCACAGGTAATCGCGCCCGCCGCCGGAAACTCCCCGTTTAATGACCGCCTGGAGTTCCCGGATGTTTCCCGGCCAGCGATGATTCGCAAGACAGTTCCGCGTCACATCCGACACGCCGCGGACCGCCTTTCCGAATTCCCGGTTGAACTTTCCGATGAATGTTTCCACGAGTAGCGGAATGTCGGATTTGCGCTCCCGGAGAGACGGCAAGGAGATGATCATCTCCCGTAATCGATAAAAGAGATCCTGACGGAACAAGCCTTTGCGAATCATGTCCTCAAGGTCCCGGTTGGATGTGGCGATGATCCGCACATCTGCCGTGAGTGTCTTCTCCCCGCCGACACGTTCAAATCGTTTGGTCTCCACGGCCCGGAGAATCTTGGCCTGGGCGTGAAGAGGCATTTCGGGGATGTCGTCGAGAACGAGTGTGCCCCCGTCGGCGATTTCAAAACGGCCCTTGTGGTCTTTGTCCGCCCCTGTGAACGCCCCCTTGACATGGCCGAACAGTTCGGATTCGACAAGGTTTTCCGGGATGGCACTGCACATGACAATGACACACGGTTTGGCGGCGCGGCGGCTGGCGTTGTGGATGGCCTCGGCGAGGAGATTCTTCCCCGTGCCGTTCTCGCCTAGGATAAGAACGGACATGTCATTCCCGCTCGCGCGGCGCGCTTCATCCAGACAGGATTTCATGCCCGAGTCTTGAGTCGCGATCCAAGAGAATGAAACCGGACCATCATCGCAAAACAAAACCCCTTTTTGCACATTCCCACTCATCTGAACAACTCCGTCGTGTGACAATCAACAATAATCCGAACGAATTTCCCTTGCCTCCCGATTCAGTCGGATAGCACAGGGGGAGGGGAGAGAAACCACGGACAAACTGACCGAAGTCACACGACAATTTGCGTCAAGATCCCATCCCCTCCTCGAGACCCTCGATCGCTCCGAAACAGTTGAAGAAACTTTCCGTGCGATTCATTGCTTTTCGAGCTTGGTAGATTTTTGTGCATCGCGTATGACCTGGTGATTTTTGTATTTCTCCCGAACACCGTTTACCGTCCAGTGGAAAGTAGCGTTGCAGTTCCCGCCACCAAGCTCCTTGACGACAAATCCTGTTTTGCTGTACGAATCAACGTAAAGTCCGTTGCATGATGCTGTTGGTGTCACCTGAACTGTAATACCCTCATCAGCGGTTACTAAACCAAAGTGATCGGGAAGCGAAATGCTCGCGGTGCCATCCGTCAACACTCCTTTCCCCCGGCAGTACGTCCCGGCCTCAGGTCCCTCCAAAGTCACGTAGACAATTTCTTTGGTTGGATCAGTCGGGTGCGGTTCTACGAAGTTTTTGGTTCCCAAGTAAAGATTAAATCCACCTGAGGAGAAATCGGCAATTAAATTACCTGCGCTAATATTGTTGTGATAGATTTCCAGGTAATCTTCGCCAACAATGTAGACAGCTTGATATGCCTCCATGGGGCCAATCTGGCCCGAATCAACTCCTGACGAATTCTTAAAAAAGAATTGCGTTTTGGAAGAACCGTTAGGATTTTGCATTGTTATCGAAGAGGTACTGGTAGCCCCCCTTGAAACAACGGTCTGTAGCGTATCGGATTCCGACGCAATGCCGGTGTTGTCCGTTCCATCCGCAAAACCGGCGGGAACGCCGGTAAGATTGCCCCAATGAACCGCATTCGAACCCGTATTCGTGGCCAGACCATTCACAGCGTTGGCCACCGCGGTGAAGTTACTGTTTACCGCAGGCGCGCTGGCAACCGTCCCGTCCGTGAACGTGTTGGGGATGGTCACCGTAGCGGCTATCAGCATCCCCAGTAGCCCACAGAGACACACACAACTAACGACGTACCGATTCCGGCCAATCCAACGTGACACCTTGTTGATTGAAACGATCATGGCGCTATCCCTCCACTATATGGATGCCGCAAAAAATGTCTGTCGTGCATCACGGTCCCCATGTATCAGTACCCCAGATCATGCTGCCCCACAACGATCCGGATCCGGCCGAATCGTTATCCGCAATATTCACCGTGGCGCTACTCGGCGCCCCCACGGAATACTCGGTCCCGGAAGAAAGCGTCAGCGTTACCGCCTCAGTACTTTCCACCAGGGCGTCGTCAACCGGCGTCAGGGTGATCGTTTTTGTTGTTTGACCCGCTGAGAACGTTACGGATGTCCCCGCCGGGCTCAAGTTATAATCCGAACCATTCGTCGCTGATCCGGAAATGGCATAATATACCGGTACGCTCGACGCAGGTGACGGTGAAAGCGTGATCGTAAAGGTGCCGGTCCCCAGACCCGCTTCCGAGGCACTGGCATCCGTGGCATCAATCGTAGCGGAAGTGGACGCCGAATCGTTATCCGCAATATTCACCGTTGCGCTACTCGGGGTACCCACGGAATAGCCGGTCCCGGAAGAAAGCGTCAGAGTTACCGTCTCAGAATCTTCCACCAAGGCGTCGTCAACCGGCGTCAGGGTGATCGTTTTTGTTGTTTGACCCGCTGAGAACGTTACGGATGTCCCTGCCGGGCTCAAGCTGTAATCCGTACCATCCGTCGCCGTTCCCATAAAGTAGTAGTAGTCTACGGTTATGCTTGATGCGGACGCTGACGAGAGGGTGATTGTAAATGTGCCGGTCCCCAGACCTGCTTCCGAAGCGCTGGCATCTGTGGCGTCAATCTTGGCCGTAGGTGTCGTTGGGGGAGGCGTCGGGGTGGAGCCACCCCCTCCTCCGCCTCCGCAACCCATCGCAACGGTCATAACCAAAACCGTCACACAAAGAAGGCCATACTTGCTCACAGTCACCCGACCACTCCACAGCAAAGAGAACATGGGCATTGCTCCGGTTGACCGTGTTGCAACCCAATGGTTTAGTGTACCTTGATTCGGGAAAGGATGAAATCGCCCGAAGAGGTTATTTCGGAGAGATTTTGAGGTTACCCCGAAACAGACCGTATGAACGGCCGACGAGCCCTGACGCGGCGCCTGTCACGCCGCGATCAAGGATACCTCAAGACAGGGGGTCCGGACATGTCGTGGGGTTCACACCGAAACCGCAGGACGCATTTCGAACACAAGATGCGGGAAATGCGCGGGTCAGAGTTTGGCGATGCCCGCCTTGATGGCGTAGCGCACGAGACCGGCCTGTTTGTGAATATCCAGTTTGGCCATGAGGGCATTTCGGTGGGCGTGGACGGTATTGACGGACAAGCCCATCAGGGCGGCGATCTCCTTGTTGCTGTGTCCTTCCGCAATGAGTTGAAGCACTTTCCTTTCCTGTCCCGTGAGCGGAGAGGCAACGCCGGAATTCCGCACGCCCTTTCCCTTGTTGAGACCGGCCTCGACAATGAAATGGGAGATGCTCGGGCTAAGATAGAATCGCCCCGCATGGACTTCGGACACGGCGTCAACCACATTTCGGGTGGCCGTCTCCTTTGATAAATATCCCCGCGCGCCGACTTTCATTGCCATCTCCACCATCTCCTTCGTGTCGTGCAGGCTGAGCATGATGATCTTCGTAGCGGGATCCTTCTTGAGCAACTCTCTGGCGGTTTCAATTCCGTTCATGTTGGGCATGGTGATATCGAGAATGTACACATCGGCGGGATTCGTCCTGGCTGTCTTCAGGACTTCCATGCCGTCGGAAACGTCGTCAACGATCGTGATATCTTTTCCGCTTCGTTCGATCACCATCCGCAGTCCGTCCCGGACCACCGGATGATCATCGGCAATGAGAACACGAATGCTCATGTGCGGCCCCTTTTCCGCATCACACTTGCCCCAATGCCGCCGCCTCGAACGGCAACATCACGCTCACGATGGCCCCCTTCCCCGGCGCGGAATCAATCTTGAATATGCCCCCCTGGAAAACCACCATTTCCCTCATCACGCAGATCCCCATATGTAATGGTCTCCGCACCTGTGTGAACGGATCGAATCCCTTCCCATCGTCTTTCACGGTCAGACGGACGTCTTTTTTCAACCGGTTGAGGCGCACGTTCACCTTCTTCGCCTGACCGTGTGTGATGGCGTTCGTCAGCGCCTCCTGAACAACCCGGAACAGAACGGTGGCGGCGGTCGCAGGCAATCGTTTCCGCGCCAGGTTCTCCCTGAAATGAATGCGGATGGCCGATCGCTTCATGATCAGGGAGAAGTGCTGTCGCATGGCGGCGCCCAACCCGAGGATATCGAGGTCGGGCGGCCGAAGTTCGGTGGCCACCCGCTTCAGGCGGACCACCGACTGTTCGAACAACTTTCTGACCATCTTCAAGGACGTGAGCGTCGATCCAGCCGTTCCGGACCGGATATCGCTCTCGATCCTGTCAAAATAGGCTGAAATTCCGATGGCAAGCGAGCCCACGTCATGGTGCAGAATGGAAGACACACGTTTTCTCTCCTGCTCTCTGGCGATCAGAATTTCCCGGGAGAATGCCTGTATCCGTGCATTCAACTGCTTGCGCTCCGTGATGTCGCGCTCCGAGGTCAAGACGAACCGGGAGGATCCGATCTTCACAGTCTGGGCGCGGACCTCGACGTCGAAAGTCGAACCATCCTTCCGTCGGTGTTGCACCTCGAACAAGGAAATGTCGCCGCCGACCACCTTCCGGATTCGCCTCCGATGATTATTTGCCGTGGAACCGGAATCGAGGAAACCGATTGGTTTCCCAACCAATTCCTTCCGCAAATAACCGTGAGCGCGCAGCGCCGCCATGTTCGCATCAACGATGACAGGGATTCCGTCCGGGCCGACCTCCATCACCATGATATAGTCGCCGGACTGTTCGAAAAGGTTGCGGTAACGCGTCTCGCTCTCCCGAAGCGCCTCCTCCGCGTGCTTGAGCAGGGCAACCGCCGCGGTTTCAGATCTGCCGTCCGTCCGTTTCTTATTCATGGTCAGCCGCTTTTTGTCAAAACGCGCCACTCATCGCCGCGTGGGGCAGATTTGTGGAGGTATGAATCACCGGTACAGTTTCTCCATTGCCAATTCGAGATCGTCCCGGAAAACGTTGGCATACACTTGAGTGGTTCGGATGCTGGAGTGGCGGAGTTGCTTTTGAACCAAACGCAAATTGAACTTGCTCGCCTTGTAGAGAAAAACCGCAAACGTGTGCCGGCAGTCGTGAATGGAGTGATGCGAAATGATCCCGGCGCGTTTCAAACACCTTTCGAAAACTTTCTGGAGTGCGCGCTTGGTCATGTGCCCCCCGGTGTTGGAAGACCGAAATATCGGGGCGTCGGGGGATGCGTCCTCGACGATCGAGCGCTTCCAGTCGAGGTACCGTCGGACATGTTCACGGAACTCACTCCCGAATTGGACGATCCCACGCTTGCCGCCCTTGCCCGACCGAACCACAACCTCTGAATGACCGTTGTCAATGACGAGGTCGGAACAGCAAAGATCCGCCATCTCCTGGACACGCAGGCCGGTCGAAAGCGCAAGATCAATGACGAACCAGTCCCGCACGGGCGCTCGACGCCCCGTGGCGCTTCGGTTTTGAGTTTTCCATTTAAGCAGATTGACCTCTTCACGGGTCATGAACCTTTCCTGACTCAAATTCCAACGAATGTCTCCCATTTTTTAAAAGCCACGGCCACCTCCCGTTTTTTCACCATTCCAGTGGAAGGTGAACCTTTTTACAAGGAGCGTCCGGCGTTACAATCGCTACGCCAAGGCGTTGCGGATCGGCTTATCGTCGGGAGGAGGAAGACCTTTATAAATCTTTCTCAAAGATCCGACCGGGAGACGAGGCAAGGACTACTGGAGGGAACCTGCTTGCGGGAAATCGGGTTTCGCTGAATTTGTCGATGTGGGAACGGACAATACTGGGGGCGGAAAACGTTCACACTTCACTGGAAAGACGAACCTTTCTCCCTTTCGGGGAGATTATAATCTTCCCACGAAGCGCGTTCAATCTAAATGGATACGATCAACTCCCCGCCATCTCTTTCCTTCTCCGAAGGCGCCCTCGTCCTTCGCGGGAATTGCAATTGCCTTCATCCCCCCTTCTTCCTCAACACCTGCTCCACCTTGAACCAGTAGGCCTGGTCCTTTCCGTGCGGCCTGCCGTCCTTCTCCCACAGATCGCAAGGTAGGTAATTTAAAATTTATCGACGTTGGACTATGGACCATCCACGCTTTCGTTGTATTGCGTTTCGAAAGGAGTGAACGTCAATCGAAATCCCCTGCTTCATCAAGCGCATTCGAACATCAGCGAGTGGGTCATCGGATGTCTCACAGAAGGTGGATTCTTGTAACTTTCCCTTATTGCATAAAGCAAATCCAAACGCGCCAGTAACGTCTGACAGTTGAATTGCAACGACTTCGGTATCCATATCAACCGAAATCATTTGTAAAAGTTGGAAATCCAAAACCTCTTTTGACTCTACAGCAGCAACCCAACCGTTACGACTGGTCGAGATGGCGATTTTTCTATTGTGCTCGTTTACCAGAAGCACGTCGTACGAGGATGGCAACCCCCAATCTGGTTGCCCATCAACATTCTGCGATGTCGTTTTTAGCCGGTCCAGAACGATTTCTGAAACGCGTTCGCGATTAGCAGTTTTGACGAAAAACATTTCGACGTTCATCGCGCCTCCTCCTACTTCCTTCGCCCGACGATATACTCAACAATATAATCTTGGAAATCTCTTGCGAAATTCAGGGATTGCGCGGAGCGGATGGCTTTCGGCGTCAGCTTGAAATCGAATATCTGTTTCGCAGGTTCATAAATAACATCAGGGATGGAATTCGCGCCACGTACTTGAAACTGAAGCCCTTCATTGCCCAACATCACTGCGTTTCGTTCAGCCCATTTCCGAACCCAACGCGTAGCCTGAACCTCGGCATCTTTGCCGAGTTGCATTCGGTTCAAACCTGAAACACGAGGATTCTCGATGGCATAGTCAAATCCTTTTTGAGATACAGTTCGAATCCGACTAACCGTCGAAGCGCTTTCTGCCGATTCCGCCAGAATCCCAGCATTGCTTGCCGTGACACCAGCCACTTCTGTCACTGTCGCTTCGCCAGGTACCAACACCACGCCCGCACTACTCGGCAGTGGTTCTCCAGCTACTACAGGTTCCCAAGTCGTGCGTCCATTCCGGACAATACATCCCCATACGGCAGGAGCGCCTTTTACCACAATCTGTGCCCCGACTCGGCTTAAATCTACTACAATGAAAGCATCCACCCCTTCCCCAGCCGCCTTCGCCCCGGCCCTTCCTTCCTCCGTGTTCAGTGCCTTGTTTGCGGATGGATTCAGGCCCAACTGGACAACGGAAGCAGCGCCGACGGCACGTTCTTCCATCGCACCCGAGGCAAAGTCTTCTCCAATCTGCTCCACCCACTGGTCGATATTGACAACCCCGTATAGAACCCCATAGAAGGCGCTGTAAAATCTGCCGATGATTGGAGTGGTTTCCGTTTGTTCCTTCCACTTCCAAAGTTTTTCACCCCTATCACCCAACACATCCACCCCATTCGGCCCCGGATAGTAGGCGTAGAGATTCTGCCCGTCCCTGTAGCCAGCGGGGTCAGGCGTGAGCCATCTGCCCATCTCGGGGTTGTACTCACGATAATGCGTGTGGTAGAGGCCCGTGGCCGAGTCCCGCCACATCCCTGTAAACATGAACGGATTCCCGAAGTCGGAGGCGATCTGGGGGATTCTGGGAGTGGCAGGTTGGTTGGCACCCGGCAAATCAATATCAATCAGCCCGTCGTTATTCCGATCGTCATCGTCGTCATCCACGGTCTTCACGACATCGTTCGTGTCGAGAATCCGCGTCTTGCCGTAGGCGGCGTATTCATATTTCTCGACAATGGTTACGCCCTCAAGAAGCGCCAAAGGGCTCCCGAGATCGTCCTTGGTGTAGGTATAGGTCTTGTCCGGATCGCCGTTACTTGTAAATGTCCGGTAGCCGAGGGGCTCGTTGATCCCATCGCCGTAGACGAATTGCTTCAGAATCTGATCGTCCGAGGCCCGGCGTTCCTCGATCATCCGATAACCGTCAAAGACGTACCGGGTGCGTGCGCCGTCCACCGATTTGCCGACCCGTCTGCCGTATCCGTCGTAAACATACCGGATTTCCCGCCAGTTTCCGACGAGCCAGCCGGCGTTTACATCGGTTGCGGATGTCCCGCTCGTCTGGGTAATTCTCATCCGTTTGGCGTGAATTTCGTTGAATGACACCCACAGCCCCGCCGGATCCGTCGGCGTTGAACGCGCCGTCTCCGCCACCGTCCCCCACGGATCGCCGTCCGTCGGGCTGTACTCCACCGTCACCCCGGCGTCCCCCGGTGCGCCCACGAGTTCAACGACATTCACCCGCTTCTGATTCGGGAACGTGATCGTCCACACGCTTCCGGACTGGCCCTTCGCCCCGTCCGTATGCCGTTTCATGTTGCCGGTGTTGTTGTTCGTCACCGTCGTCAGCCGGTCAAAGGCGTCCCAAGCGTACTGGAACTTGCTGTCGTCGGTGGTGTTCCCTCGGGCATCATAAAGAATGTCCTGTGTGTTCACCTTCGCCACCTGCGTCAGGTTCGCGAGGGCGTAATTGGTCAGGATGCCGTCCACCGTGTTGTTCCCGAACCGGTTATCCAGCGCATCCAGCGCAAATATGTCATTTCCCCATGTCGCCGTCCCGCCGTACGTCGCGGTGGTCATCCGCCGGAGCGCATCGTACCCGAAGTCCACCGTCTTTGTGCCTGTCGAGACGACATCCTTCTCCCCGGTCCCCGTGCGGGTCATGGCCACTCCCGCCCCCGCCGGCGGCGTCACCTGCTTCAACCAGCCGTTATTGAAGTATTTGTACTCGGTGACGTGTGTGTTCACGGTGAGTGTGTTGAGTTGCCCAAGGCCGTTCCAAGCGTACTTGGCCGAAATCCCGCCCGCCGTGACAGTCTGGAGGCGATTGACATCGGTATAGCCGAATGTCGCTGTGAATCCGTTCGGGGCGTAGGCGAGTCCCGTCCGGTTTCCCGCGGGATCGAAGATGCCTTTCCGGACGGAAACCTGGTTGTACACCGTGTCGGCTTCGGAAAGCACCTCGCCGCGGGAGTTGTACACGCGTTCTGTGACGACGTTGTCGTCATCGGTGTCCTGCCGATTGAATTCCGTCACCATCCCGGGCCGCCCCAGCGCATCGAAAGCGCCAAAGGCGCGAAGCGTTCTCCCGGAGCCGTCCCGGATTTCCAGCACCCGCGACGATTCCCCGGCATACACGTAGACGAGTTTCGTCACCCCGTCCCGGAGAATCTTTTCATTCAACCGATCGAGGCCATCATAATGGAAGGTTTCTGTTCCGAGCAGACCGTATTGAACGGATGCAAGACGCCCCTTGGCATCATAATTCCACATCGTAATCTGCCCGCCCTGCGTTTCCGTCGCCGCCCGCTGCCTCTCCGTCACCACCCGCCCGCAGGTGTCGTAGGTGATGATTTTTGTGACGGCCTCGGGTGTCCCGTGCCCTCTCGTTGTGGACAAGAGTTCCCCGCCGGGCGCGTACACGTTGTACGTCTTCGCCCCGGTGGGTTCGGTGATCCACACGGGCTTTCCCGCGCCGTCGCAAACATAGGTGGTCGTGAGCGTCTCGCCCGCCGCCATTCCGGTCGTCCGCGTTTCCGCCAGATGGCCGACCTGATCATAAATGTAATCCGTCGTCCGGTCCGGACCGCTGCCGGTGACGATTTCGCGGCTCACCGCGCCGTCGGCGTTGTACCAGCGGGTGACGACGCTGCCGTCGGGATTGGTCGTCACCACGCTCCGCCCGGAGATGCTCACGGATTCGGTCGTAATGGTTTTTATGGTGTCGTCTTTGGGATTGTATGAAATGGACTCACCCGTCGTGATTTTCTCATCGTACTTGTAGAAGACGGGGATCGCGGACGCGCCTTCCGACCCCGTCCAGAGAAGATCCTTGACGTATTTCGTGCCACCCAGTTCATTGAGCGTGGTTGCCGTTTTCGCGCCGACGGCCGTCACGCCGGAGAGATTTCCGGTGCCGGATTGGCGTTCCGTGGCCACGCCGCGGGGATCGTAAGCGAGAACCTGGGAGGTCGCGCCTGTGGCCGGTTCGGTCGAGACCTTCGGGCGATCCTGGCCGTCGTAAGATGCCTGGGCCACCGTGACGTCGTTTCCCCGCGTTTCCGTAATGTTGCCGTTGTCGTCCAGAACAAGATCGACGACCGTCGCGTTCCCGGAGCCGCCGTTGGTGGCATCGAAATCGTCATCCCCCGTGACCGTTCTCGTCCGGCGTCCGGCCGGATCGTAGGCGTAGGTCGTCGACCGGTCGAGGCCCGATTTAACCGAAAGTGTCCGCCCCGCGCCGTCGTAAATCCAGGCGGTCGTCCGACCGTTCTCGTTGACCGAAATGACGCGGTTGAGAACATCATACACCCGGGTCACGAGGCTTGTCCGGGTCTCCCACTCCACGCTGTCACTCGGCCTCGGAATTTCCGTTGACGCGGAGAGCAGATTGCTGTTTTTGTCATAGGTGTAGATCGTGATGTTGCGCATAGTGCCGTGGACGGGTGGGGAGTATTCCTTCGCCACGCGATCCATCACATCATATTCTTTCACCCAGCCGCGGCCGGGGTTGTCCACCGTCGTGAGGGCATTTCCGCGCGTGTCACAGGCGTAGTCGGTTGTGTCGTAAAGAAGCGGCGTCGTGCGCGCCGTGGCGGGCATGGCTTCCGCTTCCGTGATGGCGTGGCCGCGATTGACGCTCGTCACCGTCCGCTTGAGATAGCCTTCGAGATCGGCGGGATCGCCGGGACGGCCGTTGGATTCATAGTATTCATACCAGGTGATTCTCGTGTCCGGATGAAGGACGGCGAGCATCTGGCCGTGGTCGTTGTAGCGATATTCCGTCTTCAGCGTTTCGGTCGAGTCGTCATTGTATTTCACCGTAGGCAGCGTCACTTTGACAAGGCGCCCCCTTTCGTCGTATTCATGCCGGGTTTCCTCCCTCGCGGCATCCTTCAATGTGGCGTCCATCGTCGTCTTGACGAAGTTCCAGTATTTCGCCTCCTCGGCATCCGCGCCGGGAAAGTCGCCGGGGCCGGTGTACGTCGCGGAGGTGACGATTGTATCCCCGCCCCGGGGATCTGGAGCCCGTGTCGTCGAGATCACATTTCCGCGTTTTGTGGGAATCGGATTCGCGGCGTCCTCGTAGGTGCAGGTCAGTATATTCCCAAGCGGATAGGTCGTGACAAGCGGGTCGAAGTTGCCGTTATAGGTCTGGGTGGTTGTCTTCCCGTCCACGGTGATTGCGCCCGGGACGATATGCGCTTCGGAATCCCACGTGTAGGTCGTCATCCGCCCCGTGGGGTCGGTGACCGTCGTGCTCGCGGAATTGTTGTAGGCGATGGTCCAGAGGCCCCCAGCCGAAAACGCGCCGAGGGAAAGGTTCCCGACCATCTGCTGATAGACCCGATCGTTCGGGTCATAAGTGTTGTCCACCACAAGATTCCCGCGGGGATCCGTCACCATCTTCAGGTTGTGGGCAGAATCGTAACCGTACACCCACGTCCCATCGGGATCCGTGACCTTCCAAAGGTCTCCGGCGGCGGTGTATTCGAACGTCACCGTCCGCCCGGAGAAGTCGCTGATGGAGGACAATTTGCCCTTCCCGGGATCCGCCGCGCGGTAGGCGAATGCGTAATTCCGGTCCTGGCCATCCGTCGCCGTTTCGAGGCATCCCAGGGCATCGTAACAGAGAAAGAGAGCGTTCCCGTCGCGATCGGTCACGCTCTGGAGGCTGTCCGCGAAGCGGCTCCGCGTCCCAGCCCCGTCAATGAGCATAAAGAGACCGTCCTCGCCTTTTTCCAGCGCAAGGAAAACGCCCGCGGGAGACAGATAGGAGGCCGTGAGCGTGTCGAGAATAAAGACATCCCGCCGCCCGGCGCCGTCGTAATAAACCGCGTCGGGAAAGCCATCCCCGTTTTCATCCCGTTCCTCGATGCGGGCATTGAGGGTGAAATCCCATCCCCACCCGAGGGGGCCGTTGTAATTAATCTGGCTGCGATAGGTGCGGAAGAAGGCGAATCCCGGACCCCGGGCGGAACCCACGACCAGATCGGTCCCGGACAGGACAAATTCACCGTTATGCAGAAATACCCCCGCGCCACCGGTGGGGGTGTTTCCACGGGAAGATTCCTGCGGGGTGGCCCGCCAGAAACTGCCGACGGGACGGGTGGTGGAGGGAGTGTTGAAACTGCGGTCCTGGCAACACACGTGATTGGGCTGGTCCCAGCAATAGAGCTCATCTCCCCACGGATAACTCACCACGACACTCGGTACATCAATCCGGCCGTTCTCCACGATCAGGAGTCCCGCGCCGGAGCCGGAAAAATTCACGGGGACCGAGGTTCGGTATACCGGGGTGTTACCCTGCCGGGTGAGTATCACCGCCTGCGAACCCACCTCGACGTTTTTCCGGTCATAACTCTTCAGAGTCGCCGAAATCGTCGTCAAGGCGTCGCCCGCCCAGCACACGCCATGGCCGTACCGGACGAATGCGTCATCAACGATCCGTTGCTGGCTGTCCGAAAGCGCCACCACAACATCCGCCTGCAGGGAGTCGGTGATGGTCGGGACGGAGGAACTCCCGAGATCCTCCTCGCGCTGGATATCCGCGCCGTAAACGGTGCCGAGGGCCTGGTACGCGCTTAATTCGGTATTCACCGCCAGTTGATCCCCCACCCGCGCGCGGACGCCGGGGAAGTTGGGGTCGTCCTTCACCAGAGGCCACTTGTCCTCCGGAACCAGAACGAAGACGCCCGTGGTTTCGTGCGCGTAGGTTCCGACTAACGACCATTCATAATGCCCGGTTTCCGTCAGATTGATCGTCTTCCATTCCCCCTCCGTCATGCCCCGGGTGTTCTTCAACTGGCAGGTCTGAACCGATTCCCCCGGCCCGGAGAATACACGGATACGGCCAAGCGCCCCCTGCGCCGCGGCGTTGATGACGGAAACCACCTTCACAACAAAATTGCCGTTTGTGTCCACGACGTCAATTTCGGCCCTCGCGACGCCCGCGATGCCGATGCGATTGGGCACGGAGAAGAGAAGCGAATTCCTCCCGCGTTTGAGGGAGATGGGATCCGTCTCGAAATTCTTCCAGCCCGTGCCGATATCCCCGGGCTCGACGAGTGCCGCCACCTGCCGGCCGTCGAGATACACCGCCGTCGGCGCGTAGTCGGGATAGGATTTCCCGATGACATCGAAGACGCCACCGGAAATCCTGACGATCGGCAACGCCTCGGGAGTGGATCCGACCGCCTGGATCACCTCGCCCGGGGAAAGTCCCAGAGTCACCCCCGGACGCGGCGGCAGATTCATGTTGGGAACGTCCACCACCGGTCCCTGGACGACGATGGCTTTTCCAAGGTCGCTGTTGTAATCACAAAGTCCCCCGAATAAACACCCGACACCCGGATGGACTCCGACGATGTTGATACCGTCAATGGAGGATTCAATCCGCGCAATGTCCACTAAGGAGAGTGGATTAATCACATAACCTTGATTTTGCAAATAGCTGATATCTTGACTCCTCTGGCCGGGATCAAGCACCAATGTGACTGCGTCTGGAATGCCCTGGCCGCCTATAAAATAAATGTCTACAGCGAATTCACACGTCACCGTTCCGCACATGGCGACGATGGGTGCGGAGAACCCGCCTGCCGTGCCAACCATAACCGGACACATGGTCTGCTTCTCAAAGCTCCCCTCAATTATTCTGAATGGCCCTACCGCTTCCGGCGGAAGAGGAAGTCGAAGACGGCCCGCCGTTCCGGTGTATATATTGTGGTAGTAAGAATCGAATCCATAATAACGGGATGGGTCTTCCGGTCTGCCCAGATCTTCCAATACAAAATGATAATAAATCGGCAGGTTATACCGATAGATATTGCTCAGAATGTCCACATGCCGACAATCTTCCTGCCCGATCGAAAACCCCCTGGAAAATGTTTGCGGATCGGATTCATTGCCCTGGTAGTCGGTCATTCTCCCGTCAGAGATGTTCAGGACGTACGATCCGGCGGGGATGTCCGCGGGCAGATGGAACGTTCCCGTGACAAGCGCCTCGTTTCCAAGAACCGACAAGGGCGGGGAAACGGAGGATGACTCACGGGACATATAAAAGGCGGCACCAACGATATGGGTGAGGTCGTTAACCAACGCCACCCCGGACAGGTTGTCCTTCACCTTATAGGAATAGGTGATCACATCGCCGGGATTAAGGATTTGCCCTTCATTAAACGATCCCGTGGCATCTTCCACGACCGGAGGGGTCTCATCCACCGCGTAATACGTCAACGCGAATGCCGTGTTTCCCGCCTTGTCCGCCACGGTGTATAAAATGACGTTCGTCTTGAATCGTTCCAGGCCGATCGCATCCCCCTTGGTCTCGGCCAATGCGTCGGTTACGGTGAACTTCGCGTTGATTTGTGTCGCGGAGATGAAGTTGTCCAGAATCCAGCCCCAAAACCAATGCCCGCCCACCTGACAATATCCCTGGTGGTAGGGGGTGAAGTCCAATTTCACGAGCCAGGCGGTGAACGAATCCGTGTTGATGCCCCCCGACAATCCCGTGTCCGAAAAACTTGCGCGGATCGGCTCGACGTGATCCGATACGAACGACCCGACGTATCCCGTGAGATCGAGGACACGCGCGGGATTTTCATTCGGCGTCGGTGTCAGCGTTATGACGGGTGGCGTCCAGTCCACGTTCATCGTTATGCGGGATGTGCCGGGATACTGTCCCGTGGCCGAGTTCGCCTCGACCTCGATGGTGTTCACCCCTTCGACGAGGGGAATTCCCGCGGCGCGGAATGTGGCTGCGCCCGAAAGAGAAATCGCCGACGGCGCAACGCCTGGAGTGGCGAGGTTTTTCACCTCCACCCGCGTCGCGAGCGGGTCCACGGTGCCGGAGATCTCGATGAGGGGACGGTTGGTGAGGATGCCATTCGTGGGGGATGTGATTTTCACGAAGGGGACGAGGGGGTCGTTGTCCACATTGTCCGGAATGCCGTCGCCATCCGTGTCCTGTGTCAGAATTGTGAAGGAGGTCGAGGCGGAGGCGAAGTTCCCGGCGAGGTCGGTAATCGTTACGGCGACGGCGTGGCTACCGTCGGAGAGGTCTTGGGCTGGGGTGAATGTGAATCCGGCAGCGGTGATGCCGGTTTGACTCGTGATGTCGTTCCCGTCGAGGACAATGTGAACGCCCGCAGGGTCCACACCCGAAAGCATATCGGCGAAACTGGCGGAGAATGCCGGGCGGGCGGAGTCGGGAGTGCTGCCGCTCGCCGGGAGCAGGCTCGAAATCACGGGGGCGGTTTTGTCGAGGCTCACCGTGGCGGCAACATCGGCGGGGTTTCCTGCCTTGTCGGAGGCGCTGCCGGAAACAACTTGATTCGCTCCTTCGGCAGAAATCGTTTGGGGCGCGGAAACCCCTGATATCCCCGAGAGGCTGTCGGAGGCAGTAAATGTCACAGTCCCATCGGAATTATTCCATCCGGTGGCGTTCGGAGCCGGCGCAAGGGCGGCGGAGAGGGCAGGAGGGGTCTTGTCCAGATTCACGGTCGCAGAGAGCGTGGTGGTGTTCCCCGCCTTGTCGGTGGCCGTGCCCAGCACCAATCTTCCGGCTCCATCCAGCGAAATCGTCACGGGCGGGGCGATGTTCAACACGCCGGAAAGAGCATCCGTGGCCGTGAATGTCACCGTCACATCGCTTTTGTTCCAGCCTGCGCCATTCGGAAGCGGGGATAATGTCGCCGAAAGAACGGGCGCGGTTTTGTCAATGTTGACCGTGGCAGTGAATGTGACAGAGTTTCCCGCTTTGTCCGTCGCAGTGCCTGTCACAAGTTGCCCTGTGCCTTCCCCGGAAATTGTCACCGGGGCGGTGACGGTCGCGATGCCGGAGAGAGCATCCGTGGCGATGAATGTCACCGTGACGGGGGAATTGTTCCAACCGGAAGCGGTCGGCGTCGGGGAAAGCGATGCCGTGAGAACCGGCTTCGTCCGGTCTACGAGAAGATGCACAATATCGGATTCCGCCGTCTCCTCCCGCTTCTTCTTCCCCTGCGAGGCGAAGGCTTGGAGGGCGATTGACTTATCCGGGTAGGCGGCGAGGTTGAGGGTGAAGGTGTAATTCCCCTCGTGGATGGGGCGACGAGGCTCGTAACGGCCCACCACAACGCCATCGGCCTTGAGGACCACTTCCTGAATCAGTCCCACAGGAATCGTCTTCTTTCCCAAAATCTGAATCTGTCCCCGGAAATGGACCTTGACCGGGATGGAGGCGGCGTTGGTGGCGGTGTTGTCAGCAGGGGAAATGATTTCGACTTCGGGGTCGGGGCGAAGGGGGCGCTTGGGGGCGGCTGCGCCTTCCGCCGAAAACATCCCGGAGAGCCAAGGGACCAGTGCGAGCGCGGTACACAGGGCAAATCGGCGCATGTATCCGTCCCTCCAGAAGTTGTTTCCGCTACCGGAAGCCCTCGCGAAATCCCTTGACCATTTGTCCGGCATCCCACACCCCCGGACGGGGCAAATCAGGAACCCAGATTCACACAGTTATAAATGGAATTATACCCCATGGACCGTCGTTTCGCCAAGTGGCAAAGGCGTAATTTCGCCCCCGCAAAGACTTTTTCAACGAGGGGGGAATAATACCCCCCCCCCCAAAAAAAACGGGTTGCCTCTCCCCCCATTGTCTGACAGCTGGCTACTTCAATTCCTGGAGCCCCAACTCATCCAGCACCCAGTCGATGTTCAAATCGAGATTTTTCCCGCGGCGTTGAATTTCGAGCCCATTGATGTGGTCTTTCATGAGATCGACAAGTTTGTTTCGCAGGCCAGGTTTCTTTGCGGCCTCGCGCGGCGTGTGATTGTCCAACGCCGGGATTTTCTCGTCGAGAAAACGGGTGTAGTGTTGCCGGCATGTTTTTCCAATGTGTTCCTTCGTCTCTGCGGAAAGGATTTCCGACGTATGGGGCTCGGGTGAGAATTGTCCGTGTTCCCCCCGCGACATGGCTCGATGATATTGCTGTTTTGCGATGTCCTCGACGATTTCGGATTTGAGCGAGAGGCGCGTGCCAAAGTATTTCCCGGCCATCTTTTTTGCGAAATC
>JAZDJP010000021.1:0-29839 GCA_043803805.1 Planctomycetota bacterium
TATCTCCTGTCCCGGAAAATCCGGGGGGCGACGGATTTCGTGATCACGGTGAATCCCCGGCACGTGCGGTTTTACGAGCGTTCCATGTTGTTTGAAAAGGCGGGTCCGGAGCGTGTCTACGGGAAGGTGGGCGGGGCGCCGGCGGTGCTTCTGCGGGTGGATCTTTCGACTCCGGATTGGGCTCGCGGGGGTGAAACATATCCTTGGAAATCGGTTCCTGCGTCATCGCGGACGCTCATCCCTCTCTTCCATCCGGAATCGGAGGAGCCCGGGATTATTGAGTCCCTTCGCCGGGACATCCGTCCTCTGCGCGCGGAGGAATTCATCCGGTTGTTCCTGGAGGAGACGGATGTCTGGGCGAATGCCGGGCCCGGTCAGAGGGCGCATCTCCGGATCCGGTATGCCGGGTGGAGGCGGGCGGTGTGGGAGGCCGCGGGAATTGGGATGGAAATCGCGGTATGATCCCCCGCGACTCACGAATCACGCGTTACGATTCTACGATTCCCCGCCAACGGCCTTCCGGCACAGGACCGCGCCGGCGATGAGCAGGACGCACCCGGCCCACAACCCCGCGCCCGGCGTCACCCGGAGGTAGAGGGCGCTCGCGACCGCGGAGAGAAGGGGGACGAGGCAGGCGAGCGACGCCACGAGCACCTGGTTGCCCCGGCGCATGGCGATGTCCCAGAAGATATATCCCAGAGTCGTGGAAGCGCCCCCCAGGAAGAGAAGTTCCAGGAGGGTCCGGGGCGACCAGCGCGGGGCCGGCCCGGGCAGGAGGCACCAGAAAAGTCCCATCACCACGCCCGTCACGGCGAGAAACAACGGCACGGCGCTGACGGACGTGTGCCCCGCCCAGCGTCGGCTCAAATTCGAATAAATCCCCCAGTCGAGACCCGCCAGGAGCGCCAGCGCATAGGGCAGGGCGTTCCCGCGCATGTTTTCGCGGAATTGATGGACGTCCCATCCCCCCCGCGGCAGTGTCACCAGGACAATCCCGGCCAGCGCCAGAATGGCCCCCGGGGTGAGGAACCACCGGGCGCGCCGGCCCAGAAGCGGCACCGAGAACACCACCGTCGCGACGGGCCAGAGGTGATTGATAATGCCCACCTCGATGGCCTGCTGCCGCCCGGAGGCCCGGCCCAGCGCCAGGTAGAAGCACATGACATAAAAGACAAACAACGCCCCGCACCCCGCGAGATGCCGGCGGGGAAGGCGGAGAATTTCCCGGAACGCATCCCGCCGCAACGCGAGCATGGCGGCGGCGGCCGTCCCGCTCACCAGATAAACCGCCCCGGCCGCGCCGAGGGGGCCGAGTTCCTCGGAGAGGCGGCGCGCGAGCGCCACGGTGCTTCCCCAGAGCACAATGGCGGCCACGCCCAGGACCGTGCCGGCCCCCGTGCCGCGCGCCGGGAATTTCGGTTCGGTCACCACGATCCGGTTCCTTTCCGGGCGAAGCGAATCACAAATTCGCGATCACCGCCGTCGCGAATTCGCTCGTCTTCACCTCTCTCGCGCCGGTCGTCTGCCGGGCGAAGTCGTAGGTGAGGATTTTCTGCCCGATGGTCCGGATATAGGCGGCCTCGATGACCCGCGCCGCCTCGCCCCAGCCGATGTAATCCAGCATCATGACGCCGGAGAAGAGGAGGCTTCCGGGATTCACCTTGTCCTGGTTGGCGTACTTGGGCGCGGTGCCGTGGGTGGCCTCGAAGAGCGCCACCGCGTCGCCGATGTTGGCGCCGGGCGCGATGCCCATCCCGCCGACCTCCGCCGCCACCGCGTCGGAAAGATAGTCGCCGTTCAGGTTGGGCGTGGCGATGACGTCGAATTCGTCGGGCCGCAGGAGCATCTGCTGGAACATGATGTCCGCGATGCGGTCCTTGATGACGATTTTGCCGGCCGGGGGTTTTCCGCCCGCCGCCGCCTCCGGCGTCGTGACATCGCCGAATTCCTCCCGGGCGAGTTCGTATCCCCACGTCATGAAGGCGCCCTCGGTGAATTTCTGGATGTTGCCCTTGTGGACGATCGTGACGCTCCGGCGGCGGTGTTCGATGGCGTGGCGGATGGCCTTCCGCACGAGGCGTTTCGTCCCGAATTCGGTCATGGGCTTGATGCCGATGCCGGCCGCTTCATTGATGGACGTGCCCATGTTCCCGTTCATCCACCGTATCATTTTTATGGCCTCGGGACTGCCGCTCTGCCATTCGATGCCGGCGTAGACGTCCTCGGTGTTCTCCCGGAAAATCACCACGTCCACCTTTTGCGGCTCGCGCAGGGGGCTGGGCACGCCGGGGAACCACCGGACCGGGCGCACGCAGGCGTAGAGGTCCAGTTTCTGGCGGAGCGCCACGTTCAGACTTCGGAATCCGCCGCCCACCGGCGTCGTGAGCGGCCCCTTGATGGCGACCGTGAATTTCGCGATGGCCGCGAGGGTGTCTTCCGGGAGCGGGTGGTTATAGAGGCGCATCGCCTCCTCCCCGGCGTAGAGGCGCATCCAGGCGATTTTCCGCCGTCCCTCGTAGACCTTCGCCACCGCGGCGTCCCAGATGCGCAAAGACGCCCGGGTGATGTCCGGGCCGATCCCGTCCCCCCAGATCACCCCGAGGATGGGGTTGTCCGGCACCGCGAGTTTGCCGCTGGCGACCCCGATTTTCCGGCCGTCGGAGGGGACTTTGACTTTGTCAAACATGGCGGCACCTCACTGGAATGATCGTGGATCGTGAGTCGTGGGTCGCGTCATGACTTCTCCTGAATCAGTTTGCGCAGCATCGCCGGCAATATCCCCCCCTGGCGATAGTATTCCACCTCCACCGGGGTGTCGAGGCGCGCCGTGACCGGGATCGTCCGGGCGGCGCCCTCCGGCGTCTCCACGCGGACGGCGATCTCCTGACGCGGCCCGAGCCGGTCGTCCAGGCCGTCCATGTGGAATATCTCATTTCCGGAGATCCCCAGGGCGTCCGCGCTGTCCCCCGGCCGGAACTGGAGGGGGAGGACGCCCATCCCGATGAGGTTACTGCGATGGATGCGTTCGAACGACTCCGCGAGGACCGCCCGGACCCCGAGGAGCGCCACGCCTTTCGCGGCCCAGTCGCGCGAGGAGCCCGTGCCGTATTCCTTCCCGGCGATGACGATGAGCGGGACGCCGCCGGCGCGGTAGAGTTCCGCCGCGTCGAAAATGGATAAAATCTCCCCGGGGCCGGCCGGGCCGAAATGCCGGGTGACGCCGCCCTCGACGCCGTGGACGAGGCGGTTCTTGAGACGGAGGTTGGAAAAGGTTCCCCGTGTCATGACGCGGTCGTTCCCACGGCGGGCGCCGAAGGAATTAAAATCGGCCGCCGCAACGCCCTGCGCAAGGAGGTATTTCCCCGCGGGGCCGTCGGCGGCGATGTCCCCGGCGGGGGAGATGTGGTCGGTCGTCACGGAGTCGCCCAGATACGCCAGCACCCGGGCGCCGCGGATCGGCCGCACCGGCGGGGGTTCGGGCGGCAGATTCGCGAAGAAGGGCGGTTCCTGGATGTAGGTCGAGGCCGCGTCCCACGGGTAGAGATCGCTCCCGGCGGCGCGGATGGCGTTCCAAGCGGGGGAACCGCCCAGGACGTTGGCGTAACTGTCGCGGAAAAGTTCCGGCCGGAGGGTCGTCCCGAGCAGGTGTTCGATTTCGGCGCGGTCCGGCCGGAGGTCGCGCAGGAACACCGGCTTCCCGTCCGCGCCGGCGCCCAGAGGCTCGCTTTCCATATCAATATCCACCGTCCCGGCCAGCGCGTACGCCACAACCAATAATGGAGAGGCGAGGTAGTTGGCCCGGACGAGAGGATGGATGCGCCCCTCGAAATTGCGGTTGCCGGAGATCACCGCCGCGGCGACGAGGGCGCCGCTTCGGATCGCCCGCGCCAGGTCCGGCGAGGCGAGGGGGCCGCTGTTGCCGATGCACGTCATGCAGCCGTGGCCCGTCACGTGAAATCCCAGCCGCTCGAGGGCCGGGAGGAGATCCGCGCGGCGGAGGTATTCCGTCACCGCCGTTGATCCCGGGGACAAACTGGTCTTGACGTGGGGGGGCGGTTTCAGGCCCCGTTCCGCGGCCTTCCGCGCGAGAAGCCCCGCCGCGATCATGAGCGACGGGTTCGCCGTGTTGGTGCAGGAGGTGATGGCGGCGATGCACACCGCCCCGTGGCCGACGGGCGCCGGGGATCCCGGCCACGCGGCCGTTTTTCCGAGGGCGTCGGCGGCCACGCCGAATCCGCGTTCCTTCGCCGGCGCCGCCAGGGCCTTCCGGAAGGCATCCTTCATCTCCGAAAGAAGCACGCGGTCCTGGGGCCGCTTGGGGCCCGCCAGGCACGGCTCCACCGCCGCGAGATTGATTTCCACGATGTCGCTGAATTCCGGGTCGGGGGAATCGTCGCGGCGGAAGAGCGATTGCTCCTTCGTGTAGCGTTCCACGAGAGTGACTTCCGCCGGCGTCCGGTTCGTGAGGCGCAGGTACTTGAGCGTTTCGTCGTCCACGGGGAAGAACGCGGCCGTCGCCCCGTATTCGGGCGCCATGTTGGCGACGGTGGCGCGGTCCGGGAGGGAAAGCCCCGCCAGGGCCGGCCCGAAGAACTCGACGAATTTTTCCACCACGCCCTTCTTCCGGAGAATCGCCGTCACGGCGAGCGCGAGATCCGTCGCGCCGACCCCGTCCCGGAGCCGCCCGGCCAGACGCACGCCCACCACCGGCGGGACGGGCATTCCCAGCGGCTGGCCGAGCATGGCCGCCCCGGCCTCGATGCCGCCCACCCCCCAGCCCAGCACCCCCAATCCATTAATCATCGTGGTGTGGGAATCCGTGCCGACGAGGGTGTCCGGGAGGGCGACGCCGCGGCGCACGAGGACGACCTTCGCCAGGAACTCCAGGTTGACCTGATGGCAGATGCCCGCGCCCGGCGGAATCACGCGGAAATTCGCGAATGCGGCCCGGGCCCAGCGCAGGAACGCGTAGCGCTCGCCGTTGCGACGGAATTCGACGGCCTCGTTGCAGCCAAGCGCATCGGGGGCGCCGAAGGCGTCCACCTGCACCGAGTGGTCAATCACGAGGTCCACCGGGACGAGCGGGTTGACGCGGCGGGGATCCGCCCCGAGGCGTTTCGCGGCCGATCGCATGGCGGCGAGATCCGCCACGGCCGGGACGCCGGTGAAATCCTGCATCAGGACGCGGGCCGGGCGGAAGGGGATCTCGATGGCGCCGGGATCGCGGGGGGCGTTCGCCAGGCGCACGGCATCCTCCGGGGCCGCCAGGCCGTCGTCGGCGGCGCGGAGCATCATCTCGAGGAGGATGCGGAGGGAGTAGGGAAGGCGGGCCAGATTCCCCGCCACGCCCCGTTTCTCGAGGGCCGAAAGCCGGTACAGGGCGGCGGGGCCGCCGCCGGTCTCGAAGGCGTCCCGGGCGCCGAGCGTGTCGCGTGTCATGGGAGCGCATTTAACCAGAATCGGTTCCGGCATAAAGTTAATTTTCGCCGTTCGGCGCGCGTCCTTGCGCCGGGGAGGCCGAACGGTACAATCGGAATACGGCGGACGGGCGCCGTTTCATCGAACCGGAGAGGAACCATGGGAACATACGCGAAACTGGAACTCGAGGGAAAGATCCACAACCTGTCGGTGGTGACCGGTTCGGAAGGCGAGCGGGCGATCGACATCACGGCGCTGCGCCGGGACACCGGGCACGTCACGCTCGACGACGGCTACGCCAACACCGGCTCCTGCGCCAGCGCCATCACGTTCATTGACGGGGAGAAGGGCATCCTCCGTCACCGCGGCATCCCCATCGAGGAGCTCGCGGAGAAGTCGGGGTTCATCGAGACCGCGTACCTCCTCATCTACGGCCACCTGCCCTCGGCCGCGGAGGCGCGCCGGTTCTCCGATCTCCTCACCCAGAACGAGATGCTCCACGAGGACATGAAGTTCCACTTCGAGGGGTTCCCGCCGCACGCCCACCCGATGGCGATTCTCTCCTCCATGATCAACGCGTCCAGTTGTTTTGAGCCGAACATCCTGGAGGGGTACCGGCCGGAGATATTCGACCTCCAAGCGGCGCGGCTCATGTCCAAGGTGCGCACCATCGCGGCGTTCGCCTACCGGAAGAGCCGCGGGCTGCCCATCATCTACCCGAAGCCGGCGAACAAGTACGCGGCCAATTTTCTGCACATGATGTTCTCCAATCCCTACGAGGAGTACGACCTCAAACCGGAGGTGGTGAAGGCGCTGGACCTCATTTTTCTCCTTCACGCGGACCACGAGCAGAATTGCTCCACGTCCACGGTGCGCATGATCGCCTCCAGCCGGGCGAACCTCTTCGCCTGCGTCGCCGGCGGGGTGTGCGCCTTGTGGGGCCCGCTCCACGGCGGGGCCAACCAGGCCGTCATCGAGATGCTCGATGCGATCCACCGGGAGGGGGACGACGGTTCCAAGTTCATCCGGGCCGCCAAGGATAAAACGAGCGGACGGCGGCTCATGGGCTTCGGCCACCGCGTCTATAAAAATTACGACCCCCGGGCCCGGATCATCAAGGCCCATTGCGACGCCCTTCTCAAGACCCTTCGCGTGAAGGATCCGCTTCTCGACATCGCCCGGAAGCTGGAGGCGGCCGCCCTGAACGATCCTTATTTCATCGAGCGGAAACTTTATCCGAACGTGGATTTCTACAGCGGCATCGTCATGCGCGCCATCGGCATCCCCATCGAGATGTTCACGGTGATCTTCGCCATCGGGCGCATCCCGGGATGGATCGCCAACTACAAGGAGGTCATGGACGAGAAGGCGACGCGCATCTACCGTCCGCGCCAGATCTACACCGGGCCGACGCTCAATCATTATATTTCGCCGGGGGAGCGCGGAAAATCCACCCGGAAGGCCTGACGCGCCGGTTAGATTCTTCCGTCTCAAATCTTGTGCAAAAAGCACAAGATTTTCACCGGAAGAATCTTTAACAAGGCAAATCGGCCCTGTTTGGTTTCGGCTCCGCCGATTTGCGAGCCGTGAACGGCGACTTAAACCATGTCCGCTACTCCCTACGTCCTCGTGGCCGCCGCCGGGTACCTCGTCGGGTCGGCGCCGTTCGCCTACCTGGCCGGAAAGTGGATCTCCGGGGTGGATATCCGCCGGCACGGAAGCGGAAACGTCGGCGCGACGAACCTCGGTCGCGTCGTCGGAGCGAAGGTCGGCGTGGCCGTCTTCGCGCTCGACGTCGCCAAGGGCTTCCTGGCGGTTCTGGCGGCGCCGTTCCTGTCCGGTGTGGCGGGGGGCGCCGGCGCGGAACGGGCCATCGGGATTCTGGCGGGGTTGGCCGCGATCCTCGGGCATGTTTTCCCGGTGTGGCTCGGTTTCCGCGGGGGCAAGGGCGTCGCGACGGGGGCGGGGGTGGTGGTGGCGCTCGCGCCGTTGCCGGCGGCGGCGGCCCTTCTTGTGTTCGCGGTCGCCTTCGCGGCGTTCCGAATGGTATCGGTGGGGTCCATGGCGGCCGCCGCGGCGCTCCCGGCGCTCTACGCCGGAATTGCCCGTCTGCGGGGATCGTGGGATGGGGATCTCTTCGCGTTCATCCTTGTGATCACGGCGCTCGTCATCGCGGCCCACCGGTCGAACATCCGCCGCCTCCTCGCCGGGACCGAGCCGCGGGCGGGAGAGGGCCGGAAACAACAAATCAAATCATGATTTTGATGACCTCCCGCCGCCAGAAGGCCCGCAGGCGCGCGAGGGCGGGTTCGAGGTCCGGCCTGAATTCCAGTTCCACCAGAACCCCCTCCTTAGTCGCTGTTCAACAATAACTGCTTCATTCGGGACGGCGATGCATTTATTATTTCACAGCTCCTTACTTCCGGAGCGACTTGAACTGGGGCAGGTGGAACCTGTTCTTCCGGAGCATCTCGTCCGTCATTTTTCGTATTTCCGCCAGCGACAGCACCGCCGCGGTCAGGGGATCGATCGCCACCGCCTGGAAAACGAGATCCGCGTCGCCCGTGAGCGCCGCCTCCACCGCCATCTCCTCGGAGGCGATGGTGAGGTTGTTCAGCGCCGCGCATTGGGGCGGCAGGGCTCCGACGTGAAGGGGAATCAGCCCGCGCCGGTTGGCCAGGACCGGCACCTCGACGCAGGCGTGCGGGATGAGGTTTTCCACCAGACCCGTATTGGGCACGTTGCCGTTGAATTCGAAGGGCTCTCCGCCGAGCAGGGCGTTCATGATGCACGCGGCGTACTCCCCCCCGCGTTCGAGATTGATCGGAGCCCCCTTCGCAAACCACGCCCGCATCTCCTGTTTCCAGTGTTTCTCACTGTGGAGGTATCGCTTCAGGATGTAGCCGTGTTCGCCGGGATTCCATCCCGCGCCCGCGTGCGGCGCGCAGTACCTGCGGACAAGATCCGGTCGTTTCCGGAACCACCAGTTGTACTCGGAATTGTGGCCGCTCGACTCGGTGACGTAGTACCCCAGGTGAAGGAACATCTCGTTCCGGACGAGTTCCTCCCGGTAAATCTTCCGATCCGTCGCGACCTTTTTTCGGAGGTGCGGAATGACATCCTTCCCGTTCCGTTTGAACGCGATATACCACGCCTGATGGTTGAGCCCCGCGCAGACGTAGGTGATCTCGCCCATCGGCGCGCCGATCCACCGGGCCAGCATTCCCGCCGTCCCCTGGACGCTGTGGCAAAGTCCCGTGATCCGCACGTCCGTCGCGCGTTGCATGGCCCGGCAAAGCATGGCCATCGGGTTGGTGTAATTCAGAAGCAGGGCGTCCGGGCAGAACCGCTCGATGTCCCGGGCGATGTCGCGCATCACGGGAACGGTGCGCAGCGCCCGGAAGATGCCGGCCACGCCGCGGGTGTCGCCGATGTTGATATCCACGCCGTATTTCATCGGGATTTCGATGTCATGACGCCACACCTGAACGCCCCCGGCCAGGATGGTGCACACGACGAAATCCGCTCCCGGCAGGGCCTTCCGGCGGTCGAGATGGGCCTCGACTCGCGCCGGGTATCCCCCGCGTTCAATGATGCTCTTCACCGCCCGGACGGCGAAAGCAAGGCGTTCCGGGTTGATGTCCACAAGGGAAATCGTCGCGTCCCGGAGCGTCGGGAACGTCAGGAGATCCCGCACCAGCCCCCGGGTGAACCCGAGACTCCCCGCGCCGATGAAAACGATCTTGGCCATGACAACATTCCTCCGTTAGAGGTGAGTGGCGACAATTCTGACCGCAATGCCCAGAAGAATCAAGCCCCCGGCGATCTCCGCCCGCCGCCCGAACGCCGCGGCCAGACGGTTCCCCAGGCGCACGGCCAGGAGCGACAGGGTCATGGTGACGCACCCGATGATGACGCTCGGCTGCCAGACGTCCACCCGGAGCATGGCGAGGGAAAGACCGACCGCGAGGGCATCCAGGCTCGTCGCCGTCGAAAGCGCCATGAGCCGCCAGCCGCGACTGGGGTCCCCGTCCTTCGCCTCCGCCGCGTCGCCCTTCGGCCAGAGCATCCGGGCTCCCACGATGGCGAGCAGCCCGAACGCCACCCAGTGATCCACCGGGGAAATCCACCGGTCGAGGGTGGCCCCCGCCGCCCAGCCCAGGACCGGCATGAAAAACTGGAAAAGCCCGAAATGAAACGCCAGGCGCGCCGCCGCCCGGGGCCCGGCGAGCCGCCCCGTGGCCGCCGCCGCGAGCGCCACCGCGGCCGCGTCCATCGAAAGCGCGGCGGCCAGCAGAAAAATTTCCAAGATGGTCACGGTCTCTCCCGTGAAAAACAAGGGTTCATCATACCCGTCGTGAAAACCAAGGCAATGTGATATCGAATGGCGAAGGACGAATTTCGGATGACGAATGAAGGAGAGGGTTGTGGGGAAGTTTCGGCGAAGTTGCCGCATCTTCACCCCCTTGACACGCCGCCGGAGGGCGCGCGGGCGGGCCGGGAATTAAGCTTGACCTGTTTGAGCGCCGTCGTGGCATGGGCGAGTTGGACGCGCTTCCGGCCCGACAAGCGTCCGAGGCCCCTCGTGGCGAGTCGGCGGGTCCAGGGGCACCTTTCCTTGGGCGAGCAAGGAAAGGTGGAAAACCTCCCTCTTGAATGCCGGCCCCGCCGGACGCATACTGTCCGGCGCCATGCCGCTCCGCGTCATCCGCATCGCCACCCGCCTCAACCTCGGCGGACCCGCGCGCCAGATCGAGGCGCTTCTCCGCCGCGCGCCGGAGGGGATGGAGACCACCGTCGTCGCCGGCCACGCCGAGCGCGGGGAATACGATCTCTTCGACGACTTCCGGGCCGCGGGGCTTCCGGTGGTGCGCTGCCCGTTCCTCTCCCGGAACATCCGGCCGGCGGCGGACGTTCTCTCGCTCTTCTGGCTCACCCGGTATCTCAAACGGGAGAAACCCGACGTCGTCCACACCCACATGGCCAAGGCGGGGTACGTCGGGCGCCTGGCGGCGAAACTCGCGGGAATCCCCGCCGTCGTCCACACTTACCACGGATTCGTCCTTGAGGGGTACTTCGACGCGTGGAAGACGCGCCTCTTCCGGCGCATGGAACGCGCCTCGGCCCGGCGGTCCGCCCGTCTGATCGCGCTTTCGCCCGCCCTCGCCCGGATGATTCCCGAGCGGTACGGCATCACTGACGACGCCGGAAAAATCACCGTCATCCCGCCGGCGATGGATTTCGCGCGGCTCGACAACGCCGCGTCCTGCCGCGGGAAACTCCGTGCGGCGCTCGACATTCCGGCCCGGGCGCGGGTGATTGCGTTCGTGGGGCGCCTCGTCGCGGTGAAGGCCCCGGAGTTGTTCATTGAAGCGGCGGGGCTCGCCGGCGCCGACGCGGAAAATCTCCGGTTCGTTCTGGCGGGTGACGGCCCCCTTCGACCGGCCCTCGAATGCCTCGTCGCCGAAAAAAAACTGCGGGACCGGGTGCTCTTCGCCGGTGACTGGCGGAAGGACATCCGGGAGATTTACGCCGACAGCGACCTCATCGTGTTATCCTCGAAAAACGAGGGCGTTCCCATCACCGCCATCGAGGCGCTCGCCTGCGGGGTGCCGGTCGTCGCAACGTCGGTCGGCGGGTTGCCGGATTTGATTACCGACGCGCGCCTGGGCCGCCTCGTCCCGCCAGGGGACGTCGCGGCTCTTGCCGCCGCCATCGTGACGTCCTTCGACGACGCCGACCGCGAATTCCGGATGAAATTCGTCCGGGACCGCTACGACGCCGGGACGGCGGCGGAGACGCATCGGGCGCTGTATCATGAGATCCTGGACCACGGAAACACGGAACCGGACCACGGAATCACGGAATGAGGCTTCTTCCGTGTTTCCGTGGAATTTCGTGTTCCCGTGGTGTGATCTTCCTGCGGTCAACGCCCCGCGCCGGACGAGAATTTCAGAAGAAGCCCCGTGCGGGGGAGACTGACGGTTTCCACCCGACCCGCCGTTTGTTCCAGCCGGGAATATGCGGGATGGGCCTGGATTTCCGTGGGGGTGCGCGCGTCGTGGGGCGAGGTGGCCACCCCCGCCAGCCAGCCGTTCCGATCGCCCGCCAGAAACCAGTGCATTGTGCCGTCCGAAGGGGGGGCGGCCTCGCACAGCATCTCCGTGGCGAGCCGCACGGCCCCCGCCAGGTGTTCCTCCCGTCCGCCGTTCATCCCGATCGCCTCCCCGAACCGCCGGACCAGCGTGCCGAGCCCGTCGGCGAGCGCGCGGTCGAAGGGCAGGATGATCTCCAGGGTTCGCGTCTCGACGGCCCGATACGCCTTCACGCCGCAGTCCGAATCGGCCTTGTAGTATATGCGGCAGTGGGGGCACCGGCAGGCCCCCGCCGCGGTGATTTTAATCGGGTTCCGGCAGGAGACGCAGGTGACACGCACGGGATAGGCCAGGGCGGGCGGCGCCTCCGTCCGGGTTTTTCCGAATGTCTCGAGGGCCGCGGGGAGGCCGGCGTAAAATTCGAAGATGGCCGTCAGGCCGAGCATGCGGAACAAGAGCTGCACCTTGTCCGGGACCTCGACCAGTTTGATGTCGCCTCCGGCGCCGCGGAACATGTCCGCGCACTTGATGAGGTAGCCCATCCCCGTGCTGTTGATGTAGGTGATGCCGCCCAGGACAAGGACGACATTCGCCATCCCCGCGTCGCGGAGACGGGCGATTTCGGATTCGAGCCGGGGCAGGGTGGTTCCGTCAATGACCCCCGTGAGGCGGGCGATCGCGACGGGGGACTTGTCCGCCAGTTGATCCTGATCGTGGACGATGTCAAGATTGGCCATGTCGGGTCCGTGAACCGGCGGCTATCCTTGCGATTCTAGGGGTTGAGGCGAACCCTGTCAAGGCGGCACGATGCCGCGTTCCCCCGATGATCCGGTGAGGGGGGGACTCCGCGGCGACCGATCCTCCGCAGGGGCTGGTTTTTTTCCGACTCCTCTGGTAGGATGGCGGGAAAGGACGGTGACGATCCCATGAATCGGAAGAAACAATCCCCCCCGGTGTCGGAGCAGGCGCAGGCGATGACTGACGACGTGGGCCTCTTCTGGCGCCGGCATGTCCGCAACGATATGCGCGTTCCCGTGCGCGTTCGTCTGATGCAGGGCGGCAGGCGGCTCGACGAGGGCCGGGCCATTCTGAGCGACGTGAGTTTTTCCGGCGCCCTCCTTTCCGACATCCAATTTCCCCGGAACAAACTCCCCTTGGGTCCGTTTGAATTCCTCATCAAAATCATCGAGGGGGATTACACCGGGATTGAGGCGCGGGCCAAGCCCGTCCGTTTCTCGGAAACCCCCTGGGGGTTCGGGGTCGAGTTTGTCGACGTGAACGTCTCGGTGGACTAACGGCCGGATTGTCACGGGGGCATGCCGTGTTCTTTTTCTGGAAGAAGAAGAAAGTTGTCCCGCCGCAAACCGATCCCGGTCCCCGGCCGGCGGATTCCGCGAAGCCGCCCGCGGGCGCGGCGGGCGGTCCCCGGGCCCAGGACCTGGGCGAACTTCTCCTTCAGACCGGTGTCATCACCGCGGACCAGATGAAACGGGCGGTTGATCAGCGGGCGATGGCGGAAGGCGGTCTGGTGACCATCCTCCTGGCCCAGGGGGCCGTCACGGAGCAGCAGATCGTGTCGGCGCTTTCCCAGCGCGCCCGGGTGCCCTTTCTGCGGTTGAGGAATTTCCCCATCCCGGCATCCCTGGTCGCCCGTCTTCCGGCGGACATCGCGCGGCGTCACCTGGTCATCCCCGTCGGCAAGGTCGGCGACGTCCTCCGCCTGGGCATGGTGGATCCCCTGGACGGCGCCGCGGTGCGTCGCGTCCGGGAGGCGATGGGATCGCGGGTCATGCCGGTCGTCTGCGGTTATTCGGAATTGAAGGCGTGCCTGGAGAAATACTACCCCGTGGCGATGCCGGCGCCCGCCGCCGTTCCCGCGCCCGCGCCGAAGGCCGCCGCTCCGCCACCGGCGGGAAAACCGGCGCCTTCTCCGGTGGCGTCCGTCCGGATGCCGGATGACGTTCGTCCGGCCGTGCCCGTGTCCGAGGAGGAGTTGATCCGGTCCTGCACCCGGCGCGTCCCGGCGTTATTTTCAACATGGGAAACGTCGCAACGCGACGCCGGCCTCCGGGAGGCCGAACCGGTCCCGGAGCCGATCTTCGACGGACTCGTGGAGAAGGAACCGCCCACGTAATTCCGAATCAATTCGGCATTACAGAGGCCATTCCTCCCCGTTCCGTGTTCCCGTGGTGTTTTATTTCCCGATGCAATACAGGTGTTTCAGCCCCCGGATGTAGATCCGGCTCCCGGCAAAGAGCGGCGTGCTCCGGAATCCCTCCGGGAGGGTGTTCCGGATGACCTCCTTGAACTGCCGGCCGGGTTCGACGACCACCGTGGTTCCGTTGTCGAAACTGACGAATAGCGATTTTCCCGCGAGGACCGGGCTGGGATACCCGGTTCCCTTTCCGAGACCCAGGTTCTGTTTGTAGACGACTTCCCCGGTTTTGGCGTCAATCGCGCTGAGGATGCCCGTCTGGGTCATGGCGTAGAGCAGGCCGTCGTGATGGACCGGGGAATCGTAGTACCGGTCGTTCTCGGGTTTCGTCTGCCAGAGTTTTTCGGGCGTGAAGGGTTCCTCCGCCTTCGCCGGAAGCCGGAACGCCTGGCCGCCGTGCTGGATGAAATAGGCGACGCCGCCGGCCACGACCGGCGCGTTGTAGGTGAGTGGGCAGAGTTTCTTCGCCAGCATTTTCCCGTCCGACGCGCGGAGGAAGTCGCCGTTGGCGGTGACGATGACGTCCGTGTCCCCGGCGCGGGCGGGGACGGGAGAGCCGAACCGCGGGCCCGACGGGGTCTCCCACAGAGTCTTCCCGGTTTGGGGGTCGAGGGCGGAGACGTTCATGATGTGGACGATGAGTTTCCCGCCCAGGAGAAGCGGGGAACTGCAGTGGCCGTAGCCTTCCTTCGTCCTCTCGATGATCCGGGCCCATTTCCGGTTGCCGTCGAGGTCGTAGCAGGCCGCGGTCCCCGTTCCGAATAAAACATAAACGAATTTCCCATCGCTTGTCGGTGTGGGCGAGGAGTACCCGTTGACATCGTGGGAAGGGGGGAGCATGTACGTCTCGACCGGGGCGAGTTCCTCCCGGAGTTTCGCCAGTTCCGCCTTGGCGGCGTCCTGGGCCTGCTTCAGGGAGTCGTCCCCGGGATTTGCCTTTCGTTTCCTGGCGGCCTTGTCGAATTTGTCCTGGGCCTGCCGGATTTTGCCGCTGATGATGCGGGCCTTCTCCCCTTCGGTCTTGTACGTTTCGGCTTCGTCGGGCGGGAGGATGTCGCTCCAGGTGTTGGGTTTCTCCCACAGGATTTTTCCGTCGGCGGGGGAGAGGGCCACCAGCGTCGCGGGCTCGACGCAGATGAAGAGTTTGTCCTTCACGAGGATGGGGGAGGCGTTGGACCATTTGGGGAGGGGTGTTTTCCAGAGGATGTTCTTGTCGGGGCCCCACTCGGTCGGGGGGGTGGCGTCGGGAAATACGCCGACGCCGTTTCCCCGCCAGCCGGGCGGGACATCCGCCCCGGCGGCGGACGCGGCGAACACCGACAACAAAACGGAGGCCCCGAGGCCCTTTCGCACATCGCGAAAATTCATCGTCATGAGATCCTCCTCACTGGCTCACATCCACCGCGGTGAGGTCTCCTTCGCTCGACCGGCAGTAGATTTTTCCGCCGCAGAGCACCGGCGATGTCCAGAATTTTCCCTGTCCGGCCACCGTGCCTTCCGACAGTTTTTTGCATCCGGCCGGGTCGGCGGCGAATATGCGGAGCGCCCCCTTTTCGCTCAAGACGATGAGTTTCCCGTCCACGGCCATGAGTCCGCCGAAGCCTGTGTTCTCGCTCCATGTTTCGCTTCCGGTCTTCGCGTCCAGACACCGGAGCGTCCCGCCGCCGGCGCTCCCGTCAATGCCGTAGAGGAAACCGTTGAGAAAAACGGGACTGGAGAAATGGGCGCAGATTTTTTTGTTTTCCCAGGCGACCTTTGGGGCGCCGCCCGAAACATCGAGCATGGCGCAGCCCCGGCCGTACCCCGATGTGATGAAGACCCCCGCGGGGGTGACGAGCGGGTCGGCGGCGTTCACGTTGTAGTTTGTCTCCCAGGGGTGGGACATGATCAAGGCGCCGGTCTTCGCCGCGACGGCCTGGAAGGCCTTTTCCCCGAAGAGGGCGATCATGCGCTTGTCGGGGGGGCCGAAGGGCACCGGGCAGGAGTAGCCGCCGATGCCGGGTTTTCCCGTCCAGACGGGTTTCCCGGTTTTTTTATCGAGGGCGATTCCGCCGGAGCACCCGTTCAGCAGGAGAAGCGGTCCGTCCACCCGCGGGGAGGCCGAGTGGCCCCATTTCGGGGGGGCCGCCTTGAAGTCGCTGACGAGGTTCGCCCGCCATTTCACGGCGCCCTTCGCCGCGTCCAGGCAGAAGACATGCCCTTCCACGCTCACGGTGAACACGTCGCCGCCGTCCGCGGCCGGTGTGGCGCGGGGGCCGGGATACCCGCCGCCGCCGCCCTTGCAGGGGTAGGCGTGGCGCCAGATCTCCCTGCCCGTGGCGGCGTCCAGGGCGAACACGATATCCTGATTGTCCACGTTGCCCGTCGTGTAGACCCGGCCGTCCCTGACGGCGACGGCGGCCCAGCCCTTGCCGACGCTGGCTTTCCAGGCGACTTTCGTGGCGCCGGAGAGGGCTTCCGGGTTCCATCCCGACTCCGTCGAGATGCCGTCGGCGCCCGGGCCCCGGAAACACGGCCAGGCGGGGGAGGTCGCCTTGGGCGCCGCGGCGGCCATTCCGATGACCGCGCACCCGATCAGGCCGATGGGGAGAAGTCGTTTCATGGGTATTCCTCGCATAATGGGAATCGGATTCGATCCTAAGTCGCTGTTCAACAATAACTGCTTCATTCGGGACGGCGATGCATCCCCTCCGGCTGCGTTGCTCGTCGGTTGCGTACCTCCTGGTACGCGCCCTTCTCGCGCCTTGCCGGAGGGGCGCCTCACCGTCCCTCGGTGAAGCATTTATTATTTCACAACTCCTGGGGGAAATTGTCATCGGGAACGGGCCGGGAAGCAAGGAGAAATGATGGCAGCGATTCATTGAGATGTATGGCGGGGGAATGTAGAATAGTCCGGAACGCCGGTTGGAGGATATATCATGCACACGACATTGAACGAATTGCTCAAAGACGGTCCGGTTGTCGCCGACGGCGCGTGGGGCACCGAACTCCAAGCGAAGGGGCTTGCCCCCGGCGAATCCCCGGACCTCTGGAACCTGGAATTCCCGGACCGTGTCGAGGCGGTGGCGCGTTCCTACGTCGAGGCGGGGAGCCGTGTCATCCTGTCCAATACGTTTGGCGCGAACCGCTTTGTTCTCGAGGGGCATGGTCTGGCGGAAAAAATGGAAACGATCAACCGCCGGGGCGCGGAGATTTCCCGCCGCGCGGCCGGTTCGAGGGTGAAGGTCTTCGCGTCGCTCGGCCCCAGCGGCAAGATGCTCATGACGGGCGAGGTGACCGAGGAGGCTCTCTTTTCCGCGTTCGCCGCCCAGGCGAAGGCCCTGGCGGCCGGCGGGGTGGCGGGGATCGTCGTCGAGACGATGACGGACCTGGGCGAGGCCGTGCAGGCGGTGCGCGCCGCGAAAACGACGTCGCTTCCCGTGGTCGCCTGCATGGTCTTCGATTCGGGAAAGGACGGCGACCGCACCATGATGGGGGTCTCGATCGAGCAGGCCGCGGAGGGATTGCTCGGAGCGGGGGCGGATGTCCTGGGCGCCAATTGCGGGAAGGGGATCGAGGGATTTGAACCAATCGCCCGACGCCTGGTTGTGGCGGCCGGCGGGGCTCCGGTATGGGTAAAGCCGAACGCCGGGCTTCCCGTGATGGAGGGCGGGAGGATTGTGTACCGGGCGACCCCTGACGGATTCGCGAAAGCGGCGCTCGGGTTGCTGGACGCCGGGGCCTCCTTTGTGGGGGGCTGTTGCGGGACCACGCCGGGGTTCATCAAGGCGGTGGCGGCGGGGGTGGAATTTCGGAAACGGCGGTGACGGCATACGTTGGAACAGATCAACATGTTAAGAGAAGTCTTAAATGCAAAATGGAATACCAGCTTGTTAAGAAGAATTGGATTATTATTGGGTGGAGTATTGTTATTTGGTGTGTTGTACGTGTCTGGATTGGGAATAATTGATAACATTGAAAGATGGGCTCGTTGGCCTAATATTCGCGAGTGGTTTCTATATCTATCAACTACATCATTGGTAGGTTTCATAGCGTTCTTTTCCCCATGGTATCTAGTAAAAATGTCGGACTATATCTTGTTCAATAAAACCAAGATAGGGGATAATGTGCACAATGTTCCCTCACCCACCGTTCCCTCTCCCTCTACCCCGCCTCGCGGGCCGGACGGTGACGTCCCGTTGCCACTTGGTGGCTCACGGGAGGCGAAGTGATGGCGAGGAGCGCCCGAAGAAGCGTCGAGGGTGGTGGGGAGAATAGGGGACGTTCATAAAATTATAAAATTCTCTGGTGGGGGCAGGTAGTGATATAGGCGAACATCGTACGTCCAATCACCATTTTCCAATAAGGAGGGTTTGACCATGGCCAAGAACAAGTGGCTTCCCGTTTCGGGGTTCACGGGGTTGACGCCGGCGCCGAAACCCGCGGCGGTTCCCGCTCCTGCCCCCGCTTCCGCTTCGGGATTTACGAGGTTGACGCCGACGCCGGCGCCGAAGGCGGCGGTTCCCGCCCCGGCCCCTGTCCGCGCCTCCGCTCCCGTTCCCGCCGACATCGCCCGTCTCGCCTACGAATTGTGGGAGAAGGACGGATGCCCGCACGGGAAGGACAAGTCGTACTGGTTCAAGGCGGAGCAAACGTTGAAAAAGAAGCCGGGGTTTTGAAGGCGGGCGGAACCGCCCCGGCGTTGGGGAAGTTCGATCGCATCCGTCCACGACAGGAATTCAAAAACCGTCTGGCGAAAGGCGGGGACGGACGGTAGAATAACAGCGAACTCATTCTTATGGGAGGTGTTCGATGGCGGATCCGAAAATGTTTCAGGAGATTGCCGACAAGGTCATCTCCGGGAAGGCCAACGACGTGAAGGCCCTCGTCGAAGCGGCCGTGGCCAAGGGCGTGAGGCCCGCCGAGGTCCTGACGCAGGGACTCGTGGCCGGCATGGCCGTCGTCGGCAAGAAGTTCCGGGCGAATGAATTTTTCATCCCGGAGGTCCTCATCGCGGCGCGGGCCATGAAGACGGGCCTCGCGGTGCTCGAGCCCTATTTCGTGAAGGACCCGCCGCCGCCCAAGGGCAAGATCGTCATCGGCACGGTCCGGGGCGACCTCCACGACATCGGCAAGAACCTCGTGGCCGTCATGCTGAAGGGCGCGGGATTCAATGTGGTGGACCTCGGCGTGGACATCGGGGCGGACAAGTTCGCCAAGGCCGTGCAGGACAACAATCCCCAGATCGTGGCCCTCTCGGCGCTTCTTACGACGACGATGGTGAACATGAAGGAGGTCGTCCAGGCGCTTCAGAAGGCCGGCTTCAAGGGCAAGGTCATCGTGGGTGGCGCGCCCGTGACGCTCGACTTCGCGAAGGAGATCGGCGCCCAGCTCTACGCGGCCGACGCCGCGGAAGCGGTCGAGGTGGTGGAGAAGGCCCTGAAGGCGATGAACGTAGCCTGAACGGCGATTACGAACGCGAAGGCGCGGAGCGCGCTCCAGAGGGGCGTCCCGCGCCTTTTGCGTCATGGGAGAGAAAACGGTGAACGGACGGGAACGTGTCCTCGCGGCGATCGCCCATCGGGAACCGGATCGGCTTCCGGCCACGTTCGACGCCGAGGCGGGGGTGAAGGAGGTTCTGAAACGGCACTTCGGGGTCCGGACGGACGATGAACTCTGGCGGTCGCTCGGGGTGGATACGCGGCTGGTGGGCGCGGACCATCATCACACGCCGCCGGGCCCCGCGCCCGAGGGCATCACCCTCGCGTTCTGGGGTTACGGGATGAGGGCGGTGCGGAACGATTTCGGGGAGACCAACGAGATCGTGTATCATCCCCTGGCCGCGATGGAGACCCCGGAGCAAATCGCCGCCTTCCCCTGGCCGGACGCCGGTGAACTTACGTTCGACGCCATTCGCCGCTCGCGCCGCGAGAATCCCGATGCCGCCATCATCGCCCACATCACCCACGGGGGATATTTCAACGGGACGTTCATGCGGGGGATGGAGGAATTTCTCGTGGACCTCGCCGGGCGTCCCGAGATGGCCGAGGCCGTTCTCGCCAAAGCGACGGGCTACCTCTTTCCGGCCGTGGAGCGGCTCTGCCGGGAGGCGGGGGATGCTTTCGACATCTATTACCTTGCCGACGACTTCTGCACGGCCCAGGGGCCGCTCGTGTCGCCGCCCCTCTTCCGGAAATACATCAAGCCCTATCTCGCGCGGATCGCCCGGATCGTTCACGCCCATGGCAAATTCTTTCTCCTCCACGTCTGCGGGAGTGTGCGGCTGTTCATCCCGGATCTCATCGAGGCCGGGGTGGATCTCCTCGAGCCCATCCAGACCACCGCGACGGGGATGGAGCCGGAGGGCCTCAAGCGCGACTTCGGCGACCGGCTCACGTTCTACGGATCCATTGATTTGATCCATGTTCTGCGGAAAGGTTCGCCCGGTGACGTCCGCGCCGAGGTCCGCCGGATGTTTCATGTTCTGGGGAAGGGCGGGGGATTCATCGTGGGACCCTCGCACACCTATATCCAGCCGGATGTCCCGCTGGAGAACATTCTCGCGATGTACGCAACAGCCGGGGAGTGTCGTTATGCCCATGACCTCGCGTGAGCGCTGGCGGGCGTGCCTGGACGGGCGCCGGCCCGACCGCGTGCCGACGGATTTCTGGGGTACGGAGGAGGTGCTGGAGCGCCTCCGGAAGGATCTCGGCGTTCAATCGGACATTGAGATATTTGACAGGCTCGGCATTGACCGGCCCTTTGGCGTGGGGGCGCGACGGAAGGTGAATCATCACCCGGCCGACCCGGAGGCCGACATCTGGGGGATCCGCTACCGCCGGGTGGATTACGGAAGCGGTTCCTACAACGAGGGCGTAACCCAGCCTCTTGCCGGCGCCGAGACACCTTCTGACATCAAATCCTTCCAGTGGCCCGACCCGGCCGATTGCACGGTGGACCACATTCCCGGGGAACTGGCCAGGGCGGAGGGGCGGTGGGTTTCGGCGGGCGGGTACGAGCCGTTCCTGCTGTACGGTCGGATGCGCGGACTCGAAAAATCCTTCGAGGATCTCATGGAGCGTCCGGAGCTCGCGGAGGCCATCCTGGTCCGGATCTTCGAGTATCATTATGCGGTGAATCGGAAGGTGTTCGAGGCGGGGGCCGGCCGCATTGACATGACCTGCGTCGCGGAGGATCTGGGGAGCCAGGAGAGCCTTCTCATGAGTCCCGCGCTCTACCGGAAATTCCTGAAGGAGCGTCAGCGGGCGATGATCCAACTGGCGAAGAAATTCGGGATGCGGGTGTTGTATCACAGCGACGGCGCGGTGCGGCCCCTCATTCCGGATCTCATCGAAATCGGGATTGATATTCTGAATCCGTTGCAATGGCGCTGTCCCGGGATGGAACTCGATGGGCTCGCGCGCGACTTCGGAGGCGCAATCGCCTTCCATGGCGGGGTGGACAATCAGAAAACTCTGCCGTTCGGGACTCCCGCGGACGTGCGGGAGGAGGTCCGCCGAAATCTCTCGATTTTCCGGGGACGGCGGTATATTCTGGCGCCATGCCATAACATTCAGCCGGTGACGCCGACGGAAAACATCCTCGCGCTCTACGCGGCGGCGGGGGAATTCGGAGGGATGTCATGAAACTGATCGAAGCGATCCATGCCCGGCGGTCCGTGCGGGCCTTCGTCCCGAAGCCCGTGGATGAGGCGAAGGTGAAACGCATTCTCGATGCCGCCAACGATGCGCCCTCGGCCGGGAATCTGCAGGCCTACGAAATCGTCGTTGTCCGGGACCCGGCCCGGAAACGCAAACTCGCGGACGCCGCCCACGGGCAGATGTTCGTGGCGATGTCGCCGCTGGTGCTGGTCTTCGTCGCCAATCCGACGCGGAACCGCCGCTACCGCCAGCGGGGCGAGGAACTTTACGCGGTCCAGGATGCCACCATCGCCTGCGTCCACGCCATGCTGGCGGCGACGACGGGCGGGCTCGCCAGTTGCTGGGTGGGGGCCTTCGACGAGAAGGCGGTCGCGGAGGTGGTGGGCGTGCCGGTGGGGATGCGTCCCGTGGCGATCCTCCCGATCGGCCATGCGGCGGAGAAACCCAAAAATCCCGGCCGCCGCGACCTCGACGATATCGTTCACGACGAGGAAATCGGTGTGAAATAGCCGGACGTTGGCGGGCAGGGGCGTAAATGGAAATCCGTCAGTTGATCAATTTCCAACTGGATAAGAAGTGGGTATTTGTAACCGCCTCCAAACTGATTGGCATGTGGATCGGAGTGTTGGCGATTGATCGTTATGCCGATCAACTTTCGCGAATTCTTCTGCATGGCGCGACATTGCGTGAAATACAGGATGGCTACTCGCTTGCCGGACTGGCGTGGATTGGCGTACTGAACTTTTTAATCCGGATGATTCTGGCCTGGTTGTTTTTCTTTCATTCAGAATGGTTTTCCGGCGGGTTGACAATTCCAGAATCTGATCCGTCAGAATCGGAACAAGAGGCCTTTCTGTGTTCTGGCGCCACGATATTGGGTGTTCATCTGATGATTTGGGCGTTCATAATGGCTGTTTTCTATGTTTGCGAAAAACGCGACTTGCCTTTCAACTTTTGTGAGGCGATTCCCTTGGTGATGCGGTGTGTTGTGGGTTTCGCGCTTATCGCAGGGACGATAGGAAAAAGGAGTCGTGAATTGCTCGATATTGGCCTGTCCCTTGTCGGCATTTATATGATTCAATCTGGAATCGTTGGTATCGTCTGGAACGGTTTGCATGCATTCCAAGTTTTGGGGGATGGTGGGATGGTTGGGATCTGCTATGAGGAAGTGATTCCCAATGTTTTTGCTTTGTTAGTTGGCCTTCTGTTGGCGAATCGGGCAAGGCGTTTCAAAGACAGTGCCGTCTATAACGCCGGTGTTGCCTTGATAGGGATATGGGTTTTGGCCGGTGCGTTGTATTGGATCGCCGACATGGGTGCGGCGGAATGGGGATATGTCATGTTTTGGTATAAAGTGCCTCCTTGTATTGTTCAATTGGTAATTGGAATCGTGCTTTCACGACGGGTGATGACACTGGGGAAAGAGAATCCCATTTTAATCATTGGCATGTTCATGATTGGAATTTATTGGATGTTTCACGACTTTCCATTTCTCATCAAAGAAGCAAGTACATTTGGCTTGTTGGACTCAGGCGATATGTATTTCTTCATGAGTCATGTGTTTCCGCTAATTCTTTCCTGCTTGATCGGTTTGTTTTTGGTTTGGCAATCGTCGGGGCGAAACGGGAACGTGGCGATGCGAAACGGGATTGTTCTGGTGGGGATGTTCATGCTTTTTCATGCGATTCCCAAGTGTGTGTGGATGTTGTGCGAGTTCTGTGTTGATGGTCACTGGATCAGTTTCTACATCGTGACGAAAGTATTGCCTCCGCTGGTTGGGTTGGCGGCATGTGTGTTGATGGTGATTTTCCCGTCACGGATATTGGACATGTTGCGATGGATACGGGTGAACCGGGCGGGCATGTATGTTTGACGCTATGAGTTTGAGAGTTCAGGAGTTCGAGAGTTCGCGAGTTGGGAGTTGGTGGAAATTTATTCCGAATAAGTTTCCTTCAACTCAGAACCCAGAACTCAGAACTCTGAACTCTTGTTGAAGGGATGTGTCATGCCTGTCATCACCCTGCTTCCCATGAAACGCCGCCTCGACGTCCCCGCCGGCTCGTCGCTCCGGGACGCCCTCGCGCCCGCCGGCATTGATTTTCCCTGCGGCGGCCGCGGCCAGTGCAAGGGCTGCCGGGTACTCGTGGTGAAGGGGGCGCTTCCCGTTTCCGGCGCGGACCGCCAGCGCCTTTCGGAGGAGGAACGCTCCGCCGGCTGGCGTCTCGCCTGCCAGGCGCACGTCGCGGGGGATCTCGTCCTCCAGGTTCGCCGGTGGGATTCCATCGTTCTGGAGGACGGCGGGCGGTTCGACTTCACGGCGGAGATGGATTGTGGCATCGCCGTGGACCTCGGGACGACGACGGTGGTGGCGCAACTGGTGGATCTCGAGACGGGGGAGGTCATCGCGGGCCGGTCGGGTCTGAACGCCCAGGCGAAATTCGGCGCGGACATCATGAGCCGCCTCTCCCACGCGGAGAGCGCCGCGGGACGGGAGGATCTGCGGCGCGTCGTGACCGCCCAGATCGGCGCCATGGTGACGGCGCTGGCCGGGGAACTCCCGGAGGGCGAGGCGCTCGCCCGCGTTGTCATCGTCGGGAACACCGTGATGCAGCATTTGTTCTTCGGGGCGGACACCGCCTCGCTCGCCCGGCTCCCGTTCGAACCGGTTCTCTCGGGCACGGTGACGACGGACGCCGCGGCGCTCGGATGGGCGGGGGCCGGGAACGCGCCGGTATATTTTTTGCCCAACCTCGGGAGTTTCGTGGGAAGCGACATCCTCGGCGTCATCCTCGCCACGGGGGTCGCCCGGAGCGCGGAACTCGTCGGCGCGGCGGACCTGGGCACCAACGGTGAAATTCTCGTTGGCAACCGGGACGGCATTCTCGTCGCCTCGACGGCCGCCGGGCCCGCCTTCGAGGGGGCGCGGATTTCCATGGGGATGATCGCCGGGACGGGGGCCATTGATCGGGTGTGGGTGGACGCCGGCCGGCTCGGCGGCTCCGTCATCGGCGGAGGCGCGCCCGCGGGCATCTGCGGGAGCGGCCTCGTGGACGCCGTGGCGTGCGGCCTCGACCTCGGGCGGATTGACGCGACGGGGGCTATCACGGATGGCGAGTCCTTCCCGGTCCTGCCGCCGGTGACGCTCACGGGACGCGACATCCGGGAATTGCAACTGGCCAAGGGGGCCATCGCGGCGGGGATCGAGATCCTGCTACGCCAGCGGGGGGTGAAGGCTCCCGATCTCGCGCGTTTCTTCCTCGCCGGGGCGTTCGGCAACTACATCGGGGTGGAGAGCGCCCGGCGGATCGGGCTTCTGAAATTCCCCGCCGGGAAAATCGTTCCGGTCGGAAACGCCGCCCTTCGGGGGGCCAAGATGGGGCTCTTCGCGGCGACGGCGCGGGACATGGAGGCCATCCTGCCGAAGGTGCGTCATGTGCCGCTCGCCGAGGATCCGGCCTTTCATGAGATTTTCATGGAAGAGATGCTTTTCCCGGAACCCCCGGCGCGGGCATGATCGTCGGTCTTGTAAAGCGTTGACTTGAATTTTGGTTTTGATAATCTCCCGCGAGCGGCGGATTCGCATTTTTCGAGGAACCGGCATCATGGCTCGATACCGCATTGCGTGGCTTCCCGGGGACGGCATCGGTGTCGAGGTGCTCGAGGCCGCGAGGATCGTCCTGGATAAAATCAAACTCGACGCGGTGTACATCCCCGGCGATATCGGCTGGGAATTCTGGTGCAGGGAAGGCGACGCCCTGCCGGCGCGGACGGTGGAACTCTTGAAGGGCGTCAACGCCGCCATGTTCGGGGCCATCACCTCGAAACCCGTCAAGGCCGCCGAGGCGGAACTGGGGCCCGCGCTTCAGGGCAAGGGGATCGTTTACCGGTCGCCCATCGTCCGGATGCGCCAATTGTTTGATTTGTACATCTGCCTGCGGCCCTGCAAGGCCTACCCGGGCAATCCGTTGAATTTCAAGGAGAAGATTGATCTCGTCGTCTTCCGGGAGAACACCGAGGACCTCTACGCCGGGGTGGAATTCGCGCCGGTGCCGGCGGAATTGTCGCGGACGCTGGCGAAACTCTCCACGCCGTTCGCGCCGTTCAAGGATTTGCCGGGCGACGCCTATGCCGTCTCCTGCAAAATCAACACGCGCAAGGGGTCGGAGAGGATCGTCCGGGCGGCGTTCGAGTTCGCGAAGAAATTCAACCGGAAGAAGGTGACCGTCGTCCACAAGGCGAACGTCGTCCGGGCGACGGACGGCCTTTTCCTCGACGCGGCGAAGGAGGTGGCGAAGGGGTATCCGGGCATCACGTTCGACGAGGCCAACATTGACGCGATGTGCATGTGGCTTCTGAAGAACCCCTTCAATTACGATGTGCTCGTGGCTCCGAACCTGTACGGGGACATCATCTCGGATCTCTGCGCCCAGATGGTGGGCGGTCTCGGGTTCGGCTGCTCGGGGAATATCGGGGAGAAACTCGCCGTCTTCGAGCCGACCCACGGCTCCGCGCCCAAGTACGCCGGTCAATACAAGGTGAATCCGATCGCGACCATCCTGGCCGCCAGGATGATGCTGGAGTGGCTCGGGGAGACGGAAAAGGCCCGTCGCGTCGAGGACGCCACGGCCGCGGTCATCCGGGAGGGGAAGGTTCGCACCTATGACATGGGCGGGTCGGCGAAGACCCTCGATGTTGGGAAGGCGATTGCCGAAAAACTGTAAGCACGAAAACACGAAAGAAGAAAGGAACACCTCGAAAACACGAAACAGAGGTTTGTACTTTGAAAGCATCCCTTTCGTGGTTTCGCGGCATTTCGTGATTTCGTGGTGTGTGGTATCATTTGTTCGAACCTGCAACACATGATCAGGGGGGAAATATGAAGGTAGTGAAGAAATCCACGATATTGCGGAAGGCCATCGGGGAGCGCCGGGCGGTGGTGGTCGTCGGCTGCCATGACGCGTTCAGCGCGCGCGTGATTGAACAATGCGGCTTCGAGGCCATCCAGATCTCGGGGTACGGTCTCGCGGCCAGTCTCCTCGCCAAACCTGACGTCGGGCTCCTCCAGATGAAGGACGTTCTCGACATGACCTGGAACATCGTCCAGGCGGTGGACATCCCCGTCATGGCCGACGTGGACACCGGCGGCGGGAACGCCGTGAACGCGGCCTGGATCACGGAGCGGCTCATCATGATGGGCGTCGCGGGCATGAACATCGAGGATCAGGTCTTTCCCAAACGGTGCGGCCACATGGCCGGCAAGGAGGTCATCCCCGCGGAGGAGATGGCCGGCAAGGTGCGGGCCTGCGCGGACGTCCGGGACCGGATGGATGGGGATTTCATCCTCAACGCCCGCACGGATGCCATGGCGGTCCTGGGCCTCGACGAGGCCATCCGCCGGGGAAACCTGTACATCAAGGCCGGCGCGGATCTTGTGTTCATTGACGGCATCCGGACGAGGGCGGACATCGCGCGCGCCGTGAAGGAGGTCGGGGGTCCGGTCTCCGTGAACCTCATGGACGCCGTCTCGGGGATGAAGACGGAACTCGTTCCGATCCCGGAACTGGCCAAAATGAGAGTGGGGCGCGTGTCCATCCCGGTGGCGTCCATCATGGTGACGCACAAGGCGCTCCTGAACTTCTTCAAGGCCCTCAAAGCCTCCCCGACGGGGCTCCTGGCCGGGCGGACGGAGTGGGTATCGTCGTTCGAGGAATTCACCGACGCGGTGGGGCTCAAGGGCTACAAGGCCGCCGAGGACAGGTACCTGCCCAAGGACCGTCTCGAGCAGAAATACAAGGGCGCAAAGAAGATCGTCGGGTGAAATTTCCCGCCACGGCGCAGGCGGCGGAAAATTTTCAAGGGGAAAACCATGGGCATGACGTATGTCGAAAAACTCCTGGCGAACGTCTGCGGCAAAACGGTCGTGCGGCCGGGCGAAATCGTCGAGCCGCCGGTGGACCTGGCCATGTCCCACGAGAACGCCGCGCTCGTCATCAATCAGTTCCAGGAGATTTTCAAGGGGACGCCGCTTGCGGCGAAGGTGTGGGACCCGATGAGGATCGCCATCATCTTTGACCACCGGGTGCCGGCCGAGAGCGCCAAGACCGCGACGAACCAGAAGAAGGTCAGGGAATTCGTCACCGCCCAGAGGATCGCGCGGTTCCACGACATCCGCGGCGACGAGGGCGGCATCTGCCACCAGGTCCTGCCCGAGATGGGGTACGTCCGCCCGGGCCGGGTCCTCGTCGGCACCGACAGCCACACCACCAGCCACGGGGCGCTCGGGGCGTTCGCCTTCGGCATCGGCGCCACCGAGATGGCCTCCGTCTGGTCTCTCGGCGTCGTCCTGGGCGTCGAGGTCCCGGGCACCATCAAGGTCGAGGTGGCGGGAAAATTCCCGAGCGGCGTCTATCCGAAGGATCTCATCCTGCACCTCATCGGGACACTCACGGCCGAGGGGGCAAATTTTAAAACCCTCGAATTCCACGGCGGGACCATCCGGGCGATGAACACCTCGGGGCGCCTCGTGCTGTGTAATATGTCGGTTGAGGCGGGGGCGACGGCGGGCGTCGTCCCGCCGGATGACGAAACCCTGCGTTATCTCCGTGAGGAGGCCGGGGTGAATGAGAAGGTGGCGGTTTTCGGTCCCGACGCCGGCGCCGTCTACGAACGGACGGTGGCGGTGGATGTGTCGCGCCTCGAACCCCAGGTCGCCTGCCCGCACACGGTGGACAACATCAAGCCGGTGGGGGCGGTGGCCGGGACGAAGGTCCAGCAGGTGGTCATCGGCTCCTGCACGAACGGGCGCCTGGACGACCTCGCGGTCGCGGCGGGGGTTCTCAAGGGAAGGAAAGTGGCCCGGGGGACGCGGATGCTGGTCTTCCCGGCGTCCTGGCGGATCTACCGCCAGGCGATGAAGGAGGGGATTCTCGGCGTTCTCATCGAGGCCGGCGCGGTGGTGTGCAATCCCGGCTGCGGGCCGTGCCTGGGCATCCACCAGGGGGCACTGGGCGATGGTGAGGTGGCGCTTTCCACCACGAATCGGAATTTCGAGGGGCGGATGGGCAATCCGAAGAGCCAGGTGTACCTCTGTTCCCCGGCGACGGCCGCGGCGAGCGCCATCGCGGGGGCGATCACGGATCCACGCGGGAGGGGATAGGGGGCAGGGAATAGGGAAGAAGAGTGCTGAGTTCTGAGTGCTGAGTGCTGAGTTTCCCGAGGGGATGGGAAATCGGAAACACAGAACGGTGTGGTAATCATGGGAAGTGAGGGATGGAAGACGAACCGGCAACCGGGAACCGCGGAAAGAAGTCGGCGAGTCAGCGAGTCGCCGAGTCGGGGAGAGAATAGGGGTTTGAAAATAATTCAGAATAAGGTTCCTTCAACTCAGCACTCAGTATTCAGCACTCAGAACTTTTGCTGATGCGGTATACGATTGGAGAGATGACATGAGCGCAAAAGTCGTGTTCACGGCCGGAGACGACGTTTCGACGGACGCCATCTATCCCGGTCGTTTCATGGCGACGGTGCTTCCGACGGAGACGCCGGCGTTCGCTTTCGCGGACAACGCGGCGTTCAACGGGAAACTCAAGGCGAAACAGGCGCCCCCGGGGAGCGTGGTGGTGGCCGGCGCGAACTTCGGCTGCGGGTCCTCCCGGGAACAGGCGGTGTCGTGTCTGGCCGGGTACGGTCTTGTCATTGTGGCGAAGGGATTCGCCCGTATCTTCCTCCAGAACGCCATCAATCTGGGTCTCGCGGTCGTCATCTGCCCGGAGATCGAGGCAACGGAGGGCGACGATATCGAGATCACGGCGAAGGAGGTGGTGAACCGGACGACCGGAAAGCGGTTCGCCGTCGCGCCTCTTCCCAAGTCCCGCCAGGCCATCCTCGACGCAGGCGGCCTCATCCCCTATACGCGGAAGAAATTGTTGGAGCGAGGGGAGGGGCGTGGATAGGCAGCGAAATGGGGAGAAGTGCTGAGTACTGAGTGCTGGGTGCTGAGATGGAAGGGGGAATGAAATTTCGAATGCCGAGTTCCGAATGTCGAATTTATTTGCCGGATGTTATGAATTAGCTCGATTTCGTGTTTTCGCGACCCTTTCGCGTTCCCGTGGTGCGGTGTTTCTGCGATCCACGAACCACGATTCACGACTCACGCGCCCCGCGCCGCCGCTTCCTTCAATTTCTCCCGGTCCGCCAGAATCTTCGCGATCTTTTTATCGGCGCCCTTCGCCAGAGGCTCCGGCCGGTGGGTCTTCAGGATTTCCTTCACCCGGGCGTTGAGACGCGCGAACAGATCCTTTGCGCCGTCCTCCTTCCAGGCGTCGAACGTTCGCCGCTCGAAGAGCCCCGGCTGCCAGATTTCCCGTTTGAATTGCTCCACGGTGTGCTCCTGGTCCAGGAACGTTCCCCGCGGGCCCACCGCGTGGATGACGTCGAGCGCCAGCGTCCGTTCGTTCACCTCGACGCCCCGG
>JAZDJP010000022.1:0-3040 GCA_043803805.1 Planctomycetota bacterium
CGAACGCATCTGGACAGCGGCGGTCACATGCCACCAGCAGGGCCGACCCCTCTTCGCCTACCTCCACTCCGCCATCCAATCCCACTTCGCCCGTCAACCCGCCCCATCTCTATTGCCCTCGGGGCCGTGAACGGTTACCAGATCCCTTCAGCAACACCAGGGAGTTTGATGTCGGTTGTTGATCGGGCATTTACGCGATTGAGATGTTGCATGATTTCGGTAGTCAATTCGGAGGGGGGGAGGGTTGTTGTAAACGTCATGAATTCGTCGGCAAGGCGCGCATTGCAATCAAAGGATTGACAGTAACGGACTCCTTGGTGGCTTGTTACCAAGGGGGTGGAAAAATTGAAAATTATGTCTGACAAGGGAATTTGGAAACTCTCCCTTATAGAACTCCATCGGGACCATTGGGATTTCCGGATATCTGGGATTTCCGTAAAAAAACAGAAACCACACGTCGGACAAGTAATATGTTTTCGGCGTGGATAATTGGGGTCTCCCTCTCGCGGTGGTTTCTCTTCCAAATCGCGATGACCGTAAGGGCAAGAATTCAGAATCCGGGGGAGATTATCCGGCACCTGAGAAAAACCTCCGATGACACCGGGACCCAAGTAATATCCTGTGCCTTTAATGGCGGGTCCGTATTCGATTTGCGATGGGTCATCGCGAAACGGGATTGAAATGCCTGAGATGTGTTTCGGTATAAGTTTCGATAACGTATCGGGATAAGATGCGTTGTCGTTCCGGTAGGATTCCAGAGCCGTCTTGATTTGACGGATTTTGAGGGATTGGAGTTCACGTTCGGGGAATCTCTGATCGCAGGAATGTCCGGCAAGGACGATGAGCGTCACGGAAATGACTTTTAATCCGATTCGGAATATCTTGGATCGGACAGACCACAAGAGGATAAGGCAGGGGAATGACAGGGATAGAAAAAAAATGGCAATACTGATAGGACTGGTAGGTAGTCCCATGTGAACGAAAATGGAAGTGGAACCTGCCGTATGCAGTGCCAAAAGGATGAATATGGACTTGCGGGTGAAAGGATACCCGAAGAGCGCTCCGATCATGCAGGCAAGATAAAAACATTCCCCGAGGCCGAGAGAACAACGGATGACGAGAATAATGATTCTAAGAAGAAATGCCATTACGGTAGCGCGAATGCCTTCTCGTAGCCTTTTTCCTTGAGTTCCTTCGCCACGGCATCGGCCTCGAACCACGTGGGGTAACTTCCCAGACGGACGCTGTAGAGCACTTTTCCGTCCCGGTGGAGGGCCTTGAGGTGGGCGCCCTGGCCCTTGAGTGTGATTTTGTCCAGGTATTCCTGCGCCTTTTCCGATGAGGAGAACGCCGCGAGTTGCACCGTGAAGTCGTTTTCGAGCGCCTCCAGGCGTTCCTGGGCCAGTTCCGCCTGGTCGGTTCCGGGGAATGCCTGGATGAGCCGCTTCAGGATTTCCTCGCCGCGTTTCCGTTCGTTGATCCGGATGCAGGCGAGCCCGGTTTTGAGGAGGACGTCCGGAAGCGGAACCTGATTCAGGTGACGTTCGAGGGCGGTCATTCCGTAGCGCGCGGCCTCCGGGAAATCGGCGAGGAGATAATGGGCTTCGGAAAGGGCGAGAATGGTCTGGGCGGTGAGGGTTTCCCCGGTCACGGTCTTCTCGGCCTCCCGGAGGGGGGGGAGGGCGGCCGCGGCGTCGCCCTTCGCCAGGCACGAACGCCCCAGCCAATAGTGGGCCTCCGGCAGACGCGGGTCGTCCGTGGCGGTGGCGATAAAGCGCTGAAAACTGGTGATGGCCTTGTCGAATCGCCCGACGAGATAGTCTCCCTCGCCCTCGAGGAAGTAGGTGTTTTGGGTCGGGGGAATTCTGTTTGCCACCGTTGCCGGACCCGTTGTTTTGGGGATGACGATGGGTTCGGGTCCGCCGCAGGCGGCGACGACCAGCAATCCGACGACGGCGGCGGTTCGGCGGGACATGAATGGAAAGTATAGGGAAGAGGGGGGGAAAGTCAACGGATGCCTTTTTGGGATGAGGATAGGGGAAGTCGGCGAGTCAGCGAGTCGGAGAGTCTCGGAGTCTTGGAGTCAGGGGAGTGGGCAAGGAGTTGAGCGCTGAAATTCGGATGGTGTTTTAGTTTCTTACGGATGAAATCTTGTGAGAAACGGCAAGGAAATATGTTTGCGAAATGATCAAACCGCTCATCCTGAGCTTGTCGAAGGATGAGCCAGGGCGCTGCTCGTGGTTCGTGGTTCGACACTTATTTTAATTTTTAAGGAATGCTCACCATGAACGGATATCCATAAGGGCTCACCATAAGCGGCATAGGAGGTTCGGCCTGCTGGGTTTCGGTTCTGCCGGGTTTGAGGATGGAGAATGAGGGATGGGAGATGATCGAACATCATGAGAAAAAGGGAGATGATATTTCTGGTTGCGGTTGTTGTAATGACCGGATACGTATTGGCCTATGTCACTTCGTATGTGGAGCGACATCCGGCAGCCAATATGGCGTATTGGATGTACACGTCCGGAAATAATCGGATGATGGAAGAACGAGTCAAGTATTATGGTTTTTACCCGTTGTATCGGGTGCATCGTTTGATGTTTTCGATGGCCCGTCATAATTGGGACAGGGAAGGTTCTGCTTTTTAAGTTCTGTGTTTCCGTGGCGATTCCGTGTTCCCGCGATTCGCGTCATGACATCATGACGGCCTTCTTCAATTCACGCCCCCCGCGCCGCCGCTTCCTTCAATTTCTCCCGGTCCGCCAGAATCTTCGCGATCTTTTTATCGGCGCCCTTCGCCAGAGGCTCCGGCCGGTGGGTCTTCAGGATTTCCTTCACCCGGGCGTTGAGGCGCGCGAACAGATCCTTCGCGCCGTCCTCCTTCCAGGCATCGAACGTCCGCCGCTCGAAGAGCCCCGGCTGCCAGATTTCCCGTTTGAATTGCTCCACGGTGTGCTCCTGGTCCAGGAACGTTCCCCGCGGGCCCACCGCGTGGATGACGTCGAGCGCCAGCGTCCGTTCGTTCACCTCGACGCCCCGG
>JAZDJP010000023.1:0-83809 GCA_043803805.1 Planctomycetota bacterium
TCACCCCGGTTCGCGGCCGTCCGGGACGCTCGCCGGGAACATCCCTGCCGGCAGACGCCCCCCTTGCCGACAGTCATCGCCAAACCCGCTCATCCTGAGCCTGTCGAAGGATGAGCAAGAAGTAACTCCACGGGTGGCGGCGCAGGGAGCGGCTACCGCGGGACGCTCCGCGCTCGCATCCGGCTCGCTTGTCGCTCCACTGTCGCGGCCTTCCCGCCCTCCCTGGCTCCAGGCCGCGACAGAGGCCCGCGCACGCCGCTCCCCTCGCCACCATTCCCAACCCCCATTCATCACGTCCTGGGATATATAAAATAATACAGGAAGCAGGACCCCTCCCCCGGGGACCCCTCCCCGTCATTTTGGTGAAGAACGGGGAGGGGTGGTATGAACATTGCGATTTTCGAATGACGAACGACCGTTGACAGATTGCATGTATCGTGTATATCCATGTGCATGAGAACCACCCTCAACATTGATGATCGTCTGCTCACGGAGGCGATCCGCCTCACCGGAGTAAAAGAGAAAACGGCCCTTGTTCGTCTTGGGTTGGAGACCATCATTGCACGCGGGAACAGCAAGCGCTTGGTCAAACCCGGGAAAAGGGCTCGTAGCGCATTATGGATGATCGTAGTGTTTTTCGTTTTCAACTCCGTTGCACAACGCGGATTTTCCCTGGAAAAGAACAATGGGTTGAAATCATCAGATGTGAATACCGTAAATGATATTTCGTTTGTTGTCGGCGCAAACATAATGGCCAGTAACGAACTGTCAAAGAGTAAGGTGTTATCGACAACAGGTCTTGAGTATCACTTTCAGAAAGATGATTGGCCCGTCAGCATTGCGTCCCACTATAGATATGGTTGGAATAAAAAAGTCAGTTGTCATGAGTTTGGAGTGGGAGTTAGAAAGGTATTCGGTTTGTTTGCCTTGGGGCATGTAAATGACAGTTTGGCTCCATTCCCATATGTGGGGGCTGGGCTATTGCTGAAGAATGTTGATGTTGAAAAATCAGTTGGCGATGTCCTCCCGGGTTCTGATTTGGCATACGGTGGGTATTTGCGTGCTGGGATTGATTTAGCGAAACCATTCCAAGACAACTCAAGAACATTTACGTGCGGGATTGAATTGGAGGCTTCCTATTGCAATGCCGATATTTCGGGCAAGTCATTTAATGCGGGTGGATATACCGTAAGTTTCGTGACAGGGTGTTTGTGGTAAGAAAAGTACGCGCTCCCCGTGACGGCGTGAAGGGAAAGGACAAGAGGCAATAGTGCCACATCCTCCGCTTCACTCAAACAAATGAAACACCGCCCCCGTCGGCAGTTTCGGGAAGAAGTAGGTGGTTTTGGGGGGGGTGACTTGGCCGGCGAGGGCGATTTCGCGGAGGTCGGCGGCGCTGATGGCATTCAGGAAGAACGCCATCGCCCCCTCGCTGGCATCCACCCGCCGGACCGCTTCCGCGGCGTCGGGGGTGTAGGCGAGTTCCTCCTTCGACACCACGCCGAGATGCGGCCCCAGGATCATATTCTGCAGGGCCGCGGTGTTCATCCCCCGTAGCGCCGCCGGCAGTTTCGCCAGACCCCGTTCAAGCGCGCCCGGATTCGGCAGCAACAGATAAAATTTTCCGTCGTCGTAGAGCCCGAGAGGGACACGGGAGTTTTCCCGTCCCATCGCCCCGAGAAGGCCGCCGAGCCCGCCGCCCGTGAGCCGGATTTCAAAATCACCGGAAATCCGTTTCAGCAATTCCGCGGGAGAAATCCCCTTCCTGTCCTTCACGATGCGGTGCGTGGGCAATATCAAAAGCCCCGGATCCTCAAAGGCCACGCAGGCCATTAATATGAAATCATACGGTTGTTCCCCGGACGGATTCCCCTCCGCCGCCCGCCGCTCGGCCCGGTAGGCGAGCGCGGTCTCGTAGCGATGGTGGCCGTCGGCGATGATGAGGCGTTTGGAGCGAAGAAGCGACGCGAGGCGATCCACCCGCTCCGGGTCGGAAATCGCCCACAGTTGGCATTCCCCCTCGCGTTCCGTCCAGAAGGCGATCCGGGGGGGTTCCCCCGCCGCCGCGTCGAGAAGGGCCTTCACCGCACCATCGGCGTCCTCGTACAATCCGAAGATGGGGCTTAAATTCCCCTTCGTCGCGCGCATGAGGGCCAGGCGGTCCTGCTTGGGGCCCGGGAGCGTCGCCTCGTGGGGAAAGACGTCCCCGTCGCCGAAGGGCGACAATTTCACCCGCGCGAAAATCCCCCGGCGGACAAATTCCCGGCCGCCGTGCGTGAATTTTTGCGTAATCAAATAAAAAGCGGGTTTTTCGTCCCGGACGAGAATCCGATCCCGACGCCATCCGGCCAGAATTTCCGCCGCGTGGGCGTACCGGTCGGCCCCCGCGGGCGCCTCGGGCAGATCCACATGAACCGCCGAGGCCGGGTGGCGGGCGGCGAACACCGCCCGGTCCGCCGGCGATATCACATCATACGGCGGAACAACGACCGCGGAAAGATCCGGCACCCGCGCCGAATTATAAAAATCGCCGGGGAACGGCCGGACATCCGCCATCAGGTCCCCTCTTGCCAGGAGGCCAGGTATTTCACCTGCTCCGGGGTGAGCGTGTCGATCCGGACGCCCATGGCCCTGAGTTTCAAGCGCGCGATGTCCTCGTCAATCGCCTTCGGCACGGAATACACCTTGCGATCAAGACGCTTGTATTCCTTCATGATGTATTCGGACGCAAGCGCCTGATTGGCGAAACTCATGTCCATCACCGCCGCGGGATGCCCCTCGGCCGCCGCGAGGTTGATGAGCCGCCCCTCGCCGAGCAGGAACACCACCCGTCCGGTCCGGAGGGTGTACTCGTCCACGAACGGGCGGATTTGACGTTTTTTGCGCGACATCTTTTCCAGGGCGGGGATGTCGATCTCCACGTTGAAATGCCCGGAATTCGCGACGATGGCGCCGTTCTTCATGGCCCGGAAATGCTCCGCCCGGATGACGGAGGTGTCGCCCGTCACCGTCACGAAGATGTCCCCGACCTTCGCGGCATCCTTCATGGCCATCACGTCATGACCGTCCATGACCGCCTCGATGGCCCGCAGGGGATCCACTTCCGTCACGATGACATGCGCCCCCATCCCGCACGCCCGGGACGCGACGCCCCGCCCGCACCAGCCGTAACCGGCGACGACGACGGTGGCGCCGGCGATGAGCTTGTTCGTGGCCCGGATGATGCCGTCCAGCGTGCTCTGACCCGTCCCGTAGCGGTTGTCGAAGAAGTGTTTCGTGTTGGCGTCGTTCACGGCGATGATGGGATACGACAACACGCCGTCCTTCTCCATGCTCCGGAGGCGGATGACGCCGGTGGTGGTCTCCTCCGTCCCGGCGATCACCCGGGCGAGGTCCGCCCGGCGCTTGGTGTGGAGGACGCTCACGAGGTCCGCGCCGTCATCCATCGTGATGACCGGCTGATGGTCGAGGACCGCGTTGATATGCGAATAATAGACGGCGTGATTTTCCCCCTTGACGGCGTAGACCGGGACGCCGTGGAATTTCACGAGCGCCGCCGCGACGTCATCCTGGGTGGAAAGGGGATTCGAGGCGCAAAGGACCACTTTCGCCCCGCCCGCACGGAGGGCCAGAACGAGATTGGCAGTCTCCGTCGTGACGTGCAGGCACGCCCCGAGGGTGACGCCCGCGAGGGGTTTCTCCTTCGCGAAACGCGCCGCGATGAGCTTCAGAACCGGCATGTCCCGGGAGGCCCACTCCATCCGGTTCCGGCCCGCCGCGGCCAGCGCAAGACTCTTGACGTGATATTTCATGACACCCCTCCTCAAGTTAATCCACACGGCCGGCGAACGCCGTCATCCCGCGGCCGCCACACGGCTTCCGCGAAAAACAGGCTCCCATCATAAAAGCGGGATGCCGCGATGCAACCTCAAATCCTGCGCGGCGGGAAGCGAATCGCGGGGTGCGCGGGGACACCCAACGCCCGATCCGTGTTTCTATAAACAACCCGTCCAACTCCGAGATTTATTCGCCGCGCCCGAGACAGCCCACAACAACTGCCATCAAGGCGCTTTGTTCTAGTCGACATATTAAAGTCTGTCTATGATACACACATGAGTGAATTCCGCGACGAACTCGCCCACCTGCCCCTCGCCGCCCTCGCACGCCTGGCCCGGGAGGCCTCGCGGGACCGCGCCGCCGCCGCCCTCGCCCGGGAGGACCGGGACCTCGACGATTTCGCGGCTCTCCTGGCGCCGGCCGCGGGAGAACATCTCGAACGCCAGGCCCGGGCGGCACATGAACTTACCCTCCGGCGTTTCGGAAGGGTGATGCCGTTTTTCGCGCCGATTTATCTTTCCAACGAGTGCGTCAACACCTGCCTCTACTGCGGCCACAGCCGGGAGCTTTCCATCCGCCGCCGGACCCTGGAAATTCCGGAGATCCGCGCGGAAGCCGGCATCCTCCGCCGCGAGGGATTCCGGCACATTCTCCTGGTGGCGGGGGAACATCCCCACGTCGCCTCGGTGAAGTTTCTGGAGGATGCGGTGCGCGCCATTCATCCGGATTTCCCGACCGTCGCCGTGGAGGTGGCCCCGCTCGCCGAGACGGATTACCGCCGCCTCGCCTCGGCCGGCGTCACGGGCCTGGTCCTCTACCAGGAAACCTACAACCGCGGCGTGTACGACCGGGTCCACGCCATGGGGCCCAAACGCGATTTCGAATGGCGGCTGGAAACCCCCGAGCGGGGCGGCCGGGCGGGGATGCGGCGTCTGGGCATCGGCTTCCTCCAGGGACTCAATCCCGACTGGCGCGAAGACGCCATCGCCCTCGCCGCCCACGCGCGTTTTCTAATGAAGCATCACTGGCGGAGTTTCGTCACGGTCTCCGTGCCGCGCCTCCGGCCCGCGACCGGGGCGGAACGCTTCGTCCCGGCCTCGACGATGTCCGATCGGGAATACGTCCAGCTTCTCACGGCCCTGCGTCTGGCGCTTCCGGACGCGGGGATTGTCCTCTCCACCCGGGAGACAGCGATCCTTCGGGACGGTCTCGCGCCGCTGGGCGTCACGCTCATGAGCGCGGGCTCCCGGACGGAGCCGGGCGGATACGGCGCCCCCGACGGGGCCGCCGAACAGTTCGACGTGGAGGATCGCCGCCCCCTCGCCGAGGTCGCCGCGACAATCACCCGAATCGGCTACGAACCCGTGTTCAAGGACTGGGAGGGGATTTTGCACGGCGCATAAGCCGTGAAGCGCGAATCGTCTCTCGTATCTCACAGAAAAACCGGAAACGGGAAACTGGAAACCGTGGAAAGAAAGGATATACGACCATGCCTTCCCTCATGCTCAACGGCGCCCCCCGCGAAGTTCCCGACGGCACCACCGTCCTCACGCTCCTCACGTCGCTCAACCTTCACCCCCGCCGGGTGGTCGTCGAATTGAACGGCGAACCGCTTCTCCGGGACCGCTATGCAGACACCCCTCTTAAGACCGGCGACAAACTCGAGATTGTGAGGGCGGTGGCAGGCGGATGACCGCCGTCGCTCGTGACTCGTGAAGCGTGACTCGCAGAAATACCGCAGGATGAGCATTCAGCCATCAGCGGTCAACCGTATAATCCACCCATGACGGGCGTGGTTGCATATTTTTTGAAAATATTCCGAAACTCCAAGGTTCGCCGACTTCCATGACTCGTGACCCGCATCCCAGGGAATGAAAGTTGGGAAGTTCAACCGTTCCGATGTCTTCCAGACTCGCAAATCGGCGGAGCCGAAACCAAACAGGGCCGATTTGCCTTGTTAAAGATTCTTCCGGCGAAAATCTTGTGTTTTTTGCACAAGATTTGAGACGGAAGAATCTAGACTCTGAGACTCGGTGACTCGGTGACTCGCCGACTCCAGACTGTTTTGCCCCTATTTCTTTTTGATTTTAAGCGCGATGTCGTTTTTGAACGTGGGCAGCGGCACGGCCAGTTCGGCGTCCCCGTCGCCGGTGTCCTCCGCGGCGAGAACCTCATCCCGGATCTTTTCCCCGCGGCCGGTGTCCCAGAACTCCACCGTGAAATTCCCCGGATCGAGCCCGGGCAGGATCACCCGCGCGCCCGCGATTTCGCGGCCGGGCTCCGGAGGCCATTCCTCCATGGCCGCGGCGTCGAAAATCCAGGCGTAGGCACGGACCGGCGCGACGAGGGCCCGCGCCTGCGTCGGCGGCGCCCCCTCTGGGAGACGCACCTCCCCCCGTCCAACCATGAGGGAAGGGTCGCGCAGGTCCTCCCCCGCGACGAACCGGGAGAAGGCCGCGAAGTGCGGATAGAGATTCTCCCGGTCGATGACATGAAACCACCAGAAGAGCGGTGTCCCCGCATTCCCCGTCATGAAACTCGACCAGATCCCCGCGTGGAGATCCGCCACGAGACGGTTCCGGCCCGAGCCGTGGGGCGTCCCGCCGAATTCCGTGACGAACCCCGGCTTCCGGAACCGGCTCGTGAAGTCGGCGTTCTCGGACAGCCACTGAACGATCCCCCCCTTGTCCCGATAGGCGTCTCCGACGATGTAGTCCATCTCGGGAAGGCCGACCAGGCCCGGGTCAATGTTGTGATACGTCCCGCAGAAATGGGTCGATTGAAGGTGGTTCCACGGATCGATGTCGCGCAGGTACCGGCTCATCTCACGGTGCCAGGCCAGGCGATCCGGATCCCCGCGCTTGTAGCCCGTGGTGAGGTCGAGCTCGCTCCAGAATTCGATCCCCATGACGGCGGTCGAGTACCCCCATCGCGCGGCGATGTACCGTAATTTCCGGCGGTACAGATCCTTCGCCCGGCCGTCCGAGAAAAAATCGTTGGGGGCTTTCAGGATCCCGCCGTTGGCGGCATTCAGATCGTTGTCCTTCCACTCCTGGTCGGATTTCTCCGAAATCTTTCCGTGATTGTCCAGCACCAGATGCATCGCCATCCCGTGCCGATCCGCGAGATCCAGGACGTAATCCAGTTTCCAGGCGCTCTCCAGGTTGTACTGTCCGGAACCGAAGTACCCCTTCCAGCCCGGTTTCCACTCGAGGGCGGTCCACCAGCTGGCCATCCACATTTCAAAAAGATTTTCCCCCGCGGCGGCCATCTTCGGCACGTAATCGTCATAGGCGAATGTCCCGCGGTCCGGCAACGCCTCGTGCTGGAGCGCTCCGCAGCACCGCGGGTCGTTCGGGGATCGGATATTTTGTCCGATTGGGAAGAAGAAATTCCCGTCGTCCCGTTCGAAGTAGCGCGGGTCGCGGGCCGAAACCCGGACGAAACCCTTCCGGGCGGAGGAACGGACATCGAGGAATCGCGGTTTTGTCACGAGAGCCTCGCGGCGCGTCTTCACGGACAACGTGTAGAGGTGGCGCCCGGTTTCCACGGGGGAAAATCGGACGCGCCATCCGCCCGATCCCTCCGGCCGGAGGATTTCCTGAGCGCCCCGCCGGACACGCCGGTAGTCCTGAAAGTAAAACCCGGGGACGTTCATGACCCGGCCCGAAGGCGCGATGAACGTCGCGTCCACGGCCACTTCGGCGGGGTCAAAGGGATTGGAGAAAAGCCGGTTCATCTCGAAGGCGATTTCGTAGCGGCCGAACCGTTCGACGGGATCGGGCCCGGCGAGATACCGGTAGAGCGCAAGCGCCCCCGCCGGAGCCGTGGCGCGGCGGACGATCTCCGCGACACGGATATCCCCCTCGACGGGCCGGTCGGCCGAAAACGCAAGCCCCACCGTGTTCAGACGGGCCGAGCCCCCCCAGCGGCCGGCATGCCCGGCGGCCTCGAAGGCGGCCAGGGGCAGCGGCACATCCATCACCTGCCAGCGCCCGGCCTCGAGTTCCCCCTCCACCGGCTTCTGAAACCAAAGCCCGTCCTTGTCCTTGAGAAAGACGACGACGCGAACCCCCTCGATGTGCTCCGCCGGGCGAACGGCGAAGGCGAGAACGCTGTCCGCGGACAGCGGCGCGGCCAGTTCCTTGAACACGGCCGCGGCGCCGGGAAGACGCACCCGCACCGTCGCGGTCGGAAGCCCCCCCGCCGGCGCGGACGGGAGCGGGACGTTCCGGATGCCATCGCCCTCCGTCTTCCACGAGACCCCCGGCTCCAGGACCCGCCAGGACGCGGCCCCTCCGGAGAGGACAAGCCGGTCCTCCGAACGGCCACCGCCCCCCTTCCGGAGCGCCTGGCGAACAACAAACAGAGCCCCGGCCAGGAGAAGCCCGACGACCAGAATGGAAAGAAACAGGGAAACCGCGCGTCTCATGTGATCATCCGAAGTGACACACCGAACCCGTAGCAACGAAACATGCCTCCGCCCATCGTCTGCGAAGCGCGCCCGCCGCGATTTGAACGCGGAACCCCCGGGTTCGAAGCCGTATTGATACGGCGCGCCTCCAAGGCCTCAACTCCAATCCATTCCCAGTATTACGTCTCCTGTCAAAAGGTTGCGTCGCCAACAGCTCGGGGTTTAGGTCGGGGTTTATGTCCTTATTCGCCGCCAGTCTAGCAAACCTTTAGCAAACCTGAACCCTTGGACGCGGATATCTAACGAATAACAACCACAGGCAAGGACACAGATCGAGAATCACCTATTCTGCTTTGGGTGCTTCAACTTGTGATATTTTCAACACATCCCCGGACGCATGTATCTGAAAAAACCGAGGGGTACGAGGCGGTTGATCAGATCCAGCATATCTAGAGCCTGGCCATTCCAACTCCTCTAAAATCAAAACTCCCGGATTTTCAGATCGCACATTGATAATGGCTCCCAAATCCGTCTTTTCCCCTTCCAAATCCACCACAACACCGTTGCCGACGGGAAATTGACTATACCAAATTTTTGTTTGGCACTCGCCATCAATGGACACAACCCTCGTTTGCTCCGGAGAAAATGTCACATGAATTACCACTATTTGATTATGGAATGATTGGATCGGTGTGGTTACGAATAAAATGTTATCGTAACCGGACGACGGCGGATCTTGTCTCTTAAAACCGGAAAAGCGAGATTTGATGTCATCTTGGATGATAAAGGCATACTTATGCTCTAATCCAAAAGGAATATTGCGATTCAATGCCTCGAATGACTTGTCCAACCGTCTTGCATCCTGCCATCCCGTACAATGCCCATAAGAGATAACGACACTTGGCAAAACATGGGCTGGATATTCTCGTTGCGGTTTTTTCGTAGAACAAGAAAACAAAAGAAGAACGGCGAAAAACCATATCGGAAAGCCCGGACACTCCAACCTCATTGATTTTTTTCCTCACAACCCTTCTTCCCAAGTTTGTAGGATTCAGCATCACACCATCCTTTAAATGAATCCTCGTAGAAAAATAAAGCTCCCCCTTGCTCGCTCTTTACCTCAACCTTGGATGATGCCTCGAGTTTTTTGTCACGCTCGATCAATTTCACCTTCCAGACTTTTTTCCCTCCCTCTTCCTCACAAGCACATTTGTAACATTTTCCGACAAACCAACACCCCTCATGACCAACACATACAAACCAAGCCTTCCCGCTTTTATCCTCGCCCTTGCTGGCTTGAATGTTTTTCCATGCGGCCTTGTCGGCATCCGCTGCCGCTTTCGATCCATCCGTGGCCTTGCATGTTTTATTGCGACTGCAGATGCCCCAAAGGCTCGCCTTGGCATCTCCCAATCCTTCGGGGGCAGAGTAGTCAACCGGCCTCGTGCTTTTTTTTACTGCCCATTCCCGTATCTCGCCATAGGCGACACTATTTTCGTCATAGGGGGTTTCCTCGGCAAGGCCAAGAGGATCAACATTCCCAGGGACAAAATAGGCCGCATATAAATTTGACCCATCCGTAAACTCAATTTCAATAGGATCCCTCTGGATAAATTTCCCCAATTTTGCAGGTCCGGAGATACCAATACGAACTACTGCTACGTCGGAAATCGGATCTCGACTCATAAATCTCCCCAATTCCGGATTATAGTAGGCAAAGGCACCGGAAGAATTAAGCATGACGGAGATAACACCGAAAAAGAACAGGCGTTTGAAGACCTTTTGCATTTCCAATCCCACGCAATGAGACGGCGGAGATATCATGGCGTACATTATCAACACACTGAACAGCGTTGTCAATCCCCTGTATTTAGGGATGTTTAGGAGGATGCGGCGGAACCGGAAGGTTCTTCTTCCACTCTTCCATCCTTTTCCGATTGGCCGCGTTAATAGCCTCAACATCATCCGCTGATTTCTTCATTTGCCCTTGAGCTCGATGAAGAGGAACCGGGGGGCTCCATTTGGCTTTCGCCTCCCCCATCCAGGCAATATACGCGGGATCGTCAGGAACCAAACGGTGAGCTTCCGCATATGCAGCAAACGCCTCTTTGAACCGGTTGTTATACAACAAACAATGACCGCGAGTGGCAATAGAGCTCGCAAACTCCTCGATGGGAGACATAGAAATCAGGTAACGGTTGGTTTTAACTTCCGTTTCCGTACTCTTCATTGGCCAAACTTTATAATGATCATCCGGGTATGATGAGAACCCGTTTCCTGCACCTTCGATATTGAATTTCTCTCTGCCATCATCCCATCGCACAAACAGGTGCGCCTTCGTTTGGACAAGTTTTAAGGGATAACCGAGACGGCGACCTACTGCGACATAAAGAACAGGCATCGAAGCACAGGTGCCGCCATTAGGATCATCAACCAATCCATGAATGAACATGTCTTTAGATTTTGCGAAATCAATACTCGCGACACGTTCCATATTGTAATGAACTCCACAATCCTCCTGTGAACTCCACAATCCTCCTGGAGAATTTGCAGCAAGAACTCAGCACGAAGATGATTTTCCGAATTCTTATAATGATTGGTATAACGCGGATCGTGTGCTCGGTAAAGATGCCTTTCGGTTTCATGTGCAACTTGCATCGCCCAACGGTCCAAGACAGCAAGACATCGATCAACATCAAGATTTTCCGTTCCAGGCAAGCCGACAGCGCACAAAAGATTGACCTTCGCTATATCCACTTGGGCAATTTGGTCAGCAGGCAATTTTAGGAGGGCATCCAAACTGTCTGCCTTCCGATATGCAGGCATCTCATGATTGGCTCGAAAAAAGTGATCGGTGGCGGCCCCGCCAAGAACAACAACGGCCAAGGCGAGAATCAGAATAAAAACATTCCGCACCTTATGCTTTCTGCCCACCAACCCTGAAGATCGAGATGGAACTACCGATTCGTTATTTTGCTTCGCAGATCGAACACGCATTGTTCCTCACACCGTAACGAACCCAAGACAATTGTCGCACCACGAGTATCGTTGTCAACGAACAATCATACAACAGATCAACACAGAATAAAACCCCGTGTCAATCTAGCAAACCTTTAGCAAACCAGGCGAGGAAGCAAAAAATGTTGAGAGACGCAATCCCTTATCCGGCTTGAAGTTTCGAGGCATCCCCAGCAGAAAAAAGGCTGGGAACCTTCGGGGTACTCGTGGAATTTATTTTCGTGTCGAGGGCGGTTTCCGATACCCTTTCCATCAGATTTTTATCGGCCGTTACCCTTTTATCCTGATGGAGTTGCACGAAAGGACCGGATCATCATTTAGCGCGCCCGGCAGGATTTGAACCTGCAACCCTCGGGTTCGAAGCCGTATTGATACGGCGCGCCTCCAAGGCCTCAACTTCAATCCATTCCCAGTATTACGTCTCCTGTCAAAAGGTTACGTCGCCAACAGCTCGGGGTTTAGGTCGGGGTTTATGTCCTTATTCGCCGCCGGTCTAGCAAACCTTTAGCAAACCTGAACCTTCGGGCTCATGTCTATCCCTGCATTATACTGACCCCATGCCGATTCCTCCAGTGTATCGCCACAAAACCGCGAACCGCATTGACGATCCCCCGAAGGACAGTTACACTCCACCATATCATACGACGATTCCCCACGGGGAGTTGTCGAAAATCGAAAGGGTGTGCGGGCACCCGCCCGCACAGGCAACCGCGGATGGTCGGGCCGCCATCCGAAAAATTGCTCCGGCAATTTTTCGGAGGTGTGTCGTGGAAAATCAACCCCCACCCAAGGGCAATCTCCTCGAGCTCGTCGTTCGGCCATTCTGGTTGTTGGTCGGGAATGGAATTCTCTTCATACTTGCCGCCTTCATCGCACAACGCCCTTCCCCTGTCATGATTTCATTTTCCTGGTTCGATGCCGCATACGCCGCCACGGTGATCGCCCTTGCCGTCGCGCGCTACGTGGACATCATCCACCTGGGGGGAACCACCGAGTTGGGGGAACCCGCCACACCCGCCCACTTGCGTCGTTACCTGATGCTTCTGGCCGGTGTATCCGCGGGCATCTGGATACTGGCACACGCCATTGCCCTGTGGAGCGCGTAGCCGGACTGGGGGTCGCCCGCGTCAGGGATTGTCCTGATACCGTGCCATGAATTCGGCCAGATCCAGGTCGTTTCCCACCACAGCGAGGATATCCCCGGGATCAATGCGATCCTCCGCGCCGGGGACCGCGTTCAAGGTCTCGTCGAATTTCCCCGGCTCCGTTCCCGGCATCCGCTTCTTGATCGCAATCAGATTGATCCGGTGTTTCTCACGCAGGTTGATCTCCCGAAGTTTCTTTCCGACGAGCTTCGCAGGCACCTCGATTTCCACTACACTAAATCCATCGGCCAACTCGAAGTAGCTGCGCATGGTAGGGACGAGAAGTCGCTGGACCAGCCGTTCCGCGGCCTCCTCCTCCGGCGAGATAATTTCATCCGCGCCCACCAGGCGCAGAATTTTCGCGTGGAGCGGGCTGGCCGCGCGGGCGATCACGCGGGGAATGCCCAACTTCTTGGCGTGGGCCACGATCAGGATCTCCGCCTCGAAATTCGCCCCGATCGTCGAAATCAAGACATCCACGGACGCGATGCCCTGGGATTCCAACGCCCCCTCCTCGGAAGCATCCATCTGGACGGCCAAGGCCACCGTTCCCTTCACATCATCCACCAGGTCCATGTTGACGTCCACCGCGATGACCTCGACACCGTTCTGGGCCAGCCGCGGCGCCAGCGCCTTTCCCACCTGTCCGAGCCCGATGATCGCGCATTTCATGGCAGCCGTCTCCTTTTACCGGTGATTTATCCCACCACCACGGCATCGGGGGGATATTTGTAACTCACATCCTTCCGTGGACGCACCACGGTCATCATGAGCGCCAGGGGGCCGACCCGTCCCGCAAACATGGCCGCGCACAGAATCAGCTTTCCCGCGACGCTCAACTGCGCCGTGATCCCCGTGGAAAGTCCCACCGTGCTCAACGCGGAAATCACCTCAAAAAAAAGCCGCCGCAGCGGGATCTCCGGATCGGAAACCGCCAGCGCCAAAATACACACCGTGGCGGCAAACGCGTACATCATGGTGACGGCGATGGCGGCGCGGACGACACGATGCGGGATGGTCCGGCGGAACGCCTCCACCTGCTCCCGGCCGGAAAGAATGGACCTCACCGTCAATAAAAGCACGGCAAAGGTCACCGTCTTCACCCCGCCGCCGGTGGAGATCGGCGAGGCCCCGATCACCATGAGAATCAGCAGCAGGATCAGCGTGGCATCCCGGAGCTCCCCGACGGGAATCGTGTGGAAACCGGCCGTCCGGGCCGTGACCGACTGGAACAGGGAGGAAAGCATGGAACCGGAAACCGTGCCCCCCTGCAGGACATTGGTCATCTCCAGCGCCAGGAATCCCACGGTGCCGACCACCAGAAGGATGCCGGTCATGAGAAGCGCCAGCCGGGTGTGCACGCCAAGCCGGAAGATCCGGCGACCCGTGGGAAACCAGGAGAAAAACCGGGAACCCCAAGGAGGAACGACCCGAAGCGAACCAACTTCGTGAATCACGGTGAATCCAATCCCCCCCGTTATCACGAGAACCGTGATCGTCAGGAGAACCCCAGCATTTCCCGAAAACGGCGTCAGGTTGTCGCGGGAAAGCGAAAACCCCGCATTGCAAAAAGCGGACACGGCATGAAAGACACTCCATTTCAACCGGGCGAACGAAGACCAGGAGGCCTCCGGCCAGAACCGATACAGGAACACCGCCCCCGCCAGTTCCATGACCGCCGTCGTCACGAGAATGGATAAAATCACCCGCTTCACATCCACCGCCAGGCGGGCGTTGATGATGTCCCGCATGGCCACAACTTGCGGGATCGGCATTTTTTTCCAGAAGAAGAGATTCATGATCATGGCGAACGTCAGGATGCCCAACCCGCCGATCTGGATGAGCGACAGGATGATCATCTGCCCCAGCGTGGAGAAATCGGCCCCCGTGTCACGGACCGTGAGCCCCGTGACGCAGACGGCGCTCGTCGCCGTGAAAAAGGCCTCCAGCGGATGAATCGGGTTCCGGGGGTCGGCGCTGACCCGGGGGAGCAGAAGCAGAAGAAATCCGGCAAGCACAAGAATGCCGAAACTCAACGCCAACACGGTCGCCGGGCGCATCTCGCGTCTGAGAAACCCCTCGACGACCCGCGCAAAACGGAGAATCAGCGAAAACAGGAGAAAAAGTTGAGGCGGGATGACCGTCGCCACAACGAGAATCGAAAGTCCCCAGGCGCACCAGTCCCGCCGGAGCTGGTCCCATCGGGCGAAGGCGAAAAGCAACATCAGCAACGTCTCGACGATAAAGCAGAAAACCAGCCCGGCGTTGAGATATTCCAACTGCGGCGCGACCCAGGGCGGGAGGCGAAATCCATACTCCAAGACAAGCGAAATGACCGCCAGGAACCCAACCAGCTGCATGAAGTTTCGGAAAGGCCGGACCGGGCTTTCCCGGGGAAGCGTCAGACGTTTCAGAATAATATTCATGGTGGACTCGTCAGGAGAAACGGTTCGGACGGCTGGCCGACCCGCCCGAAACTATTCACTTTTTTTCAACCAATCCAACAACGCGCGGATGCTGGCCGTCGCCAATCCAATGCAGGTATCCGCGCAACCATAATACAGGCGAAGGGTGTCGCCATCCGCCCCGATGGTGAACCCGCAGGGGAATACGACATTTCCAACATCTCCGAACCGCTCGTAGGGCTCCTCCGGTCCGAAAACCCAATCGTTGCCCCGCCGCAGGCAACGCTCCGGAGTTTCAAGATCAAAAAGCGCCATCCCCAGACGGTAAATGCACCCCGCCGCCGTGTGCCGGACGCCATGGTACAGGATCAGCCAGCCCTCGGGCGTCTCGATCGGCGGTGGGGAAAGACCGATCTTGTTGGCATCCCACCATCCGCCCTGTCGGGCTTCCAAAATCAGTTTGTGGCTCCCCCAGTGACGCAGGTCCGGCGAGTAGGAAATCCAGATGTGGGCGCCGCGCCAGACGGACACCGGACGATGAAGCATCGCCCAACAATCCCCGACACGCCGCGGAAGGAGCGCGGCATCCTTGTCCTCGGGGGGCATCACGACCCCCAATCGCTCAAACCGGTGGAAATCGGGTGTCAGCGCCAAGGCCACTCCCGGCCCGCCGGGAGAGTACGCGGTATAGGCAATGGCATATTGTTTCAGGTCATTGACATACGTGATGCGCGGATCCTCAAGTCCCCACAACTCTTCGGGATGACCGAGATCGGGCGTCAATGTCGGTTCGGAATCAATCCTCCAGTGATCCAGCCCGTTGGGGGATCGCGCCACGCACAGATGCGAATGCCCCCGCCGGTCCTCCACGCGGCAAAGAAGCAACGTGGCGCCGTCCGGCAGGAGCGTCGCGGCGGGATTGAACACGGAGTGGACGGGATACGGCCACATCTCCGCCGTCAGAATCGGATTCTGAGGATGCCGGCGAAAAAGAAGGGATGGGGACCGGCTCATTTTTCACCTCCGGATGGAATGACCTCCTGGGCCAACCGCATCTCCAACAATGACAGCAGAAACGCCAACGTGGATTCGGCGCCCTCGTTTTGATTGAGGCGGTCGGGATGCAATCCATCGCGGCAACCGCCCGTCGTGGAATCGTAGACCGGCAGCCGGAGATCATTCCGTCCCAAAAACCATTCAAAGACGCGCATCGCCTCCTTGGCCCACTGCGATTTTCCCGTCAGGCGTTGCGCCTCCATGCAAGCGGAAAGGGTGGCGTGCGCCTCCACCGGTTGCTGATCGAAACGGGCGCGTTCCCCCCCTTTTCGGTAGAAACCGTTCGAACCGATGGGAACAAAATGCCCCCCCTCCGCCCTCTGAACTTTCATCAGCCACTCAAGGGAAGAAAGCCCTGTTTGGACCATGTCCGACTGGGACATCCCCTGCCCACTGAGAAACAGGGCATGCGGCAATTTGGCATTGCAATAGGCCAGGGAATCCTCGAACCAGAGCCAGTCAGGGGAACTATTGGCACGATACAGCCGCAGGAGATTTGACGAAAGCGCCTCCCGCGCGTTCTGGACCGTCTTGTCCCCGCTGAATTGCTTCAGGTATTCATGAATCCCGATCAAGGTGAACGCCCACGCCCGGGGGCTCGAAAACGTCAGCGTTGCCGGCAACCCCTGGGTGAACAACCGGCTGGCCGGATCGCGGAGTTGCGCATCCGCGGACCGCCCGGCGACCGTTCCCAATCCCCAAAGGGCTCGTCCATGCCCATCCTCGGTACCCCCGTCAAGCCAATGCCGCTCGTAGGACATGAAATTCCTGAACCGCCCCGTCTCCGGATGAAAGGCATGCCAGAGAAACGCCATGTACCGCGACGCGAGTTCGCGCGTCCGGGGAAACGGGTCCTCCTCGATGGATTCGAGCAGAATGGTCAGAATGAGGGCGCGGGCGTTATCATCCGTCGCATACCCATGGGAATAATTAGGAACGATGTAGATGGCATGCTGAAGGATGCCCGTGTGGTCGGTCATGCGCCGGAGATGATCGAGGTTGAGCGGAGGAAGCTCCCGCGGCCGCTTGTCGAGCGTCTTGACAGCGGATGCCGCCCGCGGGCGGCGGGCGCGTTCCCCCCGGGCCTTCCGGAAACTGTCGATATACCCGTGAGACACCTTCGACCAGATCATTTCACGTCCAAACAGATAGGCGCGTTTCCGCATGGCGTGGCGTTCCGCCTCATTCTCCAACAGATCCTTCACCGCGGCGGCGACCGCGGCGGAATCCCGGAACGGCACCAGCCGCCCCCGTCCTTCCTGGAGAATTTCCTCCGCGTACCAGTACGGCGCGGAAACCACCGCCTTGCCGGCCCCCACCGTGTAGGCCAGCGTCCCCGACACCATCTGCGCCGGGTTGAGATAGGGCGTGATGTAAATGTCGGCCATGCCGATGAATTCGACCAGTTCCTCCAAGCTCACGAACCGGTTGTGAAAGATGACGTTCCGGTTCACCCCGAGATCCTCGGCCCGCTGCTCCAACGACAACCGGTAGGCCTCCCCCTCGCGACGCTTCACGTGGGGATGGGTGGCGCCAAGGATGATATATACCACCTGGGGATGCGACTTCAAGATCTCCGGCAGGGCATCTATCACCACCTCGATCCCCTTGTTGGGCGAGAGCAGTCCGAAGGTCAGAAGAACCATTTTCCCCTCGACGCCGAGATGATCCTTGTAGAAATTTGGATCCACGAACGGCAGGTCGGGAATCCCGTGCGGGATGAAATCGATTTTATCCTCGGGGACGCCGTAGATGTTTCGCAGGAAATCCGCCCCCGTCCGGGCCATGGTGACCACCCGGTCGGAAAGCTGCGCCAGTTCCTTCATCACCCGGTGCTGGTGGGGGTCGGGTTCCCGGAGAATGGTGTGAAGCGTGGTCACCACCGGCATCCTCAATTCCCGCAGCAGCGTCAGGATGTGACTGCCGGCCATCCCGCCGTAGATGCCGTACTCGTGCTGAAGGCACACCAGATCCACGTTGTTGATGTTGAGAAAATCGGCGGCGCTTCGATAGGAAGCCAGTTCGTTTTCCGCGATCTCGAACCGGGCGCGCGGGGGGTATGCATATCCCGTCTCGGTATCGTTCACCGGAAGCGTGAAACAATGGATGTCGGGGAATCCGCCGGCGATCGCCTCGCACAAGTCATACGTGAACGTGCCGATGCCGCACAAACGAGGGGGATATGTGCCGATGACGGCGACACGCTTCAGTTGATCTCCAATCGCGGGCTGCGTCATGACAACCTCCTCTCGCGGGAAGGCGCTCCGGCGACCGGACACTGAGGACGAACGGATTCATCCTCCGCGCCTCCCTCCGGTTTCCCGACCGCACCCGCTGGGAAAACTCCCCCGCTCCGAATGTGGATGTCCCGTTGCGGGAACGGGATCTCGATTCCCTCCTTCTCAAAGCGCTCCTTGATTGCCATGTTGACGGCATCCAGGATGCGCATGCGGTCGCGATAGTCGGCGATCCAGAAAACCACCAGCAGGTTGAGCGAACTCTCCGCGAATTCGGTGAAAAATACGGACGGCGGCGGGTCCCGGAGGATGTCGGGATGATCCCCCAGCACCCCGCCGATGACCGCCTTCACCCGTTTCACATCCGACCCGTACGCCACCCCGATGGTCTGGCGGATTTTTACCCGGGAATCGGGATAACTGTGATTCGCGACGGATGTTTTGGATATTTCCGAATTGGGGATGATGAGCAGGGTGTTGTCGAACGACAGAATCTTCGTGGAACGCAACCCCACCTCGAAGACATCCCCCATGCGCCCATCCGCCATTTCAATGCGATCCCCCACCCGGAAGGGACGGTCCACGAGAATCGTAAACCCGGAGATCATGTTGGAGATGGTATCCTGGGAGGCCAGGGCGACCGCCAGGGAGACAATTCCCGCCGCCCCCAACAGGGCCGTGATCTGGACATTGTAATGCCCCAGGACGACCGTCACCGCGATGAAATAGATCGCCACCATGGCCACCCGCCGCAGAACGGGAAGCAGTTGATCGTCCAGATTGGTTTTCGTCTTTGTGGCGATATCCATCACGTACCAATCACAAAGTGTCCGGACCATGGCGTAGACAAGGGTGGTAATCGCCAGCACCGCCAGGATATACAATCCCTCCGCCACCAGATCCGAGATGAACAGGTTTTCGAAGGGGGGACCGCGCCGCAAATGCGCGAAAATGAGGTTCATGCCACCGACAAGCATCAGGAAGAAAACCGGCCGTTCCGTGTACTCGACGAGAAGCCGATCCAGATTGGTTTTGGTCCGGGTGGTAAAGGGATGCAGGATGCGCCGCCAGAAGCGCCGGACAAGCAGGGCCCCGATGAACAGGCCGGCCAGCAACAGCAGGGAAACCGTCACGCGCCCCCACGTATCGTGGCTCATCACTCCGTACAATGCACGCATACGATCCATTTTCCCGTTCCTCAAACCGATGGATTGACCGAATCCCCCTTCCGCTCATAGCTGGCGGTCCGCCCCATCAACCTCACGTACTGGGCGTGGGGAAAATGCTCCCGAAAAATGCGGTAATACATCAATTCCTCCCGGGAACGCAACATTGTCCCGTCGGGAAGCCGGCGCTCCCGCCGGAACGTTTTCTCGTCGACCGTCTCGTCCGCGAGGTATTCCAGAAGATGCATGGATCCCGCGCCCTCCGAAAATTTCTGCTTGGTCCGCCAGAGGACCTCCGGCGGCAACATCCCATCGAAGGCCTTCCGCAGAAGCCATTTCTCCGGCCGTTCGGAGGTGACCCGCTTCAACGAAGGGGAAATCCCCAACCCCAGCCGGATCATGGCCTTGTCCAGAAACGGGACCCGCCCCTCCACCCCGTGCACCATCGTGGCCCGGTCGGCCCGCTGGAGATTCGTGTGATGCAGGGCGAACGTGATCGCTGAAAGTTCGCGGCCGAGAGCCTCGTCGCCGGGAATCCGCTTGAGATAATCATAGCCGCTGAAAAGCTCGTCGGCCCCTTCCCCGGTCTGGATGACCTTGATGTCGTGCCGCCGGGCGAGTTCCGCGACGAAGAAACACGGGATCGCGCTCCTCACCAGGGGGGCGTCAAACGATTCCAGATGCCGGATCACCCGCACCAGCGCGCCGCGGACCTCCTCCGCGGTGTAGACGCGTTCGTGATGGTCCGTACCCAACGCCTTGGCAACCTGCCGAGCGAACGGCAGGTCCGGGGCACCCGCCATCCCGACCGAGAACGTGGAGAGGCGCTTCACATGAGGCCTTGCCAGCGCGGCCACGAGACTCGAATCGAGTCCCCCGCTCAGAAAAACCCCGACGGGAACATCGGCGACAAGCCGTTTTCGAACCGCCTGTTCAAGGGTGTCGCGGATTTCCTTCAGCAACGACGGGATGTCGTTCGACGGCCGCGGCGCGATCTCCCACGCCTCGTACGTCTGCAATCCGCCCTCCGGCGTGAAATAATGCCCCGGCGGAAACACCTCGATGGTCTCGCAGGATAATAGCGCCTTGATTTCGGAAGCGAAATAACGCGTCCCGCCCCGCTTGCCCAGGTAGAGCGGCTTGATGCCGATGGGGTCCCGCGCCAGGAACAAACCGCCCCGATCCCAGATGGCGAAGGCGAACATCCCGTCCAGTTCCCGAACGCATGCCGGCCCGAGGTCCTCATACAGATGAAGAATGACTTCGGTGTCGCTGGCGGTGCGAAAGCGGTGATGCCCCAGCCGCTTGCGCAACTCCCGGTAATTGTAAATCTCACCGTTGAAGACGATGCACCGGTCGCCCGTTTCATTGAAAATGGGTTGGCTGCCGCCGGCGACATCAATGATGGACAGCCGGACATGCCCCAGTGAACAATCCCCGTCATGGAAAATCCCGGTGCCGTCGGGACCGCGATGACGCAGGGCGCGGAGCATCCCGACGATTTCCCGGCGTTCATGATTTCCGATGATCCCCGCGATGCCGCACATCCCCGCACCTCACATGTTACCCGAAATGCTCATCCTTGGCTTGCCGACTTACCCCTCCCGGACGCCATGCGCCAGTTCAGCAGAGGGGGCGTGATGAGCGTCGTGGCAATGACCATGATCACGGCCGCTGAAAAAATCTCCGGGGATACCACGGGCCGTCCTTCCAGAATGAGCGTCGCGCCGATCCCGGCAAAAATGAGCCCGACTTCCCCCCGCGGGATCATGCCGAATCCCACGAGCCAGCGATCCAACCCCTTCTCCCAGATCACCAATGAACAGGCCTGCTTTCCGAGGATGGCCACTGCGGACAGGACCGCCGCGAACCCCAGCATGGGAAGGTTGGCAAAGACGCGCAAGTCCACGCGAAGCCCCATCAGCACAAAAAAGACCGGCACCAGCAGGGCGATGATCGGCTGAAGCACATGATGAAGATCCAGTTCCTCCCGGCCGGCCAGGTCCCGGTAATGCACTTTCTCCAGGATCAACCCCGCCGTGAAAGCCCCGACGATGGGCGCCAACCCGACCTTCTGGGCAAGGTACGACAACACGAAACAAAAGGCGAGGCTGGTGGTGAGCAACACCCCCTTGCTTCGGAGGCGGGTGGCCAGGGCGAAGATCCGCGGGGAGATCCATCCGCCCAGGAGCACCGCGGCGCCGAGAAAAAGCACCGCCTTCCCGATGATGGCCAGAATCATTCCGATCGTCATGGACGTACCGGATGTCGCCGCGGCGATCATCCCCGCCACGGTCGCCAGGACCACCAGCCCCAGGACATCGTCAATCACGGCGGCGCCGAGAATGATCCGGGACTCCCGCCGTTGCAACCCGCCCAGATCCTTGAGGACGCGAGCGGTAATGCCGACGCTGGTGGCGCAGAGAATCGTTCCCACGAACAAACGGGAGTAAAAAGACTCAGCCGGATAAAAGAATGTCGAAACTCCGAATCCCAACAGCGACGGAACCACCACCCCGACGACGGCGACGACAAGCGAAGGCAATCCGACCCCCATCATCTCACTCACGCTGGACTCCAGCCCGACCTCGAATAACAGCAAAACCACCCCGATTTCCGCCAGGATGACGAATGTGGCCTCGTGACGAAGGAAGTCAAACGTCTGCAGTCCCGCCAGATGCAGATTTCCAAAAACAATGCCGATGACGAGTTCCCCAAGAACGGGCGGCTGGCCGAACCGCTCGAATATCTCCCCTCCGAGTTTCGCCGCGATGAGAATCACCGCCAGCCCGATCAGAATTTGCGGGACGACCTCCGCATTTCCCTCCGCCATGGCCAGGAGCATCATGCGACCTCCGTATTCACCCGAAACCGGTCAACCCGTTCTCTTTCGGACAGAATCACGCCGTCATCATGATCCACTGCGCGCCAGGCTCCTCCCTCGCACCGGGTGACGATCTTCCCCTGAAGATGGGGGTTTCCCAGGAAATGCGGGGCGTCCAGTAATCCCGACCGGATGGCACGGTCCAGCACCACCGGATCGCACCACGGGTCGGCCGATTTCGACCCCAGGTCGCGGATGGCCGCCAGAAGCACCCGAGATTCCCTGACAAGTTCATCCCGCCGCTCATGAACGAACGAATCATCCAACATATTGGGGAAACCATCGAGGGTGTCTTGGATCACCCCGCGGGCGATGCCGCAACCTTCAATCAATTCCGTGTCCGTGATGACATGATCCCCCTCACTGGAGCCGACCACATGTAGGATGTGCGGTCTCAACTGCAGGGAGAGGACCGCACTGGCGGCCATCTGCCCCTTGGCCATTTCCGGACGCGCGTTCATGTGGGCGATACCGGCGCGCACCTCACGGTAAATCGTGAACCCATCATCCTGCAAATCCCGGATCAGGTCCTGCTTGGCCAGCATTTTCCCGAGATCCATCACGCCGGACGTGCCTGGCGGCGTGTTGAACATGAACTGGCTAACGTAGTGCCGGACCCCCTGCTTCTTGGCGTTGTACGCCGCCAGGAAATGCATGGCGACGGCGATCGTGTCGTGGGCGTTCCGGAGGCTCCACTGGTGGGATTCGTTGCATTCCACGGGGATTCCCCGCCCGGCGTACCACCGCATGGTCGCCTGGTTCTCCGCGATGGCCTCCGGGATCGTACGATCAGACCTCCCATCCAGAACACTGTACCAGCACAGGGGGATGGCCCCCCAAGCGTTGCGGATCGTCTCGACCGACATCTCAGCCCACTTCACGAGATCCCGGGTCCCGGCATACACCCGGCAGAGCGGAAAATTCCCGGCGCGTGTGGCCGCGTAAATGGCGCGGAGATCCTCCGGTTTCCGGAGCGCAACCCCGCCGGCGCCGTCCCATTCGGACTTCATGTCCCCCGGCCGGAAGAAATTCGCCTGGGCGTTCTGGTCCGGGCCGATCGAAAGCACATCCAGGATTTCCGCCTCGGCGATCCGCCGGGCACCGTTCACCGTATCCGCCACGGACGGCTGCCCGTAGTGATGACGGATGATCGGCTGGGGGAAACTCTGCGCGATCCGCGTTGCCAGCGTATCCGCGAACGTCCTCTCCCCGCGACCCTCCGGTCCACCCGCCAGGTACGTCCGGATCACCTCCGGGGATTCGGTGCCGTTGAATACTTTTGAAAAAAACCTGCTTCGAACCGCCACATCAGCGCACGGCGGGGTGCCGCCGAAGACGAAACGCAATCCGGGGACATCCAGATTCCGTTTGCGCAGACACCCACGCAATTCCACCAGCAACCGCGCCAGGACGTCCGCGGTGAGCCGGTAGCTCACCGCCACCAGTGCCGGACGCAGTTTCACGATGGAATCCGCCAGATGGGCCGGGGACACGGCCGGCCCCAGGGCCACCGTGTCGTACCCCGCGTCATGACATATCTGAAGGAAGGCGTACAACCCGCCGGTATGCACGCAATCCCCGATGGCGGCCCCGATGACCAATGGTTTATTATCAGGCATGCGCGGACTCCTCTTCCCCAATGGCCAACAAACGGATTTCCCGAAGCGATTTCCCCGCGATGCCGAGGCGTTCCACGGTGCGTCCTTCCGCCCAGTAATCCCGCCCGTGCATCCGGGAGGCCAGGCGAATGATGGCCTCCATGGTTTCCGCACGAATCCCCAATTGCCTCCCGACGGACACCATCGGGACCAAACTGAACGGGACATCCTCGGTGATGTAGCGCATCTCCGTCTGGCGCGGCGCCTGGATCCCCCGGTATCCCAGGTTGCTGCGCATGGCGGAATAGAGATCCCGCCCGGCCGCGTCGTAGGCGAAATAGAGCCACTCCCGGGCGGTCATCGCCTGGATGCCGAGTCCCGCCGCCACCTTCACGCGTTCAGAGTCGAGATCCTCGAGAATTTTCGCCACGGAATGCGTCACGCCCTCGTGGTAAAACTCGAAGTCGGAGTCATCCTCGATCCACCCCGTATTCAACAGGGTGATCGCCGGGTGGAAGATCGCCCCGATGTTGTTGAAACTGGTTTTGAGAATATTGTCGCCCGGCACGAACTGGGGATACGCCAACTGGATGGCATCGAGGACCTCCGGGGTGCGATAGGCCTGGATGCAGGCCAGCGGGATGGAATTTTTGATCCGGAAGATCTTCGCCGTGCCCGGGCCGACTGCACGGGAAGCGTAGATGAACGACTGGGCCTCGGCCACCAGAACCTTCGCGGTGACATTGCGTTCCCGCAGGACCTGTTGGAATTCGAGCGCGCCGAACGTCCGCCCCGGATGGAGAATCACCATCTGTCCATCCCGGAGGTGTGGAGCGCAGGCCTCCGCCATGAACTGGTGCCCGGACGCCGGAACCACCACCATGAGGATGTCCGCGTCCCGGATCGCCTCGCCGGCGTCGCCGGTGGCCTTTTCCACCGGGCCGAATCCGTTGATCTCCTCCCCTTCGATCAACACCCCGCCCCGGTCCTGGACCGGTTCCAGCCGTTCCGCCTTCCGGTTGAACAACCGGACCCGGAATCCCATGAGGCCAAGATGTCCCGCCATGGCCAACCCGCCATGACCGGCCCCAAGAACACAATACACCGGTTTTTGCCCGTCCATGATCGCCCCTTCCACAATAAAAAAAAGCCACCCGGCACTCTGCCGGATGGCGGCCCGACCATCCATCAATCTCCTGCGGCACCATTCACCGCACCACTTGATCAAATATTTTTCATGGAAATGCGCACATTCTCCTCAAACAATAAAAGCCACCCGGCGCTCTGCCGGATGGCGGCCCGACCACCCATGAATCCCCTGCGGCACCCATCACCGCACCCTTTTATCGTCCTCAAAACAATCGCACACTCATTGTATGTTACAAACGGATCGTTTCCATTCTGATTTCCAATTTCTGACGGAATTGAACTTTCCCCGGTTGCAATTTAGCAAACCTTTAGCAAACCAGGCGAGGAAGCGAAAACTATGGAGAAACTCATCCCCTTATCCGACTCATAGTTACGAGGCATTCCCAGCAGAAAAAGGCTTGGAACCTTCGGGGCACCCGTGGAATTTATTGTCGCGTCAGGGATGGTTTCCGATGGCCTTTTCATCGGATTTATTTCGGTTGTTACCCATTTATCCTGATAGAGTTGCACAAAATGACCAGATCATCATTTAGCGCGCCCGGCAGGATTTGAACCTGCAACCCCCGGGTTCGAAGCCCGGTACTCTATCCAATTGAGCTACGGGCGCATAACCACTAAACCACGAAACATTATAATCACTCCACGAAAACACGGAAGGGAATCCGATACCCACGGGGCACAAACCGCCGCCAGCATCCCCTCGGCCCTCCGTGTTTCCATGGTGTTATTACTTCGCGGTTTCGTGGTAATTTTCAAGATCCGCCTGGAGGCGCTTCACCTCCTCCGCCCCGGGCGCGAGCGCGGCCGCCCGTTCGGCGAAAAACGCCGCCTGACGCGCTTGGCCCGCCTCCAGGGCATACCGTCCCACCTTGAGATACGGCAAAAGCGACCCGGGGTTTGCCGCCATGACGCGCCGGTAATACCCGGAAGCGGCATCGCGGTTGCCGGCCGCGTCCTCGAGATTTCCCGCCTCCAGGAGAATCATCCCCTCGTTCGGATCCATCCCGAGCCCCTTCGCCAAGGCCTCCCGGGCCTCGGGCATTCTCCCCTGCGCCACGAGAACACGGCCCAGGTGACCCCACGCCCGCGGGTTGGCGGGCGCGAGCCGGTTCGCCCTCCGGAAGGCGCCTTCCGCCCCCGTCAGATCCCCCCGGGCCTCGAGGAGAAAGCCCCGGTTGAAGTGCGCGGGGGGATAATCGGGACGGAGCCACAGGGCGTATTGCACGGCCTGAAGCCCCGTATCGGGACGCTTGTGATCAAGCCAGTACGCCGCGAGGTTGTTCAGGACGACGGCGTAATTCTCCCGGACGTCCCGCGCCCCGGGTCCGCCCGCCTCGACGACCGGGGCAAGCCCCTCGACCATCAGACGCCACCAGATCACGCACGCGCGTTCGGCATCGTCGAAATTCATCACCGGATCCGGGGAGAACCGGTACACCATCCCCTCCGGGACAAGATGCCTCTGGAACGGGACGCGTTCCTCGAGCACCCCCCAGTACACCGGCCGGACCCGGGCGTTCTTCCGCATGATGACGTAGATGTCGTGAAAATGGATCCGCCGGGATTTTTGAAACATCGGCGGAACGGCATCGAGCTCCTGGCGGGTCGGGAGAAGAAGGCCGGGATTCTGCCGGATCACGAACCGGCTGAGAGGCGCCAGGTGAAACCATCCGGGATCCGCGACGATCTTGTCCGTGTGCCGCCTCTCGCAGAATTTCAGGTACCAGTGGGCAAAGAGAATCTGCCCGTCCGTCGTGAGGAGGAGCGACCGTGGCGGCAGCGAATTCAAAATCTGCCCGGCATAATCCGGAAGGGTGGTGTCGGCGCTCCGGTCATTCTCGTGCCAGCCCACGGGAACCAGCGCCGCCGGAAGAAGAAGCGCCAGCCCCCCGGCCAATTTCAGGGGACGCCACCGCGCCGCCAGGAGTCCCGCCACCGCCAGTCCGGCGAAGACGGCCAGAAGCGCCACCCCCGGCAGGAGATAGTGCCCGATGAAGGCCGGATTGCTCACCACCAGAAACAGAGTGCCCGTCACCAGCGCGGCATAGGCCAAAAACACCCGCGCCCGGAATGCCGCAAGGACCATGCCCCCCACCACCAGCAGGCTCCCGGGAATGGAGAGTTGCCGGACCAGATCGCCCAGCCGCTCGGGGATCATGGCGACGCCCGCCGCGGTGATCAGCGGCTTCTCGATGTTATAGCGATACTGCTGAAATCCCACCACCCACTTGAAATTGGACCAGTTCCCCGGATCCCCCCAGTTGATCGGCGGATTGGCCGCGGCGCGAATGGGAAGGTAGGCGTAGACCGTCAATCCCAGAAGAAACGCGGCGCCCGAAACCAGATAATGCCGCGCGAAAAAATTCTCCTTGAGGTCGTTCCGGAACAATCCGAGAAGGACCACACCGGCCGCGGGGAGAAAATACAGCCCGGCGATGTGATTGGCAAATGACACGCCCATCAGGAACGCCCACGCCGCAAGCCCCCGCGCGCGGGCCTCCCCCGACGGCAACTCCGCCACGCGGAACAAGAGCCACGTCTGAGCCAACATGAACGCGACGTGGATCGTGGTGGTCTCCGCCGCGACCGACGAATCCCAGGCGATGGAACCCGCGGCGAAGATCCCCGCCGCCGCAAGGGCCGCCCAGGACCGCTGGCGCTCCCCCATGCCGGGAAACATCCGCCGGGCAAACATCACCACAAGCCGCGATACCAGCCAGGCCGAAAACGCTCCGAAGAACGCCGACATCAGGTTCATCCGCCAGGCGACGGATCCGGCCCGGAGCAGCATGAAGAATTTTCCCAGGAGGGTGGACAAAGGATGCCCCGGGGGATGGGCCACGCCGAGGACATGGGCCGCCGCCGCGAGTTCCCCGCCGTCCCCCCACACGATGGAGGGCGCGAGGGTGCGGACGTACACCGCAAGAGGAAGGAGAAACGCCAACGCTGATGTGAGGCCGGTCATCTATCACTTCATCCCGTAATAAATCCCGGGGAGAATCATGATCGACGCGTTCGCCGCGGCGTGGACCAGCGTCGGGGCGACCAGCGTCCCCGTCCTCTCGAAAAGGAAGGCAAACAGAACCCCCCCCGCCAACTGGTTCACGGGAAACGGGATTCCCCCCGCCCCCCCGGCAAAATACATGATAAGGACATGCGCCCCGGCGAAAATCCCCGCGACCGCCGGGATGGTGACCCAGGACGCGAGGAACGGCCGGAGCGCCCGGTAGAGAAGCCCCAGAAACACGAGATCCTCCACGAGCGGGGAAAACACCCCGGCGGCCAGAACCAGGTCCATGTCCAGGGCGCGAACGCCCAGCAGGCGCGGGAGCACCATCCGGCCCCGTGCCAGCCACGAAACCCCCTCGACCGCGATCAGCACCGCGCCGACCGCCAGGCACGTCAGTGCCGCCCAGCGGAGGGCGCGCCGCCCATCGTGGAACGTCAGCCCGACGGCGGCCAGGCGGGCGCGGCGGATTCCCCGGACGAAAACACACACAAACAACAAAATCAGCCCGCGATCCACCAGGGTCACCAGGGACAATTGCCACCCCGGCCCGTGCGGACGGACCACACGAAGCAGCGCCGCCTGCTGCCAGTAGGCGAGGATGAAGATGCCCACCGAAACCGCGAAGGCGATGAGCCGTTCGGCCGTGGTGAGTTCCGTCCGGAGGGTTCTTTCGGGCATCGCCGTCATGGCGCCGTCCCCCCTCCGGCGGGCGCAAGCGGGGTCCGGGACATCCCCATCAACCTCAGACTGTTGTTGGCCTCGTTGCGGACATACCAACCGTCCCGACCGCGAACGACCTCATGGAGATACGCCGCGGCGGCCGCCTGGCCGAGGCTCCCGAAGGCCCGGGCGGCTTCATATCGAACCAGCAGGGAAGAATCGTTCCGGAGCCGGTCCGCCAGCACCGCGAGGGCCGCGGGGTCCCCGCTGTCGCCCAGCGCCGCAAGCGCCCAGTAGCGGACACGGACGTCCTCGTCCGCCGTGGCGCGGATCAGCGCCGCCGTCACCGCGGGAATCACAACGGGCTTTTTCTCCTGCTGGCGGCGTTTCTCCAGACGATGGGAAAGCACGGCGGCGGCATGATACCGGACCGTGGAGGAGGAGGCGGACAGAAAAGACGCCACATCAGCCTCGGTGGCCGTCCGCTCCACCCAAGCCATATCGGCGCGCCGGAATCCCCCGGCGAGATCCAGGGCCAGGCCGGCCGCCGCGGCGAGCGCCGCGAGGGATGCAATCTGAAACACCCGCCCCCCCTTGAGCAATCCGGCGACCACCGTGCCGGCCACGAGAACCAGCGCGGCCAGGGATCCCAAAGGGAGAACGGTGAACGCAGCCACCCCCACCAGGAAATTCAGACGTTCCCATCCCTGCTTTTTCTCCAGACATTCGTTGAGAAGACGACTGAACCGTTCCATCCCTTCCTTCCCGGGATTCCGGTCGGGGTCGAATTCGGCGCCGCCGACGACGATAAAACACGTTTCACGAATGCCTTTATCCGTATTCGCCAGGAGTTCCGGCCACACCTTCCCCTTGTCCTTGTCCGGCATGTCGGAAACAATCACCATCGCATCATATCCGCCGCGGGACCACTTTTCCGCCGCCTCCGCGCATGTACCCGCCTTGTCAACGAATATATCCCGGCGGGCCAGAAGCAACGATTCCGCCTTGGCGCGACGAATTCCCTCCTCCCCGGCCAGCAACACCGTTTTCTGCGGGGCGTCAGATGGCGCCTGAATGGGCTGAACGGCGTAAAACGTATGGCGGTAATAATAATCCGGAAGCCCCCGCGTCGGGACATAGCGCAGAAATACCCGGTCCCGAATCCACACGAAGCCGTCCGTCGCACCGCCTCCCCCCCTGGCCATGCGAATCCCGCCCGCGGCCAGGGTGACGACGACCGCCAGCGCCAGAAGCACGGTCATCCCCCGTTTCTCCGACGGATCCGGCGGCGCCGGCAGGAGAAACCGACGCACGCCGGCCATCGCGAGGAACGCGGCCATCGGGACGAGAATCCCCGCCGCCAAGTGAAGCCCCCATCGCGGTCCTAAGAGACTCCATCCGGCCACAACGGGGACGACCCCTCCCAGCACCAACCATAGTCCCCGAAGGGACCACATCGTGTGAAGAAGAAATGAAAACGCGAGAATGACGCCCGCCGCCCCGCCGAGGAAAAACCCGAGGAACACCCCCGCCTTCCAGACTTCCCCCGCAGGGAGCGCCGCCACTTCCGCCGAGGCGGGGAAAGCGGCGAACCCGAGTCCCTCGATGACACGGGCCCGCGCTTCGAGGTGAGGTAGGGAATCCCGCACTAGGATCGTTCCCCATCCCCACACGACCAGCATCGAAATCAAGACGCCGGCGGCGGCGATGAGGAGGCATTCCCCGGCGAACGCCGGGGAGGGAAGCCACGAAACGGCATCTCTCCGCAAGTTCATGAACATAAAGACATTTTGGACTGCCACGACGACTTTGTCAATTGCCGGTCGTCTCCGGAATCTCTTCGCGCTTCGCCCCCTCCATCCGCGCAAACAAACTGTAGGCGCAAGGGACGACCAGCAATGTGAGAAGCGTGGAAACCAAGACGCCACCAATCACCACGATGGCCATGGGGATGCGGGCCTCCGCCCCGGGCCCGAAAGCGAGGGCCGGCGGCAACGCCGCGGCGATCGTGGACACCGACGTCATGAGGATGGGCCGGAGACGGATCGGGCAGGCCTCGAGTAACGCCTCCCTGACCCCCTTCCCCTCCCGGCGCCTCTGGTTGGTGAAATCCACAAGCAGGATGGAATTCTTTTTCGCGATGCCCATGAGGAGCAGGATCCCAATCATGGAATAGATGTTGATGCTCTTATCGGCCAGCCACAACGCCGTCAGCGCCCCCGTCACACAGAAGGGAAGGGCAAGAAGCACCGTGAAGGGATGGACAAAACTGTTGAACTGGGAGGCGAGCACCATGTAGGCCACGGCGATCCCGAACGACAGGGCGAACAATAATCCCTGAAAGGACTCCCGGAATGTCTGCGCCGATCCGGCCATGACGACATGATACTGCTCGGGCAGGATTTTTCCTCCCAGGTTCTCGATCGTCCGGAGCACCGCCTGCTGGGAGACGCCCGCCGCCATGTTCGCCGTGATGCCGATGGCGCGCTCGCGTCCCCGACGGGTGATGGACAGCAACGTCGGCTTCTCCTCGATGCGCACCACATCCGACAGGCGCACCAGTTCACTCCGATTGTTCCGGACATAGTAATTGGCGATGGACCGGGGGGAAGGCCGGTCTTTCGCCTCGGTCCGGACACGGACGTCATACCGGCGGCCGCCCTCGCTGAATCGCCCCGCCCGAATCCCCCCCACCATGGATTGAACGACAATCCCGATGGATTCCATCGAGACCCCGCGCTCAAACGCCCGGGCCCGGTCGGGGATGACCTGGATTTCGGGCATCCCCGTCTTGAAATCCGTATCCACATCCGTCACCAAGCCCGTGGCTTCGAGCTCTTTTCTCATCGTGCCCGACAGTTCCACGAGTTTGTCCCAGTCGGGCCCCCGCACGGTGAATTCCACGGGGAAGCCCCGCATGGTGCCCCCGATTCCACTCTGGGAGGGATCCTGGAGGATGACGCGAAGCCCCTTGACGGATTTCAAAGACTCCCGAAGGTCACTCATGATATCCGTATGCGTCATCCGCCGGCCGTCGTTCCGCCGGGGCCGGTCGGCCGGGGGCTTGAGCGTAATGAATGCCATCCCGGAACTGACATCCCCGCCGCCGAAACCGCCGACAGACGCGAAATAATGCTTCACGCCCGGATGGGCCTGGATGATCGCCTCCATTTCCCTGAATCGCCCGTCCGTAAACTCCAGCGACGACCCGATGGCCGCCTGAGCCCGGGCGATGATCACCGACTGATCCTGGGCCGGGACGAACTCCTTCCGGAGGAGCGGAATGAAAACGAGCGACCCACCAAACAACATCACGGCGATGCCGATCACCACCCAGCGCCAGCAAAGCGCCCATCCCAACACCCGCCGGTAGAGAGCGGCGGAACTCCGGAATGCCTTGTCCACCCTCTGGACAAACCTCCCTCCGTGCCCCACCTCCAGAAATTGCGAACAACGCATCGGGGCGAGCGTCAGGGCCTCCAGCAACGAAAACAACACCGCGACCGATATCGTCACCCCGAACTGGAAGAAATACCTTCCCATGATTCCGCCCATGAAAATCACAGGAACAAAGATGGCAAGGATCGCGACGGTGGCCGCAACGGCGGCGAATGTGATTTCGCGGGCCCCGATGACAGCCGCCTGCATCCGGGGCTCCCCCCACTCCCGGTGGCGGACAATGTTCTCCAAAACCATGATGGCGTCGTCCACGACGATCCCGATGGCCAGGCCCAGCCCGAGGATGGTAAACGTGTTCAGGGTGAATCCCGCGAGATGCAGGATGAAAAACGTCCCGAAGACGGCCGTCGGGATGGCGAGCAGCACATTGATCGTCGAGGACCACGACCCGAGGAACACCCAGCAGACGAGGGAAGTGAGCAAGGCTGACAACAGGAGATTAAATTCCAGTTCCCGCACCGACTCCTCGATGAACCGCGTCGTGTCGAAATTGAGCCGGAGTTTCATCCCCGCAGGCAGGGACTTCTGCATTTCCTCCAAACGCTCGCGCACACGCCGGGCCACCTCGACGGCGTTCGATCCCCGTTGTTTCCGGATACCAAGCCCCGTGGAACGCTCCCCCATGACGCGCGCCGAGCGCCGCACGTCCGCAAGCCCGTTCTCCACCCGGGCCACTTCCCGAAGGGGAATGGGGGCATAGATAATTTCACCCCCGCGCCGGGTGATGAGAATTTTTTCGAACTCGTCCGCGGTCAACGCCTCTCCGTACACCCGCACACCGTATTCCTTGACGGACGTCTCGAGCTGACCGGCGGGGATTTCCGCATGTTCCCGGCCGATGGCCGTGAGGATATCCTCCACCGTGAGTTCGTACCGGGAGAGCTTCTCCGTATCCACCCAGACCCGCAGATTCCGCTCGACGAAACCTCCCAGAAAAATCTCCGCCACGCCGGGGATGGTCTGGAACCGGTCCTTGAGGGTGTCCTCCGCATAATTCAGCAATTCCTTGAGGGGCCGGTCCCCGGAAAGCCCCAGGAACATGATCGGCTGATCCTCGGGATTGGACTTGCTGATTTCCGGCGGGTCCATGTCCCGGGGGAGATGCCGCTGGGCCTGGGACAAACGCGCCTGAACGTCCTGAAAGGCAACATCAATATCGCGGGAAAGTTCGAACTCGATCGTCACCCGCGCGGAGCCCCGGCGGGTGGAACTTGAAATCTCCTTCACCCCGTCCACCAGCGTCATGGCGTCCTCGACGACATCCACCACGTCGGACTCCATGATCTCGGGCGCGGCCCCCTCCCACGTCAGGGAAATCGAAATGTACGGAGTGTCCACGTCCGGCAGAAAACTGATGCCGAGCCGCCAAAATCCCAACGCCCCGAAGAGAAGCGTCGCCGCCATCAACATCCAGGCGAAGACGGGATTGCGGATGGAAATGTCGGAGAGTTTCATCGCGGATTCTCCCAGGAGGCGGCCCCGGACGCGGGAGCCCGTCCCGCCGCCACTTCCAGACGTGCCGCCGCGAGAAGCGCCTCCGCCCGCACGGTTTCCCGCTTGAGGCGTGTCTGGAGCATCTTGTCGAGCCCGGCGAGAACATCCTGATTGGTGGCCCGCCCGAAACGGTATTCCTCCAGGAGAGCGGACACATTGTCCCCCGCCAGGTCCGCCGCCCTCCGGAACGCCTCCCATTCCGCCACGCCCGCGGCCAGGCGTTCCGCGGCCAGGCGCACCTCCGCCTCGGCCTGGCGAAGGGCCAGATGACTTCCCAGCTCGGCCGCCCCCCGCCGCGCCTCGGCCTGGCGGATTTTCGACCGGTAGGCCCCGCCGGCATACAGGGGAATCTCCAGGGACAACGTCACATCCCAGTCCACGTCTTCGGAAAGCCCCTCGCGATGGAGGTAGTAATTGCCCCCAAGATCGAGGGACGGCCAGGGATCGCGGCGGGCCGCGCGGGCAGTCGCCCGGGCGCCTTCCGCATCCCGGCGGCGCGCCTCGACGTCGGCACGGTATGGACAACGAGCGAGGAAGGGCCCCGTCTCGCGCAACGCCGGATCCGGGAGCTCGGCGGGGACGAACACCTCCTCCAATCCCGTCAGGAACCGGAGGGGCTCGCGGGCCGCGCGTTCATCCCCCTCGGCGCCCTTCCGGGCGGCCTCGAGTTCGGCCAGATACGCCTCCATCGCCAGGACCTCGCTCCTGCGGCTGCGGCCGATTTTTTCGCGATTGCGGAGATCCTCGATCCGTTCCGCGGCGCTTTTCTCGATCTGCCGGCGGATGTCGAGTTCCTTCCGGCGGACCAGGAGTTCCAGGTAGGCTTGGGCGACGTCCGCGTACAGCAGGTCCAGCGCCCGGCGCTCGTCAAGAACCACCGCCTCCCGGCCGGCCTTCGCGGCGCGGATCAGGATGAATTCCCGGAACCCGTGAAACAGGGGCTGTGTCAGGGTGAGCGCCGCCTCGCGCTGTTCGGGATCGAATCCGGCGATATCCCTCTGGCGGAAAAGATCCGCACGGGCCGACAGAATCGGCTTGACCCCCGCCCGCATCCCGGCGATTTTCGCCTCGGCCTCGTTCACCGCCTCCCTCCGGATGGCGAGCGTTTCACTGCGGAGGACGGCCCGTTCAAAGGCCTCGTCCAGCGTAACCACCCGACCGGGGGTGGCCGCGGGCGCCGGCGCGGGCTCCTCCGCCCGTATGCCCGGGGCAAAGGCCAACATCAACACAAGGACTCTCATCCACCGATTCATTCCGATTCCTCCGTTTTTCGGTCCCGCCGCGATCCGACGCCATGCAAAAACACCTCGATCACCTCGGCAATTTCCGGACGCCTCGCCAGCCCGCCGGCGAAAAGGGGATTCCGTCCGCGAAGGAGACTCATCAGAAAATGCGCCTGAACCTCCAGCGGCAGATCGGAACGGACATGACCGTCCTGCAGACCCACCGCGAGCACCTTGGCGACGGCGGCGCGCAAGGCCTTCCGGCGGGCCTCCAGCGCCCGACGATTCCGCACATGCAGGGCCAGCGCGCGACCCTCGTGCTCCCCCATGATCCGCATCAACGTTCTGCGTCCCTCAAAAAACCGGCTGATCCTCCCGCACATGGCCCGGAGACGGTTTTCAAACGTCGAACAACCCCCCGGACCGGCGATCCCGGCGATTGTCCGGCAGAGTTCGTCATGCCCGTGCGTCGCCAGTTGGAAAAACAGGTCGTCCTTGTCCCGGAAATACCGGTAGATCGTGCCCTTTCCCACGTGGGCCGCCCCGGCCACCTCATCCAGGGTCACCTCGTGAAACCGCCGGTTGCGGACCATCGCCTCGACGGCGTTCAGGATGGCGACACGTTTTCCACGGACAGGCATGCGGCAAATCCCCGACACGATACTGACCGGTCAGTATTCTATCGGCGCAACGAATTCTGTCAAATCGAAACCCGCGAACGCGAAAACTGCGTCTTCTTCGGCGCGCCCATGATGATGTTCCAAGGCCCACATCGGGATCGGGCCCGACCGGATTCTCGTCACGAGCCTCGCCGCCGGCTATCCGGACGATGCCGCCGTGGTGAACCGGGATGTTCCCCCGCGGGCGCCCGTGAGCGGATTTGCCACGTGGCCCGCGTAATCCCGTTGGCAACCGAAAAGTGATTGACAGCAAAAAGCGGGGGGATAGCATCCAAGGTCCCGGAAGCGCACAAAAGACCGTAATGCCCATGCTTCCGCCATGAAGGACAGATAGTGAAAAAGTGTCCATTCTGCGCCGAAGAAATCCAGGACGAGGCGATAAAGTGCAAACACTGCGGGGAATTCCTGGATAAGGCCAACCCGCCGGCCGCAGCGGGGAAGAAACGTCCATGGTATTTCAGCACATCGTTTATTGCCATTGCGTTTTGCTGTGTCGGCCCTCTGGTCCTGCCGTTGATCTGGTGGCGCCCACAAACGACGCGGGCATGGAAAACCGCACTGACCGTTGGCATTCTTGTCCTCAGCTGGATTCTGTTCCGAGTAACGCTCGAATCCATTGAGACCCTCAAACAATACTATGAGTTGATGGGCCGGTTCTAGAATGACCGGCCGGCGGCACCCAACGCCGCGCGGTACGGCGCGCCGCCGGCCATCCGGACGAGGCCGCCGCGGTGAATCGGCATGTTCCGGCGCGGGTTTCCGTAGGAGAATTTGCCACTTGGCAGGAATGAAGCCGTGGCACGTGACACGTGGCCCGTGACTCGAAAAAAACAACACCGAAAAAAACGCAAAGGTTCCAAACTGGTCGTAATTAATCGTACCTGATTTACTTTCCCCCGCTTGTTCCCGCCCGCCTGTCGGGGTCATAAACGTAGACAACGCCTGACGTTAACTCATAGGTCAGACCAACGATTTTTAATGCTGACCGCAATGCGTCATCAACAGTCATATTCCGCCCGGACAACGTGATCGGCTGATTGCCCCCCTTGGACTCCGCCGCCGGATGCATCACTATATTGAGGATCTTGTTGTCGCGAAAGAAATCAATCACCGAATCGAAGGGTTCATCTTCAAAGTCGAAGGCTATTTTCCTGTTCAGGTTTTTGTGAATCTCCTTTTCCCACTCCCAACCATCCGGCGGGCGATTCTTGTTGCGCAACTTCTCCGCCCTCGCCACCTCCCCATCCTTGAAATCCCCCACACAAATCACTCCGTCCTGAAAACGATAATCCAACTCCTCCAACCTCATCAGCCAATCGAGCGCCATTTCCACGGATATATTTAATGCCGATAATTTAATGGGATACATGGCTTTGGCCTTCGGATCCATCTCAATCACGAGATTCTTCATTTCCCGGATGAAATCCAATACCGTGGAAAAATCATCCCCGTCGAACGAAAAGGCGATTTTCTCTTGAAGTCTTGCCCGAATTTCCTTTTCCCATTCCGGCGAGCGATTTCGCTTGATACATTCCATCTCCTTTGCCGCTTCCCCACCCTTGATATCTCCCACACAAATCACCCCATCCCGCAAACGGTAATCCAATCCCTCCAACCGCATCAACCGGTTGAGCGCCTGTACCATCGGAATTTTTTTCACGCTGAGCGTGACAGGCACGCTGACATTCGCCGCCGGATCCACCACAATCGGGAGTTCATACGCATCCCGAATGGAAACCAAGGTTTCGACAAAATCTGCCTTGCTAAAACTCAAAGAAACGATCTCCTGCAATTTCGCTCGAAGTTCATCTACAGGAAGAGATTCCGTAGCGGGCGGCGTATTCCCCGTGGCGGACTTCTCCCGCCCTCCGGTCACGCATGCGGACGTTCCGACTGTCACGAGCAACACCGCGACAACCACCGATGTTCGCATATTCATCCTCCCGATTCGTCATTTCATCAAACTCAAAAACTCTTCAACTCCAAGACTCTGAGACTCTCGGACTCCCAGACTCTCAGACTCCCAGACTTCTTCCCCCCGTTTCCCTCACCCGCGGCATCACGTATTTCTCCACGTCGCGGTCGCTCCGGAGCGCCGGGACGCCGGGGAAGAGGAACCAGCGCTCGGCGTGCGCGACGGATTGCCCGGGCGCGAGATTCACGAGCGGCCCGAGCGTTTCGATTTCAATCATGTTTCCATCGGTGTAGGTCTCGAAATTGCACCCGCCGTCCGGATAGGCGCGCCCGGCCGACACCGGGAAGCGCTTGACGAGAAGGAAATCCCGCCCCGCCGCCGCCGCCCAGCCGTCCGGGACGAAACTGCCGATTTTCTGGGAGGTTCTCCGCCCACGGACCTGGCGCAGGATCACAAACCGCCGCCCGAACATCCAGCGATCATCTAAAAAGTCGGTGTAATCCCAAAGGCCGAACACGCCCGTGGGAAGCGGCGTCCGCCGGCCGGCCCGGGCCCGCGTGGGCAACGGAAACACCACCCGCGTGTCCTCCCGAAGAACGCTCAATCCCCAGGGGGCGATCGTCAACGTCCGCCGCCCGGCGTTCCGGATCCGGTGGGTCACCGTCACCGCCGCCCGCCGGGAATGAAGCCGGATGTCCATCGTTTTGGCGATGCCCGACGGGCGCTCCGGCGGCGCGACGATCCGCACACCGCCGGGAAGGCCCCTCGCCGCGACGGGCCGGTTGTCGGGGAAATAGGTGAGCGACGGGAGTTCGGGCGCCACCCAGAGCCGGTGGCCGCCGTAGATCCGCCACTCCCGGCCACCCGTCTTCCCCATCATTTCGGGGTAGACCCGGAACAGATTCGTCCCTCCCGCGAAACCGAACCGGATAATCCGCGGCCCCACGTCGAGCGTCACCACGAGTTCGATCGTCCCGTTCGAAACGCCAAGGCAGTTATTCCAGCCGTAGCAGAAGATTTTATTCATCGCCGCACCCTCCGATGATGAGGAACGTTTCCGCTTGCCCGCCATTGTAATCCGCCGCGGCCCGACGTCCATTCCCGACTGTTGAAACCGCTTGACTTCCCCCTCACGGCCAATACCATAACCCCGAGCCGACCGAACGGTCGGTAACTCATCACGCTTCCGTCACTTATGACGCCGGCCAAAATCCCCGCCCACCCCAGCCCCGCCTCCCCGGCACCCGGCATCCACCTTCCCCGCCCCGCTTGCGCCGTTCCAGAGGATATCGCGCGTTCCGGGAACGGCGCGGCGATCGGCAAACCCGGCGAATTCCCCTACACCCGCGGCGTCCATGCGGAGATGTACCGGAAGCGCCTCTGGACAATGCGGCAGTTCGCCGGCTTCGGCACCCCGGAGGACACGAACCGCCGCTTCAAGTATCTTCTCGAACACGGCCAGACGGGACTCAGCACGGCCTTCGACCTTCCCACGCTCATGGGACGCGACTCGGACGACCCGATGGCCCTCGGCGAGGTCGGGAAGTGCGGGGTGGCCGTCTCATCCCTCGACGACATGCGCCGCCTTTTCGACGGCATCAACCTCGGCGAGGTCAGCACCTCGATGACCATCAACTGCCCCGCCGCCGTCCTCCTCGCCTTCTACATCTGCGTGGCGGAGGACCAGGGGGTGCCGCTTAACCGCCTCCGGGGAACCCTCCAGAACGACATCCTGAAGGAGTTCCATGCCCAGAACGAGTACCTCTTCCCGCCGGAGCCGTCGGTCCGGCTTGTCGTGGACACCATCGAATACGGCGCCCGGCAGATGCCCCTGTGGAACACGGTTTCCATCAGCGGTTACCACATCCGGGAGGCGGGCGCGACGGCGGTCGAGGAACTCGCTTTCACGATCGCCGACGGGATCTGTTACGTCGAGAAGGGCCTCGCGCGCGGCCTGGCCGTGGACGACTTCGCGCCGCGCCTGTCGTTCTTCTGGGACATCCACTGCGACTTCTTCGAGGAGATCGCCAAACTCCGGGCCGCGCGCCGGATCTGGGCGCAGGTGATGAAGGAAAAATTCGCCGCGAAGGACGAACGGAGCCTGCTCCTCCGCTGCCACTCCCAGACGGCCGGGGTGAGCCTGACGCGCCAGCAGCCGTTCAACAACGTCGTCCGCGTGACCTGCCAGGCCCTGGCGGCGGTCCTCGGCGGGACGCAGTCCCTCCACACCAACAGCATGGACGAAACGATGGCGCTCCCCTCGGAGGAGGCGGCCAAGATCGCCCTCCGCACCCAGCAGGTCCTCGCCTACGAGACACGCGTCGCGGAATCGGTGGACCCGCTCGGCGGGAGCTGGCTCGTCGAAACGATGACCAACACGATGGAGGCGGAGGCCCGGCGCATCCTCGGGGAAATCGACCGGCTGGGCGGGGTCATCGCCGCGATCGACAACGGCTATTTCCGCCGCCGCATCGCGGAAAGCGCCCTGCGGGAGGCCCGGGCGGTCGAGCGCGCCGACAAGATCATCGTCGGGGTGAACCGGTTCACCGAGCCGGACACGCCCTGCGACATTCCCATTCTCCACGTCGGCCCCGGGGTGGAACGGGAGCAGGTGGCGCGCCTCAAGGACCTCCGGGCGCGGCGGGACGCGCCGGCGTGGCGGACGGCCCTGGAACGCCTCGCCGACGCGGCGCGCGCCGGGGAGAACGTCATGCCCCGCCTCGTCACCGCCGCCCGCGCCTCCGCTACGGTCGGCGAGATGATGACCACGCTGAAAAACGTCTACGGCACCTACGGCGGGGGACCCGAGTTCTGACATGACTTCACCGGTGAAATCCGCGATTCCGCCAACCCACGAAGGGATGAATGGGGAGCATCCATGACCGGCCACCGACCGCGCATTCTTCTGGCAAAAATCGGCCTCGACGGCCACGATCGCGGCGTCAAGGTCCTGGCGCGTCACCTCCGCGACGGGGGGCTCGATGTCATCTACACGGGTCTCTGGCAGAGCCCCCAGGCGGCGGCCCTCGCCGCGATGCAGGAGGACGCCGACATCCTGGGCATCAGCCTCCACTCCGCCGCGCACATGACGATCGTCCCGGAGGTGCTCCGGTGGCGTGACACCTACGGCATCGGGGACACCCCGGTCGTCGTCGGGGGCATCATCCCCGAGTCGGACCGCGATTCCCTGCTCCGGATGGGCGTCACGGAGGTGTACCATGCCGGGGCGTCGATCGGGGCCATTCTGGAAGGGATGAAACTCCTGGCCGCCAAATGGCCCCGGCCGCCGATCCGGGAACTCCTCGCGAACGCGAGCGCCGGGAAACCCGATGCCATCGCCCGGCTCCTCACGGTTGTCTCCCGGGAAGGTTTGCCGGAAGGGCAGGCGCTCCCTTCCGCCCGGGCGGCCGTGATCGGGGTGACCGGCGTTCCCGGCGTCGGAAAGAGCTCGTTCATCGGAAGACTCGCGGCGCACCTTCGCGCGGCCGGGAAACGCGTGGCCATCCTCGCCGTGGACCCGTCCAGTCCCGTCAGCGGCGGGGCGCTCCTGGGCGACCGCCTGCGGATGACCGGCGGAAAACCGGACCCGGACCTCTTTATCCGGAGCATCGCCTCGGAGGAAATGCAGGGGGGGCTCGGCCCTCGCGCGAAGGAACTTGTCCGGGTCCTGGCCGGTTTCGGATTCGATGTCGTCCTCATCGAAACGGTGGGCGCGGGCCAGACGGACTATGCCGTGACGAAACTCACACCCAACACCCTGCTTCTGGTGATGCCGCAGGCGGGGGATGACATCCAGTTCTCGAAATCCGGCATCATGGAACTCGCCGCGGCGGTGATCCTGAACAAGACCGACCTCCCCGGCGCGGAGGCCGCGGCCGCGCATCTGACGTCACTCCTCCCGGCCGACCGGCCGTTCTGGAAGGTGTCCACCCTCCGTGACGATGGGTTCGCGCCGGTGGTGGCATGGGTGGAGTCGCTCTCGAGGGAATAAAATCCGGAATTTCATGAACGTCGCGGGTTCCGGCGACGTCTATATGGTGCAGCCTCCATTCCCCCGAAAGGATGGCATCATGAAACGCCTCATCCCCCTGCTTCTGGCCGTTCCGGTGATTCTGGTCGCGGCGCTCACGTTCTATTTTCTCAAGGATGCGCCCCCTGCGGCGCCGGACGGGGAAAATGTCACCGCATCCCCGGCCACCGAAAGCACAAAACACGCCTCAATCGCCAACACCCCGTTCTCCGGATCCCCCGCCGAAACGGACGACCCCGCGGGGGAATCCGCCGCGCCGAAGACGACCCCCGCTCCGGAAAAGGTGAAAGATGCCTTTTCCCCCTCCCGGAAAACCCTGGAGGAGGTCCTGGCGAAACTCAAGGGGAAGGAACACCGGGCCATCTTGAGCGACCTCAAGGACGCCCTGACGAAAAAGGAATTCACCCGCGCCCTCGAACTCATCGAAAAAATCACGTTGAACGACGACCGGTCGGACCTCCGCGCCTTCTTCCTCGGACGCTGGGCGGAAACCGACATCCCCGCCGCCCTCGCCTACGCCCAGGGGACTTTCGGAGAACGGGACACCGGAAGCATGACCAACATTCTCCGGGAACGCATCGCCGCGGTCGGCGCGGTTCTTGAGATATGGGCCGCCGCAAGCCCGGTCTCGGCCATTGCCTGGGCCGAGCGGCTTCCCGACGGCGACGAGAAAACATCCGCCCACGTGGCCATCGGCGCCGTCTGGGTGAAGTCGGATCCGCAGGGCGCGGCGACCTGGGCCGAGCAGTTGTATTTCGCGTCCCCCCTCCAACGCGTCGCCCGGGAGTGGGCGGCGAAGGATCCCGAGGCGGCCCTCGCCTGGGCGAAGGGACTCGCGGCCGGACAGGGTCGCGACATCGCCATCGGGGCCGCCGCGGCGGCGCTTGCGGCAAAAAACCCCGAGCGGGCACTGGAACTCCTTCAGGAACTGGCCAACGGCCAGGAACGGACACGATCCATCGCCGGTGTCATCAAGGCCCTGGCCGCGACGGATCCCGACCGGGCTTTTGCGCTGATGGATAAAATCCCGGAAACCGAACGGCCCCCGATCCGCCGGCAAGTTCTCGCCCAGTGGGCGGACGCGGACCCCGCCGCGGCCGCCGCCTGGATGGACAAACATCCGTCCGGAGATAACGAACAGGATCAGGCGCGTTTTGCCATCGGTTCAGCCTGGGCGAAGAAGGATCCCGCCGCCGCCGCCAAATGGATGGAAACCCTGCCGGACGCGGGATGGGTCAAATCCAACGTGTCGGCGGCCATCGCCCGGGAGTGGGCCGCCCGGAATCCCGAGGAGGCCCTGGCCTGGATCAATCGAATCCCCAACCCGGCGGAACGGACCCAGGCCATGAACATCGCCGCCACATCATGGGCCCAGAAGGATCCCGCCGCCGCCGCCGCCTGGGCTCAAAACAACCTCCCGGCGAACGTCCGTGATTCCACCCTCCAGACCATCGCCAGCCAGTGGGCCCGCAAGGACATCGGGGAAGCCATGAATTGGGTCCAGGGATGGACGGACGGAGAGGCAAAGAAGAACACTCTGGCCATGCTCGGGACCGCATGGGCTCAGCAGGATCTGGACAAGGCCCTGGCCTGGAGCCAGACCATCACGGACCCGGACACCCAGACCCGTGTGATGGGGCGAATCGCCCAAGTATGGGGCTGGAAGGATCCGGCCGCCGCGGCCGCCTGGGCCGCCCGGATTCCGGAGGGACCGGCGCGGGAACGCGCGATCCCCGGCATCCTGTCAAGCTGGGCGCAAAAAGACACGGATGCCGCGGGGCGTTTTCTCGACTCCCTGCCCGAGGGTCGCTCCCGGGACATGGCCACCCGGAACTTCGTCTTCATGCTGAACGCGGGGAAACCCGAAGAGGCCAGGAAACTGGCCGGGACCATCCGCGACGAGGAAATCCGCAAGTCAACGCAGGATTTCCTGGAGGGTCGCCGGGTGACGTACACCAAACGGGATATGAACTCCGGAGTCGGGAATACAACCGAAACACCGAAACCGTCACGGTGAACGTGTCTGCCGTTTCAACATCCCCACCTTGTCGGCGATTTCAAGGAACTCGTCGTGCTTCACATCCTCGAGGCGTTTCTTGCGACGGTCCAGCTCCTCGTTGAACCTGACCGCCTTCTCCTGGAGAAATCCGTGGGTCTCGTGGGAACCGCCCAGAACGCGAAAATTTTCACCCTTCGTGATCCGGACGTGACCGTCCTTGTGATCGAAGCCGAGACCGAGAAGCATCGCCCGAAGGTTGTTTTTCTTTTTCTTCATTCGCATCCAAAGCCCCCGGTTGATTATAACCGCCGGAGACTCCTCCGGCAAAAAAATCACAGGAACGGGTTGTCCCGTTTTTCCCGGCCGATCGTCGTGTCCGGTCCGTGTCCCGGGTGGACGGCCGTCGTTTCCGGAAGAACCAGCAGCTTCTTCCGGATCGAGGATATCAGGATTTCCGCGGATCCCCCCGGCAGATCTGTCCGTCCCACGGAACCGGCGAAGAGGCAATCCCCCGCGAAAACATGCCCTTCCGTGACGAAGGCGACGTGGCCCGGAGAATGCCCGGGGACATGCAGAATCTTCAAGGGGATGCCCCCCGCGGATACCTCTTCCCCCTCCGCGAGGTATCCGCCCACCACCGGTTTTTCGGGAGCCGGGAAACCGAAGGCCTCCGTCTGTTCCACAAGGCGCTCAATCCAGAACGAATCCTCCCGATGGAGATACACCGGAGCGCCGGTCGCGCGCGAGAGCGCCGCGGCCGCCCCGACATGATCGAAATGCCCGTGGGTGATCAGGATCCGCCGCGGGGAGATGCCGACCTTCCGGGCGGCGGCCCGGATGAGGTCCACGTCGGCGCCCGGGTCGATCACGACCCCATCGCCGGACCGACGCGAGCCGACGATCCAGGCGTTCGTCTCGAGCGGCCCGACGGCCACTCCGCGCACAACGAGATCCATCTCTTGCCCCGCCTTCATTATTTCATTCCGCATCCCGGGTTCCAGCGGGAAATCCCGCCCGCGGTCACCTTGGAAAATCATAGAAGAAGCGATCGGCGAATGTCCGATCCGTCCCGCGCAGGGCCCGCCACAACTGCCGGGGATGCAACACCAGCATCCGGAACAACACCCAGTCGCCGAACCGGTCGAACTTGCGGCACGACGTGCTCACCGGCGAACGCCAGAGCGTTCCGAAACGCCTGCCCCCCCGGCGACCGTGAATTTTAAGGCGCCGCGCGAAATCAAGATCTTCCGCCACGATGAGCCTCTCGTCGAACCCGCCCACCGCCTCGAAATCCCCCCGACGGCACCAGAACAACCCGCCCGAAAGCCCCGTCGCCAGAAGCCCCGCCCAGAGCACCATCTCCGAGAGGAAAATCCCCAGGGACCGGCGCTCCGGACGGACCACGGCCCCGCCGCCGATGTAACGGCCGGAGGCCATCGCCCGGTCAATCTCCGCGAATGTATTTCCGGCCATGCGGCTGTCGGCGTCGATGGTGACAAGGATCTCCCCGCGCGCCGCGCGGGCCCCGGCGTTCCGGATCCGCGAGAGAACCCGGCTGTCGTCCCGGACGATCCGGGCCCCCCGGTCCCGCGCAATCGCCTCCGTGCGGTCCGTGCAACGGTTGATGACGACAACGACCTCAACCTGTCCCGGGAAGGCCGCGGCGGCGCGTGTGACGGATTCGAGGCACCGGCCGAGAAGGACCTCCTCGTTCCGGGCGGGAATAATGACGGAGAATTTCATCCGCCTCCGCGCAGGAAGTCCCGGGCTTGCCCGGGATTGAATGCGCTTCGGCGGATGTTCGCCGAAGCCTTGTGCGAAGGCGAACTCATAATCGGAACCCCGGTTTCAGCCGGAGAGCTCCATCGAAGGGAGATGTTCCGCCGGACACACGGATCAGGATCTGGCCACCGGCACGGCCGTGGGGGCCGCGAACCTCACGAGCTTCGTCAGCGTGATGATGTTGCCGATGTCATTGTAGACCACGCGGTCCATGCAACTGATCATCAGGGCGATGCCCAGACCTCCGGGATTGTCCACCGGCCGCTGTCGGGCCAGTTCGCTCGCCCGCGTCGTCCTCACCTTCTCGACGAAATGCCGCCAGTTGAAACCGGTCCCGCCGTCCTTGACGGCCAGGGTCATCTTTTCCTGATCGAGCAGGAAGAAGATGTCCACGTAGCGCTTGTCCTGCCACTTGTTCCCGTGCCGGCAGGCGTTGTCGATCGCCTCGCGGACCGCCGCGGTGACCGCAAGGGCGGATTCCGGATTTTTCCCGATGATCGACTGACCCAGGGCCTTCCGGAAGAACTCGTTGGCCCGCTCGAATTCCGGCTGGCGGGAGGGGAATCGAATGTGGAATTCATGAAGCAACACCGCCCCCTCGCGCTGATGCCGTTCCACCTCGCTCTGGACAAGTTCCACCAGATGGTCGAGATCGAAGGGTTCCGCGATGTTCTCGTTCGACATGATCTGCGCGCCAGGCACGGCATCAGGATTGCTGTTCCTCGGATAGAGAAGAATCACCGAGAGGGTGCCCGTAGCCTGCTCCATCTTCAACCGCTCGCACACCCCTTCGTAACCGGGCAGGAGGAAATCCACCACCACGACGTCCGGCCGTTCCTTCGCCGCCAGGGACACGGCCATGGCCGAATCCGCCGCCATGAGGATGGCGGTGCCGGCCGAACGGAACCGGATCTTCGCGCTGATGAGACGCGAGAAATCGTCCTCCCCGGGCATCGCCAGAAGCACCTTGGGGGTCTTCGAGGCCGACGACTTCGCGGGCATCACTTTCCCGGAAATGGCCTCGGCCCGGACCTGGGCCATCCTCTGGCGCCCGGTGATGGAAGGCGCTGCCGCGGCCGCGCGGGGAACGAGAGGCGCGGCGACCGGCGCCTTCGGAGGAACGGTTGTTGGAAACGTGCCCCCCGGGGCCTTCGGAAACGTTCCGCCGGCTCCGGCCGCCGCCGGTCTGGACGGCGGAACCGCCTTCGGAGACGAGATCGGTTTGACGGCAACCGCCGGAGTGATGCCGAGCTTCACCTCGAAAAATCCCGCGGCATCCTCCATTCGGTCGAAAATGGCCAGAACGTCGGAAAGCCCGAGGAGTCCGATGATGTGGTCGGCAGTCTCGGGAACACGCACAAGACACATCCCGCCACCCGCCCGGGCGAATTCCTCATGGTACTTGACCAATCCCCCCAGCCCCGTGCTCGAGATGTAGGCAACGCCGGCAAAGTCGAGGACGACAAACTTTCGCCCTTTGGCGAGAAGATCACTCAAGGTCTTCCGAAAATCGACCAGCGTCGCGGCCTCCATCCGCCCCGCGAGGGTGATCTCGGCCACCTCCACCATGCGTCCGCCGCCGACCCGCAGCGTCTTTTCGGTGACCCGGATTTTCAACTCCATGGATTATGCCTCCCCCGCCCGTTCCACGATTTCCCGGCAGGTGACCACCCCCCGCTCGGCCAGCAACTTCACCAGCACCTTCACCACCCGGTCCGAGGGAAGCGCCTGAAGCTTTTCCTCCCAGACCGCGTCCATCGCCACGCCCCCCTCGTTGGGCAGCCGGTTCCGATAGAGAAAGTCACTGATGATCTTCTCGGCCTGGGAGATGCTCACCACCCGGATCTGGACCTGACCATTGTTTTCGAACGTCACTTCGTCGATCACGCTGACATCCGAGGGATCCACCATGGCGATCGTCAGCGTCCCCTCCCGCGCGTCGATGGGAAAGAAAAGGGCCTGCTCCATGCGCTTCCGGGGAAACGAAGCGATGAGTTTCCGATTGATGACCAGCGTACTCATGTCGATCTGGGGAAGGTGGTACACCGAGGCGACGGCCCGGGCAAGATCCTCGTCACGGACAATCCCCAGTTTGTGCAGGATGTTGCCGAGGGAGCCGCCGATGGTGCGCTGATAGGACCTGGCCCGCTCCAGATCCTCCTTGCGGACCAGGTTCATCTCGATCATCTTCTGCCCGAATTCCTCATCTCCCAGGATCGGGATCATAATCCTCTCCGCGTTTTCCGTTCCACGGGCGCCCCCCCAGAGATGAAGTCTACCCTTTTTCCCCCGAATCCGCAACCCGGGACATCGCCTCCCGGGGAAAAATCAGATTTCGGGCAGCCAGACGTCCACGTACAACCCGACCACGGGAATCGGACGGGCAAGCCCCCGGGCGGCGTTGACGAACCCGACCGCGTGAAGAAACACCACCGTCATCGGAAGAATCCCGAAACAAAACATCCAATACGCTTCGGGCGCCACGAAGGGCGCGATCCCGAAAAGCAGAAACAGACCGATCCCGAAAAACGGGATGAGCACGGAGGAGAGAAATATCCCCAGGATCACCAGACACCCGAGGAACAGGGCCTGGCGCGCGTGGAAACGGGCCAGGGGACTGCCCCGGCGAAGGAGCGGCACTAAAAAGTAAAACGGGATGAGATAGCACAGCGCCGCCTCGAACCGGCCGTCGTATTCGCGATTCGCGTTCATCGAAACGCGCCGGGGACGATCATCCTCTCGCACAAACATGCCTCATTCCTCCTCGTAATGCGTGTAGAAATTCTCGGCGACGGCGCTGCCTCCCAGGACGATGAGTCCGTCGCGGATCACGTCCGGGGAAACATCCTGTGGATCCTCCCCGAACCCGAACGGCTGGCGCTTCGGGTACTGCAGCCGCTCCGAGCCCCTCCAGAGCATCGTCCCCTGCCGGAGATCGATAAGCCGGAGATCCATGACGATCGTCCCCCGCAGGATGTTCACGTCCTTGGGTTCCTTGACCCGGAGCGTCGTGATGTGCCCCAGGAGAAGGTAATCCGCCCCGAGACGCTTTTGGAGTTCCTGGGGTTTCGTCCCGTCAATGTCCGTATTCCCAAGGATCCGCCGGATGCTCTCCAGGTCCAGAAGTTTCAACCCGCGTATCCCGGCCTGGGTCAGACGCCCGCCGACGGTCCGGACGACGGCCAGACCGGCTTCCGACTCGAAATACCCCCCCTCCCCCTCACGGAAAGGGACGATGGCGAGTGTGCCCGGAGGAATGGAAAATTCCGCCTTCACCCGCCTGGAATTCTGCGGACCAAAACAACCGGCCGCGGCAACCACGAGAAACATCCCCACCCAACCCATTCGCGTCATGCGTCCTTTCCTCCAATGACGTCCAGCGCCTGGGCCAGCGTCTTTACGAACGCGACCTCCAGACCGTTGGATCGGATCTTCGAATGACGGTCCGACGGAACCACGGCCCGGCGGAACCCCAGACGTTTCGCCTCCGCCAGGCGGTCCGCCGTCCCCCGGACGGGCCGCACCTCGCCCGCAAGCCCCACCTCCCCCACGAACACCGTCCCGCCCGGGACGGGGCGGTCTTGGAAACTCGAGGCCACCGCGATCGCCGCCGCGAGGTCCGCGGCGGGTTCCGGAAGCTCGATCCCTCCCACGGCATTCACAAAAACATCCTGTCCGGACAGGAAAAGACCGCATCGCTTCTCCAGCACCGCGAGAATCATGGTCCCGCGCTGGTAATCCACCCCCGTGAAGCGCCGGTTCGGGGTTCCATAGGCCGCCCGCGTCACAAGGGCCTGCACCTCCACCAGGAGCGACCGCGTGCCGCTCAAGGAGGCCGCGACGGCCGAGCCGATCCCGCCGGAGGCCTCCTCCCGGAGAAAAAGCGACGAGGGATTCGCCACCTCCGCCAGCCCCCGGTCGGTCATGGCGAATGCCGCCACCTCACGGGTCGCCCCGAAACGGTTCTTGATGACCCGCACGAGCCGATGGGCGTGGTCCGGATCCCCCTCAAAGTAAAGCACCGTGTCCACGATGTGTTCGAGCACCTTGGGGCCGGCGATGGCGCCGCTCTTGGTGACATGTCCGATGAGAACGAGCGCCACCCCGGCGGCCTTGGCCCCCCGCGCGAGCAGCGCCGCGCACTCCCGCACCTGCCCCACCGTGCCGGGCGCCCCCTCCATCCCGGCGAGAGTCACCATCTGGATCGAGTCCACGACAACGAGCGCCGGCCGGATGCGCTCCATCTGAAGGAGAATCGCCTCGACATCCGTTTCATTCAGAACGAGAAGCGCATCGGCGGCAACCCCCAGACGCCCCGCCCGCTGGCGGATCTGAATCAGGGATTCCTCCGCCGTCACGTACAGAACCGCCCGACCCGTGTGGGCCGCCGCCCCGGCCAGTTGCAGAAGCAACGTGGACTTTCCGATCCCGGGCTCCCCCGCGATAAGCACGCACGCCCCGGGGACAAGCCCGCCGCCCAGGACGCGGTCGAATTCCCCGATGCCCGTCGGGACGGCCGGACCCGCCTCGGTGCCGACATCCTTCAGGGGAACCGGGGCATTGGAAGATCCCACGGGCCGCGCCGCCCCTCCGGACCGGGACGCCTCCTCGACAAGGGTGTTCCATGTTCCGCACTCGCCGCATCGCCCCATCCATTTGGGACTCTGGGCGCCGCAGGACTGGCAGACGTAGACGGTCTTCATGGACACCAATCGACATTTTCCCCTTCCCGGCGCCGACCCCATGGCAGCCCCGGGAGACAATCCACGGCCGCATTGTAGACAGTGCCCCGCCGGCGAACAAGGCCATTTCCATAATTGCGTCGCCAACGATCCACGGGATCGCCCCGGGGGGATATCGCATGGACTTCCGCCGCATATCCTCGCAGGTCATCTCCCGCGGATGACGGCCGCTCCCGCCACCGAAACGGCCCCGGCCACAACAACGACGGCGGCCTGTCCCGCCGCCGCTCCACCCACTCCCGCGGCAAGAGCCCCGAAGAGCGGCCCCGCGAACGCGCCCATTCCCAGCACCGCCTCGTGAAGTCCGCCGTGCTCGCCCTTCCCCCCGCCGTAATCGAGGGAATAATATATGGATCCGTAATACGTGAGACTGATCGCCACCCCGAAGGCCGCCGATGCGCCGGTGACGACCGCGACGGAAACGGAGAAAAACATGAGCGCCAGTCCGACCGGCGCCAGCGCCAGCGCCGCGAAGGCCCATCCCCAGCGGTAATGCCATCCCGTCCACTTCCAGAAGAACCAGAATCCGACGACCCGGGCCAGGAATTGGGCGCAGACGACCCCCAGGGCCAGGGCCGGGGACAGACCCAGGCGCTCCCCCATCTCGGGGACGAGCGCGGAAAAGGCCGTGATCATGAAATACGCCAGGCTGTTCCCGAGCCAAGCCAGGTGCATGAACCGGCGTTTCACCGTCCGGTCCACCGCGTCCCCTTGATGGGAAATCTCCATGGCCGTCGCGCCGCGTTCCCCGATCCGGGACGTTCTTAGCAACATCCATAACCATACCATCCCGTGAACTCCCGCCGGGATCCAAAAGACGGCATCCGGTTTCCACTCAACCAGGTACCCCCCCAGAACAATCCCGACCGTGTTCCCCGAGGCCCACGTCATATTATAAATGCCGAGGCGGTCGGGCATGGAGGCGTTCCCCTGCCCGTGCATCACCGCCGCCTCCAGGGCCGGCCAGGTCGGACTCAAGAAAATATTGTAGACGATCACGACGGCGAACGGGACCCACCGCCCGGAGGGAATCCATCCCGTCGCGAGCGTGATCGCCATCCCCGCCAGCCCCCACCGAAGGAGCCGGTCATACCCGATGCGATCGGCAGCCCTTCCGCCGATGCCGGCGAAAATGATGTAGCTCAACCCCATCATCGCGGCCAGGGCCAGATTTTCGACATGGGAATACCCGAAGCGTTGCTTCGTCCAGAAAAACAGGCATTGGAGAAAGACCGTCACGGAAACCGAGTTGAGGGCCGTGACAATAAAATAATCGGCCAGTGGCAGGCGGGGGGATTTCGATTCCGGCATGGCGAACAAGAATACCCGGATTCGGAGGAAATCCAAGCCGGAACCCCTTGCCGCCGGGGGAATGGACCGATACAATCCAGGCATGTTTCCCCGATGGCTGATCCTTTTCGTTATTGTCCTGATCCTGATCAGCATCACCGGGCACGTCTTTCTTTTCGCCGCCGATTCCCCTTCTCCAACTCCCCCGCCGGCGAAGGGCGCCGCGCCGTCGCCCGCGACAAGCGAACCGCCCCCCGGCCAGATCCACATGAAGATCGCGACGCGCCACGACCCGAAGCAAACCTACGCCCTTTACCTCCCGAAAAATTACACCCCTTCGCGGAAATGGCCCATCCTTTACGGATTCAGCCCCACCGCGGAAGGGAGACACCCCGCGCAACTCTTCCGGGACGCCGCCGAACGGTTCGGCTGGATTGTTGTCGGCAGCAACAACGCCAGGAACGGCCCCTCCGAACCCATCAATGACGCCATTGCCGCCCTTTGGAAGGACACATGGGCGCGGTATTCCATCGACGAAACCCGCCTTTACGCCACCGGCTTCTCCGGCGGGGCGCGTGTGGCCTACCGGTTCGCCATGCATGCGGAAAAAACCTTCGCCGGCATCGTCCCCTGCGGGGCCGGCCTTCCGCAAGGCGGGGAACCCGCGAAAAACAGCCCCTTCGCGGTCCATGCCCTGGCCGGTCTGGCCGATTTCAACTATCCCGAGATGTGGCGGGTATCCTTCACCCTGACGCGCCTGGGCATCCGCAACCGTTTCACCTTCTTCGACGGCGAACACCACTGGCCCTCCCCCGCCGAGTGCGGGAAGGCGATCCGCTACATGGAACTTCTCCACCTGTGCCGGAAGGAACCCGGCGGCGGGAAAACCGGCGCCGAACTCCTTCAAGAGGAGATAAACGATGCCGAAACGATTCTGAAACATCCGGAGGGGCTTCTCACCGGGTACGGCCGCTTCCGGGAACTCGAGGGACTCGCCGCCGACGGGCCCGCACGGGAAACGATCCGCGGCCGTCTCAAGGCCCTCGATGAAAATCCCGCATTTCAAAAGGAACGCGCCGCCGCGGACGCCGTCGGGAAAACCCTCGCGGAGATGGCCACCGCCGGCAACCTGTCCAGACAACTCCCCATCGCCCTGGATCGTTTCCCCGACATTATCAAGGAACAGGCCGGGACGGTCACGGCCCGGAACGTCGAACGACTCCTGAACTACACGGGGATGGGTGCCGCCCGATCGGGCATGGAGACCCTTCAGAATAAGTCCATCCCGGAAGCCCTTTTTCTTCTTGGACAGGCCCGCCGGGTTTTCCCCGCTGATATCCGGGTGCTCTACGGCCTGGCCTCGGCCCAGGCCCTCTCCGGGAAAACAGACGATGCCTTGAAAACGCTGGCCGAGGCGGCGAAACTCGGCCTCCCCAATCCGGACGGTGTCGAAAAGGATCCCAACATGGAAAGCCTGCGGGGAAAAAAGGCATTTCAGGAAATTCTCGACACCATGCGAAAGAAACCCGCCCCGCCTCCTCCGGACAAACCGTAGAATTCCCGTTCCTCCCGCGCCTCTTGCATGTCGTCACCCCATTCGAACCCCCGCCCCCTTGCAAGTCTCCGTCCGCCGGGTATAGTAGCGTCATCGCGGTGGCCGTAGCTCAGTCGGTTAGAGCACCTGGCTGTGGCCCAGGGGGTCGGGGGTTCGAATCCCCTCGGTCACCCCATACGAAACCGGACGCCGATGGGCGCCCGGTTTCGTTTCCCGGGAAGTCGTGCTTCGCGATTTCCCCTCCCCGACTCCCAGACTCTGAGACTCGCTGACTCTCTGACTTCCCGCTATCCACGATTCACTATCCACTGACCACTTCCCCTACCCTTGACACCCTCCGCCGCCCGCGTATACTGGCGGGAAATCAACTTCTCCGGGAGGATTCCATGGCCATCCGCGTCGGCATCAACGGGTTCGGGCGCATCGGGCGCCTGGCGTTCCAGGCCCTCTGCGACCAGGGGCTGCTGGGCAAAACGATCGACGTCGTCGCCGTGGTGGACATCACCACCGACGCCGACTACTTCGCCTATCAATTGAAGTACGATTCCGTTCACGGCCACTTCAAGCACACCGTGGGCGCCGAGAAGAGCGATCCGTCCAAGACGGAAAACGATGTCCTTGTCGTGAACGGAAAGAAAATCAAGTGCATCCTCGCGACGAAAACCCCCAACGAACTCCCCTGGAAGGCGCTCGGCGTGGACTACGTCATCGAGTCCACGGGGCTCTTCACGGATTCCGAGAAGGCGAAGGGGCATCTCGCCGCCGGGGCGAAAAAGGTCATCCTCTCCGCGCCGGGCAAGGGCGAGGTGAAAACCCTCCTCATCGGCGTGAATGAAAAGGAGTACGACCCGGCCAGGCACCACATCGTCTCGAACGCCTCCTGCACGACGAACTGCCTGGCGCCGCTCGTCCACGTGCTACTGAAGGAGGGCATCGGGATCGAGACGGGGCTCATGACGACCATCCACTCCTACACGGCGACCCAGAAGCCGGTGGACGGCCCCTCCAAGAAGGACTGGCGCGGCGGGCGCGCGGCGGCCATCAACATCATCCCCTCCACCACGGGCGCCGCGAAGGCCGTGGGCGAGGTGCTCCCCGCGGTGAAGGGCAAACTCACGGGGATGTCCTTCCGCGTCCCGACCGTGAACGTGTCGGTCGTGGACCTCACCTTCCGCGCCGCGAAGGACACATCCATCGAGGAGATCGACAAACTCCTCAAGAAGGCCTCCGAGACATACCTGAAGAACATCCTCGGCGTGTCGAACGAGGAACTTGTCTCGACGGACTTCATCCACGATCAGCGGTCAAGTATTTACGATTCGCTGGCCTCCCTCCAGAACAACCTGAAGGGGGAGAAGCGGTTCTTCAAGCTGGTCTCCTGGTACGACAACGAGTGGGGCTATTCGAACCGGGTCGTGGAACTTCTCCTGCACATGGCGAAGGCCGATGGCACGATGACGGCCGGGGCGAAGTAACGGAAAAGCAACAACGCGCGGGGCGGGGGGCGGGCCGCCTCCCGCCCCGGTTTCTTATCGGAGGATGAACCATGGCGAAACTCACCATCCGTGACGTGGCGCTTTCGGGCAAACGCGTCCTCGTCCGCGTGGACTTCAACGTGCCCATCAAAAATGGGAATGTCGCCGACGACACCCGCATCACGGCGGCGCTTCCGACGATCGAATATTGTCTGAAGAACGGCGCGTCGGTCGTGTTGATGAGCCACATGGGCCGGCCGAAGGGAAAGGGGTTCGAGGCCGAATTCAGTCTGAAACCCGTTGCGGCGCGCCTCGAAACACTTCTGAAAAAACCCGTGAAATTCGGGCCGGATTGCGCCGGCGCGGAAACGCTCGCACTGGCGAAGGCCCTGAAACCGGGCGAAGTCCTCGTCGTCGAAAACACCCGCTTTTACAAGGAGGAGGAAGGCAAGGCCAAGGTGGCGGATGACGCCACGGAGGAACAGAAAAAGGCCGCCAAGGCGGAGATGAAACAGAAACAGGAAGCACTGGCGCAAAAACTCGCGGCGCTCGGGGACGGCGGGATCTTCTGCAACGATGCCTTCGGCACCGCCCACCGCGCCCACGCCTCGACGGCCGTCATCTGCAAATTTTTCAAGACGAACGCCGCCGGCTTCCTCATGGTGAAGGAACTCGAACACCTCGGGAAGGCCCTCGAGAACCCCGCGCGGCCGTTTGTCGCCATCCTGGGCGGCGCGAAGGTGTCGGACAAGATCCCGCTCATCTCGAATCTCCTCGGGAAGGCGGACCGCATCCTCATCGGCGGGGCCATGGCGTACACCCTGCTCGCGGCGAAGGGCGTGAAGACGGGAAAGAGCCTCGTCGAGCGCGACCAGGTGGATGAAATGAAAAAACTCATCGCCCGGGCCGGAGACAAGATTCTCCTCCCGTCGGACCATGTCGCGGCGGACGCGTTCGACCCGAAGGCCGGGACGGCCGGGAAACCGGTCTCCGTCCCCGGCGCGGACATCCCGGACAACCTCATTGGCCTCGACATCGGGCCGAAGACCGTCCTCGCGTTCGGAAGCGCCATCGCCGGGGCGAAGACCATCGTCTGGAACGGCCCCTCCGGGGTCTTCGAGGTGGCGGGGTTCGCGGGCGGCACCCGGGCGGTGGCCGGGGCGATCGCCGCGGCGACCGCGAAGGGGGCCGTGAGCGTCATCGGCGGGGGCGACTCCGCCGCCGCCGTGACGGAATTCGGGCTCGAATCGAAAATGACCCACGTCTCCACGGGCGGCGGGGCGTCCCTCGAATTCCTCGAGGGGAAAGTCCTCCCCGGCGTGGCGGCGCTGACGGACAAGGGAAAAGGTTGCGGTTGTTGCGGGTAAACCGCGTTCCCGATGTGAGGATGCATGCTGACGGTTAAAATCTCCCCCTCGATCCTCTCCTCCGACCTCTCACGGCTGGCGGAGGTCCTCCGGGAGGCGGAGCAGGGCGGCGCGGACTACCATCATATCGACGTGATGGACGGTCATTTCGTCCCCAACATCACGATGGGCCCCTGCATCGTGGAGGCCGCGCGCCGGGCGGCCTCGCGGCCGCTCGATGTGCATTTGATGATCACCGATCCGGAAACCTATGCGGGACCGTTCCTGGACGCCGGGAGCGGCATTCTGACGTTCCATCTGGAAGCGGCGAAGGATCCGGTGGCCCTCGCCCGTTCCATCCGCCGCCGGGGCGCCCGGGCCGGTATTTCCATCAAGCCCAAAACCCCCGCCGCCACGCTCGCGCCGCTGAAAAACGAGGTGGATCTGGTCCTCCTCATGACCGTGGAGCCGGGATTCTCCGGCCAGAAATTCATGCCGGAGATCCTGCCCAAGATCACGGAAGCCCGCAGGATACTCCCCCCGAACGTGGAACTCGAGGTCGATGGCGGCATCACTGCCGAAACCATCGTCCGGGCCGCGGCGGCCGGGGCGAACGTCTTTGTTGCGGCCACGGCCGTCTTCAAGGCGCCGGACGTCGGGAAGGCCATACGGGAGCTGAAACGACTGGCGGAGGAGGCGCGTCAGCGAGTCTGAAAGTCCGCGAGTCGCCGAGTCGTGGAATCAAGACTTCAGAATTATTTCATCCTCGCCGCGGCGGTTTTCTGCAAGATTTAAACGACAATCAACGACTTACGATGACGACCGAAAATCCTTCCATCGGTGTTCCTGCAAGATACCCTCCTCCGCCCAAGGGGCTGCGGAGAGCAGGCAAGTCATGCGCCACGAACCCAGGACTCGAGACTCGCCGACTCGCTGACTCGCCGACCCACTATTTCGTGACTTGCATCAAGGGCCTCGAGGAGGTGGTGGCCGGGGAACTCCGGGCGGACACGATCGGCGCCCGGGAAGTGCATCGGGGCTCCTCGGGGGTGTGGTTCGCCGGGGACGCGGCCGCCGGCTACCGGGCGAACCTGTGGCTCCGGTGCGGCATCCGGGTCCTCGCCGAGATCGCCCGGGGCGCCGCGCGCGATTCCGACGGGCTGTACGCCTGGGCCCGGGAAATCCCCTGGGAAAATTTCCTTTCTCTGGAACGGACATTCGCGGTGGACGCCCGGGTCCACGACTCCGGGATCACTCATTCCAAGTTCGCGGCGCTCCGCGTCAAGGACGCCCTCTGTGACCGGTTCCGCGACACGACCGGCCGCCGGCCCGACGTCAACACCGAACACCCGGATCTCCCCCTCTTTCTCTACCTCCACCGCGACCAGGCGGCGCTCTACCGCGACCTCTCCGGCGCCACCCTCCACAAACGCGGCTATCGCGCGGCGATGCACCGGTCGAACCTCAATGAAACCGTCGCGGCCGGAATGGCGATCCTCGCAGGGTGGGACGGGACCGGAACCCTCTGCGACCCGATGTGCGGATCGGGAACCATCATCATTGAAGCGGCCCTTGCCGCCCTCTGCCGCGCCCCCGGGCTCCTGCGGAAACGATTCCCCTTCGAGTCCTGGCCGGACTTCGACGCGCGCGCCTGGGAGGCGGAAAAGACGCGCGCCCGCGCCGCGGCCCGCGACACGCTTCCCGCCCCCATCCTCGCCAACGACATCCACCCGGGATCGCTCGCGCTGGCCCGCCGGGACGCCCGCGCCGCCGGCGTGGACCGTTTCATCCAATTTTCACAAGGCGATATCGCCGGCTACCATCCCTCCTCACCGCCGGCCGTGGTCCTCGTCAACCCGCCCTGGGGGGAGCGCCTCCGCGAAACGGACACCGCCGGGCCCTGGCGGGCGCTCGGGGAATTTCTTCACAATCGGTGCCCCGGAGCCACCGCCTGGGTGCTCTCCGGAAACGCCGCGGTGACACGGCACCTGGGCCTCAAGACCTCCCGCCGATTTCCGCTCGACTTCGGGGGAACGGAATGCCGGCTCCTGCGCTACGACATCCGGCCGGTCCCGCCCCCCCGGCGGATGATTTCCCCCTAAATTGTTTCAATGACGTATCGAGGCCGGCATGAGGGAACTCAGGATTGCGGAATTGACCCCGGGGTTCACGTTCGCCGTTCCCATCTTTCATAAAAGCGGAAATCTCCTCTTCCGGGAAGGGGAAAATCTCACCCACACCCACCTCCAGGCCCTTCGCGCCGCGAATGTCGAGTCGGTTTACGAGTGCCCCACCGAGCACGATTTGAGCGATCTCCTGGCCGGCGTGGTCAAGCGGCCCGTCCCCCTTCTCTCGTTTTCCCCCGATCAACCGATCGAGCAGAACATTTTCGATCGTCACAACCGGTTTCTCCTGAAAAAAACGGGTGTCATCAAACGCCCCCTTTTCGAAAGTCTCTTCGAGAAGGGCATGGACACCGTTTACATCGATACGGAGGAGGACCAGAAGCAACTCCGGGATTTTTCATTCACCCTGATCCAGGAGAACGCCCGGAAACTCGACGAGCGTTTCGCCGACCCGGCCCTCCTCGGGATCGAGCACGGCCGGAGCGCCGTCGAGGACCTGGTGAAAAAACGCCCCGCGACACGCTCCGCCCGGGAGATCGAAGCGGCCGCGGCCGTCCGCACGGGAATCCTCCAGGAAACCCGGGAGTGCCTGGGCATCCTCCGGGTGAACGACGCGCCCGTGGACGGCGAGACCCTCCGCCGGATGTCCGCGGGCCTGCGGGAATCCCTGTTCAAGGACCTCGACCTCGCCCTCAATTCCACGCGCCTCAAGGGGGAGATGTCCCAGTGGTGGGTGGACCACTCCGTGAACGTGGCCACGCTGTGCCTGGCCATGGGGGCGGACATCGGATTGACGGAAGAACACCTGCATCATCTGGGCCGGGCCGCCCTCCTCCACGAGATCGGCATGATGCGGATCGTCCCCATCGCCCTTCGGGAAGGCCCTCTCGATGCGCTGGGATGGACGGAGATCAAACGCCATCCCATTTACGCCCTCGACTACCTGGAGCGGGTGACCGGGCTTACCGATCCTGAACGGCTCTCGGTTTATCAGGAGCACGAACGGTTCGACGGATCCGGCTACCCCCGGGAGCGGACCGGGCGCCAGGTCCATGCGTTCGCCAAGATCCTGGCCCTCGCCGACATCTACGAGGCCGCGACCTCCCCGCGTTCGTACCGGGCGGCGCTCCTTCCCTACCGCGCCGTGGAGGAAATCGTCCGGCTCGGATCGAAGCGCGTCCTGGATCCGGTTTTCGTCCGGTCGTTCCTGCGGGTGATGGGACTCTTTCCGGTGGGGTCCTGGGTGCGCCTGTCCACCCGGGAGGTCGGCAGGGTCACCGGCATCCATCCCGAACCCTTCGACCGGCCCGTGGTGCGCGTTCTTTATGACGCCGGGGGACAACCCCTGGACGCCCCCCGGCTCGTCGGCCTCCAGGAACAGAAGGATATCCGGGTGGTGGAGGCCGTGGATCCCGAGGGTCTGCCCGCCGATCCGGCGCTTGGATTTTAAAACCGTGGATCGTGATTCGCGAATCGCAGAAAAAAAATTCAGGCAACATCCCAAGGACGGATCAACCGGGCCGGGGGACTGATCCCGGAAGTTTCGCCACGAGCGGCATCCGCCGCTTGAATTCGTTTCCACGGATCCGGGCGACCACCCGTGCCACGAACGCCGCGGAAAATCCCTTCCTGAGAAGCGCCTTCCGCGGCAATCCCCGATCCACGAGATGGCACAGCAGCCGGTCGGCCGCGGCGTAGGAAAATCCCAGCTCCCCCTCGTCGGTCTGACCGGTCCAGAGATCGGCCGTCGGATGCTTGAAACGGACCCGCTCCGGCACCCCCAGATGCGCGGCAAGCTGGCAGAGCTGGGTTTTGTAAAGATTGCCGATCGGGTTCAGGGAACACGCCGTGTCCCCGTAGACCGTTCCGTAACCCAGGAGAATTTCCGTCCGGTTCGACGTCCCGAGAACGAGCGCTTTTCGCGCCCGCGCCTGATCGAAGAGCACCGCCATCCGTTCCCGGGCCATCTTGTTTCCGCGCCGGCGCCGGTCGGCGTCCCGGAAGCGGCGGAAATAAAAATCAATCGCCGGGGTGATGTCCACCGTGACGGCGAGGATCCCGAACGTCCGCGCCACAAGGCGCGCATCCGCCAGGGACGCCGGGTCGGAGGCCCGGCAGGGAAGGAAAAAGGCGGTGACATTCCGACGCCCCAGCGCCCTGGCCGCAAGACCCGCCACGGTGGCCGAGTCAATGCCGCCCGACAGCCCCAGGACCGCCCGCCGGAACCCGGCCCGGGCGAATTCCGTCCGGAGGAACCGGACGAGCGCCGCCTCCACGCGGCCGGCGTCAATCACGAGTTCCGGCGGAGGCGGCTCAATCCCCCAGAGGACTCCCACATCCCCCCCCGCCTTCCGACAATGACTGGCCATGATACCCCCCTCCCCAATCCGACACAATCCGGCTCATCCTTAAAACCAAATAAATGTCGAACCACGAACCATGAGTGGGATTTTATCAAAAAGATCCCCGCCTTCACCGAAATTTCCGGGATTGAACTTTCTCGGTTGCGGTCGTAGAATAACCGCATCCGCCCAGAGGGTGGAAACCTGCTGACAGCGACAGGATCCGCAGGTGCAGGCGACGCCGGGAGGCGCGCCTGACCTGTGCCGTCCGACGCGGAGGGAATCGGAGTGTCCGAAGAACTTCCCGGCCTCGAAAACATTTCCTTCTCCTCCACCGCCACCTACACCTTCCTCGAGGAACTGGGACGCGGCGGGATGGGGATCGTCTATCTCGCCCAACGGACGACCGAAGGCGTGACGGAGGAGGTCGTCCTCAAATCCATCCGGACCATCTCCCCCCGGGATGCGGAGATGCTGAAGAAGGAAGCGAACCTCGCCACGCAGCTGCGCCACGAGAACATCGTCCGGACCTTCGGGCTCGAATCCCTCCCCTTCTCCAGCCTCCCGGACGCGTTCCGGCGGGAGATCACCGGACTCACCTACGACCGGGAGGATTTCTCGCGCCTGTACCGCCGCTCGCGTCTCCAGAAATACACCCGCGGGGCCGTCGCGGGCCGCCACACCCCCATCCGGGCCGACGCCGCCCACGGGAAGGCCGGAGATCCGCGGCTTTACCTCATGGTCATGGACTACGTCGAGGGATTGGACCTTCACCATCTCCACCGCGAGCACGTCCGGCGCGGATTTCTCCTCCCGGCCCCGCTCGCCGCCTTCACCATCAGCCGCATCTGCCGGGCCCTGGCCTACGCGCACGAGTCCATCGTCCACCGCGACATCTCGCCGGAAAACATCCTCATCAACCATCAGGGGGTCTGCAAACTGTCGGACTTCGGGATTGCCATCCGTCCCGAGGAGGGCGTGACCGCCATCGCCGGCAAGCCCGAGTTCATGTCGCCCGAGCAGCTCGCCGGGGCGGACCTCGACGGGCGGACGGACATCTACTCCCTCGGGCTCGTCCTCTACGAACTCCTGGCGGGTTTCCAACCCCTCCGGCCGCCCGCGAAACTGCCGGCGGAGGAAAAAATCGCCTACGCGAAGCGCGCCATCGCCTCCGGATTTCCCGCCCCCCACGCGGTCTACACCGACGTTCCCCCCGTCCTCTCGGACATCACCATGAAGATGCTCGCCGCCGACCCCGCCGCGCGATTTGCGACCGCCCGCCTGGCCGGGGATGAGCTCGAACAGGGATATCTCTACAAGGAAGGCTTCGGCCCGACGAACAACAGCTTCCAGGCGTACCTCGCCATTTTCGACCGGGAATTCAAATCCGTCTATCCCGACGAACTCAAGCAGCTCGCGTTTCTCACGGGACCTTCCGGGAAAATCGAGATCCGCCGCCCCATTCTCTGGGACCGTTACACCGACGCCGGAAAACGCCTGGTCTCGAACCGGAAGGGAACGCTTCTCTACAAGGTTCTGGCCGACAAAGAGAAGGTTCACACCCCGCACCCCGCGCCATGACCACCCCCGCGTCGAAACTCCTCAAAACCAAGGAGGTCCTCGCTCGAGCCGGAATCCACCGTCAGATGTTCTACCATTATCTCGGACTCGGACTGATCCGGGAGGCGACCCGCCTGCCGTCGGGACACCGCCTTTTCGACGAAACGGTGCTGAAACGCCTGGCGCTGATCCGGGAGCTGAACGGAAGCGGCTACTCCCTCCGGGACATCAAGGAAACCTTCAAGACGTTTGCCAAATGAACACGCCCCCCCCCCGCCGCCTCGTCCGGGACCGCCGGACCCCCTGGCAGAAAATCCAGGAGGAGGTGGTTGTGGTTTTGCCGCGGGAACGCCGCGTCTATCTCCTCAACCCGACGGCGGGCTTCCTCTGGGATCTCCTGGCCGAGCCGCGCACCGCGGAGGAACTGGCGGGGGCGCTCGAACGGGAATTCGACGTGACGTTCGCCCGCGCGCTCGCGGACGTCCGGAACTTCACCGGCTCCCTGGCCGGGGCAGGCGTCCTTCGTGAAACGTGAGCCGACCCCCCTCCCCGTCCGACGGGCGGCCCCCGCGGTCGGTCCCCGTTTCGAAGCCCTCTGGGCGCGGGCCGAAAAACATCACATTCCCCTGCGCGTCATTCTCGAACTGACCCGGCGCTGCAACCTCGCCTGCCGCCATTGTTTCCAGGAGCGCGGCACGGGAACCGGGGACATCCCCTTCCCGCGGATCGAGACGCTTCTCGACGAACTCCGGGAGGCGGGAACGATGTTCCTCACCCTGACGGGCGGGGAACCGCTCCTTCATCCGCGATTCGGCGACATCCTCGCCGCCGCGAGCGACCGGGGATTCGTCGTGACGGTGTTCACGAACGCCACCCGCGCGGACGAAACCACGGCGCGGCAATTCGGGAAGGCCGGCGTGGAATCCGCCGGAATCTCCCTTCTCGGCGCATCGGCGGCCGTCCATGACGCCATGACGGGCGTGCCGGGCTCTTTTGAGTCCACAACGCGGGGCATCCGGCGCCTCGCGGAGGCGGGCGTCCCCGTCCGCCTCAAGACCGTGCTCACCACGATGAATTTCCCCGACCGGCGCGCGCTGGCGGCGCTTGGGAAATCCCTCGGCGCGGAGGCCCACCGATTCACGCCGCTCATCCATCCGGGCGAAGCGGGAAACCGCCGTCCGATCGCGCTACGGCTTCCCCGGCCCGATCTGGAGACGGCCTACCGGGAGGAATCCGGCGGCATGCGGCCATGCCCCCGCCCCGCGGCGAAAGGGGATCCCGGCTTCCTGGCCAGTTGCTCGGCCGGGCGGGCGCTCGCCGCCATCCGCGCCACGGGCCTCGTGACGGCGTGCGTCAACCTGCCAATTTCCGCCGGACGCCTGGAGGGGAACCGGTTCGCCGACCTCTGGCGGAATGCCCCCGGCTTCGCCATGCTCCGCCGGCAAACCCTCGCGGATCTCCCCGTCTGCCGCTCATGCCCCCACCGCCCGTTCTGCAAACGATGCCCGGGACTCGCGCTCACGGAAGGGGGGAGCCTCACCGGCCCGGCCGCGGGATGCTGCCTCCGGGCGGAGATCCGCCATGCGATGTTCCAGGAGTCGCCAGAAACACGATGATGCGCTATAATGATCCCCGGATTTCGCCGATACAGGAAGAAGAAGCCGGAGTCGCCATTTTCCCATCGCCCATGAACCCCGGCCGCACCCACACTCACCGGACCGTCCGAAATCTCCCCGCGGAACACCGGCTCGTCCTGGCGGCGGCGGGGGCCGCCGGAGAAGGCGAACTCCCCCCCCCGGCCGACGAGAGGGAAATTCTCGCCCATGCGCGGCGAACCGGTCTCTCGGGAATTCTCGCCTGGCGTCTCCTCGAGACGCGCCCCGCCGGATTTCCCATCCCTTCCGCCACGCTGACCGCCACGATCGCCCGGGAACGAAAGACCCTGATCGCGCGGAATCTCCTGCTTCTGGAGCGCCTGGGGGAAATCGCCCTGGCGCTCGACCGGGCCGGTACGGAATGGCTCGTCGTCAAAGGTCCCGCCCTTCTCCGGTATTACCCCGAACCCGGGACGCGGTCGTTCGGCGACCTCGACATTCTCGTCCGCCCGCGGGACATCCCGGCCGCGGAGGCGTCCCTGGCCGCGCACGGGTACCGCTTCTCCGCCTGCCATCACCCGCGCCGCCACTACATCGAACGGCATTTTCATCTCCCTCTGGCGCGCGCCGACGACACCCGGCCGACGGTGGAACTCCACTGGGCGCTCGATCATCCGGGAGGGCATTCCCGTTTCAACGTGGATCGGCTCTTTTCCCGCGCCGTGCCCGCCTCGGCCGGAAACGTGACGTTCCGGACGCTCTCCCCGGAGGACACCCTCCTCCACCTCGCCCTCCACTACGCGTTGTCGGAACTCGAACCCCTCCGGATCCTCCTCGACTTCCACCGGGCCTCCGCCGGGATTCCGGTGGGACCGTCCTTCATCCGCGAGGCCGGGCGCGTCCGCCTGCGCCGGGCGTTCGATTTCACGCGGGCCGCGGCTCAAGCGGTTTGGGGAGCGTCCGTTCCCGACACGCCGTTTCCGCGGATTTTCGGCATGAATCGAAATCTCCTGGCGCGGCTCATTCTCCAGACGGAATCCCCCCCGGAACGCATCTGGCGGGAATGGGCCAAACTATCCCTCTGCGACAGCCCCGTCGGCCGCCTGCGCATGCTCGGACGGGCCCTGCTGGCCCCTCCGTCCCGGCGCCATCACCGCGCCGGACCGGAATCCTCCCCCCGACGCCTCCTCCGGCTGGCACAGGAACTCTTGAGAAATCATCCCGCCGGGGAACGTCCGCCGCTCGTGGAGGCCCCACGATGAAATTACGACCCGGCCTCGTCACGATATTCGCCCTGCTCCTCTTCCCGTCCATGATCCCCCCCGCCGCCCAAGGGGAGAAACTCCCGAGTCCCCCCCTGCGGCGCGATTTCAACTCGTACCTTCCCCCGGATCTCCTTTCGTTCCGGACCCCCGACCCCCCGTGGCTGACACACGAACTCCGCGAGCGACGGGACGCGGATCTTTCCCGATTCATCCGCGGCTACCTCGGAAACCAGCTTCCCCCGGGCCAGGACGCCCGCCGGAAGATCGTCACCATCTACTACAAACGCTGGAATATCTCGATGGCCAATATCCTGAGAGTACAAGTCCCCTCCTATCCCGTCGAGGATCTCCGGATGCGGGATTTCCCCCCCTTCCGGAACGCCCCGCGATTCAGCATCGGCATGGCCACGGGACGCCCCCAACCGGCGGATAACCCGTTGTCCTTCGCCCCCCTCACGTCCCAGGACGCGCCTCCGAATTTACTCGATCGCCTCGACAGCGCCGAGTCATACATCGTGCCCGTTCTCTGCGGCGTGATCGGAGTGGCCGCGCTGGCGTTTGTCATCTTCGCGCTCAATACCATGATGATGAACCGGCGCATGAAAGGTCCGTGAGGAGCCGCGAGAAGCGTTGACGATACCGAACCACGGGGATAGAATCCGGCCATGAGATCGCCCCCTCCAAATCCGGCGCCGCTCCCCCGGCCGGAAAAGCGGCGCCCCTACGTGCCACCGGCCTTCGAGACGGAAATGCTCTACGAAGCGAACGGCCTCGCCTGCGCCAAGTGCCTGTCCGGGATCATCGACGACCCCTACTCCTGCGGATTGATTTCGGGCGGCCCGCCCGATGTCACCTAGAACAGTTCACGAAGGATTCAGTCAATCGTGAATTGCTCTAGGCGCCGCCGCCATCTCCGCCACCTCCAGCGCGACATCCCGATAGTGATGATGGCGTTCCACGAATTCCCGCCCCCGGAGGCCCCGCTCCCGGCGACCTTTCCGATCCGCCAGAATCCCCCTCAACCGGTCCGCCAGAGTGTCCGGAGACACCGGGACGAGGGGACTATCCGGAGGACATCCGAAGAGACCCGGGACGGCCCCGGAGAGAACCACGTTTCCCGCCGCCATCGCCTCGATCGCCAGAAATCCGTAGTTGGGCGAAAGCACCTGGTCCACCACAATCTCCGACGTCTCGAGGCGTTCGAGCACCCTTGCATGGGGCATGTTCCGGCACTCCTCGAATTCAAAATCCAACCCCTCCGCCCGGAGCCGCTCCACCGCCTCCCGCACGAACCGTGTCCCCTTCACAAGCGGATTGGTCGGGGCATGGATCACCCGCGGCCGGCCGCTCTCCCGCTCCGGGCAACTCACGGATGCCGGATCGAACGGAAGCCGGAGGAGACGCGGCCGCGCAAGGAACTGCGCGGCGTTCGGCCGGGCCAGGACAATGTCCGCGACGGCCTCGAGCCTCCGCGCCTTGCGCCGGAGGTCCGCCTCCCGCCCCGCATGCGACGGCGCCGCCGCCCATTCCGAGGCGAGCCAGCGGGCCTGACTCCCGAGCCCCGCCGCCTCCATCTCCCCGACGAGATGCGGCACCGAGCGGAGATCGGGGCCGTGAACAACCGCCATCACTTTTTTCCCGATTCCCGCGAGCGCCCGCATGTCGGCATAGGTGAGGACCCCCGTCCGTCCGCCCACGGCGAAAGGCCCCAGAAACGACTCGCTGTAATTAAAAATAAACACATCGTGCCGGAATGCCTGACGGAGAAACTCCCGGAACCCCCGAAACGCCCGAAGTCGCGGATTCCAGGATCGCGCCAGACACCGGTCGGCGCCGGCCCCCCCCTGCAGGGACGGCGCCCCCGACGCCCAGACAACCCGGGTCACGGGAAACCCCAGTTCCCGAAGGCCCCGGGCGAGGTAGTGCGTGTAGTGCCCCACCTCGGTCAGCCCCACGAAGAACCGCGTCGCACGCGGCATGATTTCCCCCCCCTTCTGTCCTTTTCGCCGCCACCATCATATAATGCCGGCATGCCGCCTTCAAACCGGTTCCGCGGATCACGGAAACCCGCCGCGGTGTGCCTCGCCGGAATTTCCCTGAATCTCGCCTTCCCGGGCCGCGGCTGGTCCTTCGATCCCCGTGCGAACTTTCGGGATTTCCGGGCTCCGGCCGCGACGCCACATTTCAAGATCGCCATTGCCGCCGTCCCCCGGCGTCCCCTGGGGCCGGAAACCCCCCGTATCCGCCTCCGGGACAAAATACTCTCCATCGCCCGGACGGACTTCGCCGGCTCGTTCGATCTGGGCGCCGGCCGGGGACGCGCCGAAACATGGGGGACTCCTCACGCCCTCGATTCCCTCTTCCGGGTCTTCCTCGCCGAGATCCTTCTCCGCCGACGCGGATTTCTCGTCCATGCCTCCTCCGTGCTCGGCGCGGACGGACGGGCCCTGGTTCTCCCGGGGCCTTCGGGAAGCGGAAAATCCACGATTCTCGCGAAAGCCGCCCCCGGCGACGCCCTGGCCGAGGAAACGACCGCCCTCGTGCGCGAACGCGAAGGATGGACGGCCTGGGGGCTTCCCTTCCGGCGCACCTGGCGTCACCCGGTCGTGGCGGCGCCTCTGGCGGGTCTCTTCTTCCTCGAGCGGAATCGCCGGCCCGGGCTTCATCCCCTCACCGCCGCGGGCGCGGCCGGACGGATCCTCCCCCGCACCCTGTTTTACCGCGATGACCGGGTGGGGGCCCGAAAACTCTCCTCGCTCGCCGCCCGGCTCGTTTCGGAAATACCGGCCTGGCGGTTCTCCTACCGCCTCCGCCGGTCCTGGAGATCCCTCCAAACTTCATTGACGAACGCCGCGGCACGGACTTCATAAGAGTGAATAGTGGATAGTGGATAGGGGTCAGTTATACTACCCACGATTCACTATCAACTATTCACTGGCCACTATTCACTTCCATCTCCGCCATGACCCCACTCCCCGCCTGTGAGGATTTTCCGCTTCCCCGCCGCATCGCCGAATCGGCATTCGCCGCCTGCGTACCAATCGCCGCGACGTTCGAAATCACCCGGCGGTGCAATCTTCGTTGCCGCCACTGCTTCAACACCGACCGGCGCATCGGCGGCCCCGGAGACCCGGCGGAGATTCCGACGGAGATCGCCATTCGAATCCTCGAAGGCCTGCGGGAGGCCGGCGGCCTCCACGTCGCCTTCACGGGTGGAGAACCTCTGATTCATCCGGACCTGGCGACGCTCGTCGGAATCGCCCGCTCCCTGGGATTCATTCCGGCCCTTCTCACCAACGGCACCCGTCTCGACCGGGGCGCGGCCGATGCCCTGGCGGAGGCGGGACTCGAGGAAATCCGGATCAGCCTTCACGGGGCCTCGGCCGCGGGCCACGACCGATTCACCGGAGAACCGGGCTCCTTCGACGCGGCCCTGCGCGGCATCGCCGCGGCCCGGGCGGCCGGGATCTCCGTGCGCCTGGCGCTTCTCCTGACCGGCGCCAGCGCCGGGGAGGCGGCCGGAATGCTGGCGCTGGCCGCCGGGATGAATCTCCCCTTCCGGATCGACCTGGCCATCACTCCGCGCCACGACGGCACGCGCCCGCCGGAGGACATCCCGGCGGACCGCGGCACCCGCGCCGCGCTGTTCCGGGGACCCCTCCGACACTTCCTCCCGACGCCCGATCCGACGCGCCCCCTCCGGTGCGCCTGCGCGCGATCCACCTGCGGCATTGACGCCACGGGAGAACTCCTGCCCTGCCTCGGGGCGCCGATCCCCGCCGGGAATCTCCGCGAACGCCCCTTCGCGGACCTCTGGCGGAATTCGCCGGTTTTAAACCGCATCCGGGCTCTCACCGACACCGACTTCACCGCGTGCGGGGCCTGCCCCCTTCGGGCGTTCTGCCGCCGCAGCCCGGGGGCCGCGTACCTGGCCACGGGAAACTACACCGGTCCCGACCCCCAGGCCTGCGTCGAGGCCGGGGTCCTCCGGGAAATCCTTTCCCCCGGGAAATCCCCGACTCCCGCATCCCGCCCATGACATCCTCCCCAAACCCACTCCCGGCAGAGGATCCGGCCCGTCCCGCGGATAGCGCTTCGGCCTTCTGGAACCGCCTTCTTGAAAAAGGCCACGCTGTCGCCATCGTTTACGGACAAAGCATGCGTCCCGCCCTTCGAAGCGGAGACATCGTCCTTTGCTGGAAGATTCCGGCGCACGCGGCCCGGACGGGAGACATCCTGGCCGTGCCGGCCGGCCGGCGCATCCTGTTCCATCGGCTGATCCGGCGCGTACGCCGGGAATCCAGCGGGGAATGGCGGTTGTCCCTGAAGGGGGACGCGCAGGCGAAAACGGGAAACCTGTCCTGGCCGGGCCACTCGCTCGGACGCGTGGAGGCGGCGTGGCGTGACGGCGTGACAATCCCCCTGCGGCGGGGCATCACCGCCGCGGTTCTGTCACGTTTCTCGGGAAGGCTTCAGGAATGGATGGAGGACCTGGCGCGACGTTGACCCGTAGGGGCGGGTTTCAAACCCGCCCCTACCAACCCCATGTCCATTTCGAGGGGCACGGCATGCCGTTCCCCTACTCGGCCGCTTCCTTCCTCCGGCCCAACTGCTCGATGAGTTCCCGGGTGCGCAGGATGTCGCGGACCTCCACCACAAAGAGAACCAGCCCCAGAAGCAGAAACACGCTCGCCCCCGCGATCCACGCCATGTCTTTCACCGTCATGGCGGTGTTCCCGCGCGGCGGAATCACCCCGAGCAGAAACAGAAGCCCCGCCGTGAACACCGCCCACACCAGGAATCCCCCCGCCCACAGCCACCGCAGCAGAGTCTTGCGCTTGCGCCGGCGGATGATATCCGTCCCGTTCCCCCGGCTCCTCCGGATATCCTCGAGCAGCCCGATCACCCAGTGTTTCCGCAGGCGCCGCCGCAAAAACAGACCCGTCCCGATCATCCAGAACGACGGCAGATAAAGCGCCAGCGCCGCCCTCTGCCCCAGAGACCCCGCGGCCATTCCCGCCGTGCGGAGGAAGCACCCGCCCCCGCCCCCGCCGCCGTCGCCTCCGCCGATGGGATCGTCCGTCTGGGGGATGGCCCCCGGCGGCAGAGTCGTCGCCGCCTCCGACGTGTTCCCGTAAGCCCCCTGATTCACCCGGTTTCCGCTCGGAAGCGGTTCGTTGGCGTAATCATCCTCCGGGAATCCCCCGTCCACCGCCACCGACCCCTGCGGCTCGTGGAATCCCCGCTCTCCGCGATCCACAAACGCCACCTCCCCGGCCTCCCCCGCCAGAGTCCCCGCGCCCGTCTGCACATTCGACAGATTTCCCTCCGGATTCCCCCAGAGGCTCGAGTACGTCACGGCAACCACCATCCCCGCATCCGCCGCAATCCCGCGGCCTCCGTTTGTCGCCACCAGAAGATTTCGGAGGGATACCGCCGTCGCGCCTCCCCCAACCACCACCACCCCGTCCCCAAGATTGTCCGCCGCCGTCACGTTCACCACCTCCGCGCCCGCCCCCGTCTTCACCCGGACCCCCGCGCCGTTCCCCGTGACGATGACGTTCCGGACCACCACGTCCTGCGCGTCCGAGGAAATCTCCACCCCCGTCTCCCCGCCCGCGACCGAGACCCCTTCCAGGGAACTCCCGTCGGACAGGGTCACCACGGCGCCGGACGTCAGAAGCACCGCGCCCTTGTGCGGCCCCGCGCTCGACACCGGGGTTCCCCGCAGCACAGTCCTCCCGGGACCCGCGCCCGACAGGCGCACCCGCGCCGGGATGATCAACGTCTCGGCGATCTCGGCCAGAAGCACCTCCACCGTCTCGCCGCCCTTCGCAGCGTTCAGCGCCGCCTGGACCGTCGGGTATTCCATCCCGCCGATCCGCGCCGTCGCGAACGTCTCCGCCTCCGTCATCGCCCCCGCGCTTTCCAAATCCGCGAAATACGCCACAATCAGGAATTGATACCGCGTTCCGTTCGACAGCCCCTCCACCGCGCAGCTCGTCGCGTCCCCCCCCAGAACAAGCGGGATGCCCCACGAGCCCTTCCCCTTCTCCTTCACGTAAAGGCGGAATCCCTCCGGGACCTCTTCCGCCTCCCAGTCGAGAGTCACCCGCCGGAAAGCTCCCGTCCCGCGGAATTTCGCCGGCGTCTTGACCGATCCGGCCGCCTTCACCTGGAATGCCGCCACCGCGCTCCACGCCGATTCCGCGCCCGACGGATCCCGCGTCTTCACCCGCCAGAACACGGCCGCGTCCCTCGGGAAATCCTTCGGCAGGGTATACCGGGTCGTCCCGGCCGGAATGTCCGCCGCCCCGGTCGCCCCGAGGTCAATTTCCGCGGCCCCCACGTTCCACTCCACCCGGTGAACAAGAGTCCCCGCGGCATTGTTAGAGTCCGAGGCCGTCCACGTCAGCACCGCGTCCTTCTTCGTCGTCACCTTCACGATCTCCCCCCCCGACGGCGACAGGGCGCCCGGCGCCGACGGCGCGGCGTTGGGCCCCTGCAACGCGTGCAGTTTCCCGTCCGCCGTCGTCACGTACACGCTTCCGTTCGACGGCGCCGGGCTTCCCAGAATCTCCACGGCCAGATCCGTCTCCCCCAGTACCGTCCCCGTCGCCAGATCCAGCGCCATCAGTTTCGTCCCCACCCCCGCGTACACCACGCCGCCCGAAACGGCCGGGGATGACGTGAATCCCCACGGCCGCGACTCCGCCAGAACCTGGTAACGCCACAAGGTCGCCCCGTTCACCGTGCTCTGCGCCACCACGTTCCACCGCGAATTGGGCACTCCGAGTTCCTTCACCACGAACACCACCCGATTCCCCGACACCGCCCCCGAACTCACCTGCCACTGGTTGAGCGCCGTGAAACCCCCCGCCATCTGCGGCGCGGCGCGCGACGGCGCACCCGCCGCCGGAGTCTTCCCCGCCTCCACAAACGGCCGGTAGACGTCCAGATTCCGCCCCAATTCGCCCTCCAGCCGCTTCAATATCATCTCCCGATCGCCCGGCGGCGCGTCGAGAATCTCCTGGGAAATCTCATCCAGTCCCGGCCCCATCGGGTCCGGAGTGGACATCGGCGGCACACCCCCCCGCGACGCCGCCCGCGACGCCGCCGGCGCCGGCGTCCCCATCTCCGTCGCCCACTTCACCGTGCCGTTCGTTTGCACCGCGTAGGCATTCCTCTCCTGATCCCCCATCATCATGTACACAACGCCCCCCGACAGAGCCGGCGTCGCCAGATACACCCCCCCGTCCGTCACCATCTGCCACTGCGAGCCCCCGTCCTCCAGGTTCAACCGGTAGAGACTCCCGTCCCCCGCCCCCACATATAGGGCCCCCGCGGCCTCGTCCACCGCCGCCGTTGAATACACCAGTTGCGGCATTTCCCGCGTCCACACCAGGGTCCCGTCCGTCCGCCGGCGAGCCTCGATCCGGGAAAGCGGCGCCCCCACCCCCACAATCACCCGTTCCGACGTCACAAGCACCGACGCCCCCTGCTTGCCCCCGTGCTGAGCCGCCCAGAGTTCCGCTCCCGTCGCCGCGCGCACCGCCGCCACCCACCCGGCCCGCGTCCCGTAGTAGATCACCCCGTCGCGCAAGGCCGGAGTCCCGTCCACCGCGCCGCGCGCCCCCGCCTCCCACACCGAGGCCCCCGTCTTCCGATCCACCGCCACAAGCCCCTTTACCCGCGTCCCCAGGTACACACGGTCGTTGTCCGCCACGGGACTGGCGATCACCACCCCCCCGAATTCCACCGCCGCCCAACCCGCCGTGAACCCGTACCCCACCGTTTCCGACGTCACACCCGTCCGCGCCTCGTTCCCGCGGAACGTCGGCCAGTCATACGAAAATGCCGGGGAGGCGCACGAAAGAATAAGGACAAGAATTATCCACCATCCTCCGTACCGCACCCCCTGCTCATCCTTATTCTCTCGGGTAGGCATACATCTCTCCCTTGTCCGACGTGACAAACAGGGTCGTACCGCTGATGGATATCCCCACCACCTTCCCACCTCCCGGCAACTGGTACCGGTTCACAAGCGTAAATGCGCCCTCGTCAATGCTGTACACCCATCCCTCGTCCGTGCCGAAAAACACCCGCTTCGTGATCGGGCTCATGGACACCGTCGTGTTGAGCGGCCCCACGATGATGGTTCCGCGGTTCGCCCCGATGTCGTAGAATGCGCTCATCGCGCCCATCCCCGTCCCATATCCTGTCGCCCCCTCAAGCAATTTGTACATGATCCCGTTCGCGGCCACGAACACGTTTGTCGTCCCCACGTTCGCCGCGCGTCCGGAAATATTCCCCGCCAGGGCCACCGATTTCCCGTCCACGGGATCACCCGGTGTCGAATCCCATACCGCCGGAGACAGAGTCGCCGCCGACAACCGGTACACGAAAACGTCCGTCGGCGAGGCAAACAGAGGCGAGTGCGCCATGGCGTTCCGCAGGAACGGCGCGAATTTGTTCTCCGTCGCGTTCCCCAGCGCCTGCTGGTTCAACGTCGCAAACGTGTCCAGGGACACCCGCGCCACATCAATCCCCCCGCCGTCGGCGCTCGCCGGCGTGTAGATGCTCGTCGAACTGATCACCACCCCGCCGCGATAGTCGTACGCGTAATCATTGTTCCGGGAATCCGTCACCCCCGTTCCCGCGATGATCTTGTACATCACGTCCGTCGTGTCGTTCTCCGTGTTCACGTCGTCCGCCAACGCCGCCTCCTCGGACGCCGCCCCGGGACCCCCGATCTTGTCCACCACGCAAATCAGGTAATCCGTCGTCCCGTCCGAGTTCGTGTCGTACCGCCCGATCGACGAGATCGGCCCCGACCCGCCCCCGCCCGCCCCGAACATCTTCGGGTTCGTCGCCCATCCCGTGCGCGCCGGGATGTCGGAGATATCCGTCCCGTTGTCGTGAAGCGCCAGGATTCCCCAGTCCGTCCCGTCCGATACCGCCACCCAGATCATGAAGTTGTCGGCCGCGACTTTCGTGAATACCAGGTGATTCACCTTCTTCGCCGAGGCGTAGCCCCTGAGAACGCTCCCCGTGCTGCCCAGCACCATGATCCGGTTGTCCCCCCCGCGCTCCGCCACAATCGAGGTGTTCGCGGCCAGGTCATAGTTCCCCACCCCCGTGAAACTCACCGTCGGGGAACTCGTCCGCAGCGAAAACGTCTGCGTCAGGGTCAGTTTTTCGTCAGCGCCCATGTCCACCGCGATCCGCGCCTCGTTCGTCGCCCCGCCCCCGTCCGCGCGGTACCGGAGTTCCTCATCCATGTCCCGCGGCCCCATCGCGTACCGCATCTGCTCCACCGGCAACGCGCGGTTGTACAGGCGCGCCTCGTCAATTTTCCCCTTGAGGTAACTCGTCCCCCCGTCCCACCCGATCTTCAACGTGTCGCCGTTCGCCGCCGCCGCGGCGCTCGACAGGTTCGACGCGTCCTCCACGGCGTTCACGAAAATCCTCATCTTCGTCCCGTCATGCACGGCCACGACGTGATTCCAGGACGCCGCCGTGATCGCCGTCGTGGTCCCCGTGAGAGTGTTTGTCGCCGACCCCGTCCCCACCTTGAATATCACCCGGCCCGATGAGTTCAGCCCCATCGCGTACCCCGTGTTCCCCCCGGAATTATATTTATAAATTATCTCGCGGTTCCCCGTCGGCAGGGTGTCCGGACGAAGCCACGCCTCCAGAGTGAACCGCGTCGTCAGATCCAGGCTGTTGTGATCCGCCGCCGTCACCTTGCCCGTCGAGCCGTTCAGACTGACGCCGTACCCGTACCGTCCCGGCACCCACGAACCGGCCAGGGTCCCGGTGTTGGCGTTCACCGACGTGTCCCCCACCGACGTCCCCGTGTTCTCCTCGAACCTGTAGATCAGCGCTTCTCCGCCGCTAAAGGGACGCGCCGTGTCCAGAGCCGGGGATCCCGCGCTCAAGTGGAAGTTGAACGCCCCCGCGTTCACGTACAACGGGTTCGAGGAGATGTTCCCCTTGGAGCCCGTCTGGTTTCCGGCGTCAATTTGCCGGTAATTGGTCCCATTGCTCACCACGTCGTTGTAACTGTTGTCCGGTTCCGAGGTATTGTCCTCGTCGTTTATCCCGTTTCCCGTGTTACTCGTCACCAGATTCGCCCGGATTTCCGTCGTCGCCGCCGTGGTCGCCAGATACACCCCGTCCCCGCCGTTGCCGTTGATGGTGTTGTTCACCAAAATCGTGTTATCCGCCGCGTCCACCGCCACCCCGTGGCTGGTATTGGAATAAATGAGATTCCCCGCAATCCAGTTCCGGAGACCCGCCCCCTGCAGATTGACCCCGATGTTCGTGTTTGAATAGATCTTGTTGTCCCGGATCGAGACGTCCTTGCACGCGTTAATGTCAATCCCCCGGTACCCCGCGTGAATGAGGCACCCCTCCACCACAAGCCCCTCCGCGTCGTTCAACTGATCAATCGCCGTCGCGTACAATCCCGTCTTCCCCGCATTGTTCGACCCCATGTTCACGATTTCCGCGTTGCGCAGCGTCGCCTCGGCGCCCGAATTCACCGCGATGTACCCCTTGCCCCCCGCGCCGCTCGCCTGACCGTCCAGTTTCACTTTCCCCGTCGCGCCGAACGCTCCAAGCCCCTCCACCAATAACGTCCCCGGCGCGTTCACGATCAGCCCGTACTGCCCGTCGGTCCCGTAGAGTTCCAGAGTCTGGACAAGCGCCCCATCCTTCGTGTTCGCCTTGATCTCCAGAGTCCCGTTCACCACAACATCCCCCGTCACCGTCATCGCCAGACTCGACGCCTGGGTGCGGTCAAATTTCAGGGTCGCCCCCGGATCCACCGTGATCTTCGCCGCGTCCACCCCCGCATCATTCTTGTCGAACGTCACGGTGTGACCCGACACGATCTCCACCTCGTCCGACAACAACGGCACCGCGGCGGGATCGCCGTCCCACGTCCCCGGCGTATTCCAGTTCCCGCTGGCCACCGAGGAAACCGCCCCGCATGACCCCGTGAACGTCCAGTTCGTGTTGTTCTGCCCTATCCCCGTGCTCGAATACGCCGTGATCGCAACGACCCCGTTCTGGTCCGTCGCGTTCACATCCTTGAGGCTGAACGTCCCGCTCCCGCTCCAGTTCCGTTGCGTGGGCGATCCGCTCGATGTGATCACAATCTCGTCCGCCCCGCATCCCGCGCCCCCGCCGTTGAAACTCACGCAGCCGCTGCTAGCCACGCCTCCCGCGCCCACCACGATGTCCCCCGTCGAGGTGTTGCTCCACACGCCCCCGGTCCCGAGAGACACCCCCTCCACCTGGGCATTATTGGCGCCCTGGTCGAGAACGCCGCCCGTGATCGAGAGAGTCCCGTCCACGTCCAGAAGCCCCGACAACGCCACCGTGTTGCCGCCCCCCGGCCCGGTGTTGGCCAGGGTCAGGTTGTAGAATGTCTTTCCCCCGGTCGTCAGGGTCTGCGACGACGTCCCGTCCAGTGTGATCGTATTCGTCCCCGCCGTGAACGTCGGCGCCCCCGAAATTGTAAAATTCCCGGCCGCCGTCATCGCTCCCGACGGCGCCGTGAAGGCGCCTCCCGAGAGCGCAAATGCCCCGTTCACGTCCACCGCGCCCCCCGCGCCCGTGAAGGCGCCGCTGGACTCGGTGAACGCGCCGCTACACGTCAGCGCCCCCGCACCTGCCGCGAGTGTCCCCCCGTCCACCGTCACGGCCGCCGCCGTCACGGCAAGCGCCCCGGGAGAGAACGTCCCCTGCAAGACCTGGAGAAGTGTGCCCGCCGAAATCGCGTCATTCGTTAGCGATAAAATCCCGCCGGTCTTGTTGACGCGCAGGGTTGAAAAATCGCTTCCCGCGTCCGTTCCGCCGCTCCGCAAAGCCTGCGCCCCCGCGCCGTCGAATTCCACGGTTCCATTGTTGGAGGTGAATGTCCCGCCGGTCTTCGTCCAGTCGCCCGACACCGTCATCGTCCCGGATGTCCCCGTGACCGTCCCTCCGGTCATCGTCATCGAGCCGTTCACGTCCGCCGCGGCGCTCCCGAACGACACGGACGCGCCGGACACCGTGACGCCTCCGCTGAACGTCTGGGTGTTGGATCCCCCCGTGTATGTCCCGGAATCGGCGGTCATCGTTAGAAGAGTGGCCAGTGTGAACGTGTAGGAACTCGTGGAAAGGGTGTTCCCGAGACCGATGGACAACGCGCCAGTGACGTTCAGATTCGCCCCGAGTGTGTACGTCGTATTCGAGCCCATCGCCGCCGAGGCGATGGTGGCGATTTCCCCCGCAGAGAGAGCCCGGTTGTACACCCGGAATTCGTCCATATTGTCCGAGAACCTCTGGGCGTCCCCCTGGTAATTCCCCACACAATACACATCATCCTGACCGTTGCGATCGGACTGCCCGACATAGGTCCCGTCAATGTAGAATTTTGTGACGCCCACGGTGCCCACCGCCGCGATGTGATGCCACCCGGGGGAGAGCCCCGATATATTGTAGCCGCTGGACCGGAAGTTGCCCCCCGAGACGTTGTCATACATCCCCAGCAACTTCGTCGAGTCCTGGACGATGATGTGGTGATCGCCCGACCCGGCGGCGGTCGTCCCGCGGGTCATCGTGTTCCAACTGCCCGGATTACTCGGCACGGGCCCCATGAACCAGGACGCGATGGTCCAGGCCGCCCCGAGGTTCGCCACGGGACCCACAAGCACCTTGTCGTTGGTGTCGAAGAACTGCGCCGCCCCCCCGAATTTTCCGGCGCCCGTGAACGCCGCCCCGCCCGTCAAGACGCCCGTGTGCCCGTTCCCCGTGGCGTCCGCCGCCGTCGTGCCCGCGCCCTCGTCGAATTTGTAGCGGAGCTCGAGGCCGCTCAGAACGTCACCCGCGACCGTCAAATTATAGGCGGCGCTCGTCAGTTTCAGAGTCTCGCCCGCGCTGCTCGAGGCCAGTGTGAGTGTCCCGGATTGGGCGGCGAACGCCCCGCCGGTCTGGTTCACCGTCCGGCACTGGACACCATAATTGGCGGTGGAGACATCCAGAGAGCCATTCGAAATGGCGAGAGTCCCGGTCATCGTGAGGGGACTCGCCAGAGTCCACCCCCCCGCGCCCGTGACGGAGACGTTATACGGCTGGATGGAACCCATCAAGATGGACTTCCCCGCCGCGCCGCCATCGAAGACAACCGTCCCGGCCCGGGGCGTGAAGAGGCCGCCGTGATTGAACCAGTTCCCGGCGACACTAATGCCATAATTCGAAGCCGACACGTCCAGGGTCCCCGATCCGAGCGTGAGGTCCCCGTCCACGTCGAGCGCCCCGGCGAGAGTCCATGTGACGCTTCCCACCCCCGGTTCGTTTCCGAGGAAGAGCGTAGAGGCGTCCGACGCCGTGAGCGTGCGTTTGTATACCCGGATGTCGTCGAGGTAGCCATCAAACGGAGAGCCGCTATCCGACTCCGCGCCGATGCGGAATGTCTTGGTGTTCGACGTATCCCCCACGGTCGCGATCGCACATCCTCCCTGCGTCACCGCCACCGCAACCCCGTCAATGTAAATTTTGCAATTGGCCGCCGTGTCCTGATCCCAGACCACCATGAAATGATGCCAACCCGCGGCGGTGAACGCCGTCGCCGTTTTCATGTTGAATTCATGCGCCGCCGTCCCGTCCGAAATCTCGAAGTAGAGTTTGTCATCCACATCGCCATCGATGTAAACGATGTAACCCTTGTCCGTGTCGGCTTGGCCATCCCGCTTCGCCACGATGGTGTGGTCGGCCGTATAGGAACTCAGGTTGAACCACCCCGCGATGGTAAGGTCCTCGGTGTCATTCACGTCCAGACGGTCGGTGTCCGCCACGGTGACGTACTGGGTGCTCCCGGCGGCGAACTGGAGGGATTTGGGATCGTAAAATTTCAGAGTGGGCACGGTGCCTGATTGGGTCGGGGCGCTCACGCTGTAAGAGCCGGTCTGACCGTAGCCGCTCGCGTCCAAGGCGGAAGTTCCGGAACCTTCATCGAGACGCCAATAACCCGCCAGGAAATCGTTAACCACCAGGTGATTGAACGATGCCGATCCGGGAGTGACGGTCTGGCTCGTCGCGGCGTTTAGAACCACGGCGCCGCCGCCGGCGGCGAATGTCCCGCCCGTCTTGGTGAATGTGCCGGCAATCTCGGTGATGCCGCTTGTGGCCGTGTAGGTCCCGCCGGAGAGCTTCAGACTTCCGTCAATATCCGTCCGTCCCGAGGCGCCACTGAACGTCCCGGCCGACAGTTCGATGTGGCTCTTGACCCAAAGCGTCCCGGTTGTGGACGTGAAGGCGCCGCCGGAGATGGCGAGTTTTCCGCTAACGGTGATGGCGGAATCCCCCCCCGTGAACGTCCCCGCCGCCTGGGTGAAATTCTGCCCCCCCACGGTCACCGTTATCCCCGCGTTCTGGGTGATCGTCGAACCGGATCCTCCCGTGTACCCGGCCTGTATGTCAATTCCCGCGACGTTGACAACGGCATCCAGGGCGCAGTTCACGGTCGAGGTGGCGTCGAACACCGCGACGTCGGCCGCGCCCGGAACGGCATTCCCCGTCCAGTTGCCCGCCACGTTCCAGTTTGGGTCCGTGATCGGATTGTTCGCGCCGCCGCCCCATGTCTTGGAGACAAGGCAACTGCCGCTGATGGTCCAGTTCGACCCGTTGTTCGAACTGGTCCCGCTATACACCGCGATGGAGGCCGTCCCGGCCTGGTCCTGGACGTCGAGATCCGTCATCGTGAAGTTGCCCGAGCCGGTCCAGGCCCTCTGGGTCGGGCTGGAACTGGAACGGATCAATATGTCCTTGGTGTCGTTGCAAGCGGCGCCGTTGGAGTTGAGTGTGATGGCCCCATAGTTATTCACCCCCCCCGCGCCGACCGTGACGTCGCCGGTTGACAAATTCGTCCACGTCCCCGCGGACGTGACCGTCGCGGCGCCCGTGCCGGTGGTGAGAAGCCCCGCGCCTTGTGTAAGCGTCCCGGAAACCGTGAGGGCGTCGGCCACCGTGAGGGCGTAACCGGCCATGTCGAGAGTCCCGGATGTGATTGTCAGGTCCTGGCCGCTTCCGGTCACGTCCATCGCCGACGCAAGAGTCACTTTCCCCGAGGGCTTGTTGATGGTGAACGTCCCGTCGGGTTCGTCCCCGCCGTAGTCGGTGTAGACCTGATCCGCGGAGCCGCCGAACGTGATCGCCGTCGAGCCGCCGTCGGCGTTGACGCCGATGTCGACAGCGCCCCGCGCCTCGATCGTGCCGCCGTTCAACGCCGCGGGACCGGCCAGGAGCGTGTCATCAATGGTGAGTGTGCCCGTGAGAGTGAGAGTCGTCCCGGCGTCTATCGTAACGGAGGACGTCCCAGTATTCGAGAAGAGAACGTTTTTCAACGTGTGAGATCCCTTGATCTGCTGGATCTGCTGCGAGTGCCATCCGCAAAAGATCACCGTGGAGTCGCCGGGGTCAATCGTCCCCTGTTTGTACCACCAGACGCCGGCCGGCCAGCCTCCGAGGGTGATGTACCCCGCCATATAAAGCGTTCCCGACGGTTTGTCAATCGTGATGTTCGTGGGAAGACGACCCGTAAGGATGGTTCCCGTCCCGGTTATCGTCTGATCGCCCGTTCCGTTGATCACAATCGTCCCGTTGTCGCCCCCGTTGCCACCCGCGGGTGACCCCGGGCCGGCGATGACGAGGTTCCCCTTGAGCTCAATGATCCCAGGTCCGCCGAGGTGCAACTGATTAGAGGGGGAGTTGAGCGTCAGGGTCCCGTTGATCGTAAGCGTGGTCCCCGAGGCGATCACGTGGGCATAACCGAATTCCACGTCATTTAACGCGTGAGACCCCGTGATCACATTGGTGGTCGGATAAGGAAAGTGTACCTTGGACGCCCCGGGCGCCACGGTTCCCCGGACATAAGTCCAGTCCCGGGTCGTGGCGACGGTCCCGGAAAGCGTGAGAGTCCCGGACGACTTGTCAATCTTGAGAACCATGAACCCGGCCCCCGACCCTCCCCCGGTCAACTGCTGCGCCCCCGTGCCGTCAATGATGAGCGTTCCCGTGCTGTTCCACGCGGTGCCGTCGAACGCCGCTCCCTGCGTGACGGCCCCGCGCGCGGCGATCGTCCCGGTGGAGGGCGTCGTCGTCTGGTTGACATACCCCTCGGTGAGAGTCAGAGTCCCCGTGACGACGAGTGTGTCGTCATTCGAGACGGTCTTCACGGCGCCGGCCGTCGCCGGGGCGAATGTGAGGTTGCAGAACTGCTCGCTGATCGCGACGTCAATCGAGGCCGCCGCGCCGTCGAACGTGACCGTGCCGGTGCTTTCGTTAAACGCGCCGCCGATGACGCTGAATTCGCCCGCGACCGTCATGACGCCCGTGGTGGCCGTGAACGAGCCGCCGTTTAAAATGAAATCCCCGTTCATGTCAATCGCGGAATCGCCGCCGGTGAACGTCCCGGCCTGCTGGGTGAAGTGCTGGACCCCGACGGTGAGAGTGACGCCCGCCGCCTGGGTGATTGTCCCGGAGTAGGTTGACAGGATCTGGACGCCCGCGACGCTCGCGGCGACGTTGATCGTACAGTTCACGACCGAGGTCGAATCAAACATGACGAGATCGGAACTCGTGGGGACGGAGTTCAACGTCCAGTTGTTGGCCACGTTCCAGTTTGGGTCCGTGATCGGATTGTTCAATCCGCCCCCCCACGCCTTCACCAGGCATGTCCCGATAAACGTCCAGTTCGTACCGTTGCTGTCCGGCACGTTCGTGCTGGAATACGCTGTGATCGCCGCCGATCCACCCTGATCCTGAACGTTCAGATCGACAAATGTGTACGACCCGCCTCCCGACCAGACCACCCGGACGCCGGGAGTCTTCGAACGGATCGCGACGTCGTCCGTTCCGCAAACCCCGCCGGCGGAGTTTAAAATCATCGAGCCGCTGTTGGACACCCCCCCCGTCCCGATCGTGAGGTCTCCGGTGGACTCGTCCTTGTAGGTCCCCGTGGCGCTGACGGTGAGAAGCCGGACGTCAATGTTTCCCGCGCCGTGCGTGAAAAGACCGTTCACGGTCAGACTGTCGGCGGCAAGCGTCCCCGCGCCGAGTATGATCGCGCCGCTGACGGATACGGCGCCGTTCACGGTAATGCTGTATGTCGCCATATCGAGAGTCCCGTTCGTCACCGTCAGGGTCTGGACGCTCAAGGGAAGGGAAAGCGCCGACCCCAGAGTCACCGTCCCGGAGGACTTGTTGACGACGAACGACCCGTTCGGGAAGTCGCCCCCGGCGGCCGAAAGCGTCTGCGCCCCCGTCCCGTCCAGAGTGATCGCGCACGATCCCCCGATGCTCGCGTCCGTCGAGACGCAGTTCCCCGCCACCGTGAAGATCCCCCCGGGGATGTCATAGGCCGATGTGAGCGTGAGAGAACCGTTCACGTCCATCTGCCCCACCACGGCAACCGCCGCGGCGGATGTGTTGGCCACCTGCACGTTGTTGAAGGCGATGCCCCCGGACGACAGTGTCTGCGCCGCGGCGCCGTCGAATTTCACATTCCCGCCGTTGGCGTTGAACGCGGGCGTCCCGATCACCGTCCAGTCGCCGCTGACGGAGAGGGTGCCGCTTGAGGACGCGAAACTCGCGCCTGACGAAAGCCAGACCGGGCCGTTGACGTCAATCGCCTGACCCGATCCGCTGAACGTCCCCCCCGCCTGATCGAAGCCGCCCGATCCGACCGTGATCGTATTCGACCCGCTCTGGGTGATGTATCCCGTGTAGCCCGATGTAATTTGGATACCGGTTACGTTAACATTGGCATCCACCAGGCAGTTCGCAACGGATACGTCCGAGAACACCACAACGTCCCCCGCCACCGGGAGGGTGTCGTTCGTCCAGTTCTCCGGCGTGCTCCACGGCCCCGTCGGGGGGAAGTTCGATCCGTCGCCCCAGACGACCTGCGCGGCGGGGCAGGAGGGGTCGAACGTCCAGTTCGCGCCGTTGTTGGCGGTGGACGTGCTGGAATACGCCGTGATCGCGGCCGCGCCGGCCTGGTCCTTGACATCCACGTCGCGGACCGTAAACGTCCCGGCGCCGGTCCAGGCCCGTTGGGTTCCCGTGAGGCTCGAACGAATAAGAATATCATCCGTGCCGCACCCGCCGCCCCGGCTGTTCAAGGTGATCGCGCCGGCGTTGGCGACGTTCCCGGTTCCGACGGTGATGTCGCCGGTGGAATTGTTTTGATACACACCCCCGGCGATCACATCCAGTTTCCCGAAGGAAAGATTTCCGCTTCCCTGTTTCAACGTTCCAGCGGCCCCGACCGTGAGGACGTCATACACCGTGAGATTGTAAATGGCCATGTCGAGAGTCCCGGAGGTGATTGTCATATCCTGGCCGCCGCAGTAGGCGCTGCACGTCAGGTCCATGTCGGATGCGAGGATCACACTCCCCCCCGGCTTGTTGATGACGAACGTGCCGCCAACCTCATAACCGGCGCGCCCGTCGGTGTATGTCTGGTTGGCCGAACCCCTGAACGTAAGGCTCGCGCAGCTGGGATAATTCTGCGCCCCGCTCCCTATCGTGACGTTCCCATAAAGCTCGAAGATCGCCGAACCGATAATACTGCCCCTCTGCTGGTAGAAATCACCGAGAACGACCCATGTGTCCCCAGCCCCCACGACGAGACCATCGGTGCCCGTACTGAGCATATTCACGGTCAGGTTGTTGAACGTGACGGAGGAGGCGACGTCGGCCGACAGACCGTTGGCGCTGAAGACGACGGTGCCGTTATTGTGCTCGAACTGCCCGCCGGAAATGACGAACGTGCTGGTAAACGTCGTGATGCCGGAGGAGCACTGGAACGTCCCGTCCTGGAGAGTGAAGGCCGTCATGCTCGCGTTGACTCCGGGATCGAAACTGACCGTGGTCAGGGCGTTGTTCAAAACCAGAGTGGGGGCGGTCGCCCCGGCGGGGATGGAAAAACTCTGATTCACCGCCCCGTCAATGAGGAGGTAATCATCACAGACCCACGTGCTGCTCCACGCCGCGCCGATGGAAATCGGCCCTTTGGCGTTGAGGATGCCATAGCCGCCACTGTAGGCGGAGAGTGTGCCGCGGGTGAGCGCCAGTGCGCCGTTTACAACCAGGGTATCCGCATCGCTGATGTTGAATATGTATCCCGAACTGCTTTTATTGATCGTCAGGTTGTTGAACGTCTCGGTGGTCACGACGTCAACGTACGAGTTGGAGGCGCCGATAAACTCGATGGTGCCCGTGTTCTCGTTCCACGTCCCGCCCGATATCGTGAAGTAGCCGGTCACCTGGAGTTTCATCCCGCCCGCGTTGAACGTGCC
>JAZDJP010000024.1:0-20229 GCA_043803805.1 Planctomycetota bacterium
GCCTGAGGCCGAGCGAAAGCCCGCCAGCCAAGGAGCGCCGACGACTGCGTATCAACGGAGAGATACGCCGAGGAGGCGCGACGCCGGATGGCGGGCTTGCAGCCGGCCGGAGCCAGGTAACGGTTTTGAAACAGCCCTTTAGGTAAGTGCTATTGGATCTGGTCAGGGTTTGGCGCGGAGCGCCTTGAGGGCCTCCGCGGCCTCCTCGCGGACGGCCGGGAAGGGGTCGTTGGCGGCCAGGTCCGCCAGGGCCTTTTCCGCCTCGGGTCCGCCGAGGATGCCCAGGGCGTGGGCGATGTGGAACCGGAAATCGAAGCGCATCCGGGGCAGCGGCGCGATCAGCTCGGGCACGGCGCTGCGGTCGCCGATGGCCGCCAGGACGTCGGGGATGTAGCGCGCCCCCGGCGCGCCCCCCGCGCCCTTCTTCTTCCACTTGTCCAGGAGCGGCTTGACCGCCCGGGCCGGCTTCTGCCTGGCCAGCCCCTTGCAGATGAACAGGGTTTGGTCAATGTTCGCCGCCGGCAGGAACCCGAGCAGGGCGTCGAGCGCCTTGGGGTAGTCCCCCAGGTCTTCCACCGCCCGCCAGTCCGCCTCGGAGCCGCCCTTAAGCCGTTTGAGCAGGGTGTTCATGGCCGCATCGTCGTCCAGGGGCTTCAGGTCGCCCTGCGGGAAGAATCCGTTGGTCTGGCGGACGTCGCTTTCGATCCGATCGGGCTTGAGTATCTTCTTGAAGGGCTCGCCGGAGTAGTCTGCCGGGTGCGGGCCGGCCGCCTCGAACTTGGGCAGGACGTCGGCCTCCTTCAGCGAGGGCTCGGACGCCGGCGCGTCCTTGGCCGGCACGAGGCGCATCCTGACATGGGTCATCTGGAGGTCGCCGTCATTGAACTTCTGGTCATAGTTCCAGTCCTTGGGCCTTGTGTCGGCCGCGTCAGGCGCGTCGATCCGGAAGTAGTAGGGGAAGTTCCTTACGTGGCGCTTGACCTCGCGCGCCTGGCCCTTGAGCGTGTAGCCGACCTCCAACTCCAGGACAAACCCCTCGGCCGGATTGTCGGCGGTCACACGCAGGACGTTCTCTCCGGGGCGCAGATTGGGCAGGGTTCGCTTGTTGAGCTGGCGCCAGGCGGTGATCTTGAGGGCGCTGGCCCCCACGCCGCGGACGTCGCCGGCGGCCTGGAAATCGGCCTTGATGAAGAAGTTATAGGCGGTGTACACGTCGGGCTTGCCCGCCGCGCGCGCGACCTTGCCCAGGTCGATCTCCACCGTCTCCTCGCCGGTTTTCTCCTTCACGAAGATCGGCGTCCACGTGGATCCGTCCAGAGAGACCGACAACCGGCACAGGTCGGCGGCGTCGGTCTTGACGAGTCTGGCTTCGCATGTGGCCGCGGCCACCACGTAGGGTGGGGCCATGCGCCAGATCAGTTCCGCCGGCTTTCCGGCGGCGGCCGGGTGCAGTGTCGCCCGGCCGGTTTTCGGCGCCGAGCAGGCCGCGTTGACCGAGCCGTCGTAAAGTTGACCGGCAAAGCGTTCCGGGTCCAGACAGGCCTCCAGAGTCTGGACTTCCTCGCCGACCACGGCATAAACCCCCCTGGTTTTTCCGGGCTCATGGGCGTAATATGCGTCCCGTTCCGAGGCCGCTTTGGCCGCGTCCATGTTTCCGTTTTCGGGCGCGCCATGGTGGGGGATGATGTGTCCCTTGTTTTCCCACGCGCGCTCGATGGTCTCGCCGATGCGCAGCGAGGTGCGCAGGCTGTGCAACTTCTGCGGGGCGGTCACGTGCCGGTAGACCCTTCCGCGCATGACCGGCATGGACCACGTGCCCACGATCTTCTTCTCGTCGTTCCAGTAGTAGAAGCGGCTCTGCGGGTCGAAGTCGTGGAACCGGGCCTGCCCGTCCGCGTCGCGGTAGCGCAGAGCCGCGATCGTGTGTCCGTGGGTGCACTCGTCGAAGGCGATGTAGCCGGCGGCGCGCCAGAGAGGCACCATGGCCCAGCTCAGCCCGTCGCACTGGTGGTGGCCGTAGACCGTGAAGATGCCGTGAGGGTCCCCGCACAGCCGTTCCTGACCGCGCGGGCCCTCGTAGGAATAGGCGCCGCCGGTGGAACTGACCAGCACCCGGAACCACTTCCACAGGGCCATGGCCTTGTCGGAGTCACCCTTGTCCTTGACGCCCTCCAGCCGGAAGATGTCCTCCATGGCCGAGGCCAGGGTGGTGCAGTCCGGCCATCGGTCGGCGGCCAGGCGGACGTTGACCAGGGCCTCGTCGGAGTGCGCCGAGGTGTCGGAGATCTCCTCCTGGGGGTAGGCGGCCGGCGCGGCCGGCGGCGGGGCAACCTGCGCCCCGGCGGCGTTCTCCGCCGCAGGACGGATAGAGAGCACGAGCGCGCCGAGGACCAGGACGGCGCCGGAGCCAAGCAGGATCTTCACGCGTGAGTCCCTCCTTCGCAATTATTGTATGTCACTCGCCGCGCCGCGACAAGGAGAGAAACCGGTTGGGAAGCCAGGATACCCGAGCGGGACCAGCCGGACCGCGCCCTCCTTTCCCGTGGTGAATTTCATCCCTCGGGTCGTCGCGGCGAAGCCGGGGCTCGTGACCACGGCGGAGTTGGCATTTTTTTTAATCGTTCACGGAGCTCGCTCATCGCTGAAGTCCGTCAGCACGTCGGACATCTCCGCGACGTACTCGTGCGTGATATCGGATGTCCATCCCAGCGTCTGGTCGGCGTTGCTCTTGTGCCAGAGCGTGTGGATCCAGTGTCCCTCCGGCTGTTGCGACTGGGCGTAGAACTCCATGAGCCGCACGCAGGTTTCAGCGAAGTGTTTTTCGCCGGTCAGCCGGTAGAGTTCCGAACCGGCCCACATCGTTTTGCAGCTGGCGAAATTGGTCCAGGCGCGTTCGTCGAGGCAATAGAAGAAATCGAACGCCCGGATCGCGCCGTCCAGGTACCGCTTGTCGCCGGTGGCGATATAAAGCCGGGAGAGAAACTTCGTTGGTTTCCCGATGAGCCAGGTCAGCTCGTTACCGCCGTCCGCCTTGCCCGAAAGGCATTTCTGCTTGCGGCCGTCGGCGTCCCACTGGTTTTCGCTACCGGAGAGCTCGGTGAGGAGCGTGCCGTCCGCTTTCATGCAGGAGAAAAACAGGTGTTTGAAATCCGGCTGGAGTTCGAGGACGCGCAGGAGGAAGTCGCCGGCGCGGCGCGCTTCGGCGATCCGCCCTGTGGCCAGGCAGGCGAAACCCGCCGAGGAAGTGCTGGAGGTGTCCATGAGGCGCGGGTCCATGACGCCGGTCGTCGGATTGAAGGCGGCGTAGAATCCTCCGTGCGTCGGATCCTGGAAGTGCAGGATGAATGGCATGGCGCGCTGGACGATGTCGTAGGCGCCGATGGACTGGAGCCCGACGACCAGCCAGCCGTTGGCGTAGATGTACTGGTTGACGCCCGTGCAGGGGAAATGAACGAAGCCCTTGACCGTGGGGGACATCCGGAAGTCGCCGTCGGGCTGGAGGAAACGATCGTGGATGAGTGCCCGGTAAAGCCCGCACATACGGTTGTCTCCGACGCGGTTCCACATGTACGGGGCCTTGTAGTGCCCCTGAAGGTCCTGGTGTTCCCGGAGATACTTTTGGTGGTCACGACACCACTGCACCGCGCGGCGAATGGTTTCCTCGTAACGATCGAACTGCGCTGATGTCAGAAACATGGCGTTCCTCCTTTAATTCATTTGGCGTTCGCCAAACGAATTGATTGGTATTTATCTATTTTCAGTGTACCTCCAGCGATGCCAGGAAGAAATGGCGCCGATGATGATTTAGTTGTATAATCTTATGATATGATTCCCGTCCGTTATTACCTTCCGCCGCCGAAGACGAAGGGTGATGTGTTCGCCATCCGGGGGCTGGCGATCCGCGAGAAGATGCCGCCCATGGTCGTCCGGCGTTCGGAGAGGGCCGCCGATTATCTCTTCATGCTGTTTCACGACACGGCTTTTTTCGGGACGGGAACCGCGTCCCGGGAGATTTCGCCCTGCGCGCTTTTCATCTGGAATCCGGGCGTCGGCCGGTGCTACGGCAACGCTACCGCGTCGTGGACGCATTCCTGGCTTCTCTGCGACGGCCCCCGGGCCGGGCAGGCGCTGGCGGCCGCCCGCGTGCCGGTGAACCGGTTGATGGTTCTGCCGGACGCGGGGATTGTGGAGGTCTGGCTCCTGGCGCTTCATCGCGAGGTGACGTGCCACCAGCGGCCCGATCCCGAAATTCTCGGACACCTGACGCATGTTTTCACGCGCGAGGTCGCCCGGATGCGTTCGGCGGGGGCGGCGCAACGGTTCGTCCCGCCGGGGATTCAAGACGTTCAGAGGCATCTCGACGAGTCCTATCGTGAGCCGGTGGTTCTCGGGGAACTTGCCCGCCGGGCCTGTCTTTCCATTCCGCATTTCTCGGCGCTGTTCAAGAGGCACACCGGCTACGCCCCTGTTCAATACGCGTTGACGCTCCGGTTGCGGGAGGCGGCGTTTCTGCTCCGGAACACGGATCTTCGCGTGGGGGAGATTGCGCGGCAGGTGGGGTACGAGGACATCTCTCACTTTTCAAAGTTATTCAGCCGGTACCACGGCGTCAGCCCGCGGAAGATGAGGAGCAATTCACGTTGCCCGTGTGTAGTACAGGGTTTTCCTGTCGCCGGGGCGCGGAACGCGTCGAATGAACCCTTCGGATTCCAGCTCCCGGAGATCGGCAAGCGCCGCGTCGCGACTGCAGAGAAGGGAGTTCACGATCTCTTGAAATGTGAGATGGGGGCGTTCTCGAAAAAGGGCATGTAAAGATTCCCGTCGTTGTTGTGATTTGTGCCGGACGCGTTTGCCGCCAGAGGGATGTAAGGGGATGTGTTCTTGGAAAAGATCCGAGTTTAGCACGACCCGGTCTCCGGCAAGCACTACAATACGCTCGATCTTGTTTCTCATCTCGCGGATATTCCCCTGCCAAGGATGTTTTTTCAACGCCTGAAGGAGGTCTTCTCCGAGGCGCAGAGGGTTTGCTACGGAAGTGGAACTGTCGAATTTCGGAGCGCAAAACATCTTGAGGAAATGATGGGCAAGTGTTGGAATGTCCTCCGGCCGTTCCCGAAGCGGTGGAATTTTGATTTCCATCCGCGCGAGACGGTAGTAGAGATCCTCCCGGAACGTTCCTGATTTTATCATTTCTTCCAGTGGTTTGTTTGATGCCGCGATGATGCGAGCGTGCGTTTTCCGCGATTGGGTGCTTCCCACGGGACGTACGTCTCCATTTTCGAGAACGCGTAACAGCGCCGCCTGCAATTGTGGAGACATGGAGTTAAGTTCGTCGAGAAAAAGAGTGCCTTTCCCGGCCGTGACAAAAAGCCCATCGTGATTCCGGTTGGCTCCGGTAAAGGCGCCTTTCACGTAGCCGAAGAGTTCTGCCTCGATGAGGTCATCCGAAATCGAGGCGCAGTTGACCGTGATGAAGGGGTATCCGGCGCGCGGGCTGGATTCGTGAATGAGCCGTGCCACGACGTCTTTTCCGGTGCCGGTTTCTCCGGCAATCAGAATGGTGGTATCCAACGGTGCATATTTCTTGATGAGCGTTTTCACGTGGCGGATGGCGGAGCTGTCGCCGATGAGCGACAGGAGGTGATTGGGTTCTTCGCGCGGAAAGGCGGAAGGCGGTTGCGGCGGAGTTTGGAGTTGCGAGGCGAGGAGCCGAAGTTTTTCAATTTGGTATGCGGAAATCTCGGGTGTGATACGAAGCTCGCGGATCAGGTGCCGATTCCCGTGAGGGTTCGCGTGGATGCGGCGTTTGAGAAAGAGTGCGGCCTGGGATTCGTTCCCCTCGAGAAGAAAGAGTCTCATCCAGAGTTCGCACAAGAGGATGTTGTTCATTTGCGGATCCACCATTTTCAGGAGTCGTCGCGCGGCCCCGGAATTTCTGAGGGAAAGTTCCACGCTGGCGAGTTGCCGGATTGCATTTAAAAGGAATTGTTGTGGGCGAAAAGCTGTTCCCCCGGCGACGATGGCCTTGCGTGCTAGAGAGAGCGCCCCCGCGAGGTCTCCGTGCTCCTGTGCGATTTGAGAACGAACAAGGGTCATGTGGCATTGTGGGAGAGGTGCCTCCTGAGGTTTTTTTTCGAGGATCGCCAGTTCTCGCTCCAGGCGGGTCCAGTCGCCGATGTCGATGAGTGCGCTGAATCGGAACTGGTGTGTTTGGATGCTCCGGTCTTTCAATGGGAAATTCTCAAGAAGTGCCAGCATTTCGACGTTGAGGCCGAGATGGCGCAACAGGTTGAGTTTGACAAGCAAGAATGATTTTCGGAGGTGCGGATGCCGGGGGATGAGGGGTTCGATATCCGCGAGGTCATTTTCTGCGATGGAAAAGTTCATTTCCGATATGGCGGTGTAGGCGCGGTTGTATTTGAGGCGGATCCAAAATCCCGTGTTGTGGGGGATATCGAGCGTGAGTGCCTTGTTTAATATCTTCAGTTGGTTGGCCATGACCAGGAAGTTCTCCGGTGCAAAAATCGTATCGAATAATTGAAAAGCTTTAAATTCCGGATGGGGAAGGTCGTTCAAAAGTTCTTTCTGGAAAAATAGGAATCGGTTTGTATCCACCGAAAGGCTTTTTTGAGAGGAGAGATTTGCGCCTAATATGAGAAGGATGAAAAAGAGTTCCGGGTCGCTTGGCGGACGGTTGATGGATTCGCGAATTGCGGAAAGTCCTTGTTCTGCCGGCAGAATGTGATCGATGGCGTCCGTGGCAACTCGGATATGGTGGTATATGCCGGCAAGAGGGGAGTTTTCTGGGATGGCGTCTGCGATGGCCCGAACCTTGTCGTAGTCGGCATCGAGGATGGCCCTTGCGATGGGGGAGAGATGTGGCGTCATGGCAACAATTGCGGATTAGTAGTCCGGTTATCGTAGCGATATTTTAAAGCATGTCTACTGCTTTGCTTGATTTTCGGTACATCAACAACGATTTCTGTGTTGATTGGAGTTGGCACGATTTTCGCTACCAGCAAGAGTAAGTTAATGTTTCCAATTTGGAAGGAGTTGACATGGAGCCGAATCGATTGAACAGGAATTACCGGGTATCGGCCGTCAGTCAGGCGCTCCAAGCGGTAACGGATTCCGTGGCATCCGGGTTTGTTCCGGAAATCCCGGAGGTCATTGTCATCCGCCCCGTGCGCAACGACCGCGAAATGGATGACGTGTGCCGCCTCACCCACGACGCCTACGTCGAGCGGGGCTACTGTGTTCCACAGCCGACCGGACGCCTCATCCATCATCCTCGCCATGACGGCATCCCTGAGACGACTGTACTCATCGCAGAACGGAACAGGAGTATCGTCGGGACCAATTCGCTCACGCTGGATGGTCCGAAGGGACTTCCTGTGGATACGGACTTTGGAACCGAGTGCGATGCCATCCGTGCTACGGGACGGCGTCTCGCATCCTCGTGGCGCATCGCGACGCGGAAAGATTGCCGTGACGAACAGAAGATCGTCATGGGGCTCATCCGTGAAACCTTGCGGCTGGGCACGCTGTATGGCGTGCAAACCTGCGTCTTTACATTCAATCCCCGGCACGAGCGAATTTACGAGCGGCTCCTGAATATGAAGACCGTAGCGCGAAACGAGGGAACGGCGGGACTCGAAAACGCCCCGGCGGTTTTCATGCGGCTCGATGTGGAAACCCTGCCGGAATGGTGTTGCGAAGTCGTCGGCGCGGCATGCGCATAAGAGGAGATGGTCATGTCAACCTTATTACTTTTGTTGCGTGGCTGGCCGTCCGGCAGCTCTGGCGTGAAACGACGCGATGGATTCTGCCGCGTCCCGGTGAAATGAGGCAAGACAGGAGGTAATTATGTTTGGTATCACAGCACATCGCAGACTTCAGGAGGCTGTTGCCGGAATGATGCACAAGGCACTTCCGTTCTCTCTGGTTGAAGAAGTAGATATGAGTGAGGTTTGTGTTCTTCGTGCAAAACTCTGCGAAAAGGATCGTCACGCGACCTATACGGCTGTCATTCTCAAGGCGATTGCTTTGGCTATTCAGCAGATGCGTAAGGAGTATCCGATCTTCAACTCTTACTATCTGCGCTGGCCTTTCCGCCGGATTGTGCCGACCTTCGAAATTCGCGCTGCGGTCATGGTTGCCCGGACGGTGGATGGTGAGGATCACGCTTTGGTTGGTATCATCCCCAATCCTGACAAGATGCGGATGGATGAAATTTCCCAGTGTCTCCACGACTACTCAACTATTCCGGCGGAAGACGTTCCTGATTTTCAGGGCACGCTTGGACTTCAGAAGTTCCCGCTATTAATCCAACGTTTGGCATTTTTCGTTGCCGCTAATGTTCTTCGCCTGCGTAGGCGTTACAACGGAACCTTTTGGCTTACGACCGTGGGGAAGTATGGGCCGGACATTCAGATTCCATCCACAATGGGTGTTGCTTTCGCTTTTGGCGCCATTCGCGATCGAGTCGTGGCGGTTGGAGGTCGGCCGGCGGTACGCCCTACGATGTACCTGACCGCGGTGTTGGACCGCCGGTTGTTCAGCGGGGCGCCGGCGGCGCAGTTGCTGAACAGGATCAAGGAGCTTCTGGAGCATCCGGAACGTCTTCTGACGGATGAAATGCTCGGCGAAGGATTGGAATCAATCGAACGGGATGCCGTTGTGCCGGTTGAAGTGAGATGAGGTGATTCATGGTGACAATGTTGGTTTTTGCCACGGGATTAGCGTTGCTGGTTATCTTTGGAGCGGTGCCGATTATGTTGACCCGTCAGCTTTCCGCATATATTGCCGAGGAGAAAATGGAATGAATCCCAAGTGTACGGTGATTTTCCCGTGTCGCGGTCTGGAGCCGGGTTTGGAGACGAACGCACGCGCGGTCCTGGCGCAGGACTACCCGGCTTACGAAGTTTTGCTCGTGACCACGGCCGATGACGCGTCGCTACCGCTTCTTCAGCGGTTGGCAGGAGAATATTCCGGGCGCGCTCGCGTGGTAGTGGCGGAGTGGTCTGCAACCTGCGCGCAGAAGCTGGCGAACCAGGTAGCGGCAACGAGAGCGGCGGCTCCAGAGACAGCGGTCTATGTTTTCCTGGATTCCGATGGTTTGGTTCCTCCCGGCTTTGTGCGGCGGATGATCGCGCCGCTCGCTGATCCAGGGGTGGGGATGGTGACGGGGTGGCGTTGGTATTTGGCCGAGAGAGGGCGGTTCTGGTCCTATGTGAGGTCGGCGTGGAATGCGGGCGCCATGCCGTTTCTGGTGGATAACCGGCACAACATCGCCTTTGGCGGAGCGATGGCGGTATGGCGCGAGGTGTTTGAACGCGCGGGAGTGATGGATAAGTGGTGCCGTGGGGTGAGCGATGGGCTGATGTTGGCGCGAGCCGTGAAGGATTTGGGGCTGCGGGTAAAGTTTGCGCCCCGGTGCATCGCGGTCAGTCGAGAAGGCGGGAGCTTCAGCGAGGTTTTGGAGTGGACGAATCGTCAGACGACGATATCGCATGTTTGTATGCCGGAGTTCTGGCGTTTTACGGCGATGGCGCACAGTGTTTCCATTTTGGTGCTGGTCGGAACGGTGGTGGCCGGTGGTTTGGCGGCCGGAGGATGGGGTGCCGTGTGCGCAATGGCGGTGTACCTTGGGTTGCTGGAGGCGAATGCGGTATTCATGGTGTACTCGGTAAGCAAGGCGCTGGAATCTGGGGTGGCGCGGGAGTTGAGGGACGGTGTGGGGTGGTATGTATTGGCGGCGCCGGTGGCGAGTTGGCTTTATGGAGTGAACATTGCCCGGTCGATTTTGTCGAGGCGGATTACCTGGAGGGGGATTAGCTACGAGTTGATCAATCCCGTGGAGACGGTGCTTCTTGAAAACAATTAGAAATTATCCGGGTCATCATTCCGCCCGCGTGTAGTACAAAGTCTTCTTGCCGCTGGGATGCAGGACGCGGCGGATGGCGCCCTCGGATTCCAGCGCACGGAGGTCGAAAAGCGCCGTTTGCAGGTTGTATTGAAGCGCGTCCACAACCTCCTGGAATGTCAGTTGTGATTTTCTGGAGAAAAGTGCGCGGAGTTTGTCCCGCCGCTCCAGGGTGGACGTTCGGATGCGTGGGACGCGTTGGCCGGGCGGCGTGGAAGGAGACGAAATCGGACGAAAGAGATCGGCGCCCCATACGCGGCGGTCTCCGGCGAGGATTTCGATTTGCCGCATCTTGTTTTCGAGTTCGCGCACATTCCCCGGCCAATCGCATTGTTGTAACGCTTCGATCAAATCGTCTCCCAGCTTCGGCGCCTCATCCTTGCCGCTGGCGTAAATTTTCCCGAGAAAATACCGCGCGAGATGAGGGATGTCCTCCCATCGTTCCCGGAGAGGCGGGAGGCGAATCTCAAACCGCGCCAGGCGATAAAATAAATCCTCGCGGAATGTCCCCTGTTTGACCATCTTCTCCAGAGGAACATTCGTCGCCGCCACAATCCTCGCCGTGGCTTTCCGGATGCGTGTTCCTCCGACGGGGCGGATTTCGCCCGATTCCAGGACGCGCAAAAGCCCCGCCTGAAGGCGCGCCGGCATGGATTCCACTTCGTCCAGAAAGAGCGTTCCCTTTCCCGCCGTCGTGAAAAGGCCGTCGTGGTCCCGGGATGCCCCGGTGAAGGCGCCTTTCACGTAGCCGAAAAGTTCCGCCTCCATGAGTGAATCGGAGATGGTGGTGCAGTTCACGGCGACAAACGGGTGCGACGCGCGGGGGCTGGTTTGGTGGAGCAGTCGAGAGACGATGTCCTTGCCCGTTCCGGTTTCTCCCGTGACGAGAACGGTTTCCGGGAGCGGGGCGAGTTTCCGGATGAGTGTTTTCGCTTTCCGGATGGCGGGGCTTTCTCCGACGATACATAAAGAAGCGTCGAACGTGGCGTTGGAAGGGTCGCTCGCGGGTTTCGGCTCTGATGGGATTTTGGAGGCAAGGATGTGGAGTTTTTCAATTTGATGGGCAGAGACCTCGGTGGCTTCCCGTAGCTCGCTGGCCAGGTACAAACGTCCGCCCTCGCCGATGTCGAGCAGGCGCTTGAGGAAGAGGGCGGCTTGTGGTTCGTTTTTTTCGAGAAGGAAGATGCGCATCCAAAGTGTCGCGCAATCCATGCGAGTCATGCCGGGATCCTGCATTTCCAGAAGATGCCGCGCGGTCTTGGGATTGCGGAGAGAGAGTTCCGCGCCGGAAAGGATCCAGACGGCAAATAAAAGAATGCGATGCGGATTGTCACGGGGTTGAATTTGAGACAGTGCCTCACGGGCAAGCGCGCCGGCTTTTTCGGGGAATCCCTGCCCGAGCGCCTTCAGGGATCGAAGCTGGGTGGCGCGGCATGGTGTAAGAGGGGGGTGGGGCGATTTTTCAAGAGCGGCAAGTTCCCGCTCGAAATCCTCCCAACGTCCGGCATCGAAGAGCAAATGGAATCGAAGATAAAGTGTTTCAATGCTGTTGTCGTGCGGGGGGCGAAGGGTGGCGATAAGCGCGAGGGCTTCGTTTGTGTTCCCCGTGGCTCGATAGTAATAGACTTTTGCAAGTCGAAATGCGTCTTGAAAGCGCGGGTGGCGGTGAATGAGAGGATGCAACTCGAAGGCAATATCCCCCGCCGTGGAGATGTCCTTGTGAAAACAGGACATTTTCATGTGGCTGATCTTGAGCCTGATCCAGAACGCGGTGTCGCGCGGAATGTCGCGGGAGAGGGCCTTTTTAAAAAGGTCTTTGGCATTGTCGGACAGCGCGAGGTTTAATAATCGGCCGGCTTCGCAGACCAGCCAATATGAGTGGAGTTCGGGATTCGCCGTTGTTTCGCTCGTGGTTTCTTCCATGCGATCCGAGAATCGCTTGGCGTCTCCCGCGCGATTCAGGGCACTGGACAACCACACGCCCACGCCAAGGATAAGAGAAAGCAATTCCAAATCATCCGGGGGCTTCTCCAGTGCCTCCCGGAGCGTGGAAAGCGCTTTTTCGGGTGAAATCATTCCCTCGAGCGAGTCCACGAAATCCCGAATGGCGCGATAGGATTTTTCATCGCGACGCGATGAGGGCTGCGATGAAGAGTCCCTGGTGAGGACGCGAACGTTGTCGTAATCCGAATCGAGAACGGCTCGAGCGAGTGGCGAGAGGTGTGGTGTCATGGCGACAATATCATAGCAGTGCTATGATTTATTATACGATCGGCGCTGATCCATTGCCAATTGTTGTTGAAGAATTCGTGTTTTTCACCTGTGAGTTTTTGGGCACGTCGTTTGCGCATCAAAACCATGCTGACGTATTCTGAGATGAATGGAGGTGCGCATGGTCAGGTTCCCGGAAGAATTTTTGAGAAGCCGTACGCGGGTTCAGGAATCTTCGGGGGAAGTGATGGCGGAAAATACGGAAGCCGCCGTCTACGATGAAACCGCCGAAAAAATGTGGCGATGGATTCAAAAGCCCTTCGCGCGGGAAGCGCTTCGTCATCTGCCTCCCGGGGGAAGGATTCTCGATCTGGGCACAGGGCCCGGACAGATGCCCGTGTACTGGGCCCGGAAGCGCCCGGACGCCGAAGTGACGGCCGTGGATCTTTCCGCGGCCATGCTTCGGATCGCTTCCGATCGGGCCCGGCGGTTCGGCGTAGGCTCGCGGGTGAAATTCGTCCTTGCCGACGCCACCGACACGGGGTTGCCGAGCGGGCATTATGATGTGGTGGTTTGCCATTACATGCTGCATCACTTCGAGAATCCGGCGGCCGTCCTGCGCGAGATGGCGCGCCTCGCGCGTCCCGGAGGCGTGGTTCTGGCGCGCGATCTGGCGCGGCCGCATCCGCTTCTGGCGCGGGCGTCCACGTTGTTCACCACCGTGTTTTTGCGCAACAGCCGCGCTCAAAATCAGCAGTACGCGGATTCCCTGGCCGCCAGTTACCGGGCGGGGGAACTGCGCGCGGCCGTGCGCCGGGCGGATCTTCCGGATCTGGAGGTGAAAAGCGGTCCCGTGCACGTCCTGGTCCGCCGCCTGCCGAAACCGTCGGAGGCCGCGAGGCAAATGACTCACGAGCGCGCCGGGCGGATTCTGGCGGGAGCGTCGTTGCTTGCTTCGCTAGTCCTCGCGCAGGTTGTCAGCCCCTGGTTTCTTCTTGTTGCGGCGGGAACGGGGATGAATCTCGCGCTCTCGGGGATTACGAACCGGTGCGCCGTGAAAAATCTGCTCATCCGGCTTGGTTTCCCCGGCGAGAGGGATTTGGGCCGGGCGGAAGCGTTGGCGAAGGCGCAGAACTTCCTGGGACAGATGGGAGTTTCCCATCATCCGCCGGAAACACATCTTCTGTTGAAAACCCCGAAGCGAAAATTCCCGGCACTGGCTGGGAGTTACAAACGGAATTAACCATACGGAGGAGACCGCCATGATCGTGACCATGCCGCAACGAGAGATGACGACCCGCCAAACCGCGGCCGCGCCGCGCGTGTCGCAAATCTCACAGATTCTCAGAACCGTGGCCGGGGAATCTCCCATCCCGCTTCCGGCGTTCGTGCCGGTGCTCATCCGTCCTGTCCGCTCAAGCCGGGAGATGGACGCGGTCTATCGTCTCGTACACGACACTTTCCTCGAGCGCGGCTACTGCGCGTCTCAGCCGGACGGACGGCTCATTCACTACCCGCATCTCGATCACATCCCGGAAACCACGGTGTTGGCCGCCGTCCTCAAAGGCGAGATCGTGGGAACCATTTCCTACACGTTCGACGGCCCCGCGGGATTGCACACGGACAAGGACTTCAAAGCCGAATGCGACGTCATCCGGGCGGAGGGGAAACGTCTCGGCGCCTCCTGGCGCATCGCGACGCGTAACCGATTCCGGTACGAGAAAGAGGTGGTGATGGCTCTCATCCGGACAACGGTGCATTACATTTTGGATTCCGGTGTTGAAACAAGCGTCTTTACCTTCAATCCCCGTCACGAACGGGTGTATCAGCGTATGCTGAACATGACCACCGTGACCAGAAGCGCCGGGACGGACGGCCTTTCGAACGCGCCGGCGGTGCTGATGCGAATGGAAACGGAAAATATCCCGGCCAAATGGCGGGAGGGATATCGGGCTGGAAGCATCCTGCCAAAGACGTACCTGGACGATGTGCGGGTGGCGGTGTGATGTGGAAAACCTGCTGGCGTGGTGCCTGGAGGAAGTGACTGTTGTGGTCCCCGCATGGCGTTAATTACATCGCGTTTCCGTTCATCAGGGTGATCGGGACGAGCATCACCGTGGGCCGGCCCTCGATGGTCATTTCCACCACGCAGCGGTTCATGGTCCGTGTGACTTTCTCTGCCTGGACGGTAAACTCGACCGTCACCGGTTCGCCCAGCCAGCGCGGCAGGCTCTGCACGACGCCATCCGCCCCCGGCAGCACCTGCCAGCCTTCCGGCATGTACCAGTGAACGGAGATGTTCGCCTGTGCCAGATACGTGTTCCGGACCGTGAGCCGGATCTTCTTGGGTTCGTTGCTCCGGACGAACGGGGCATCGCCGTAATCCACCTCCACGGTGAAGAAGTCGAACTGGAACCGCGGCCCGTTCAGGGAGGTGTAGAACTCCGCGCCGCCATCCCTGGAATACAGATTGCCCACGTCCAGGTCGCCCAGATCCGTGGCCTTGTCCACGGCGATTGACATCCTGGCGCCGCGATTCCGGAGCAGAACCTGCTCCGCGATGCGGGCCGTTCGTTCCGTGAGGTCGTCCACCGTCTTCGGCAAATGCCCGCCCACGTCGCCGACGTTGATGGCAATCGTTTTGATGCCCCGTCCGATCGGATCGATCCACTTCTTCGGGATGGCGCCGATACCGTGGATGATGCCGAAGATGGAGCCGGCCGTCGCGCCGGTGCAGTCGGTGTCTTCCCCGCAGTTGACGGTGATGCAGAGCATCTTGCCGAAGTCGTTGCCGCCATACAGGAGGCCGGCCACGAGAATCGCCACGTTGGAAGGCGCGTCGTAGCCCAGATCGCCCTTCGCGAAGCCCTTCTTCGTATCATCCGGGCTGGTGTGTTGCGGGTTGTTGAAGAACGAGCTGCCGCGATGCCGGCGCAGTATCTCGTCGCGGGTCTTCTTCCAGGTCTTTCCCGCCTTGTGGCAATCCACGGCGCAGCGGACCGCCCTGGACACGCCGCAGTCCTTCGGGATGTACGAGAGCCCGATGGCGATGAGCTTCCGGAGATCCGGGACCACGAACGCCGCGCTTTCCATGACCGCACAGAACACCTCGGCATAGACCCCTTCACCGTTGCCGTGGTCAAGGATGGCGTCCTCATACGCATAGCGGGCGGCGATCCGGGGGCACCCGGGGGCGATGCAGGCCCAGATTTCGGACCGGATGAACGAGCCGCAACTGTTCTTGTACGCGTTGTTCAACGTGCCGGACAGGGGCGGCAACAGCCCGGAGCGCATGTTGATTTTGCCGGTGCCATACTCGGCCCAATGCGGCGTGACATGCAGGCACCAGTACTCGTCCAGGGTCTGTGAATTGATGTGGACGCCCCGGTCTTCCATGGCGATCAGCCACAAGAGCTGAATGTCCAAATCGTCGTTTGGCAGCGGCTCGCCGTGCAGATCCTGGGTGTAGAACTTCACGTTATTGATCTGCCGGCGCCACTCGAACGGCGCTCCGAGCGTTCCGCCGATGTTCTTGCCCATCCAGCATCCGAGCACTTTGTCCAGGTAGTCCTTCCGGTTGAATATCATGATCGCCTCCTTGTGTATGGCTGATGATTAAATCTTTTCCGTTCCCTCCACGTTTACTTGCCGCCCGTCTTGCCGGCCACCTCCGCGGCCAGCCGGTACAGGTCCGCGGAGAGTTTCTGCCAGCCCTCGTCCGGCGTCGCCGCCATCGCCTCGGATTCCCACCGGGAGTGCAGCAGCCGGCAAATTTGGGCGCGCCGGTCGAGGAGATTCTGTGCCCGCTCGGCCCGCTCGCCGCTGATCTTTTTGGAGAGGATCGCCTCCTCCACGAAGATACGCGCCTCGCTCTCCTGGAATCCTTCGCGCATGGCCTCGTACTTGATCGAGGCAACGGCCCCGGCCTTGCCCGGTAGCGCCAGGTTGTAGATGAACGGACTGCGCTGTCCCGAGCTTGATTCCGGCCAGCGGTTGAAGAGTCCACGTCCTCCGGGGCTCTCCACGCTGCCCTTGACCGGCCAGTAGTCAATGCCCATCCGGCCCGCGCCGTTGTCGCCCAGAAGCAACGCCCGTTCCCCGATGGTGCGCGTGACCTCCGGCGGCTGGTTGGCCTCGTACATTCTTTGGCAGATCAGGACCGTGGGCTTGTTCTGCCAGCCGTAGTTGCGAGTGACGCGCGGAGACGGGATTTCCCACGGCACGTAGAGGTACTCGGAGAAGATAAATCCCTTGGTTTGTTCCCGCCCGTGAGCGCCGTAGTGCCAGCCCGCCTCGGGGACTATCTCCTTGAAGAAAGCCACGACGTCCTTGTGGATGCCGCAATCCTGGCTGATGCCCAGAGCGATGGCCGCGTCCTGGCCCAGGCCGGCCTTCCTGCCGTGCGCCTTGATCTCCTCGAAGAAGGGCTTCCAGAGCTTCCGGGACTCTTCCGTGCCGTAGGCCGGCAGTTTCATCGGCTCGCTCTTCCCGCCGGCCGGGTCCTTGACGGTGACGAACGTGGGATTGTCCGGCCCTGGAACGTTCCAGCCCTGGGAGAGGTACACCTGGTAGGAGACCACCTTGAGCGTGCAGTATTTGGCGGCCAGAGCGACGTAGCGGTCGTAAACCGTGAAGTCCTGCGTGTAGCCGCCACCTGCCTGCGCCGCCCCGGCAGGCAGGTCCGGTTGCTTGATCCAGGGAATCATGCAACTATCGTTGCCGAACTGGGTGTGGTTGACGAGTGGGATGCACAGGAAGCGGTTGCCGAGCTCGCCCATGAGCTGGAAATCCCGCTCCATGAGCTTCCAGTGTTCCTCCGACCACATGGGTACGTTGTACTGGATGGCTTCGGACTCCGGCGACTGGTAGATGCTCACCCAGGTGCGGAAGTCCGCCGGGTTGGGGATGGTCCATTCGATGACCTCCAAATCGATGGGGATTTTGGTTTCAGACACTCCCGTCGCCGACACGGTCAGAGTGCCGGTGTAGTTGCCGGGCGGAGCATCTTTGGGCACGCGCACCGTCACCCAGACGGGCAGGAGCGCCGCCGGGGCGATCTTGGCCGGCAGTCCCAGCCGGGCGCGGGCGGCCGGACGGGGAGGCAGCGCTTGCGGCTCCACCTTGGATGGCGGCTCGTCTTCCAGCAGCGCAAAGGCCGGGACCGGCGTGTAGCCCTCCAAAGCCAAGCCAGCGTGGCTGGCGGACATGGCCGTGGTGGATGGCATTCCGTAGCGCAACCGGATCGCCGAGGCCGGTATCTTCCCGCCGCCGGCCGCCTGGACGAGGTCGCCGACCCGGGCCTGCGCCCCGGAGATTGCCTCGGTCGAGCCGATGACTACCTGGCCGGAGCAACAGCCGTTGCGGGCCACAACCAGTTTGACGGCCTTGAGCTTCTCGTTGGGATCGCCGTACTCGACAAGGGAGAAGACACGGTTGACATCCTGATTCCAGACTTGGACGCCCGCCGGTCTGTCCACGTTGGGGATGACGCTCGGGCCGTCGGCGACGAGGTGCAACTCGCCCAGGCCGATGTGCGGCCAGTGGGCAAAATTGTTTTCAGCCTTGGTCCACTTGACGGCCTCCGCACGAAAGGCGCTGCGGTGGACCTCCACGGCCAGGATGTTGACGCCCTTGCGGAGAATCTTGACGGGCAACTCGACCGGCCCGAACCGGCGCACGCGCTTGCCCACGCTTGGATTGTCCGTGAAGCGGTTTTCCACCAGCTTGCCGGCGGCGTCAACGTAGGCGTCCGCGGGGTAAGTCTGGGCGGGAGTCAACGGGTCGATCTTGCCCTCGGGCAGGCTCGCGCGGGCCACCTCCTGACCGTTCAGGTAAACGACAACGCCTCCGGCGTAGGTCATCGCCAGGGTCAGTTTCCGAACCGCGGCGGGATCCTTCGTCTCGAACTTGCCGCGGCCGGCGAAGAGCGCGACCCCGAAATCCCCGTAGCCCTCGGCGTGACCGGAGACGCCGCCGCGGAAGGGGTTCGAGGCGCGGCTCCAGTCCGAGTCGTCGAACTCCGGCCTCATCCAGCCGTCCGGGGGCAGCGGGGTCTCAAAGGCGCCATCGAGGGCCTTCGGCGCGACGGCGGCGGGGTCCGCCTCCTTCAGGAGTTCCACCGGCACGACCTTCCCCCGGTACGTCGCGTGTGTCCGCCAGTAACTGCCCGCTCCCAGGATGGTCGTGCCCGCCCCCGGGCCTGGGGCGGCGGACGTCTCCGCCCCCGGCGCCCCGGCCGCATACAGCGCCCCGCTCAGGGTCATCACCGCTACGAGAACTTGCCGCATGGGGGACTCCTCTTTATCGTAGACGATGGCATTTTGTATGAAGGACGCTCGACTGCAAGGCTTTTCCAACCGGCGCCATCACTCTTGCCATCGGGGCCGTGAAGGGTTACAACTACATCTCTCATGAGATATTCGTGCCGGGGTGGTCGTCGCGCGACAGGGGAGAGCGCATGGAACGAGGGAGGCGGATATGACGGATTTCGAGGGATGGCCGGGGCCTGTCGGGGCCGAACCCGACTTTTCCGAATTGCTCAAGGTGTTGCGGCGGGATCGGCCGAGCCGTCCGGTGCTGGTCGAGTTGTTCATGAATAATCATTTGTATGAACACGTGACCGGAATCCGGATTGATCCGGCGGCGGGTGATGGACCGCGCCAGGCGGCGTTGCGGCGGATCAAGGCCTTCCGCAACCTGGGGTATGATTATGTGACGCTGCATGCTTCGGACTTCAGTTTCCCTGCCCGGGAGGTCGCACGGGACCACACCATATCGCTCAATGACGGGGCGATGATTGTGGACCGCCGGAGTTTCGAGCGGTACCCCTGGCCCGATCCGGAACGTTTTTCGTCCGATCTCCTGGATGACATCCGCGGGGAACTGCCCGGCGGGATGAAGGTCATCGTCATCGGTCCCTGCGGCGTTCTGGAGAACGTGGTGCGCATGGTGGGGTACGAGAATCTCTGCCTCATGAGTTTCGACGACCCCGCCCTGGTCGGCGAAATCTTCGACGCCGTCGGATCGCGGCTTCTGCGGTACTACGAACAGGCCCTGCGCCACGATGCGGTGGGCGCCATCTGGGTCAACGACGACTGGGGCTTCAAGACCCAGACCATGCTTTCCCCGGCGGACATGCGCCGTTTCGTGATCCCCTGGCATCGGAAGATCGCCGCGGCCGCCCACGCCGCCGGCCGGCCGACGATCCTCCACAGTTGCGGCCGGCTTCACGACGTCATGGACGACGTCATCGGAGTCATCCATCACGACGGCAGGCATTCCTATGAGGACGCCATCGAGCCGGTCGAGCAGGCCTATGAGCGGCTGTCGGACCGGATCGCCGTGATTGGCGGAATCGACGTGGACTTCATCTGCCGTTCGACGCCGGCCGGGGTGTACGCCCGTGCGCGGGCCATGCTGGAACGGTCACGGGCCCGCGGGGCCTACGCGCTGGGCACCGGCAACAGCGTTCCCGAGTACGTGCCGCGGGCGTCCTACATCGCGATGTTGGCGGCGGCCAACCAGGAACGCGACCCGGCCTGGGTGGAATGGGCGGAGCGGCTCTCGGCCGGCGCGCCGAACGGGTAGGGTGCATCCGTCGGAGGGTTGACATTCCCTTCGTGGAACCTATAGTTAACGCCTCGACGGGGCGTGGCTCAGCCTGGCTAGAGCGCTTGGTTCGGGACCAAGAAGTCGCTGGTTCGAATCCAGTCGCCCCGACCATTTTTTGCCTGTCCACCACTTGGTGGGCAGGCAAAAAACGTTTCGGGGGCCTTCGGTTTGACCTGCAAATCCAGACTGCGCTACGCAGCTCCGAATCCACACGGATCCTTGCCCGATAATTCTTGCCACCTATTTGGCCGTGTAATACGGTCATATTTAAGGAATAAGGAGTCGGCAATTGCTGGAATAATTTGCATCATTGATTGGATTTACGACTCAAGCGAAACACTACAGCTTCACGGACGAAGAATTGGATTTCATCATCAATTACGATATAAAGCACAGCATGGGCTTAACTAGCGGCAGGGAGAGTGACGAATGATAACACAATTGAGTTTCAGCAATTTTAAGTCATGGAAGCAGGTCAAAGA
>JAZDJP010000025.1:0-6609 GCA_043803805.1 Planctomycetota bacterium
CGTCACCCTGCAACGCCCCGACGTCACGCCGCAGCAACAGGATTTTCGGACGCGTGTCCCCCATGTCCCGGACGAGATGTTCCAGAACCTCCTCCTCGATCCGCGAGTCTTCCATCCCCAGAATCAGAATATCCGGGACGAATTTCTCCAAAAGCACCCCCGCTTTGAACGGGTTGTTCGCCACCTCCAGTTTGCACCGGTCAATCCCGCCCACCGCCGCCGCCACCGCCACCGCCTGCTCCGGGTCGCCCGTGAAATGGAGGATGCGCATGGATTTTCGCGCCAGGCGCTTGGGATCCGCCCCCTGCGCAAAGAGGAACCGCGACGCCTCCTCCTGGGGAATCCTGTAATGCCCGCCCGGCGTCCGGATGGCGTAAATGGTTTTTTTCGTGATGGCGTCGAGAATCGTCGGCTGGCTCACGCCCGCGATTTCCGCCAGTTTTGTGGTGGTCAGGAATCCTTTCATAGGCCCTCGAATGTGGTTTATGTTGTTTACAATTTTTATAATACAACGAAAACCGCTCAAATGCCAGAGAATTCCCGTTTTTCGCGAATCCCTAACTTGTTGATGAATATGGAGGTAAGGGCGGGTTTGAAACCCGCCCCTACCATTTCAAGGCCCCCCCGCACCGGACGCACGCGATCCCGGATTCGGGGAACCCACCGGGGACATTCATCGTCATGCCGCACGCGCACGCCACGGAAACATATCCGGCGGCGCGGGTCTCCCGACGGTCCGCCACCGGCCCCTGGCCGCCGGCCGGGCGGATCGGCAGGGGCGCAGCATGCTGCGCCCCTACTCCGCGAAGCGTCGCGCCCCCGAGAATCCCCGCCCCACGGACGCGCCGGGCGGCCTCCTCGTAGGCGGCGTAGGACGCCCCGCCCATGGCCCGCAAAATCCGGATGCGCTCCTCCGCGGGAGGATGGGTGGAGAAAATCGAAACACCGGACATGCCCTCGAGCGGATTAATAATAAACAGAGGCGCCGCGGCGCGGTTTTCACCGGAAATCCGGAGGGGCGATCCGCTGATTTTTTCGAGCGCCGACGCAAGCCCCTCCGGGAAACGGGTGAACTGGGCCGCGGAGGCGTCCGCGAGATACTCCCGGCGTCGGGAGGCGGAGAAATACAGAATCCGCGCCAGAAACGGCGCGAGGATGGCCAGCACCAGCGCCACCAAGAGCAAAATAAGTTGCGCCTGCCCCCCGCCACGGGAACTGGACCGCCGGGAGGAACGCGTCCCGACCCGCATGAACCGCCACAAGGAGTCGGCGATGATCAGGATGCTGCCGAGCATCACCGCCGCGAGCGTCATGAACCGGACGTCGCCGTTTTTCAGATGCCCCACCTCGTGGGCGATCACCCCCTGGATTTCGTCCCGGTTCAGCCTCCGCAGGAGCCCCGACGTGACCGCGACGGAGAAATTCCCGGGTTTCCGGCCGAAGGCGAAGGCGTTGGGGGCCGGGTCGTCAATGAGATACACACGCGGGGGCGCTCCGAGCCCGGAGGCGATGGTCATCTCCTCGACGACGTTCCAGAGGCGCGGCGATTCCTCCCGGGAGATCTCCCGCGCCCCGAATCCGTGGAGGACCACCGACTCCGGCGTCGAGGCGTAGATGCCCCACTGGACGGCGAGGATGACGCCGGCCGCCGCGAGGCCCAGAAGCGCGCCGGGCCCGCCGCCGACGGCCCCGCCGCCGAGGATCCCCGCCGCGGCGAGGATGACCGCCAGGCCCGTCACGAGCAGGACGGAACGGCGGCGGTTGGCGCGAATGGCTTCCCACATAAAATTCAGTCCAAGAGTCTAAGAGTCTCGGAGTCTCGGAGTCTTGGAGTCCGGAGATCGGGAGAGGAGACGGAGATACCGGCTCAAGGATTGGATCATCCGTATCACGGAAACCGAGGCCCGACGGAGTTGATCCCGCAACGCATAATCCCTTGAAAAAACCCCACTGGACGTTTCCCGATAAACGATCCGCGTCAATTCCCTGGCTTTCTGCCATGCCAGGACATCTTCAAATCGTTTGATCGTTGACACACGTCCTCCCCCAACCCTTCGCCTCGGCGTCTCTTCGACTCCCAGACTTCTCTTAGACTCCTGGACTCCCAGACTTCTTAAAATTTCACTTGCGGCGCCTTCCGCTCGGCCTCGTCCTTCACCTCGAAGAAGTCACGCTTGGCGAACTTGAACATTCCCGCCACCAGGTTCGCCGGGAAGACCTCGATGCGCGTGTTGAACGTCATGCACCGGTCGTTGTAGAACTGCCGGGCGAAGCCGATCTTGTTCTCCGTGGAGGCCAGTTCCTCCTGCAGGGCGAGAAAGTTCTGATTCGCCTTGAGGTCGGGATAGGCCTCCACCACCGCGAAGAGGGAACGCAACGTCTGCGACAGGGCGTTTTCCGCCTGGATGCGGTCGCCGACGGTGGTGGCCCCCATGGCGGAGTTGCGCGCCTGTATGACCCGGGCGAGAGTTTCCTTCTCGTGGCCGGCGTAGCCCTTCACCGTCTCCACGAGATTCGGAATCAAATCATAACGGCGCTTCAAAAGGACATCAATCTGCGCCCAGGCGTTCGCCACCTCGTTCCGAAGGCGCACGAGGCCGTTGTAGACACCGACCCCCCAGAAAAAGACAATCAGCGCGACGCCGGCGAGCCCCGCCAGCGCCACCAACAGCACGACGAACTCCGCGCCGAGCGCGAGAAAAGGAATCATCATAGACACCTCCTATTTAATGATTACTCCGATTAAGGACCGATTACGCCGATTGACACACAATGCGCCTCACATGACAACTGGCCCTCCCGAAATTCACCAGCAACCCGACATGCATCCCGGAAACCTTCAAATAGGAAATCACCTGCCGATGGAAGATGTCGGGCATGTCTCCGGCGATAGCCTTCACCTCAACCACAACCTTCCCTCCCACAATCAAATCCAGCCGAAGCGATCCGACTTTTTTCCCCTCAAATAACACCGGGAATACCTGCTCGGTCGAGAATTCCAGTTTTTCCTTTTTCAATGCCGCCTTCAACGCATTCTGATAGACGAGTTCCCGGAAACCCGGTCCAAGCGTTGAGTGAACTTGAAAACAGCCGGCGATAATCCGTTGCGTAAGCGGATCCCTGCGTTCGGAATCACTTTCATGAATTGGCACGGCCATGGATCCTTTCCTCACCCCACACCCCTGACTTATCCGACGGCATTGATTGACACCAGTTTGCCGAATTCTCAAAATTTCGTGACATCCGATCCGTGTTATCCAATTCTCAATCGGCGCAATCACATCTTCAATCGGTGTAATCATTCCAACGGCTTATTCCCGAACATCCCCTTGAGCGCCTCCATCACCCCCGGCGCCACCGTCCCCGGCGGGAACATCGCCACGAGGCGGGGCAATTCATCCTTGTCAAACCAGAGGCCGTGGCCTTTCGGGCAGAGATCCACGAGCAGTCCGGGAGTCTGAGAGTCTTGGAGTCCGGGAGTCGACGGCAACTGACTCCGAGACTCCGAGACTCCGAGACTCTGAGACTGAATTCCAATTTCATGCAACGCCGCATCGCACCGCGGGCAAAGGTGCTTCCGCCCGCGGGGCACGACGCCGGGCTGATTCTGGAAGGCGAGCAACGGATCATGCGCGCCCGCATCCCCCGCCACCGCCTCGAGTTCGCCGCGATCCAGCCACACCCCCCGGCACGTGTGGCAGAAATCCACCTCCACCCCCCGGAATTCGAGGATCATGAGCGGCTTGTCGCATCTTGGGCAGATGGGCATCATTCCGGTCTCGGAGTCTTGGAGTCTCGGGGTCTCGGAGTCTTGGAGTCAGGAAAACGCGCAGGAGGATGGAGATACCGGGCCAGGGATTGGATCATCCGTGAACACTCTTCGGAAAGTCCGTACATCTGCCGGAATTGCTTATCCGTGATGTATTGCTGATCCAAAGCGACATAGAGCGCCGACTGGACCTCCGCGGCGGAACCATGCGATTGAGTCAGAAAACGCGCGAAATCGCGATCCGTTTTCCGGGCAAACCCTTCGGCAATATTCAACATCACGGAAACCGAGGCCCGACGGAGTTGATCCCGCAACGCATAATCCCTTGAAAAAACCCCACTGGACGTTTCCCGATAAACGATCCGCGTCAACTCCCTGGCCTTCTGCCATGCCAGGACATCTTCGAATCGTTTGATCGTTGACACACGTCCTCCCCCAACCCTTCGCCTCGGTGTCTCTTCGACTCCCAGACTCTCAGACTTTTAGACTCTTAGACTCTCAGACTCCCAGACTCCCAGACTTCTTTTACTGCATGAGTTCATCCACCGGCGCGTATTTGTCCGTCAGTATCGGGGATTCGTCGGTCCGGATGACGGTGGTGTTGAGGTTGGCCACGCGGTCCGTGTAATCGGGCAGAACCACCTTCTTTTCCTTCACCAGGGCCTTCGCCTTGTCCAAAAGCGCCTGCCGGGAGAGGTTCTCCGGTTTTTTCAGCGCCACGAGCACCGTGTTGTAAGTGGTCTTCGCCGAAAACACATATTGCCGCGGGAAAACCGCCCCAAGAGTTTTATACAGGGCCTTGGAGAACCGGGGCGAGAGATGCTCGAAGTCGCAGGCGAGATTATAAACGAGCAACCCGTCCGGCGCGAGTTTCGCCGACGCCTCCTTGAAGAATTCCTTCGTCGTGAGGTGGAACGGGACGGAACACCCGTAGCGGCCGGCGACGTAGGCGTCCATGAAAATCACGTCATAGACCCGGTCGGTCTTGTTGACATACACCCGTCCGTCCATCGTGGTGACCGTGAGGCGCTTGTCATCGGGAAGTTGGAAGTATTTCCGGGCGACGTCCACCACGGCCGGGTCAATCTCCACCGCGTCCACCGCGACGTCGGGATAGTCGTGGAGGAAGCGCTTCGGCCCCGACCCGCCCCCGAGCCCCACAAAAAGCACCCGGCGGATGTCCTTCTTGAAGAGGAACACCGTGTGGAAATAGTCCGCGTACTCGAACTGGACGAGGGGATCGTCGCGTTTCATCCCGCTCTGACGGGTGTTGTCGAAATGGAGCACCCGCCAGCCGTCATCCTTGTCCGCGACCCGGATGCGGTGATAGGCGGACTGCTTCTCGAAGATGATTTCCTCCGACCGGGCGTCGGCGGGGATGGAGGCCAGCGCCACGAGCAGAGCGGCCGTCCCCGACGCGCCGCGGAACCGCCCGGAAATCCAGACCGTGAGCGCCATCCCCGCCAGCGCCGCGGCGAGAATCCACACGGCGACGGGAATCGAAAACCAATTAATGAGCCCGAACCCGGCGAGGATCGTCCCCGCGATGCTCCCCGCCGCGGAGAACGCCGACACCGTCCCGGCCGTGCGCCCGGCAGTGGCCGCGTCCCGGGAAAGAAGGCGGATGGCCACCGGCGACACCGCCGCCAGGAGAAACGCCGGAAGAAAAAACACCAGGACTGACGCCGCGATCGCGTGCAACGCCAGGGGAAGCGTCGAGGCGGAGACGCGGGGATTCACCGCGTCGCATACGACCGGAACGAGGGCGGCCACCCCCGCGGCGGCGGCGAAAATAACGGCGAGCGTCCCGACTCCGGGCCGGCGATCCCCGGCCGCCCCGCCGGCATAGTACCCCGCCGTCATCGCCGCCAGGAACACCGCGATCACCGCCGACGTCTCCCGAAGCGCCCCTCCGAACGTCGGGGCCATGAGGCGGAATGCGAGGATCTCGAGGGCCATGAGAACGGCCCCGCCGAGAAAGACAGCCGCGAAAATCACAACGCGCATGACGCCTCCCGAATCTCCCGAATGAAACCAGCCTTGATTATACCGAAAGGCATCCCTCCGCGCCATGCCCGTCCATTTCCCCGACCGAATCCGCCGGGAGTGTACGAATTTTGACCAACCCGCCGACAACGCGGACACTGGCCCGATTCCACTCCATCATCGAAATCCAAATCCCCACAAGGAGTTGCCGCGAATCGCGCAAAAATCGTTTTCCGGCACGCCGATTGCCTATTCTTCGCGGACGCGCCGCGGCCGGAATTTTTAAAATCCGGCGAAAATGTTGTCCCCGCCCGGGGCTCCGCGCGTAGTAATGAAAGATGCCGGAATTGAAAACAATTTGGGGAGATCGGTCCATGCGAATGTTCACCGCCTGCGGATTTATCGGTATCGCATTACTCGTGGCCGCCGCGCCGGAGAATCCCCCCCCGGCTCCGCCGGAGGACGCCCCGACTCCGGAGGCGGCGCCGGACACCCCGGCCCCGGCGCCAAAATCCCCCGGGACGGCCGCCCTTCCGGAAGTCACCGTCACCGCCACGCGCTCCCCGGCGGAGCCCTTCAACGTCCCCTACGCCGTGGACATCCTCGACAACGCGACACTCGCCGACAACCAGGCGCGAACGGTCCCGGAGTCCCTCAAGGAGACTCCCGGCATCCACGTCCAGAAGACCGCCCAAGGCCATGGATCGCCGATTCTGCGCGGATTCACCGGGAACCGGAACGTGTTCCTGATTGACGGCATCCGCCTCAACAACTCCTGCTGGCGCGACGGCCCCGTCCAATACTGGAATACCGTGGACCCGTACCTGGTGGACCGGATCGAGATCGTGCGGGGC